>CAJTEM010000106.1 GCA_910575255.1 Lachnospiraceae bacterium | reverse complement strand
AGGGCGCATTATCCGAGATTTCCAATTATCCGAAGTAACTCTCAAAGCTGCCGATATGAAAGGCTTTCAAAGAAATTACCTCGGATAATTATTTATGAAAAGAGCAACTGCCATTTCAAAAATTATCAGAGGCAAAGGTGTGATTTACCCAATTATCTCGGATAAGTACAAATCACCCACAATTGAAAGCGGGGTTAATTATCCGAGATAATCGTTTTCAAATGCTGTATTCATCGGATTTAATCAATTTACCTCGGATAAGTTTTTATCTCGGATAATGCGCCCTATCCGAGTTCTTGGATAGGGCGCACTT
>CAJTEM010000105.1 GCA_910575255.1 Lachnospiraceae bacterium | reverse complement strand
GTTACTGTTCACAGGCAATGTCAGTTAGTTAAGCATTTCTGAAAGGTACGCCAAGGAAACGGGGAGAGCAGCCATCAGAAATGGTTTGCTGCTTTTTCCGGTTTCGAGATCAAGAATTCCTAAAAGTTCTGATTTTTGCTAAAAACGAAACGAAAATTCACAAACTCGCTACGCTCAGACAGTGTGAATTTTCGTTTCAACGCAAAACTCAGAACTTTAAGGACTTCTAAATCTCTGCAAAGTCAAAATTCGCAAACCATTTCTGATGGCTGCTCTCCCCGTTTCCTTGGCTGTGCTTCGCGATTCCTTAACTTACTAACACTGG
>CAJTEM010000104.1 GCA_910575255.1 Lachnospiraceae bacterium | reverse complement strand
CATTCCTGAAAAAAGCACATAAAATTTGCAAATTCCACTTCTTATAATTTCCCTTATAGGAAGTACCGCAGTTTTAATGTAGTTTCCTATAAGAATTCTTATGGAAACAACTTGTTACAGTATAACACCTTTAGTCCTTTTTGGCAATTCATAAATTTTAACATTTTATAACCAAATGCACCCAAATTCTTAGGGTTTTCCTAATTTTGGCTTATTCTTGCAGTTTCACTCCTCTTTTGATAGTTCTAGTATACCCCAAAACACAGAAAATACTTCTTATAAGAATTCTTATAGGAAGCATTTTTAAGATACATACCTCAAATTCCATTTTAAAGGAGCTGTCGATGACCCCAAGTCAAGGAATTGATATCATCATACCT
>CAJTEM010000103.1 GCA_910575255.1 Lachnospiraceae bacterium | reverse complement strand
TAAACAGGTATGATGATATCAATTCCTTGACTTGGGGTCATCGACAGCTCCTTTAAAATGGAATTTGAGGTATGTATCTTAAAAATGCTTCCTATAAGAATTCTTATGGAAACAACTTGTTACAGTATAACACCTTTAGTCCTTTTTGGCAATTCATAAATTTTAACATTTTATAACCAAATGCACCCAAATTCTTAGGGTTTTCCTAATTTTGGCTTATTCTTGCAGTTTCACTCCTCTTTTGATAGTTCTAGTATACCCCAAAACACAGAAAATACTTCTTATAAGAATTCTTATAGGAAACTACATTAAAACTGCGGTACTTCCTATAAGGGAAATTATAAGAAGTGGAATTTGCAAATTTTATGTGCTTTTTTCAGGAATG
>CAJTEM010000102.1 GCA_910575255.1 Lachnospiraceae bacterium | reverse complement strand
ATTCACTGCTGGTGGCAGAAAACGCCGACAGGGTTACGGAAACAGCCATCAATCACTGGATCAGGGAACTCCAGCAGATAAACGCGCCCAAAACGGTCAGCGATAAGGTAAGCTATCTCCGCAAATTTTTGCGGTACCTTCAATACAAGGGGTACAGTGTTTTCATGCCCGCCTGCCCCAAAACATCAGACAGCTATGTCCCATATATTTTTTCGGACAGGGAAATCCAAACGCTTCTGTCCTGCGCCGACAGCTGGGCCAACAGGCATACAGACCCGAAAACCCGCCGGACGGACATGGAGTTCTGTATGCTGCTCCGGATGCTCCTTGGGTGCGGGTTCCGCCTGGGAGAACCGCTTGCCGCCAGGGTAAAAGATATAAATTTCCGCAATG
>CAJTEM010000101.1 GCA_910575255.1 Lachnospiraceae bacterium | reverse complement strand
CTCAAACTTCGCACATAGATTTTAGCTATGCACCTTGAAAATTCAATATCTGGCAATGATTCAATTATCAAAGAACAGTCTTTTATACCGCTATGCCGCAACTAATTGCGATTGTAGAAGAGATGGCAAAGTGCTGATGAATGCTTCAACCAGTTCATCTATCTTTTCATCAACGAGATCGCAGTGTTCCTCTAAGAGTTTCCGGAACATTTGGAGTAGCATCTGAAATGCCTCTATCCATGTAATGTCAGACATTTCATCAGTAAAGTACAGAAATAATTCCCCAAGAGACCGGTTGTCGTTGGATTCCCTGTTTTCGATGGACAGCATCATATATCTGGTAAAGACCACCGCTGTGTGGGCGCTCATTGCATCAAAGGAAAGGGAATGGCATTCTTTACTGAGCCT
>CAJTEM010000100.1 GCA_910575255.1 Lachnospiraceae bacterium | reverse complement strand
GAATTGCCGGAAGCCTTGATGGCATTGCCAGTACCAGTGGTGGAACCCTCGTTACAACCGAAGATGCCGACGACACCCTGGGTAATATAATTTTCGGCAATGGTCTGAGACTTTGCCGCATCGCCCTCACCGTACTGAGTTTCCATCAGTTCGTAGCCTTTTCCTTCAAAAGCGGAGCGGAAGCCGTTCTCTCTCTTGACGGTGGAGTCCGTGGCAGCATTGACATTGACGATACCGATCTTGCCGGAGGTAACGCCGGCAGCCTCTAAAGCCTTAATCATTTCTTCACCGGCAGTCTTACCGGCAGCTTCATTGTCCGTGGAGAAGGTAGCTTCAGCGTCTACATTAGCCGGAGAATCCACATAGACGATTTTGACGCCAGAGGAGGCAGCTTCCTTCAAGGCGGAGGA
>CAJTEM010000099.1 GCA_910575255.1 Lachnospiraceae bacterium | reverse complement strand
CATAGTTCCCAGAAAGTAATGGAATATCTGGAAACATGTCCGGATCGTTTTGAATTCGTATTTACTCCCAAACACGCATCTTGGTTAAACCTTGTAGAAGGTTTTTTTAGCAAGATGACAAAACAGGTACTGCATGGTATCCGGGTTGATTCCAAAGAAGAACTAAAAGGACGTATCTATAAGTACTTCGATGAGATAAATGCAGACCCTGTCGTGTACCGCTGGGGATGGAACTTACAGGATGTTGATCCAAATGAAGATGTCAAAGTACAAAAATTAATATCGTAAATGTATAGTTAATTGAAAAGGATTATACTAGTACAACGAAAATTAAGTTTTGGATAGTTTGACGCAGAAAATTTTCCTGAGAGTGCTGCTTCACAAACGCAGGCGTAGCGGTGGCTACGTCGAGGCTTGGGGAGTAGTGCTATCAGGGAAATAAACAAGTCAAACTGCCAAT
>CAJTEM010000098.1 GCA_910575255.1 Lachnospiraceae bacterium | reverse complement strand
GAACACCCGTACCCATCCCGAACACGACGGTTAAGACATAAGCGGCCGATGGTACTATATTGGAGACGATATGGGAGAGCAGGTGGGTGCCGGATTTATAAACAACATATTGAGTAACCGGGCTTATAGCTCAGCCGGTTAGAGCGCACGCCTGATAAGCGTGAGGTCGGTGGTTCGAGTCCACTTAAGCCCATTCGGACGAAGATATAATTATCAAGTCTGAACGTTATGACATTAATAAAACCTTTAATTGTCATAGCAAACATGTACCTTGAAAACCACATATTGAAAAGAAAAGATAGAATCTTCAAAGAAGAAAATATCAAGACATCCGAGGGACATACCGGAAGGTATGTCAAAGAAGAGAGAACCAACGACCAGAGGAATGTAACGCTATACATTCGTGGGGAGTAGCGGAAGCGAAAGCCAGCTGGTTAAGCTAATAAGAGCGCAGGGTGGATGCCTTGGCACTAAGAGCCGATGAAAGACGTGATAAGCTGCGAAAAG
>CAJTEM010000097.1 GCA_910575255.1 Lachnospiraceae bacterium | reverse complement strand
TTTATGGGGATTTAAAGGCAGTCAGCGGCCGGATGGTACTGAAGGTGGCACCGCTTCCGGAGGACATCCGGAAACTGGGAGCAGACGGTGTAAACCAAATCTGGAGGGACGCAAAGCTGAGAGGCGCCGGGATGAAGAGGGCAAAGACCCTGGTATCAGCTGCAGAGCATAGCGTTGGCAGTAAGGAAGCGCCGGAAGCTGCCCGGATTGAATTGAGAAATCTGCTGAATGACATGGGTGTATATGTGGCGCGGTTGGAGGAACTGCTTCATGGAATAGAGGAAAAACTGAAAGAGATCCCATATGTAGATAAGCTGATGGGCATCAGGGGAATCGGGCTGGCCACAGTCAGCGGCTTCATAGCGGAGGTGGGAGACATTAGACGTTTTGATAACCCCAAACAACTGCAGAAGCTGGCAGGATACGCAATCGTGTCCAACGATTCCGGTAAGCATAACGGCGAAAGCCGGATCAGCTACCGTGGCCGGAAACGTCTCAGGTATGTATTGTACGAAGCGGCAATC
>CAJTEM010000096.1 GCA_910575255.1 Lachnospiraceae bacterium | reverse complement strand
GAGAAAAACCTCTATAAGCTTACAATTACTGGAAAGGGAAACAAAACCCGGAGGATCGTGATTGCAAGGCCTAGCGGAACTCTCCTGGAACGATATCTGGAGGAAACGGGAAAGGCCGGTCGGTTGGAGGCCTACATCTTTTCCAGCCAGACCCATCCGCAGATGAGCATTTCCTGTATTGAGGAGATTTATAAAAAATATATCATGCTCGCAAGAGCAGGGCATCCGGAAATGTTCCTTGAAAAACACTACACCCCGCACACCATGAGGCATACGACCGCCACACATATGTTGGAAGCCGGGGTACCAATTATGGCAATCAAAAATTTCCTCGGACATTCCTCGATCTCCACAACAGAACGGTATGCTGAACTTTCACAGGGAACCGTAAACAGGCATATCCGGGATTGGAACGAAAAGTGGTTTTCCCATCAAAAAGAAAATCCTGTTACACAAAAGAAAGAGCATCAGATCCCTGACTTCCTGAAATAGTTCTTACATTATCCGAGGCAACTTCTCTGAAAGCCTTTTATGCTGG
>CAJTEM010000095.1 GCA_910575255.1 Lachnospiraceae bacterium | reverse complement strand
ACCATCCAGCTTCATACACAGAAATCGAGTATGGTTCTGCCTGGCCCTTCATGTTTATATTATAATGTCCGGATTGTACTGGCGTAAATTTAAGCCATGGGTTCCCATTGGGTATCTGTTTGTACTGATCCTCTTTGACCTCTTCCACATTGTCGGGAATGCTTCTTCTTTGTTGATATGGCTGCCCCGAATCCAGTACTGTAATCCTGCCTGTTATCTTATTGGTACATACCAGATAGGATTCCGTATGGGGAACTCCTACTCCATTTAGAACGTTCTGGTCAAAGATCGTTTCATTTTCATTTACATTTGCCCATGGACTTACAATGACCGGGTTACAGATTTCTCCTGTGCTGCACCTTCCAAAACCATATATATTATTAGAAGTCCTGTCTTCTGCTGAAAGAACGGCTCTGCCTAACACAAACTTTCCATGATCTTTTGGTAGCCGGATTTTGCTTGATGTTCTGGGAACGCTCTGGTCACAGACTACGGTCGCTCCCCGAACCAGATACTCTCTTCTCCTTGTTCCCTTATTGGACTGTTCCTGCATAATCTGCTGCAACAATGCATTTTCATCATAATCACTCATATTACTATCTCCATTTTACATGCATTCGGTACTTGCCTTGAATTCCGATGAACATTCTAAAT
>CAJTEM010000094.1 GCA_910575255.1 Lachnospiraceae bacterium | reverse complement strand
ATGAAATAAAATCTGTTCCTGATGGCAAGCCGGGTGAGCTGAAAGGTTCACGCCCGGTTTAGGGCGGGGGAAAATCCGGAGATAACATCAAAGGATTACCTATCGCTATTCAAAGAGCTGCGTGACCTGACAAGCTATGACGAGTTGGGACTTGACATGATTGGGGATGAAAAGACAGCGTTGTTTGTCATTATCTCCGACACCGATGACACATTTAATTTTATCGTGTCTATCATGTATACGCAGCTTTTCAACCTGCTCTGTGACAGGGCGGACGATGTGTATCATGGGAGATTGCCCGTCCATGTGCGCTGCTTACTCGATGAGTTTGCAAACATCGGGCAGATACCAAAGTTTGAGAAGCTGATTGCCACAATCCGGAGCCGGGAAATATCGGCTTCCATTATCTTGCAGTCGAAGTCACAGCTTAAAGCGATTTATAAGGACAACGCTGACACCATTGAAGGGAATTGTGATACCACCTTATTCCTCGGAGGGAAGGAAAAGACCACCTTAAAAGAGATAGCGGAAATTTTGGGTAAGGAAACGATAGTGCGCCCGTTAGGGTGTATGCCATAAACCGCCTTTAGCAAGCGGTAGACAAAGATATCAAAGAAAGGAAGGTGAAAATTTACTGTCTATCATTCCACGACTTA
>CAJTEM010000093.1 GCA_910575255.1 Lachnospiraceae bacterium | reverse complement strand
CTGGATTGTTTCCGTCTTTTTCCGGCAAGGGAACGCCCATCGAAGTCTGCAGCTTTGCAGAGCAGATTTTTATCATCGGCTGCCGACATAAGACAATGGTTGATCGGAACCAAGGAGTTTCCATCGGACCATCCGAGCGTCAGCATACGGTAACCGTTCTTGTACTTCATGGAACAGTGGTCAAAGACTTTCGCCAAAAGTTCTGTTTTCTTTGAGCGGGAACGGTCAAACAGACTGTCATCAATAATGAAGACATCTTTGCGGTTCTCATCTGTAAGCGGCTTCATGAAATCATTGATGATACGGCTTGAAAGTAAGGTTGTGAACCGAAACCAGTTAATCTTTGCATTATTGAGGAAACGATAAACGGTGTTTTTGCAGAATGAACCGTCAAATGTGCCGGTTTTCCGCTGCATATACATGCTCCGATTCGAGAAAATGAGACAAAACAGGTATCGAAACACTTCGATTACCGGGATTCCTTTAGCTTTTCCGGCATTACATTTGAAAAGAAGCTTTCCGATTTGGAATCTATTCATAAAATTTGTGACTGAATTGAAAATCTCGTTTTCGTTTTCCTCAGAATGTGGTATACTTGACATGGCATAAATCTCCTTGCTGTGTGATTGTTTTTCGCAACTCAATTATACCATAAGCAAGCGATTTATGCCTTTTTTATGGACTAAAGTATTGATTTTTCAA
>CAJTEM010000092.1 GCA_910575255.1 Lachnospiraceae bacterium | reverse complement strand
GCTCCAAAGCCTCATAATACTGCCTGCGTTTTATCATAGGAGGGAGACCGCCATTGGCTGAACAAATCCTCCGGTTATTCCAGTAGCTGAGGAAGTATCTCCAGATGAGAACCTTTAATTCCTCTACCGTCAACTGCTTTGTGTCATAGCGGTCGTAGAGAAGTTCCGTCTTCATTCTGGCCCACATACTCTCGCAACGGGCATTATCATGGCAGCGTCCTCCCGCACGGTTCATGCTTTGATGGATGTGGTGTTTACCGATGGTCTGGCGGTAGGCCCCGCTGGTATACTGCGTTCCACGGTCACTGTGGATTACAGCTCCTTCCAGTGCGGGATAAGCAGTCAGGGCGTTTTCCAGTGTATGGATACACAGATCCCCTTTCATGTTTGTTTCCATTGCCAGACCAAGAACGCTAAGATCAAAGCAGTCGAAAATCGCAGATACATACAGTTTCCCGTTGGATGCCGTGATATCTGTAATACATTTTTCCAATGGGGCATCTGAATGGAAATCCCGTTTCAGCAGATCATCCGATTTCATGGCTTCCCGGTCTGCCTTTGTGAGCCCATCCGGCTTTCTCTTTGGCCGATGGCTCAGGCCAATCTGATCCATAACCCGGTATACGGTCCGCTCACTGGGAATATGTACTCCCTCCGGCTGCTTCAGCAACATCGCCTGATACATCCGGATCCTTCCATATGTATCGTTACATTCGTCCTCATTGACGATTTCTTTCATGGCATCTGCCAGGCCCTGATACTTCCATGGACGGTCTTTGTTCGTGAGATATTTGTAGAAGCCCTGCCGGC
>CAJTEM010000091.1 GCA_910575255.1 Lachnospiraceae bacterium | reverse complement strand
TGATTTCCCGGATCTTATCCGTATCTAATAATCCCCGTATCCTTTCCGCCAGGTCCTGTATCTTTTTATTCCCGCAGGCAGCAATCCCTTCCTTCAGGACCGAAAGCAGAACCTCCGTATAAGCGATTTCCTCATCCAGGCCCGCTTCCAGGGATGGCTTCTCCGGAAAGCTTTCTGATAAGTCATACGCGTTTTTATAGATTTCCTTCCGTAATTGTTTGCTCAAATCCCGCAGGATCTGTGTTGGCGATTTTGCGCGGACAGACGCATTGGTATGGGTAGAATCAACAATGATCGTCCCCGATTTGATTAACCCTTTATCCAAAGCCTGCTGAATGGTTTCTTTCAGAATCTCTTCCAGGATATCCTCTGTCATGCGTGTTTTCCTGAACTTCGTCAGCAGGCTTGGGTCAACCATGGGAGATTCTGGCTCAAGATCCAGAAAATACTTGTAGGCCATATCTGTCTGGGCACTGCTGATCAGACGTTCATCGGAAAGATCATAAAGTTTTTTTAAAAACATAAGTTTGAACATCATTTCGGGTTCTTTTGCAGGACGTCCGAAATGTTCACAATACTGTTTGCGCAGCATGGGATTTACAAAACTGAAATCTATATTTTCTTTGATCCTCCTTAGGAGATGCTTTTGAGGAATAATAGCATCATAAAGCCCCTGATATGGTGATAGTGATAGGCACATCTGCGAATTATCTTTCAGCATGTTCAATCCCCCTCCGTTCGTTTCCATTGTACCATTTCTCATAGAAAAAGCCTAATTCTTTTAACAAAGAATCAGACTTTTTCAGTGCCCTC
>CAJTEM010000090.1 GCA_910575255.1 Lachnospiraceae bacterium | reverse complement strand
CATGCAGATGTCTTTGGAGATCCTGTGAATATCTGCAAAAATAGCCAAGCGCCCGGTAGACATCATCCAGCGAGAAGTCAAAACGGTCAAAAAAGCTGCCTTTTATCTCAAAAGCGTTCTTTTTTGATGAGGGGAACAGGAACCTGTTGAATACCAACAGTGAGAAAATGCTGTTCAGGTTATACTCTGCGGGGATCTGGCGCTGTTTATTTTGGAAAAATTCACGGATTTGGAGCTTTGCATAGACAAGCTTAATTATGGCATAGCCAAGATTTTTTCGGTTGAGGCATTGATCCGGGAGTTTTTCCGAAAGTCCCACGGCAATGGTTTCCGGTGCTTGCTGCTTTTCATTCCATTCTTTTGCGATCTGTTGGAAATGTGCTACAGGGTCTTTATATTTGTCCAGGTAATCCTCCAAATATCCAAGATTTTGAATCACTTTATGTTTTACTTTCCCATCAACACGGTATCCCTGGACAAAAGAAAGCTGGGTCTTGTTTCTCTTTTGATTGAAGCTTTTTTTAAGGTACAAAAAATCACCTCCCTGAGAGTATTATATCATTGTTTCACGTGAAACGCAATAAAAGACAACAAAAAAGTTCAAAAGTATTGACATAAAAAAAGTCCGCTAATGCGGATGAATAAAGGCTTTTCAACTTATTATCTCAAACTTCGCACATAGATTTTAGCTATGCACCTTGAAAATTCAATATCTGGCAATGATTCAATTATCAAAGAACAGTCTTTTATACCGCTATGCCGCAACTAATTGCGATTGTAGAAGAGATGGCAAAGTGCTGATGAATGCTTCAACCAGTTCATC
>CAJTEM010000089.1 GCA_910575255.1 Lachnospiraceae bacterium | reverse complement strand
CGGATGATTTCTTCTTCGCTTAAAGACGTATCCGTTGAGATAAGGCAGAGGTACTCTTTCCGCTTATTCCGGTTGCGGACATATACGACTCTTGCGGGGATGGATTTTTCTCCCCTGATAACTTCCACCTCCACCGATAAGAGATATCTGGAACGTCCCCTGCGTTTCTTGTTCCTTTTGTAGATATTGATAAGGGAGAGTTCTTCTTTATTGTATCGGAAGAACATTTTCGGGGTTTTCTTAATCATTCCAATTACTTCATAGCCAAGATTTTTTACGGCATGAAGCGATTTAGGAGAAGAAAACCAGCTGTCAAAGAGGACATATTTTGCGGGAATACCCCCTGTTTTAGCGGCTTTGAGAAGTTCCAACATGACTTCCGTCCCTTTGGTCATAGAAAGCTTGCGGCGCTTATAACCGACGGTTCTTTTATCGAGGCTGACGGCTTCATTCACACGGTTTTTCTTATTATCTGTGGATAAAAGGATGCTGTTGACCGGAAGAAACGTACTGCCGTCAGTCCATCCCAGTGTCAGCATACGGAATCCGAACTTATAAGCATGTTTTGCATGGTCGTAAGTTTTTGCAAGGAGTTCCACCTTCTTGGAGCGGTTTCTCTCAAACATGGAGTCATCAATACAGAGGACATTTTCCCTGTCCGCATTATTCAGCGGGACAACGGCATCCTTGATAATTCTTGATGCAAGTATCGTTGTGAACCTGATCCAGTTGATCTGTGTTGATTTCATAAAGCGGTATACCGTATCTTTAGCAAAAGCCGGCGTATTTCTTCCCGACAGCAGATTCATGTACATGCTTCTGTTTGAAAAGATCAGAAGAAACAGATACTGAAAAATCTGTGTCACAGGCGTGCCTTTCTTATGATAAGCGCCCGCCGTTTTCAGGGCAGACGTCACATGGAATCTGGAGAAAAATTTTTTGATAGTTTTAGAAATCTGGTTATCATTCTGGCTGTCTTGTGTTATACTGTTATTCATAGCATGAGCCTCCGGTGGTATGTTGTTTCTGAGCAATTCAATTATACCAAAACCAGAGTGTTTCATGCTATTTTATTGCC
>CAJTEM010000088.1 GCA_910575255.1 Lachnospiraceae bacterium | reverse complement strand
GGTCAGTCCAGCGGCAAGCCTTAAATCCTCTTTCCTCATGTTGCGCTCTATCAGTGTGTGCCAGAGCGGTTTGTAACTGATGTGCATTTTTCTCCCTGCCTTTCTGCCCCGGATGGGCGTTTGTACCCATTATATCAGGATTCTTGCTAACTCACAAATATTTCTTGACGGCATCGCCGGTTCCGTCTGGATTGTGCTTTTCCTTTCCTCTTTTGATTACCTCTAATTAGCCATGACCTGCTTGATGCCTTGTGATTTTGCACCCGGATTATCATTTCCATATCCTTCAAGAAGATTGATGACGCCCCATACTCCAACGCCTGCTCCGATTGCTGTTACGACTGTCTTTAATCCTGTTACCGCTGTTGTAAAAAATGCCATGTTTCTACCTCTTTCTTTCTCAAAAATAATTTTGTCTGGTTTCTGAAAGAGTTTTTTCGTGTAAAATTCCCTGCCTTATGGTAAGATAAAGACAGGGCAATCCTTTAGGAAGAACCCTGCGGGCATCCGGCATATTCAGTTTGGCGATTGGCTATGCCGGACGCTTTGTTTTGTCCTTTCCTAAGTACATTCAAAACTCCGTTCCACTTCTGGACTTTTTGTCCAAAAGTCCTGTGGCTGGTTTACAAGTTCCCTATTCAGTTTTTTCCCTATTCAGTTGTTATACTTCAATCACGCCCGCATCCTCCACCTCATCAACGGTGTCATTGTCCCTGACTCTTGCTTTACACAGGTTCTTTACATACTTTTCGATGTCTAAGGCGTTCTTGTCGTCAAAATCGGACAGAAGCCGGTACTGCTTGTGCTTGGTGATGTCAAACTTATTGGAGAAGAATGGTCTAACCCCTCTAAGCTGCATGATGCATTTTCCACCATCCATAACCGAAATCTCATCCATCGACATCAATTCTTTTCCGGTCTTTTGATAATTTAAACCGTAGGACTGCGACGTACCCCTTGTGTCAGAGGTATTGTAAAGGTCATGAGGTAAGCGCCTCGTGGACGCTCCCTCCCGAACCGTGCGGGCACCTCTCGATGCACACGGCTCTCCATATGCCGTCAACTAACAAAATCAGTCTTT
>CAJTEM010000087.1 GCA_910575255.1 Lachnospiraceae bacterium | reverse complement strand
TCCTCTTGATTTTTTCTCCTGTCTGTATCATACTGTACTTATCAACAGACAGGAGGCTTCAGCACATGGACGAACAATTCATCAGGGAACTCAGACAGAAATATATCCAAAATCCCCCGGAAGACATGACTGCCCCGCTGGTTAAAAACATGACCGATGGTGACCTTCTGGACATGCACTATTTCCTTACCGAAGACGACGATCTGGACGATGCGTCAGAAGAAGGCTTTTACATCTTCTGACCTCATTGTCCGTTTTGTTGCGCCCGCCTTTTGGCGGTTTTTTATTACGTTTTCGTCGTTATTCGGAGAACTTTCCTATAATATAAAAAATAGAGTTACTACGCAATCTCTCGATTGCAGTAACAACTCTGGCATGTAGTATCTCATATGGTATGGATCAAGACTCAGTAGCTTGTCTGTGCTTCTTCAATTTGCTTCATAACATCTATTAGTGAAATTACCTCTAGATGTTTATTTACTTTTGATTCGAAAAATATTTCCCCATCATCGTCTATCAAAGCGTCAAATACTCGTGGTTTCATAGGTCTATTACTGTTTCGATTCCTTATTTCAATTCTCTGCACACAAACCACCTCCTAGTACAGCCTTGCCTAAATTCCGGTGAATCAATCACCTGCTATCAGCGCCCTCTGCACGCCTGCGAAGCTAGACGTAGGCGCCACTACGCCGTCGTTTCGCAGACGCACAGATGACACCGATATCAAGCAATTGATTCACCGAAATTTAAGCAATGCTGTACTAGTATAATCCTTTTCAATTAACTATACATTTACGATATTAATTTTTGAACTTTGACATCTTCATTTGGATCAACATCCTGTAAGTTCCATCCCCAGCGGTACACGACAGGGTCTGCATTTATCTCATCGAAGTACTTATAGATACGTCCTTTTAGTTCTTCTTTGGAATCAACCCGGATACCATGCAGTACCTGTTTTGTCATCTTGTAAATAAGTGCCTTCGGCACATCAGCTCCCCCTGCCCCCTCAATCTTTGAGGGGGTATTGCTTTCCGTCCACATTTATTGCATAATAATCTCATGAACATCCTGCAAGAGATTTT
>CAJTEM010000086.1 GCA_910575255.1 Lachnospiraceae bacterium | reverse complement strand
CACTCGCTGTTTACGCCATTGCTGCGTTGGTCTGCGCTCCGCTTCGGTCCGTGCTAAACGTGTGCCACTGGCACACAGCACCGTCAGTCAACGATGCCACCGCATCGCTTCCTTCCTCTGTCTTGCACTGACGCAAACATCAGGCACTGATTACTTCAAGATTAATGCAACGATGTACTAGAAAAGAGGTACAGGAGAAATCACTTGCTGTATGGTTTAAAGAATATTGGGATTACTTTTGTTAGAAACGGTGGAGATAAGACTCTGCCAGGACTGGTCAGCCTTTCTTTTGAGGGATATGAAGGAGAAACCATTTTGCATAGACTGGATCTGATGGGATTTGTATTTCTACCGGTTCTGAATGTAATGGTAGAAGCACTGAGGTATCTCATGTGCTTAAGGCAATAGGAATAAGGGATAGCCTGGCAAAAGGTACAATTAGGATTTCTCTTGGCAAGAACAATACTCATCCATGTATGGCACAAGCTGAATAAGGATAGGAGCAGAACAAATTTCAGACGGAGACGGCAGATTACATCCGACGGTAGCCGGGCTTCTAATGTTTGGGGAGGAATATAAAATACGGTATGATTTTTCGGAATACTTTTTTGATTATAGGAAAATGTTTGATCCGACAATAAGATGGACTGACAGGTTGGAATCAAGCTCAGGTGAATGGAGAGGAAATCTGATAGATTTCTTTTTTCAAATGGAACAAAAGTTTCTTAGATATTTGAAGAAGCCATGATCCAGACACTTCTCACAGACAGCGGCTGTTTGCTGCATCTATGCAAAACAGATTTTGATTTTCAAGGTTACTACAAGGATTCAGCCATAGAAAACTCTATGTTTTGACCCCAGCATCATGTCATTGCTGTCTGAACTGTTACAATATTTTTAATAAACTCAAACTTCCCACATAAAAAATGCGTTTTGCGCCTTGATAAATCAATACTTTAACTCATAAAATAACATTTAGGCAGCCGCTGAACCGTACTCCAATGTTTTTTGCATGTACTTTGGCAGTCTCTGAACAAGGCTGGTAGTGAAATCCTCCAGCTGTTGTTCCGTGATGTGGAAATGTTCCATTACGGTATCCATTAGTGCATCTATGATAATCCTCAT
>CAJTEM010000085.1 GCA_910575255.1 Lachnospiraceae bacterium | reverse complement strand
TATTAATATATAGTAGAGGAAATTTGCGGTTTCGGTAATTCTGAGTAACTACTTTTCATGAACAATATGAATTTTCAGGGAAATTTGATATTAATGGTAATAAAGAAGAGAAATATCGGGCATCGAAAAAAGCTTATTTTAAGTCTCCCTTTTTGACTGCTGTCCCTGAAGATAATAAAACGACATTAAATTTTAGAATTTATGAAGATAGTGTTTTCAAAGATATAGAAAAATCAGGATTTATGTACTGATTTTGTGTGGATTTATTCATGCGAAGCAATAAGCTAAGCGGGCGTAAGCATGCACATTTGACATTAAGAAACCGAAGTATAAAAGATGAATGAATAGAAAATGAGGCTTCAGTAATTCTGAACAGGCATTTAATAGGGGAGAAGTAATGGTAGAAATTATTGTTATAGGGCTTATTCTGACAGGATGGCTATTATGGAAGATTAATTATTCAAAAAGGATTAAAAATTATAAAGGACGTGTTATAGCAAAGGTAATCGATGTTAAAGAATATGCATACTGTGAAAGAGGATGGGGGAAAATTCACACATATTATCCGACTTACCAATATTCAGTAAATGGAATCGTTTATGAAAAAAGATCATCATGGGGGTATTATGATAAAATGCGTTATCCATTGGGAAGTGAGATTGTCATGTATTATGATGAAAAAAAACCTCAGAGATCGGCAGTGGGCGGAAGAATGGAAGAGGAATTTCGGGAGGAGAATATACGGCATGTAGCCTTTGTAACAGGGCTTTATTGGTTGATGGTATTGTTTGGTATTTATGTGCGTTTCTCACCGGATTTTTAATAATAGTATAATCCGATTTAAATAACTTGCTGTTCAGGGAAAGGTAAGGCTACTTAAGTCGGATTATACTACGTTCATTTTATCAGGTGATTAAGATTTTATCACGTGAGGACGAATGAATTAAAAACAACAATTCATTATAAAATTTATGAAAATGATATTTTTGAAAAGGGGGATATATCTAAATAATGCAAAATGTAATATGTGATGATACTGAAAAAATTTAGAAAAATAAATTATGAAAAGAAAAAAATAGTAAAATATTTATCATTCATGCACTTTATTTGAGGATAGTATCATGGAGAGAGTAGATGGATCTGTGGTAGTTAGATTTATTGTTTTAGCCTTAATTCCTACGATGCAAACCATAT
>CAJTEM010000084.1 GCA_910575255.1 Lachnospiraceae bacterium | reverse complement strand
TCTCTTGCAGGATGTTCATGAGATTATTATGCAATAAATGTGGACGGAAAGCAATACCCCCTCAAAGATTGAGGGGGCAGGGGGAGCTGATGTGCCGAAGGCACTTATTTATGTATAAAGATCCGTGAGAAATAACCCAAAAGGTTACAAATCAAAAAAATTTTTTGTTAGATGTTTACAAAACGTTAAGAAATGGTGTAAAATAAATATAAGAAATCGGAATCGGGTTTTTATGATTTTTGGAAACGTATGGATGGTTTACCTGATGGAGGGATTTTTATGAAAAGGGGCAGTAAAGCATTGGTGTTGTTTTTGGCGGCGGCAATCCTGGGCGGCTGCACGTCAGGAGGAGCGAAGAAGGAGGCTTCTTCGGTAGATTTCCAGGCAAAGATGGAATTCCGGGCGCCGGATCCTGCAGCAGGCAAGCGGCCGCGGATTCTGTTTGTAGGCAACAGCCATACTTTTTATAATGATCTGGCTGGTACGTTTGCAAAGATAGCGTATGATTTCGGACAGAAAAGCGATGTCTATGAGCTGTCCAGAGGATATTATTCTCTGAAGCAATACGCAGATCCGGAAAATGAGATGGGTGCATTGTTCGACAAGACCGTGGATGGCAAGAAGTGGGATTTTGTGATTCTGCAGGAGAACAGTGCAACCGCGTTCTCGAACACGGCGGAGGAGGAGATGTTTCCCTATACCAGGCTTTTGGATGAGAAGGTAAAGGCGAACGGCGGGCAGACCGCATTTCTGATGACCTGGGCGCCCAAGGAAGGAATGAAGGAGGGCTTTAAGAAGCAGAGCAGGGAAGAGCTCCAGAGCATGATGGTGAAGAATTATACCGAGATTGCAGATGAACTGGAAGATCTTCTGATTCCGGCGGGAATCGCATTCATGCGTTGTGCACAAGACTATCCGGAGATTGAATTGTGGAATGCGGACGGGATGCATCCATCTCCGGCAGGGAGCTATCTGGCCGCCTGTACGGTATATGCAGTGATCTACCAGCAGTCGCCGGAAAACTGCGGCTATGTGGGTGAGCTGGATAAGGAAGAGGCCGGGAAGCTGCAGAAGGTTGCCGCGGAGCTGGTGCTGAATTAGGGAATGAACGGAAATTGTTCCAGAGCTGGTATTTACCAGACTCGAAAGAACAGGGGATGTTCAGCCTTGGAACAAGGGGAGGGCCGCGGTGGGAAATGGTCTGCAGACCATTTCCCACCGCGG
>CAJTEM010000083.1 GCA_910575255.1 Lachnospiraceae bacterium | reverse complement strand
TATTTCTCTTCTTTATTACCATTAATATCAAATTTCCCTGAAAATTCATATTGTTCATGAAAAGTAGTTACTCAGAATTACCGAAACCGCAAATTTCCTCTACTATATATTAATAACTCAAATTTTTGATTATTCTTGCGCGATGAAATCGCGCTTCCGGAAATCTGGAAATCAGATAACCGGAAGACGGAAATCATCTCTTGCGAGTTTACTCGCGTAGGTTCTTATCTAATCCATACACCTCACGCATTGATCTGTCTTTTTCAGGATCGATGCTGATGATGTTGATAACATAGCTGTCGTGAGCAATACGGTCTATGATGGCATCGGCAAGAGGGCTTGCATCCCCACCAAGCTGGTCATACCACTCGGAACGCTCATACTGGGAGCAGAAGATGGTGGATGATTTCTTCCGCCTCCTGTGCAGGAGTTCGAAGATATCACGTTGTTCTGCCTCCGTCGGCTTCAGCAGGAGCCACTCATCAAGGATCAATACCAAGGGGTTGGCATATTTTGCCATTACCTTCTTATAAGTGCCGTCAGTCCGAGCCAGCTCCAAGTCGATGAGCAGATCGGGGAGACGGACGTATCGGGTATTGAAGTACTGCTTACAGGCCTCCATGCCGAACGCACAAGCCATGTAGGTCTTGCCGCAGCCTGTTGCACCGGTGATGAACAGGTTCCGGTGTTCAGTGATATATTCGCAGGTGGCAAGACGGCGTATGAGCTCCTTGTTCAACTTGCGCCCGGATGTGTAATTGATATCCATGATACTTGCATCCGGCTGGTCGAATCCGGCATTTTTGATCAGCCTCTTTAAGCGGTTGTTCTTCCGGCTGCTGAATTCGATATCAACCAGCATGCCGAAACGATCCTCAAACGGTACTGTTTTTCGCTTGGGATCATCCTGTTGGCTGCGGAATGCATCTGCCATTGCGGTAAGGCGCATTTCCATTAATTTATCAATCGTACTCTGATTGGTCATATAGTTTTACCTCCTGTAGTAGTCGGCACCACGCGTAATGCCGTGTGCTTTTGGTTGAGTGGTTGTGGAATCCTCGCCGGATGAGCCGGTCTGGTCGGAACCTGTTACGAGAATGTTTTTGATGCTCTTGTAACTTGGGGATGCCGTATAGGATAGAGCCTTTTGGCAGGCCGCTTCCAGACGACTGGCTGAATATTTCTCAGCCAGTTTCAGAAGCCCCATACAGCCCCGGTAGGTCTGTTGTTCCACACTTTTGGAGGTAAGTATCGCATTTACCACAGTGTACGTGTTTA
>CAJTEM010000082.1 GCA_910575255.1 Lachnospiraceae bacterium | reverse complement strand
GAGGAAGGAAGCGATGCGGTGGCATCGTTGACTGACGGTGCTGTGTGCCAGTGGCACACGTTTAGCACGGACCGAAGCGGAGCGCAGACCAACGCAGCAATGGCGTAAACAGCGAGTGTGGTTACTCGAGAATTAATGCAACGATGTACTAGTACTCCATCCGGCCAGTTTTTAGAGTTTTCATTTCTTACAAATATTGATATGTTTAATGAAAAAAGGCATTTGGAGGATATAGGTATGCCACTCATCTTTTGCCTCCTCTGGCATAGAAAAAGCCATAAATTGGGCGAGTTTCTTTTACAGGAATAATATAATTTATTCCAACTGTAGCGACACCAGGGATCCGCCCCTTTTTACAATGTATCTGTACCTGTCGTTGCGATATATTGATCGCCTTGCGTATACGCTGTTTTAAGTAGGTTAGGTATGTGTTTTTGGAAGTATTGCAATGGAATGGATATATGACAACCAAAGAGGCAGCTGAAAGATGGAATAGAACGCAAGTCGCTTTCAATCGTAGGGGAAAGAGGACGGAAAAACATTCATGCGCTTGTTGCGGGCCTTTCGCCTCAACGCATTGACAATTCGCTGAGCATAATGTACGCTGTCTAAAATTCAGAACAATGGTGTTTAAAACTTCTGTAAATAAAAAAAGCCACCCTCCTTTATTCTCAAGGAAAAGTGACAACCTGAGCGTGCGGGGATTCGAACCCCGGACAACTTGATTAAAAGTCAAGTGCTCTACCGCCTGAGCTACACGCCCATATGCCTTGGACCGGAATCGAACCAGTGACACGAGGATTTTCAGTCCTCTGCTCTACCAACTGAGCTACCAAGGCACAAAATTGCGGGGATAGGATTTGAACCTATGACCTTCGGGTTATGAGCCCGACGAGCTTCCAGACTGCTCCACCCCGCGATAGTTAACAGATATAAAATTGTAAAAATGGGAGAGAGTGGATTCGAACCACTGAAGGCATTGCCAGCAGATTTACAGTCTGTCCCCTTTGGCCACTCGGGAACTCTCCCATATAAAGCCGATAATCGGACTCGAACCGATAACCTGCTGATTACAAATCAGCTGCTCTGCCAATTGAGCCATATCGGCGAAGACCAGATTAAAGAGTGAAAAATGGGGCCTACAGGGCTCGAACCTGTGACCCTCTGCTTGTAAGGCAGATGCTCTCCCAGCTGAGCTAAGACCCCAAATTTTCAATTTGAAATGTACAATTAAACATTTCAACGACCCGGATGGGATTCGAACCCACGACCTCCGCCGTGACAGGGCGGCGCTCTAACCAGCTGAGCCACCAGGCCATTTTACAAGGATAACATATACCCTCAAAACCACATATTGAAATCATCCGAACCTTCCGCAGCCCTCTCGCTGCTCCCTCCGACCTTCCTGGTTAAGCCCTCGACCTATTAGTAACAGTCAGCTCC
>CAJTEM010000081.1 GCA_910575255.1 Lachnospiraceae bacterium | reverse complement strand
AGGAGAGTGCATTCATTATGAGAAAGCAGACAAAAGTAGTTGCAGTCGCATCTGCAGCAGCCCTGCTGGCCATCGGCGCTTCCATGACTTCCTTCGCAGCTACCGGCTGGGTGGAAGAGGATGGAACCTGGTATTTCTATGATAAAGATGGCAACAGAGTGGAAGACGAGTGGAAGAAATCCGGCGATAACTGGTACTGGCTGGACAGCGAAGAGGGCGGCGCCATGGCTTCGGATAAGCTGGTGGATGACGACGATAACTACTACTATGTAGATTCCAACGGTGTTATGGTTCGTAATACTTGGGTAAAAGTCATTAACGAGGATCAGGATGATGACGAGGATCCGGCTGAGTATAATTACTACTATATGCAGTCCAATGGTAAGGCTTACAAAGCAGGCGACAACAGCACAACCAGATTCAAAACCATTGATGGCAAGAAATATGCTTTTGATGAAGACGGTAAGATGCTGTATGGCTGGGTCAATGAGGACGCTACCAGAGCTACCGATGACAGTGACTGGGAGACCGCTACTTACTATCTGGGTGCCTGGGACGACGGCGCTCTGAAGACCGGATGGCAGAAGATCAACGTCTATGACGAGGATGAGGATGATGACCTGGACTACTGGTTCAACTTCAAGTCCAACGGTAAGAAGAGATTCCTGGAAGATGCCGACGAGCAGGTTATGGAAAAGAAGATCAACGGCAAAAAGTATGGTTTCGACCATCGTGGCGTAATGGTGTCTGAGTGGACCGAGATTGCCTCCACTGCATCTGTATCTGCAGCATCCACCAGCGCATGGAAATACTACAGTGATCCGGAAGACGGAGCCCGCAAGACCAAAGGCTGGTTCAAGGTAGTAGCCCCGAATGAGGACAATACCTTTAAGGATTATGGAAATGACAGCTTTGCTGCTACCCACGCAGATGACGAGTCTGAGAAATGGTACTATGCAGACGGCGACGGCGTGCTGGCAAAGGGCGAGATCAAGAAGATCAAAGGCAAATATTATGGCTTCTGGCCGGATGACGGCGAGAAGGGCGGCGCTATGCTGACAGGCCTGTGTGCTCTGGAAGTGAATGGCGATCAGATCGTAAGAGTAGTTTCTGACGACATGGATGCCGATGCTCTGGATGACTGCATGGATCGTACAGGAGATTTCGTTGGATTTGGCGATACTTCTAATGAGACCCTGTTCTACTTCGGAAATGACGAGGATTCCGATGGCTCAATGAAGACCGGCGCTGTGACAATCAACCTGGATGGAGATTCCTATAGCTTCCAGTTCAGCAAGGCTGGCGGGGCAGAAGGAAAAGGCCGTGGTCTGACTGGTATTGATGATGAGAAGTACATCTACAAGAATGGCCTGAAGATGAAGGCTGACAGCGATGAGAAATATATCGTAGTTGTAGCAACCGGAGATACCGGAGATGCAGGCGCCTATGTAGAGGATTTGGATTCTTCCGATCTGCGT
>CAJTEM010000080.1 GCA_910575255.1 Lachnospiraceae bacterium | reverse complement strand
TTGAAGGTGAGGAGAAGAGTTTGAAAAGAGAGGCTATGATATGGGCGATGATAGCTGGGGGATGTTGGCTTTTTATAATATTTGGTTTGATATATGAAGTGTTTTTCGGATGAAATGATTTAGAGATTGTAATAGAGGAAAATTGAGTATTCCGGGGTGAAGTACATCACCCGTCCGGCTATTGGAAATCAAAGTTCCGTTTTTGTGGAAATCACGATTCCGGCAAATAGGAAATCGCTTTATCTGATAAATCCTTATAATGAGATTATACGCCATTTGGTGTAAATACATTATGAGGAGGTCACGATTATGACCAAGTATCGAGAAATCATCA
This sequence comes from Lachnospiraceae bacterium, assembly GCA_910575255.1. Classification (GTDB taxonomy): domain Bacteria; phylum Bacillota; class Clostridia; order Lachnospirales; family Lachnospiraceae; genus Brotaphodocola. Next base: position 1,337 of record CAJTEM010000080.1, on the reverse strand, counting down.
GACTTACAGGTCTGGGCTTCTCACAACGCAACATTATGGCAAGCTGTGGTGTTGCGCAAAAAACTGTCGTCAAAGTTCAAAAACGTGCCAAAGAGCTAAACCTTATATGGCCGCTGGATAACTCTATGACCGACAGCAAACTTGAAGGGATTCTATTCCCCAAAGAAGACAAAATATCATCTTCCAAACGGATGCCCGATTTTGCTTACATCCGCAAAGAACTTCTGCGGAACGGTGTGAGCAAAAAGCTATTGTGGACGGAATACATGGAGGACTGCCGTGCTAACGGCGAAGAACCACTCATGTATTCGCAATTCTGCTATCACATCCAGCAGGATGAGCAGAAAAGGCGTGCAACCATGCATATCAACCGGAAACCCGGTGAACAGGTTGAAGTTGACTGGGCAGGAGATCCTGCCACCGTCATTGATCCGGATACGGGCGAGATACTGAAAGCCTATATCTTTGTAGGAGTCATGACGTACAGCCAGTATGCATACGTCGAAGCGTTCCTTGACATGAAGCAGAAATCATGGATCAATGCCCATGTCCATATGTACGAATACTTCGGCGGCGTTGCCAAAATCTTAGTGCCGGATAACTGCAAGACTGCCGTTATCCACAATGGCNGCTGGAAAGGCCAGCAGATCAACGAAACGTATCAGGAAATGGCAGAGCATTATGGGACTGCGATTATTCCCGCACGTGTCAGAGCTCCCAAGGACAAGCCGAATGCGGAAGGAACCGTAGGTATGATATCTACATGGATCACTGCAGCACTTCGGGATGAACAGTTCTTCTCCCTCGCTGAATTGAACCGTGCTATCAGTGATAAGCTTACACTGTTTAACCGGAAGCTTTTTCAAAAGAAAGAGGGCAGCCGGCTCAGCTTGTTTCTTGAGGAAGAAAAACCATTGTTGTCGCCATTGCCCGCTACCCGCTTTGAACTGGCAGACTGGAAACAGGCTACCGTCCAGTTCAATTATCACATAAGTATAGAAAAAATGCTATACTCTGTGCCGTATGAATACATCAAAAAAACGGTTGATGTACGGGTAACGGAACATACGATTGAAATTTTCTACAACCATAAACGCATTGCTTCCCACCGCCGCCTTACGGGGCGTCCCGGGCAGTACAGCACCATCACGGAGCATATGCCGCAGGATCACCAGAAATATCTGGAATGGAACGGCGACCGCTTCCGTCAGTGGGCTGAGCGGATTGGCATAAACACGTACACTGTGGTAAATGCGATACTTACCTCCAAAAGTGTGGAACAACAGACCTACCGGGGCTGTATGGGGCTTCTGAAACTGGCTGAGAAATATTCAGCC
>CAJTEM010000079.1 GCA_910575255.1 Lachnospiraceae bacterium | reverse complement strand
TCCCTATTTAGTCAAGTCTTTTTTCCTTATTTTTCAAGGAATTTTTAGTTTCATATCTCAGATGAATGAGCCGGGAAGATGGACATCTCTCTGTATCTGGTACGAAAATAGAGGATTTTGAGTATACGAAGCAGAACGTCATTGCCCTCGCTCTACATGGCCTTTTGTATACCCATCCATCTACGGCAGCGAACCTCCCGTGTCTACCAGGATCACCAGCATCTCTGCCGGGTCCTAACTTCCTTCGTCCCGCCTGTCCATAACCAGGGTGTCAGCTTAGCTCCTTTACAGGGTCTTGCCCTATGGTGATTATTCCTGCTGACTACCGGCTCATTCTTTGTTTTAAGTCTTACTGACCTGTCTGTATGTCCTCTGCAACGGCACCTTGCGGTGGACGTTTTCCCGATACAGCCTCCATACTTTCCAGCTTCTGCCACAGCTGGATTCAGCATTTGATACCGACAGATGTTCAAACACTCAATCCGGCTGTGGCAGGTTGGTAATTCCCTGAATCTTTTACTTATGCTGCCTGCACCTGCGGTCTCCGGATGTCGCCCAGCAGCTTATTCCCATCATAGTCCACACCTTTTGTCAGGATTGTATAAAATACTCTTATGATCTTGCACGCAACGGCTATCACTGACTGCATCTTTTTTAACGGATTTTTCCCCCTTGTCCGATAGTATTCATGGATTTCTTTGAATTCACGGTTCTTTCCTATCAGCGAGATTGCCGCTTCGTACAATACATACCTGAGACGTTTCCGGCCACGGTAGCTGATCCGGCTTTCGCCGTTATGCTTACCGGAATCGTTGGACACGATTGCGTATCCTGCCAGCTTCTGCAGTTGTTTGGGGTTATCAAAACGTCCAATGTCTCCCACCTCCGCTATGAAGCCGCTGACTGTGGCCAGCCCGATTCCCCTGATGCCCATCAGCTTATCTACATATGGGATCTCTTTCAGTTTTTCCTCTATTCCATGAAGCAGTTCCTCCAACCGCGCCACATATACACCCATGTCATTCAGCAGATTTCTCAATTCAATCCGGGCAGCTTCCGGCGCTTCCTTACTGCCAACGCTATGCTCTGCAGCTGATACCAGGGTCTTTGCCCTCTTCATTCCGGCGCCTCTCAGCTTTGCGTCCCTCCAGATTTGGTTTACACCGTCTGCTCCCAGTTTCCGGATGTCCTCCGGAAGCGGTGCCACCTTCAGTACCATCCGGCCGCTGACTGCCTTTAAATCCCCATAAANGTCTTTATATTCAGGGAAGTAAATGGAAAACCATCTGGCAATCCGGTTCTTGATTCTTGTAAGCTCCTCCTGCGTCTGGAAACGCAGGTTTGATAAGCTCCTGATCTCTGCATAAATACCGGTCGGTATGTAAGGGTACGAGAACCTCCCCTCATTGACAAGCGCAGCGATCGTCTTGGGATCTTTGCGGTCATTCTTGTTGGGGTTGTTGTCATCCAGTTCTTTCGATTTCTTCACATGGTGGGGATTTACATGCACCGGCTTCATTCCGTTATCCTGCAGGAATTTCCCCAGGGCGAACCAGTAGTGGCCTGTCGGCTCCATGCCGGGGATTACAGCAGTTTTGCCGTGTTTCTCCGCCATGTCCTCCATCCATGCTTTGAATGTCTGGAATCCGGCCTCTGTGTTGCTGAACTCCAGCGGTTTCTTTGTATACTCATAGTTGCGCCAGTCAAATGCCCGGGCATAATGAGTCTCACTTCCGACATCAATACCAACGATCAAAGTTTTTTCAGTTATGGATGCAATTTTTGCGTTCTGTGTGTTATAATTCATTTTAGATACCTCTCTGTTCAATAAGATTTTTACTAACCGCCTAAAGTCAGTAATCTTATTTTACTCTGAGGTATTTTTTTCTCAACCTTCTTTCTTGGAATTTCCTATATTTAAATTATACAGGAAGCTCCTT
>CAJTEM010000078.1 GCA_910575255.1 Lachnospiraceae bacterium | reverse complement strand
CCCCGAAGCTTTTCGCAGCTTATCACGTCTTTCATCGGCTCTTAGTGCCAAGGCATCCACCCTGCGCTCTTATTAGCTTAACCAGCTGGCTTTCGCTTCCGCTACTCCCCGCGAATGTATAGCGTTACATTCCTCTGGTCGTTGGTTTTCTCTTCTTTGACATACCTTCCGGTATGTCCCTCGGATGTCTTGATATTTTCTTCTTTGAAGATTCTATCTTTTCTTTTCAATATGTGGTTTTCAAGGTACATGTCTGACCGAATTTTATCAGTCATCAGAAAACTTAAACCTTATGTTTAAATCCTCTAATCACTGGTAAAAACCAGTTATCAAAAACAGCACTTCCCTGCTGATTCAGGTTAACACATTCTTCCCGCCCTAAACCCAGGCATCACAAGCTTCGCCTTTATCTCCGCCTGCTAAAATGCGTCTGTTTTATTTAAAACACCCTTGCGAGTGATTTATTTTTTATAAATCCGGCACCCACCTGCTCTCCCATATCGTCTCCAATATAGTACCATCGGCCGCTTATGTCTTAACCGTCGTGTTCGGGATGGGTACGGGTGTTCCCCATAAGCGCATCGGCACCGGATGCTTCTGAACCTTCTTCTTAATCAAAGATTCAACAGTGTTCAAAACCCCTACTTCTTCTTCCTTAGAAAGGAGGTGATCCAGCCGCACCTTCCGATACGGCTACCTTGTTACGACTTCACCCCAGTTATCCATCCCGCCTTCGGCAGCTCCCTCCTTTCGGTTGGGTCACTGACTTCGGGCGTTATCGACTCCCATGGTGTGACGGGCGGTGTGTACAAGACCCGGGAACGTATTCACCGCGGCATTCTGATCCGCGATTACTAGCGATTCCGGCTTCATGCAGGCGGGTTGCAGCCTGCAATCCGAACTGAGACGTTATTTTTGAGGTTCGCTCNGCCTCGCGGCTTCGCCTCCCTTTGTTTACGCCATTGTAGCACGTGTGTAGCCCAAATCATAAGGGGCATGATGATTTGACGTCATCCCCACCTTCCTCCAGGTTATCCCTGGCAGTCTCCTTAGAGTGCCCAGCCTTACCTGCTGGCTACTAAGAATAAGGGTTGCGCTCGTTGCGGGACTTAACCCAACATCTCACGACACGAGCTGACGACAACCATGCACCACCTGTCTCCGGTGCTCCGAAAAGAACAGACATTTCTGCCTGCGTCACCGGGATGTCAAGACTTGGTAAGGTTCTTCGCGTTGCTTCGAATTAAACCACATGCTCCACCGCTTGTGCGGGTCCCCGTCAATTCCTTTGAGTTTCATTCTTGCGAACGTACTCCCCAGGTGGAATGCTTATTGCGTTTGCGGCGGCACCGAGAAGCTTTGCTCCCCAACACCTAGCATTCATCGTTTACGGCGTGGACTACCAGGGTATCTAATCCTGTTTGCTCCCCACGCTTTCGAGCCTCAACGTCAGTTACTGTCCAGCAAGCCGCCTTCGCCACTGGTGTTCTTCCTAATATCTACGCATTTCACCGCTACACTAGGAATTCCGCTTGCCTCTCCAGCACTCCAGTCAGGCAGTTTCCAAAGCAGTCCCGGGGTTGAGCCCCGGGCTTTCACTTCAGACTTGTCTCACCGTCTACGCTCCCTTTACACCCAGTAAATCCGGATAACGCTTGCCCCCTACGTATTACCGCGGCTGCTGGCACGTAGTTAGCCGGGGCTTCTTACTCAGGTACCGTCATCTTCTTCCCTGCTGATAGAGCTTTACATACCGAAATACTTCTTCACTCACGCGGCGTTGCTGCATCAGGGTTTCCCCCATTGTGCAATATTCCCCACTGCTGCCTCCCGTAGGAGTTTGGGCCGTGTCTCAGTCCCAATGTGGCCGGTCACCCTCTCAGGTCGGCTACTGATCGTCGCCTTGGTGGGCCGTTACCCCGCCAACCAGCTAATCAGACGCGGGTCCATCTCATACCACCGGAGTTTTTCACACCGGAACATGTGTCCCTGTGCGCTTATGCGGTATTAGCAGTCATTTCTAACTGTTATCCCCCTGTATGAGGCAGGTTACCCACGCGTTACTCACCCGTCCGCCACTCAGTCAATCCGGATTCCATCCGAAAACTTCCTCC
>CAJTEM010000077.1 GCA_910575255.1 Lachnospiraceae bacterium | reverse complement strand
AACGAAAATTCACACTGTCTGAGCGCAGCGAGTTTGTGAATTTTCGTTTCGTTTTTAGCAAAAATCGGAAATTTTAGGAATTCTTGATCTCGAAACCGGAAACATCCGCAGACCATTTCCCGCTGCGGCCCTCCCCTGGTTCCAAGGCGTACCTTCTGGAACCTCACCCCATCCGGTAAATAGTAACACGGGATGCGTTTACCGTGCGCCTCATAGAAATAGCCATGGACAAGGGTAACCGAGGGTGATACAATTAGGAAATCAAATGGAAACAGGGAGGTATTACCATGGCAGACTTTTTTCAAAAAATGAACGAAGGATATGCGAAAAAGCATTTTCCCACCGGATCCGTATTTGAGAATGCTTCCAGGACTCTGAAGAGCCGATGCATTGCAAGCTTTATCGCCATTGGCATTTGGGAAGCCGGCTGCCTTGCGGGGCTGGTGTGGGGAATCCGCAGAACCCTGGAGTTTATCGCTGACGGGGATAAGGATATGCTGGGAATCGGAATCGGCGTCTGTGTTTTTTTCGCCGTGATGATGCTGCTGTTCGGAGTTGTCCTCTATTTTACCATCAGGACTATCCGGAAAAAACGGGAAGATTATGTCAGGCTTGCTGCAAAAAACAGTCAGCTTCCAGAGAACGAAATCGAGGCTTTTGACCGGCAGGCCCTCGCTCCCGACACCTGTATTCTAAAGCTGACGGCAGGCCTGGACAGAATTCTCTCCAATGCCACCAACAAGGACGGGCTGCTCACAAGGGATTATATTTATCTGGCGAATCCTTCCCTGACTGTAATGAAGGTGAAAGACTTAAGAGCCTGCTGCTTTCATGATTATACCTATTACGCTAACACAGGAAAGCATTCCAAAAAGATCCACTGTCTGGCGATTCTCCTGATCAGCTCTAACGGAGTAACAGACTCCTCTGATGTGACCGAAAAGGCCGGGAAAGCCCTTATGACGCTTCTTAAGGAGCGAAATGATGCCATAGACACCAATGACGGAAAGGTTGTGTCTGAGGGGGCTCTTGACGCATACAAGAAGAAGATTTTTCCGGAGGAAAATTAACGAAAAACGTCTTCAATTCCCAGCTCCTGCGCCGGATAGGATCGGCCCCTATTCTCAGGGATATGAGATAAACGGAATGATCTGTACCTCAGGCCGGATTCCGGTAAACCCGGAGAACGGCCATGTTCCGGAGGAAATCTCCGCCCAGGCAGAGCAAAGTTGCAAAATGCGGAAGCAATTCTTGATGAGGCGGGAAACGGCCTGGACAAAGTATTTAAGACCACCTGCTTTCTGGCAGATATGGGAGACTTCGCCTCCTTTAATGAAGTCTATGCCCGCTATTTCGTCTCCAAACCGTCCAGGAGCTGTGTGGCGGTAAAACACTGCCCAAAGGCATGCTGTGCGAGATTGAGACTGTGGCGGTAACTAAGCAGGAATATCCCCTGGCATCGATCATCGCCGGTTCTTCCTGTACGATTCAGTCACAGGAAGAACCGGCGATGATTTTCCTTTACCGGCAGCAATATACAAACTACTTCGCCTGTTCCCTCTTGGCAATCTGCGGCAGGATCACACCCAGAACCGTCAGAACAATCGGCGTAACTACATTCAGCGCAAAAGTAAACAGATTCTTATCATACATCCCCATCACGCAGCAGACAGCGGTCACTCCAAAACACCAGCATCCAAAGAAGTTGGCAATTGCCTGATTTTTCACAAAGCGGTATTCGGCCGGAATTCTGTTAATCGCCTTCCGCAGGGCCAGGTAAGCGACAAACACCCACATATACCGCATCGGCATACATACAGAATTCAGCTTTGTCAGCTGCCGCAGCACGGAGGCCGCGCCCGGCACAAAGGACTGCACCAGAATAATGGCGCCGGACAAAATAACCACCATGAAAATCCCATTGCTGTAAACGCCATATTGGTTCTTCTTCTGCAGTGCCGTGGGGATAAACTGGCGGGTGTGCTCATTGCCCAGCAGCATCCGCAAGGGCGCGTCAATACTCAGCACCAGGATAGCAAACTGGCTGATTACATTGCACAGAGCGAAAATAATCAGGAACAAATCTCCCATATGGTAATACTGTCCCAGCTTCTGAAACGCCCAGTAAGAACCATTGGCCGCGTAGGCACTGAAGGCCTCGTCGCTGCTGTTGATCACTGCCGGGTCAAACATCCTCCCCATGGCCACTGTTCCCAGAATCGCGCAGACCACTACCATGCCAGCCAACGCGATCATCCCTTTGGGAAAGCCCTTGCTCGGGTTCTCCACCTTATTTACATAAGGAGAAATCTTCTCACACCCGCCCACGGCAAATACCAGGATGGACAGAGAAGTAAATAAGTGCCTTCGGCACATCAGCTCCCCCTGCCCCCTCAATCTTTGAGGGGGTATTGCTTTCCGTCCACATTTATTGCATAATAATCTCATGAACATCCTGCAAGA
>CAJTEM010000076.1 GCA_910575255.1 Lachnospiraceae bacterium | reverse complement strand
GTGCGCCCGTTAGGGTGTATGCCATAAACCGCCTTTAGCAAGCGGTAGACAAAGATATCAAAGAAAGGAAGGTGAAAATTTACTGTCTATCATTCCACGACTTATCCGTGAAGGGAAACCTTCTGGGGAGTGTAGCATGTCGTTGTTATAGCAAATACGGCTATAACTGGCATAAAACGGCGCAATCTTCTAACCGTCATTTTATGCGGGGATGAAAATCCGTGTATGAGGATGAAAGCTAAACTGCTTGATTGGTAGCCGGAGCCTGGGAGTATCTGGCCTACGTGCGAAAGGAGATGGAACGCACGGTGCTTTGGCGGCTGTCGCTCGATTGTCGGCAGACGTGTGATATCCGAAGCAAGGCAAGCCTTAGATTAGGTTGAACGGCGAACGCCACATATCTACAAAGATTACCGACAACACGGAACGCTATGTATGGCATATGCTACCGGGGATGACCTAAACCCGCCCATTTGCGGGCATGGTTACACAGCTCCCATAGTAGCCCGTGGACTCTGGATTTACAGGGATAGCCGTAAAAACGGAAGCGGGAGAGCCGCCCACATGACGAAGGGGAGCAGTATGCTTTTAATACAAACAAGAAAGGAAGGTGCGTGAGGCATCATGAGAAATCCAACTGATGTATTAAATAGCCTGAACAAACAGTCTAAAGATTTATCGTATAGGTTCCAAAGGCTTTACCGGAACCTGTACAACCCGGAGTTCTACCTGTTGGCATACAGGAACATCTACGCCAATGAGGGGAGCATGACACCGGGTGTGGATGGAGAAACACTGGACGGGATGGGCAGTCCGAGAATAGAGCGCATCATCAGCGCATTGAAAGACCGCTCCTACCGCCCGAAACCTGCACGGCGTGCATATATTGCGAAGAAAAACAGCAGTAAAAAGCGTCCGCTTGGGATTCCTTCCGGGGATGACAAGCTGGTGCAGGAAGTAGTCAGAATGATACTGGAAAGCATTTATGAACCAGCCTTCTCCGACTATTCCCACGGATTCCGCCCAAAGAGGAGCTGCCATACAGCCCTCGAACAGATACAGCGGACATTCGCCGGGGCAAACTGGTTTGTGGAGGGGGATATTCAGGCATGTTTTGACAGCTTTGACCACCACGTGCTGATTGATATCCTGCGCAGACGCATTGATGACGAAGCATTTATCACATTGATGTGGAAGTTTTTAAAAGCCGGATATATGGAACAATGGCAGTACAACAGGACATACTGCGGCACTCCGCAGGGTTCTGGCATCAGTCCCGTTCTGGCAAATATTTATCTGCATGAACTGGATAGGTACGTGGAGGAATATAAGGCAGGCTTTATAAAAGGAAACAGGATGAACCGCAAAGTGAATCCGGAATACGCCAGACGGAACCGTGAGGTGCAGAGGTTTATGCGCCGGAACAGGGAAGTATGGGACAGCCTTTCCGAAGCCGAAAAGAAAGAACGTGCCGGGGAATTACGCAGACTGCGGGAGAAACAGAGGGAAATCCCGTCTAAGCAGTTTCGGGATGAAACTTACAAAAACCTGCAATACGTCCGTTATGCGGATGATTTTATCATAAGCATTATCGGGAGCAAAAAGGACGCTGAAGCCTTAAAAGCAGATTTAGCCGTGTTCCTCAAAGAAAAACTGAACCTTACGCTGTCAGTGGAGAAAACCAAAATCACCCACGCAACTGGCCGGGCGAGGTTTCTTGGCTACGATATTTCAATTTCAAAAAGTCAGGAAGTCACAAAACGCCAAGGCAGGAAAGTGAAGGGATACAGCGGCGCAGTGAAACTATATATGCCGCATGAGAAATGGGAATCGAAACTATTGGAGTATGGTGCAATCCGTATCAAGAAAGACAAAGTTACACACAAAGAGCATTGGAAAGCCATCCACAGACCACAGCTCATTAACCGCAAAGACATTGAAATCCTGTCAAAGTACAACTCTGAAATCAGAGGTCTGTACAACTACTACTCACTGGCATGTAATGTATGCGCAATGAGTAAGTTTGCGAGTCTGATGCATTACAGTATGCTGAAAACATTCGCAAATAAATACCGCACAAAGACCAGAAAGATTAAGAAGAAATATTTTAGGGATGGACGGTTTACAGTCATTTATAAGACAAAAAGCGGTATGAAGGAGAGCGTATTTTACAGAGGGCCTTTTATCCGCAAGGATAAGCCCAATGTGCCGCAGGCAGATATTCTTCCGGCCTACAAACGGTATGACAGACCAAACCGCATAGCGGCAAAACTGCGCTCAAAAACTTGTGAACTCTGCGGACAGTACACAAATGACGTGGAGATTCATCAGGTAAAACGGCTGAAAAGCCTTAGCGGTGAATATGAGTGGGAAAAAGTCATGCTAAAGAATCGCAGGAAAACGCTGGCAGTATGTCCGGCGTGCCACCGTGAGATACACGGAAAAGACTGATTTTGTTAGTTGACGGCATATGGAGAGCCGTGTGCATCGAGAGGTGCCCGCACGGTTCGGGAGGGAGCGTCCACGAGGCGCTTACCTCATGAC
>CAJTEM010000075.1 GCA_910575255.1 Lachnospiraceae bacterium | reverse complement strand
TAGATATATCCCCCTTTCAAAAATACTAGAATGTAGTATAATCCGACTTAAGTAACCTTACCTTTCCCTGAACAGCAAGATATTTAAATCGGATTATCCTATTATTGAAAATCCGGTGAGAAACGCACATAAATACCAAACAATACCATCAACCAATAAAGCCCTGTTACAAAGGCTACACGCCGTATATTATCCTCCCGAAGTTCCTCTTCCATTCTTCCGCCCACTGCCGATCTCTGAGGCTTTTTTTCATCATAATACATAACAATCTCACTCCCCAATGGATAACGCAATTTATCATAATACCCCCATGATGATATTTTTTCATAAGCGATTCCATTTACTGAATATTGGTAAGTCGGATAGTATGCGTGAACTTTCCCCCGCCCTTTTATATGTAACACATATTCTTTTACATCGATTACCTTTGCTATAACACGTCCTTTATAATTCTTTTTGATTCTTTTTGAATAATTAATCTTCCATAATAGCCATCCTGTCTGAATAAGCCCTATAACAATAATTACTATCATTACTTCCCCCTCTCAAATGCCTGTTCAGAATTACTGAAGCCGCATTTCCTATTCATTCATCTTTTGTACTCCTGTTTCTTAATGTCAAATGTGCATGCCTTCGCCCGCTTAGCTTATTGCTTCGCATGAATAAATCCACACAAAATCAGTACATAAATCCCGATTTTTCTATATCTTTAAAAATACCATCCTCATAAATTTTGAAATTTAATGTTGTTTTATTATCTTCTGGAACAGCAATCAAAAAGGGAGACTTAAAATAAGCTTTTTTCGATGCCCAATATTTTCCTTCTTTATTACCATTAATATCAAATTTCCCTGAGAATTCATATTGTTCATGAAAAGTAGTTACTCAGAATTACTGAAACCGCAAATTCCCTCTACTATATATTGATAAGTCAAATTTCCCTCTATTACTATCTCTAAATCATTTTATCTAAAAAACACCTCATATATAAGCCCACATATTATAAAAAGCCAGAACCATCCAGCTATCATTGCTGATCTCATTGCCAAAATTCTCCAATCCTCTCCATCATCCTCGGCCATAAATCTATCTGGATGTCTTTTGTCATAACGAATTTGTACTTCACTCCATAATGCATGTTTTATTTCATAATTACCTCCTGGTGTTTCTGATTCATAAATAACTCCATTTATATTATATTGATAGGTTGTATAATAATTGGCTACCATTCCTCTGTAGCGATGGTAATATCTATGTTCTCTGATATTTGTCACCTTTGCGGTCGTATGGCCGTCATATTTTTCATACTTTTTCATATGATAGACTCCCCTCATAGTTTCCAGTGTAGGAAGTAGTGCCAAAATAATAAATCCAATCACGGCAGTTGTATCTATTTTTTCCATGATTTGCCTCTCAAATAAAACCCCAAATGATAAATATTTTTCTATTTTTTCTTTTCATAACTTATTTTTCTAAATTTTTTCAATACCATCACATATTACATTTTGCATTATTTAAATATATCCCCCTTTTCAAAAATACCATTTTCATAAATTTTATAATAAATTGCTGTTTTGAATTCATCGGCCTCACGTGGTAAAATCTTAATCACCTGATAAAATGAATGTAGTATAATCCGACTTAAGCAACCTTACCTTTCCCTGAACAGCAAGGTATTTAAATCGGATTATACTATTATTGAAAATCCGATGAGAAACGCACATAAATGCCAAACAATACTATCAACCAAAGAATGCCTGTTACAAAGGCTGCATGCCGTATATCATCCTCCCGAAGTTCCTCTTCCATTCTTCCGCCTACTGCCGATCTCTGAGGTTTTTTTTCATCATAATATATAACAACTTCACTGTCCAATGGGTAACGCAACTTATTATAATATCCCCACAATGATCTTTTTTCATAAACAATTTCATTTACTGAATATTGGTAAGTTGGATAATATGTGTGAACCTTTCCCCTTCCTCTTTCATAGTATACATGTTCTTTTACATCGATTACCTTTGCTATAACACGTCCTTTATAATTTTTGATTCTTTTTGAATAATTAACCTTCAATAATAACCATACTGTACTAATAAGCGCCATAACAACAATTACTATCATTATCTCCCCTATTTAATGCAAAATTATATTTTTTCTTCAACAAATCCAAAACAAATCACATAAATACCAGAATACATATTTCCGTTTGAATGCCTGTTCAGAATTATTGCAACCTTATTTTCTGTTAATTCATCCTTTACACTCTTGTTTCTTATAGTCAAAGACCTCGTAGCAAGCTGAAGGGACATCAAACTTGCGGCACAACAGAGTTACGAGGTATTTGACTCTCGCAACAGTCGCCAAATGTACATGCTTTATGCCCACTTGACTCGTCGCCCCGAGCGAATAAACCCATACAAAATCAGTACATAAATCCCGATTCTTCTATATCTTTGAAAATACCATCCTCATAAATTTTGAAATTTAATGTCGTTTTATTATCCTCTGGGGCAGCAACCAAAAAAGGAGACTTAAAATAAGCTTTTTTCGATGCCCGATATTTTCCTTCTTTATTACCATTAATATCAAATTTCCCTGAAAATTCATATTGTTCATGAAAAGTAGTTACTCAGAATTACCGAAACCGCAAATTTCCTCTACTATATATTAATAAATCAAATTTTCCTCTATTACTATCTCTAAATCATTTCATCTGAAAAACACTTCATATATCAAACCAAATATTATAAAAAGCCAACATCCCCCAGCTATCATCGCCCATATCATAGCCTCTCTTTTCAAACTCTTCTCCTCACCTTCAA
>CAJTEM010000074.1 GCA_910575255.1 Lachnospiraceae bacterium | reverse complement strand
CTGCAGATGCGACTGCAACTACTTTTGTCTGCTTTCTCATAATGAATGCACTCTCCTTTTCCTTTTTGAAATTCCTGAAATTGCTTGGTTTTACAACTCGATGGTATTATACTTCCTATAAGGGGAATTATGGAGAAGTCGGGAAATCTAAAAATAATGGAAAAAACCGGTAAAAAATATTCATATAGTCCATTATTGGCAACTCCTTTTTACCCAACTTGATTGTATAATAAAAGGGCGATACAACGTCCACGAGTTTTGCGGATGTTGCATGTAACTATCAAAAAAACAAAGATGCAAAGGAGAAAAGCCATGAATGAAACATTCGAAGAGTACCTAAGAAACCTGAACCTGTCCCAAAACACCATCATATCATATTTGTATACGATCAAACAATTTTACAAATTATATGATAGTGTCACTCGCAAGAACTTACGAGATTATAAGGTTTATCTAATCGAACACTATAAGCCTCAAACCGTAAATCTCCGAATTCGAGCGATCAACTGCTACCTGGAGAGTATTCAAAAGGAGAAATGGAAGCTGACTTCAGTAAAAGTGCAACAAAAACCATTTTTAGAAAACGTCATTAGCGAAGCCGATTATCTGTACTTTAAAAATCGGTTGAAACAGGATGGTGAAATGTACTGGTATTTTGTTGTTCGTTTTCTGGCAGCAACTGGTGCACGTATCAGTGAATTGGTTCAAATTAAGTGTGAGCATGTAAAAATCGGGTATCTGGATTTGTATTCAAAAGGAGGAAAATTGCGCAGAATTTATATTCCCTCATCGTTGAAAAAAGAAGCCCTGGAATGGCTTGCGGAAAACAATCAGCAGAGTGGATTCATCTTTTTGAATAAACATGGGGAAAGAATTACGTCCAGAGGAATTGCCGGACAATTAAAGCATCTTGCCAAGCGATATGGTCTCGATCCCTCTGTTATATATCCTCATTCGTTTCGTCACCGTTTTGCAAAAAGCTTCCTGGACCGCTATAACGATATTGCCATGTTAGCAGACCTGATGGGACATGAAAGTATCGAAACAACACGTATTTACCTTAGAAAAACAAGTACAGAACAGCAAAACATCATTAATCAGGTGGTTGACTGGTAATCAAATTTATTATAGCTGCCTGTTAAGGAAAAACACTGTCTGGTGAATGTATCCGTAAAAGCGGAGTTATCTTGCCATGATATACTCATTGTAAGATAACTCCGCCTTTACAATAAAACAAGCCTTATTTTTTATGACACTATAGCAGTCGGTCTCTTAGAATTTCAATTTTACAATCATGCCTCTTATCCGACTTATGGTACGCCATTCCGACAGCGAGAATCCTTCCCGTATACTTTTTCGCTTCTCCAAGATAACCCTCGAACTTAAGCATGTATTTCCGCTCTTTAATTTGTTGTATTGCTTCCTCTGCCGTATGGTCAACCTTCAACTCAAGAATAATGCAATCATCATCCTTCCTCAAAGGATAAAAAATAAAATCCACATAACCGATTCCAGCCTTATCTTCCCGTTCAATCCGGTATTGATCACGGGCTGACAGGTAGACCAGATTTACAATCATCGTAAGTTCTGCCTCATTGCTGTAGCTTAACAAAGGAACCTCTGTATTATGGACATGTTCCAGAATTTCGATTATAACATCAATATTCCCCATCTTGGTTGCCTGAAGCATTCGTTCCGATTCTTTTGCTAAACGGTATACATATCCTAACGAAGTTTCTTTTCGAAGCATATCGTCAAATTTATCCATCAATTCTTTATTTGGAATAGACACGCAGCCGTTGTCATAATTCAGGAATCCATAAACAACCATTGCTGAAAAAATCTCGTCCTTAGTATTTAAGGTCATAGACGTTGCAGCATACTCCTGAATTTTTGCAGCAACCGGAATTCCTGATATTAAAAGAATCAAATCATTTCTTACTGCATTAAGATTTTCTTTAATATAATAAAAAATTTCGTCATAAGGGCCGGAACTGGTCCAATAATTTCCTAAATTGTTGTTTGTTAATGAAGCAACTACAGAGCGTGGATTATATACACGTATACCGGATTTTGTGTGATATCCATCATACCAGATGCGTAATCCTTCCCGAGTAACTTTTTGATTTTCTTGTACCTGAACCTGGTACTTTTCAAATAGCATATCGACTTCTTGCTCTGAAAAACCAAAGTATTCGGAATATCTGTCTTCTGTAACCATAGTATACTCATAGAACATGTTCAATTCTGAACCACTGGAATACTTTGCTATTGGCAAAATTCCGGTCATATAAGCAAATTCCACATAAGCTTTTCCTTTCAGGAGATTGCTTAAAAATTCAATGAAATTTTCCTGATCTTTAGCAGTTACGAAACTCCGATGAAAAATGTAATCCCACTCATCCAACACAAAAATAAAACGTGCATCTTCCTCTTCATAAATATCACCTAGCAGATCCCACACTGCGACAGTATCGTCACTTTTTATCTGTGGGAATGCTTTCCGGAGATCATTGTGCAATCTTTTTTCAATTCTATTAATATACTGCTGATATGTGGTGCAATTTTGCGGTATTTCGTTAAAGCTTATATAGATAACATTATGTTTATTAATGTGAGATTCAAAATTTACTGACTGTCCTATCTTCAAATTTCGAAATAAATCTCTGCTATTAATTCCTTTGCTAAAAAAAGAAGCAATCATGCTCGCCGCCACTGTTTTCCCAAAACGGCGAGGCCTTGTTATGCAGATGAATTTATTGCTTCTCCCCTTTGCATATTCCCCTGGTTGAATCGTATTGTTATTTGCAGATGCCAAAGGGATCAGCTCATCCAAAATACTAGATTTATCGACAAAGTACGTGCCAGAGGCTTCATCCGAAAACAAACCAAAGGGATTTTTGCTATTTAAATAAGCTCCCATTTTAGCACACTCCTTTTTCAAATTATCCGGCTGTTCCTAAATATTGATGATATTGATTAAAACCATATTAACATACCGAGAAAGGGAAAGCAAGGGAACTGTCATTTTTGAATTTTAATAGGATTTTTCAGGTGGTTTTCTGCACCTTAAAAACAATTTTTTCTGTGTTTCCGACTTCTCCATAATTCCCCTTATAGGAAGTATAATACCATCGAGTTGTAAAACCAAGCAATTTCAGGAATTTCAAAAAGGAAAAGGAGAGTGCATTCATTATGAGAAAGCAGACAAAAGTAGTTGCAGTCGCATCTGCAG
>CAJTEM010000073.1 GCA_910575255.1 Lachnospiraceae bacterium | reverse complement strand
CGATGCGCTTATGGGGAACACCCGTACCCATCCCGAACACGACGGTTAAGACATAAGCGGCCGATGGTACTATATTGGAGACGATATGGGAGAGCAGGTGGGTGCCGGATTTATAAAAAGAATACAGAATTGTGGGGGTGTAGCTCAGTTGGGAGAGCACCTGCCTTGCAAGCAGGGGGTCAAGAGTTCGAATCTCTCCATCTCCATTTGTACAAAACCGATGATTTATTTGTTGTTTTGTACAGCATGTACCTTGAAAACCACATATTGAAAAGAAAAGATAGAATCTTCAAAGAAGAAAATATCAAGACATCCGAGGGACATACCGGAAGGTATGTCAAAGAAGAGAAAACCAACGACCAGAGGAATGTAACGCTATACATTCGCGGGGAGTAGCGGAAGCGAAAGCCAGCTGGTTAAGCTAATAAGAGCGCAGGGTGGATGCCTTGGCACTAAGAGCCGATGAAAGACGTGATAAGCTGCGAAAAGCTTCGGGGAGGAGCAAATATCCATTGATCCGGAGATATCTGAATGGGGAAACCTGGCTGAGGAAACCTCAGTCGTCGTAACGTAAATCCATAGCGTTACGTCGGGAACCGCCTGAACTGAAACATCTAAGTAGGGCGAGGAAGAGAAAGAAACATCGATTCCGTCAGTAGCGGCGAGCGAACGCGGAAGAGCCCAAACCGTCATGCGTGCATGGCGGGGTTGCGGACTGCACAAGCGAACCGATTTGCTAGTGGAACTGCCTGGGAAGGCAGGCCGGAGAGGGTGAAAGCCCCGTAGACGAAAGCAATAGGGAGCGGCAGGATCCAGAGTACCACGAGACACGGGAAACCTTGTGGGAATCCGGGGGGACCACCCCCCAAGGCTAAATACTCCTTAGTGACCGATAGCGCATAGTACTGTGAAGGAAAGGTGAAAAGGACCCCGGGAGGGGAGTGAAAGAGAACCTGAAACCCTGTGTTTACAAGCTGTGGGAGCACGTTAAGGTGCAACCGCGTACTTTTTGTAGAACGGTCCGGCGAGTTGCCGGTACGGGCAAGGTTAAGGACGAAAGGTCCGGAGCCGAAGGGAAACCGAGTCTTAAGAGGGCCGGAGTCCGTACAGGCAGACCCGAAACCGGGTGATCTATCCATGTCCAGGTTGAAGCCGCCGTAAAAGGCAGTGGAGGACCGAACGCACATCCGTTGAAAAGGGTGGCGATGAGGTGTGGATAGGGGAGAAATTCCAATCGAACCCGGAGATAGCTGGTTCTCCTCGAAATAGCTTTAGGGCTAGCCTCATATCAGTCTGCCGGAGGTAGAGCACTGAATTTCCGCGGGGGCGTCAAAGCTTACCAAAGAATATCAAACTCCGAATGCCGGCCAGATGGTGTATGGGAGTCAGACTGCACGAGATAAGTTGGGCAGTCAAAAGGGAAAGAGCCCAGACCACCAGCTAAGGTCCCCAAGTGCGTGTTAAGTGGAAAAGGATGTGGGATTTCAAAGACAACTAGGATGTTGGCTCAGAAGCAGCCACACATTCAAAGAGTGCGTAATAGCTCACTAGTCGAGAGGTCCTGCGCCGAAAATGTCCGGGGCTAAAACACGCCACCGAAGCTGTGGATTTGTAGGAATACAAGTGGTAGAGGAGCATTGTCAGCCCGGCGAAGCGGTACCGGAAGGAGCCGTGGAGGGCTGGGAAGAGAGAATGCCGGAATGAGTAGCGAGATGGAGGTGGGAATCCTCCAGGCCGAATATCTAAGGTTTCCAGGGTAAAGCTGATCTGCCCTGGGTAAGTCGGGGCCTAAGGCGAGGTCGAAAGACGTAGTCGATGGACAACAGGTGGAGATTCCTGTACCATGTATCATCAGAACTGTGGGGACACAGAAAGAGAACCGGACCCGGGAATGAGAAGACCGGGGCAAGCGAGGTAGGGGTATGGCCGGAAAAACCGTCATACAACCCGAATNCGTGATGCGTACCGAACAAAAGTAGGGAAGCCGGAGTATCTGGCTGTCAAGAAAAGCCGCTATTGTGTGATACATGCCCGTACCGTAAACCGACACAGGTGGATGAGGAGAGAATCCTAAGGCCGGCGGGAGAAGCATTGTTAAGGAACTCGGCAAAATGACCCCGTAACTTCGGGAGAAGGGGTGCCTGCGAGAGCAGGCCGCAGAGAAGAGGCTCAAGCAACTGTTTAGCAAAAACACAGGTCTATGCGAAACCGAAAGGTGAGGTATATGGGCTGACGCCTGCCCGGTGCTGGAAGGTTAAGAGGAGAGGTTAGCCGCAAGGCGAAGCTTTGAATTTAAGCCCCAGTAAACGGCGGCCGTAACTATAACGGTCCTAAGGTAGCGAAATTCCTTGTCGGGTAAGTTCCGACCCGCACGAAAGGCGTAATGATTTGAGCGCTGTCTCAACAATGCACCCGGTGAAATTGAAGTGCCAGTGAAGATGCTGGCTACCCGCGCCAGGACGGAAAGACCCCATGGAGCTTTACTCCAGCTTGATACTGGGATTCGGTCGTGCATGTACAGGATAGGTGGGAGGCAAAGAAGCGGGGACGCCAGTTTCCGTGGAGCCGCTGTTGGGATACCACCCTTGTGCGACTGGGTTTCTAACCTGCGCCCGTAAGCCGGGCGGGGGACAATGTCAGGTGGGGAGTTTGACTGGGGCGGTCGCCTCCGAAAGGGTATCGGAGGCGCTCAAAGGTTCCCTCAGAATGGTTGGAAACCATTCGGAGAGCGCAAAGGCAGAAGGGAGCTTGACTGCGACACCGACGGGTGGGGCAGGTACGAAAGTAGGACTTAGTGATCCGGTGGTATAAAGTGGGATTGCCATCGCTCAACGGATAAAAGCTACCCTGGGGATAACAGGCTTATCACTCCCAAGAGTTCACATCGACGGAGTGGTTTGGCACCTCGATGTCGGCTCATCGCATCCTGGGGCTGTAGCAGGTCCCAAGGGTTGGGCTGTTCGCCCATTAAAGCGGTACGCGAGCTGGGTTCAGAACGTCGTGAGACAGTTCGGTCCCTATCCGGCGCGGGCGAAGGATATTTGAGAGGAGCTGTCCTTAGTACGAGAGGACCGGGATGGACCGGCCGCTGGTGTACCTGTTGGTTATCAAAGCCATGGCAGGGTAGCCAAGCCGGGACGGGATAAACGCTGAAGGCATCTAAGCGTGAAGCCCCCCTCAAGATGAGATATCCCATCGCAAGAGTAAGACCCCTTGAAGAGAACGAGGTAGATAGGGCAGAGGTGGAAGTACAGTAATGTATGGAGCTGACTGTTACTAATAGGTCGAGGGCTTAACCAGGAAGGTCGGAGGGAGCAGCGAGAGGGCTGCGGAAGGTTCGGATGATTTCAATATGTGGTTTTGAGGGTATATGT
>CAJTEM010000072.1 GCA_910575255.1 Lachnospiraceae bacterium | reverse complement strand
CAATTTCAGGAATTTCAAAAAGGAAAAGGAGAGTGCATTCATTATGAGAAAGCAGACAAAAGTAGTTGCAGTCGCATCTGCAGCAGCCCTGCTGGCCATCGGCGCTTCCATGACTTCCTTCGCAGCTACCGGCTGGGTGGAAGAGGATGGAACCTGGTATTTCTATGATAAAGATGGCAACAGAGTGGAAGATACCTGGAAGAAATCTGGCGACAATTGGTATTGGCTGGACAGTGAAGAGGGCGGCGCTATGGCCATGGATAAGCTGGTGGAAGATGACGATGATCTCTACTATGTAGATTCCAATGGTGTTATGGTTCGCAATACCTGGGTAAAGATAGTTAATGAAGAGCAGGATGATGACGAAGATCCAGCTGAATATATCTATTATTATATGCAGTCTAATGGTAAAGCATATAAGACCGGTAACAGCAATGATAATACCAAATTTAAAACCATTGATGGAAAGCGATATGCTTTTGATGGCGATGGTAAGATGCTTTATGGCTGGGTTAATGGTCAGTCCGAAAGAATTAGTGATGAGGATGGATGGGCTGAAACGAATGAAGATGTATACTACCTGGGCAACTGGGATGATGGTGCCATGAAGACTGGCTGGCAAAAAATCAATGTTTACGATGATGGCGAAGACGAAAATATGGACTACTGGTTCTATTTTAAGTCTAATGGTAAGCGATTCTATAATGATGAGTCTACTGAAAATAATGTAAAGGACAAAAAGATCAACGGTAAAAAATATGGTTTTGATTCCCGTGGTGTAATGGTCTATGAATGGATGATTGCCAGTGGGGCCAGTTCAAGCAGTGCAACCGTTTCTAACTGGCAGTATTTCAACAATCCAGAGGATGGTGCTCGTGTAACAAAAGGATGGTTCCGGGTTGTTGCTCCTAATGAGGACAATACTTTCAATAGTGAGACCTATAGTGGTACGTTTGCAACAGAGCATGCGGATGATGAGTCCGAAAAATGGTATTATGCTGACGGAAACGGCGAATTATATGAAGGTGCTATTAAGAAGATTAAGGGTAAATATTATGGATTCCGTCCTGCTAGTGATAGTGAGAAGGGCGCTGCCATGCTCAATGGTCTGTGTCTGCTAACAGTTGAGGGTGATGAGATCAAAGATGTTATTGAAGAAGATATGGATGCAGACACCTTAAACGACATTATTGACGAAGATGGTGACTTTGATCGGAATAGTGGCGAGAAATATGGTCGTATAACCGAAAATACAACCTTGTATTACTTTGGCAATGACGAGGTTGGAGATGGCTCTATGAGAACTGGTGCTGCCACAATTAATCTGGATAGCGATTCTTACAGCTTCTTATTTAGCAAGAGCGGTGGTGCTGAGCGAAAGGGAAGAGGTTTGACCGGCATCGATGATGAAAAATATATCTACAAGTATGGTATGAGAATTAAGGCAGACAGCGATGATAAATATCGTGTTGTTGCAGTTATTCCTGGAGTATATGTAGATGAAAATGGAGATCCAGTCACTGACAAGGACGGAAATGTGCAGTACGGTGGTGTTGATACTTCAAGCAAGGGAGTTACTGTAAGAAAGCTTGATAGTTCTGCTCTTAGAGAACTTGCTGTGGAACTGGGTACCAACAAAAATGGCGATACTGTAAATGGTGTAGTTAATGTTGATGAGGATAAAAAGGAAGTTAAGACCACTTGGGGATCTGATTTCTATCTGGTTAACACTGCCGGCTCCATCAGCAAGAAAAAGACAGCAGCTAAAGATGGAGCTGACTGGTATTTCTATGTCAATAGTGATAAAGAAATTGTTATGTACTTAAATAACAAGACTTACAAAGGAGATAAAGATCATGATATGGAATATGATCTTGACAATTGGGATAAAGTAAAATAACTCTATCTAAACCAGAAGGAAGTACTACTAACTGCAGGGTTGCAGTTAGCAGTACTTCCTTTTATAATTCGCTTAAATCTACATTAAAATATTAATACAGATCAGAAGCAGAGGGGAATGAGGTGTCTACACCGATCCACTTGTCTCAGCTGTTGTTATTCGGGCCACCATGGTCGAAGTCAACACTGAGGTAATAGCCTTCTTTAGGATCATCTTTGAGATCCTTATTGTTCCGCATCTTCGTCCTCAGGCCATCTCTTCCAAAATTACACTACCCCCCTCCCCAAAAAAAATCAGTATATTCTTTATGGTATCTTGAACTACTCGGCATAATTTCTTGTACTATGAATGTAGACTTTTCGGAGTCCTCTTTTCTATTTGGGAACATAAAAGAGAGCTGTCGCTCCGGTAGATTCGCTACTTTTGCAACAGCCTCTTTTTCACTTACAATATTTATTTCCAATTCTTAAATTCATCCGGTAATGTCTTATTATTGGTGTACATTCTAATTTCCTTATCGTCCACATAGAAGTACCAGTCATCACCATCTCTTGCAGCTGTCTTATTCTTGACAATAGAGCCACTGGTATTCACCAGGAAATAAGTATTGGCTGCACTTCCTGTTGGTGCCAGGCCAGTAATCCGTTTAACAGTCTCATTGTCTTTATTTACCCTAGTAGTTGTTGTCAGGGTGCAGGCATTATCATATTCAGCTGAAGTAACATTATTATTTCTGATATCTGCACTGTCAACTTCATAAGCGTTAGCAGTACCACTTCCTGTATCGCCATCTGCATATACCACGATGTATTTTTCATCGCTATCTGCTTTCAGCTTGCAACCGTACTGGTAGATGTATTTTTCGTCATCAATACCTGTGACGCCTTTACCTTTTCCTTCTGCACCACCAGTCTTACTGAAATAGAAGCTGTAACTATCGCCATCCAGGTTAACCGTAGTGGAACCAGTCTTCATAGAGCCGTCGCTGTCGGCATCATTACCAAAGTAATACAGGCTATAGCCACTCGGAACAGCGGTGGTTCCATCCAGGAAGTCGTCCAGTTCATCGGCATCCACATCATCATCCAATACATCAACAATCTTTCCTTCAGAATCTACTTGCATCATAACCAGTCCGCTCAGCATAGCAGCGCCTTTACCTCTGAGGACGCCGGTACTATCCCGGTCATCATCCGGACGGAAACCATAATATTTGCCTTTGATCTTTTTGATCTCGCCCTCAGCCAGATTGCCATCGCCATCAGCATAATACCATCTTTCTTCCTCGTCATCGGAATCTTTCCAAGCAAAAGAACCACCATAGGTTTCGCTGTTGAAGGTATTATCTTCATTCGGTCCAACTACCTTAAACCAACCCTTAGTTTTACGAGCCCCGTCCTCTGGATCGCTAAAATATTTCCAGTCAGATGCTGTACTGCTGGAAACACTGGCTCCACTGGCAACCATCCACTCATAGACCATTACACCTCTGGCATCAAAGCCGTATTTCTTTCCGTTAATCTTTTTCTCTTTGACATTATTAGCCGGTGCGTCATTGTAAAATCTCTTGCCATTAGACTTGAAGTAGAACCAGTAATCCATGTCATCATCTTCGTCTTCGTCATGTACGGTGATTTTCTGCCAGCCAATCTTCATGGCACCATCATCCCACTCACCCATGTAGTATACATCTGCATCCACATTGGCCCAGTCATCTTCATCAGTCATTCTCTCAGCATCGCCATTAACCCAACCATACAACATTTTACCGTCTTCGTCAAAGGCATATCTCTTGCCATCAATTGTTTTTAACCGGGTAGATGTGGTATTGCTGCTTGCCTTGTAGGCCTTACCATTAGATTGCATATAGTAATAATTATACTCTGCCGGATCATCCTCGTCATCCTGGTCTTCATTGACTACCTTCACCCAGGTATTACGGACCATAACGCCATTGGAATCTACATAGTAGGTATCATCATCATCATCTACCAGTTTATCCACTGCCATGGCACCGCCTTCTTCGCTGTCCAGCCAATACCAATTATCGCCGGACTTTTTCCACTCGTCTTCCACTCTGTTGCCATCTTTATCATAGAAATACCACGTTCCATCCTCTTCGACCCAGCCGGTAGCTGCGAAGGAAGTCATGGAAGCGCCGATGGCCAGCAGGGCTGCTGCAGATGCGACTGCAACTACTTTTGTCTGCTTTCTCATAATGAATGCACTCTCCTTTTCCTTTTTGAAATTCCTGAAATTGC
>CAJTEM010000071.1 GCA_910575255.1 Lachnospiraceae bacterium | reverse complement strand
CTGAAGATGAAGGCTGACAGCGATGAGAAATATATCGTAGTTGTAGCAACCGGAGATACCGGAGATGCAGGCGCCTATGTAGAGGATTTGGATTCTTCCGATCTGCGTGCACTTGCTGTAGACGCTGGCCAGAACAAAGACGGAGATACTGTGAAAGCCGTACTTTCTGTAAACGCGAATGAGAAGTGGGCAGGCTACTTCTATCTGGTTAACACATCCGGTGCGATCGTTAAGAATAAGACCGCAGCAAAAGATGGAGATGACTGGTACTTCTATGTGGATGACAAGGATATCGTAATGTACACCAACAATAAGACTCTGAAGGGCGATGCCAATAAGGGTTATATCATGAACATCGACCTGGATGGCTGGAAGAGCTGGGGAGTTTCTACTTTACCGGATTTGGCTGCAGAGGCTGGAGAAGCTGCATTAGCTGCAATGGAATAATTTCATAAAAGGTAAAGAAATCTGAAGGAACGACTGCCGCATGAATGTCGAAAGACATTTGTGCGGCGGTTTTTTCTTTTATCCCAAATCTGAATTGAGGAAATTATAAGCACAAGTTACAACGAAGCGATCCTATCAGAAATCTTACAAGAGATAACGAAATAAACATTTTAACAGCTTTATCACAAAAATATGATTGTCTAAATAAAGGATCATAGAGTATACTAAATACATAGAATAAGATGCATACAAAATAACAGAAGGCTGCAAAAGAGAGGATGTGATCCTTGATACAAAAGATCTCATGCAAACAGAATAGAAACTTTTAATCTAAGAGGAGAGGGGAAAATGAAGATACCAAGAGACTTACAAAAAACCTATGATGAAATATCAAGGCTTTTAATTGATTACAGTGCGGAATATCTGAATAAAGAATATGAAGGGCTATGTCTGAACGCATTGGAAAAATTATGCCATAAGCGTCCATCGCCATTAAAGAGTGGCAGGAGCAATACCTGGGCTGCCGGGATTGTTTATGCAATTGGAAGCAATAACTTTATTTTTGATAAAAGTCAGCCGATTCATATGTCAGCAAAAGAATTGGTTGCACCATTTGGCGTAGCCACATCAACAGCATCCTCCAAGGCGGCAATAATCAGAAAATTATTAAAAATTGACTATTTACATGCAGAATGGTGTTTACCTTCAGAAATCGCAGCCAATCCTATGCTGTGGATGGTATCTATCAATGGATTGTATTATGATGCCAGAATGCTTTCTGTAGAGATACAAAAAACCTGTTATGAGAAGGGCTTAATTCCATATATTCCTGAATATAAGAATCAAAACACATAGATATCATGCCCCATGACCGCCTTGGCTCATAAGCCTGATCCAGAAAATTCAGAATCTGTCTCTTACTGTTTCATACAGATTTTACCAGATATCTGAATCAGGGAGTTATGGGGCAAACATGCATTAGCAGTACTGGTCTTTATCGTTTACTTATCCCGATAAGCCACAATCACTTCATGGATCTCATATCCCTTATAGAGAAACACCTGACTCTTGCGAGGTGCTTTTCGATTATCGCAGAAGCTTAACAAATATCCCCTGGTAACGCCTCTTGATTCTAAATAATTCACCAATTGATTATATGCCTCTTTTTCATATTTTTCCCCATGCCAGATTTTTAATTCCACAATGAATTCTTCATTGCCATAAAATACCTGGATGTCCATACGCGTATTTTTTCTGGTTTGCGGCTCTACCGCATAGTGGCCTGTACCATTAATAATCGGACGCAAAAAGCTTAAAAACAGAAGACGCCCCTGACACTCAATAAAAGAGCCATCTTCTTCCCGATATTCAGATTTCATAAAATCTGAAAAACGTTCCAGTACTTTACTCATATTCAAATGTCCTTGTTCTATATATAAATTTCTGTCCGTATATTGTGTGGAAGATAAGGCATAAGTGCTGCGGACAGAAGAAAAGTAATTTAATATCAGGGTTTCAAAAATCCGGTTGGAAATCATAACCTTTCCATCTTTTTCTTTAAAAATTCCGTATATTTCTCCCATCTCAATCAGGGAATTTTGAATTTCAAAAGTCACTTGAGCACCACACACAAGAATCTGTTCAATTAGCCTGGAGAAATCAGGGTGGTTCCTAATGTTTTTTATTACATCATCAAATAATGTGTTCTTTTCTTTCAGGATATCTCTGATAGCATTCCGCAATTGTTGAATGGTCCAATTCCTTTCGGAATCTGCCATTCCTTTACACAGGCAGCTAACCAGGAAGGGATATCCGCTTGTATACTCATATAAGCTGGCAGATATCGTAGAAATATCCATCCCTGTATGATAATCATTTTCATAATCCATCAGCATTGTCGCGATTTCTGCAGCAGAAAAACTCATTTCAACATCAAATGTTGCTGCAATATTCCATGGGCTATTGTAGCTGTGGCGTTCCTCTGGCCGAAGCTTTATTTTAAGATTTTTGATATCATGTACTCCTGCAAGTATTACATTATGAAATGTGGGTTCCTGATAATCTGCCCGTGCCAGATATAGTTCCCGCAACATTCCCAGAAAACTCAAAAATGTCTGATTATCCGCGGCTTTATCTACTTCATCAATCATCAAAACAACGGGAAAAGCTGATTGACGGCTAAGTTCTGTAATCCGCTCGCTCAAATCTTGTAATGGATATTGCATATTTACAGGAGCTTCAAAAATCTTTGCCAGCAGAGGATCCTTGCGGCTTATGGATTTTTTGAAACTAAAGCAAAGACCGCCAGCCAATGCCTGGAGGGATGCAAAATACTCCTCCTTTCCCTCAAAGCTAATACG
The DNA here is from genome assembly GCA_910575255.1 of Lachnospiraceae bacterium. Taxonomy (GTDB): domain Bacteria; phylum Bacillota; class Clostridia; order Lachnospirales; family Lachnospiraceae; genus Brotaphodocola. The sequence goes on along the minus strand of CAJTEM010000071.1, from coordinate 2,207 downwards.
GATCACCATATACTGCGATGATAAAGCATGCTCCAGCAGACGCAGGGTCGTCGTTTTTCCGTACTGCCGGGCACGATTAATGGTAAAATATGCTTGAGGTTCGATATAATTTTGAAGGATTTGTTGTATTTTGGAATTGATATTCACCATATAATGTTGTTCCGGAATACAAATTCCTGTCGTATTGAATACCTTTTTGTTCATACGCTCCCATCCCCTTCCTTATGAGCATAAATGAATTGAAACAATGAAATGCTTTTTGCAAAAGAATCCGATCAATAATCATTCCCTATACTAAAGATAACATATCGGATTAAGGGATTCAAGGGACTTTTTATACAGCAAACCACCCCATAGCATCCTATGGGGTGGTCTGATCAATCACACTATTTAGAATTAGTTTGCTAAATCCATCTGAGCCTGAGTTAAATAGTCTTCCCAATCCTCATGAACATTCGTGCTTCTGTCATCCCAGTTCTTGTTATTGGAATACAGCTTAACCGCTCTGTTCTTTACGTAGAAATACCAGTCATCGCCATCTTTGGCAGCAACCTTGCTCTTCTGAACAGCACCGCTGGTATTCACCAGATAGTACTTGTTGGTAGCCAGATGATAGTATCTTACAGTTTCATCATCATCGTTGACAAAAGACTGAGCAGAGATATTATCTCTTAATGCACCAGCATCAATCTTATTAACAGTTACGCCATTAGCGCCAATGTCAACATTGTTTCCGCCGTTAGCAATAACCTGTACCATCTGATACTTGTCATCGCTATCTGCTTTAATCCGGCAGCCCGCTTTGTAGATATATTTCTTGTCGTCAACGCCAGTCACACCACGGCCCTTGCCTTCTGCTCCGCCGGCTTTGCTGAACAGGAAGTTGTAGCTGTCGCCATCCAGGTTCACAGTGGTTGCACCAGTCTTCATAGCTCCATCACTGTCCTCATCGTTACCGAAGTAGAACAGAGTATAACCAGCAGCCAGATAAGCATCATAATCGCCATCCAGAAGGTCGCTCAGCTCATCACTGTCAATGCCGTCATCATGAACATCAAGAATCTTGGTCTCATCGTTAGGATCCATTTGCATTAATACCAAACCGCTCAGCATTGCAGCACCCTTGCCTTCGCCATCATCATCCGGGCGGAAGCCATAATATTTACCTTTGATTTTCTTGATCTGACCTTCAGCAAGATTGCCGTCACCATCTGCATAATACCATCTCTCGGTCTCATCATTGGCATCAGTAGTAGCAAAGCTTAAGCCTTCTCCATAGTTGGTAAAGGTATTATCATTGTCCTCCTCCGGAGCAACTACCTTAAACCAGCCTTTGGTTGCACGTGCCCCATCTTCCGGGCTGTTGAAATACTGCCATGCCGCTGCAGAAGCAGCTGTCGCAGTAGATGCAATCGTCCATTCGTAAACCATTACGCCACGGTCATCAAAAGCGTACTTCTTACCGTTGATATTCTTATCTTTGACAACTTTGTTGTTAGGATTGTTAGCCGTGTCGAGGAACTCCTTTTTACCATTCGACTTGAAGTAGAACCAGAAGTCCTTCTCCTCGTCATCATCCAGATTATCCTCTACGGTAATCTTCTGCCAACCGGTTTTCATAGCTCCATCATCCCAGTTGCCCAGATAATATTCTGCGTCCATCCAGCTGTCGCTATCAACTCTCTCATGCTGCTCGTTAATCCAGCCATAGAGCATTCTTCCATCCTCATCAAAGGCGTATCTCTTGCCATCGATGGTTTTGAATTTGGTAGTATTGGTAGAAGTCTTGTAGGCTCTACCGTTGGACTGCATATAGTAGTAGATGTATTCGGCCGGATCTTCATCATCATCCTGCTCTTCGTTCACTACTTTTACCCAGGTATTACGCACCATAACACCATTGGAATCTACATAGTAGGTATCGTCGTCATCTTCCACCAGCTTATCCACTGCCATGGCGCCGCCCTCTTCGCTGTCCAGCCAGTACCAGTTATCGCCAGATTTCTTCCAGGTATCTTCCACTCTGTTGCCATCTTTATCGTAGAAATACCACGTTCCATCCTCTTCGACCCAGCCGGTAGCTGCGAAGGAAGTCATGGAAGCGCCGATGGCCAGCAGGGCTGCTGCAGATGCGACTGCAACTACTTTTGTCTGCTTTCTCATAATGAATGCACTCTCCTTTTCCTTTTTGAAATTCCTGAAATTGC
>CAJTEM010000070.1 GCA_910575255.1 Lachnospiraceae bacterium | reverse complement strand
ATGAAGGCTGACAGCGATGAGAAATATATCGTAGTTGTAGCAACCGGAGATACCGGAGATGCAGGCGCCTATGTAGAGGATTTGGATTCTTCCGATCTGCGTACACTTGCTGTAGACGCTGGCCAGAATAAGGATGGTGACACTGTAAAAGTAGCCATCTGGGATATTGGAACAATGTGGCCGAGTGAGTTTTATTTAGTAAATACTTCTGGAGCTATTGTCAAAAATAAAACTGCTGCTAAAGATGGCGATGACTGGTACTTCTATGTTGATGACAAGAATATCGCAATGTATACTAATAATAAAACCTTGAAGGGTGATGCTAACAAGGGATATATCATGAATATCAATCTGGAAGGCTGGAAGAATTGGGGACCAGGGACTTGGCCAGATTCAAATGATGACGAGGAAGTTACTTTAAGCTTTATGGAATAATTTCTGTTCGTAAATGTCTATAATCCATAAAACTGCCAGGTGAATGTTTTATACATTTGCCTGGCGTTTTATATTATAAAAATAAATCGTGTTTCAGGATAAAATAGATTTTTTAAATAAAATCCAGATATATCAATCAAAAATAGATGTTTTATGATGATATCTACAGAGCGAATTCGATAGATTGGATTATTATATTAAACATCTCCAGTATCGTGAATAGCGATTTCCTTTCTGAAGAAAGTTTTTAAAAATATTTCATGAACTTATGCTATCAGAACTGGATCCCACTATAAATATAAAACAAAAGGGACTATTGTCCTGAATTAAGGTTAAGCCTTATTCAGTGTCAATAATCCCTTGATTTGCCTTGTTTTCTAAATTGCAGTATCGTATACTGAATTAGTGCAACATTTTATTTTCAGCTACCAAATATCATGCAATCTGGAAATAACAAAATTTTTCATTAATCATACAAATTGATTTCAAAATGAGCTTCATCAATTTCAGGATCGCCTGTTGTTTTATGATTATCACCAATTACAGGAAAAACATAATGGTCTTTCCAATAAGAATCGAAATCAGAATCAATAGTTCCAGCATTTTCGCCGCTTCCCTTTGCCAAGGTCTTATTATTGGTGTACATCTTAATAACAGAATCTTTTACATAGAAGTACCAGTCGTCACCATCTCTAGCGGCAGTCTTGCTCTTTACAATAGTTCCACTGGTATTCAGAAGGAAAAAGTCCTCATAATAGTAAAGGCTATTATCATTCTTCCTTGCGAAATTTGCAATGGTACCTACATATTTTACTGTATCACCATCCTTATTAGTACCAGCAGGCCGAGCTTCACTTCTAAGATCCTTCTTATCAACTTCCATAACCTCTACACGATTAGTACCAGTATCACCAGTTGCCTTAACAACAATATATTTGTCATCGGATCCAGCTTTTAACTTCTTACCGAACTTATAGATATACTTGTTGTCATCAATACCTGTCAGACCTCTTCCCTTACCTTCCACACCACCAGTCTTGCTAAACAGGAAGTTATAGCTTTCACCATCCAGGGTTACGGTAGTTGCACCAGTCTTCATGGCGCCATCCTGATCTTCATCGTTTCCAAAATAGTACAGACTGTACGGATTACCATTGGTATCAAAAGCTTCCGAAGAATTCAGATCCATGATGTCATCCAATTCATCAGAATCAACATCCTTATAATCATCATTATAGATATTGATCTTGCCTTCTTTATCAACGCTCATGAATACCAGACCGTTCAGCATCCAGCCATCCGGATGGAAAGCATAATATTTTCCTTTGATTTTGGCAATTTCTCCTGCCTTAATATTACCATCACCATTTGCATAATACCATTTCTCTGTTTCATCATCGGCATTGGTGTAGTCAAATGTATTAGATTTGCTTAAATTCTCAATTGTATTGCTGAAGGTATTATCCTCATTGGCGGCAACAACCTTAAACCAGCCTTTGGTTACTCTGGCACCATCCTCTGGGCTGCTAAAGTACTTCCATGTAGAAGTAGATGCCATAGTAGCCTGGCTTGCAACCGTCCATTCGTAAACCATGACACCACGCTCATCAAAGCCATATCTTCTGCCATTAATTTTCTTTTCTTTAATGACATCTTCATCATCGGAATTATATTCCTTTTTACCATTTGATTTAAAATAGAACCACTGTTCTAAATCATCATCTTCCTGCTCATCATGAACGTAAATCTTCTGCCAGCCAATCTTCATAGCACCATCATCCCAGCTGCCGCAATAATACATATCCTGTTTCTGGGCCCAATCGTCTTCAGCAGATAATCTGCTTCCGTCCGTGCTCACCCATCCATAGAGCATTTTGCCGTCACTGTCAAAAGCATAGCGCTTGCCATCAATGGTTTTAAATTTTGTGGTAGAAGAATCACCAGCTTTATATGCTTTACCACTGGATTGCATATAGTAATAATTGTACTCAGCCGGATCGTCGTCATCGTCCTGCTCTTCGTTGACTATCCTTACCCAGGTATTACGAACCATAACGCCGTTGGAATCTACATAATAAATGTCATCACTGTCTTCTACCAGCTTATCTACTGCCATGGCACCGCCTTCTTCGCTGTCCAGCCAGTACCAGTTATCGCCGGATTTCTTCCACTCGTCTTCGACCCGGTTGCCATCTTTATCATAGAAATACCACGTTCCATCCTCTTCGACCCAGCCGGTAGCTGCGAAGGAAGTCATGGAAGCGCTGATGGCCAGCAGGGCTGCTGCAGATGCGACTGCAACTACTTTTGTCTGCTTTCTCATAATGAATGCACTCCTTTTCCTTTTTGAAATTCCTGAAATTGCTTGGTTTTACAACTCGATGGTATTATACTTCCTTTAAGGGGAATTATGGAGAAGTCGGAAACGGAGAGAAGAGACCACTTTAAAGGTATTGGAAATATCAGGAATATTATAACTAAAATTACAAATTTAAACATGGCAGGAGTAAAAATGGCAACAAAAATTTGATTGTATAATTGATTGCTTTTCCATATCTGCTTTGAATTGACAAGTTTGGAAATAGAGAGATTAATAGCTTTTGACTCTTTTTAATATTTTTATTTTCGCTGTAATGTCTGTACCATTTATTGTTCTGATAAACCCTGAATTTTCTTAATCCATTTCGCAAAATGAGGGCATTCTTCCATTATTTTTTTCAATACCAATGTTACATGCTATAAGAATCCCATCTGAAACCTTTTGATAAGATGGATATATTTCTAAAATACGTTTGGATGGCGCTGTTTTGCCACCACTATTAATTTGTTCAGGTGTAGAATAATTATATCGGATTTTAAAAACCGCCGAAGTATTGAGTCTGTTCAAGCATGGTCGATAGATAACTAAAACTGACTTTGCCGATTCGTTTCAGTTCTCTTCTAATTCCACTATATCTTGCTACACCACCTAATATAATCGGTGTAATGTAAATATTATAATTAGAAAAGTAAGGACTCAGTGTCTTTTTGACAAAGATTTCCTCGGACTGTCCTTCACACAGAATGTTCACACGTGAATACATCATTTATGGTCGCCCTCCCAGAACATTTTTTCCCATAATTCACCAAGAGAATAATCTTCCAGCCAGTAATGCAGCTCTTCCTCTTTTAAGTGATGAAAAGTGGATGCACCATCGTTATTTTCTACTATAATCACATCCTTTGCCTGAAATTCATCAATCAAACCAACAGATTGTGTGGCTGAAATTACCTGACCGTGCATAGAGTATTTTTTCGTTAACTCTGAAATAAGCGTCAAAGCAAGAGGGTGAAGGCCTAATTCTGGTTCATCTATAAAAATGATAGGCTTTCTTAATTCAGATGGCAGACATAATAAAACGACCAGACAAATAAAACGGAGACTACCATCAGAAAATTGATCCGCATTAAATGGAATATCACATCCCCATTTTTTCCATTCCAAACGAATCGTCTGTGAGTTAAACGGATTTGGACGCAATATAAAGTCTTGAAAATAAGGCGCTGTCAAACGGATCGTTTTGATAATCCGATCATATGCGGATCCGTTTGTTACTTTTATCCGATATAGGATAGCGGCAATATTATGCCCATCAGCAGCTAACTCAATGTTGTCATTAATTTGACATATATTTTTGATAGGAGATGTCATACTGGTATCGTGAAAATGATATACACCAATCTCATCTAATACTCCTTCTTTTTGGATTCCTTCGTTTTCTCTAAGTTCCTCAACACTAACAGAAGTATGATAAATTTCCTTTTGGTTTTCGCGATATAAGGTCTGCCGAGAAAAATATAATGGATCCCCTGATCAGGTTTCCATATCTGCTTCGAATCGACAGTTTTGGAAATGAAGTGAGAAATTAATGGATTTTGTTTCTTTATGGCCATTATATAAAAGTATATTAGCTCCACCCTGTCTTACTACATATTGCCGCAAACTATAATTTTTCATTGCCAGAAGCATCTCGAAAAAAGATAGTAAATTTGACTTGCCTGCGCCATTACATCCAACCAAAATATTAATATCAGATAATTCTAATTTTAAATTTTTAATTGAACGGTAACCGGATATTTTTATTTTGGTTAACGGGTTCATGAGTGCCCTCCATATATATAAGTTTATCAAAGTTTCAATTATTTTAACAAATATGTTTTTAGAGGACAATTGCTTTGAGTCGACTTTTCTTTTAACGCAAAAATCCGATTTTACATTTAAGGACTCACTCCTCAATGTGAGCAACCAAACATGTCTTCTAATGTAACAAGAATGCAGTTATATTCCGGAGCCGTTTCCCGAACCTTCTCGCAAAAGCCGGATTTTGAGAATAAAATGTAATATTTATCCGTATATCTGGAAAAGACTGTTGAATGTTCAATCAGATCCTCCATTACCTTCTTCTCCAAAAGCTCATTCCGAAACTTACATTCACCAAACAATGCCTTTTTCTGATCATCATTAATTCCAACAATGTCTATTTCCATTTCCCGATGTAAAGCAGAATTATTTCCCCACCAGCGGCCAAGCTGGTACAGCTTAAAGGGAAGGCGGTTCTGAAGATTTTGTTTATATAAATATTGTTTGCACATATCTTCAAATATAGATCCCATAAAATTACTGATTGTTGATTTGATTCTGTTATCATAGACGACCTCCGCATCTCCGGTTTCAATCATAAACAAATGGCTGGGAATATATCGGTACCAAAAGCAAAACATATGATCTGATAAGGAGTATAACGTTTTTTTACGATTGCTCTCCTCTGTAATTGCTGATTCTTTTTTCACAATGCCTAAAGAAATTAAAATTTTCAAACAGGCGGACAGATTAGCAGTATCCATATGGGTCTTCGTGGAAATTTCATTTAATCTGGAGGCACCCGTGGCAATCGCCTCGATAATGGCATTATAATTTGCAGGTTCCCGTAATTCCTGTTTCAAAAGATTATAGGGTTCCTCATAAAGATAACCATTGGGTTTCAGAAATAATTCGATGATATTTTCCTTTAATGTAAGACTTTCGTCAATTAATTCCAAATATTTGGGAACCCCTCCTGTAATTCCATATACTATGGACTTTTCCTCATTGGTATAATGGGGAACAAATTTTGATGATTCCCAATAGTCAAGAGGGAATATTTTGAATTGTGCTGTTCGCCGTCCATATAATGGACTTTGGTATCCCAGGACCTGATTTTCCATAAAGCTCATAGAAGAACCGCAAAGAATCAACATCATATCCGTTTTGGAGAAGAAATTATCAATATAACTTTGCAGCACTGAAGAAATACTTCTTTCCGCTGAAGCAAGATAAGGATATTCATCAATCACAAAGATTAATTTTTGCTTTTGAGCAATGTCCACAATTTTCTCAAATGCATTTTCGTAGGAAGGAAACGGAGGAAGGGACGACATTGCCGGCAACAGCGTATTCCAAATAGATGTGGATAGCAATTCCAGATTTCTCTGGCTATTGGACTCGATCGCAGTAAAAAAGATAGCGGTCTTACCTTTGATAAACTCTTGTATGAGTTTAGATTTTCCCACTCTACGTCGGCCGTAGATTACAGGAAATTGAAAGGATGTCTTTTGGTATAGCTTTTGGAGTTCATTCAATTCATAGTCTCTGCCAATAAACATAAGGTACCCCCTTACCCATTTTTAAGCAAAATAATTATGAGATTTTACTGTAAGGAAATTTACTGTTTGTTGATTTACTAAAATATATTTTAGTATAAATATCGCTATTTTTCAAGACATATTTTTTATTTTCAGATGGAATTAATAGCAATATAATACCTTTTTCGACTTCTCCATAATTCCCCTTATAGGAAGTATAATACCATCGAGTTGTAAAACCAAGCAATTTCAGGAATTTCAAAAAGGAAAAGGAGAGTGCATTCATTATGAGAAAGCAGACAAAAGTAGTTGCAGTCGCATCTGCAG
>CAJTEM010000069.1 GCA_910575255.1 Lachnospiraceae bacterium | reverse complement strand
ATATGGTTTGCATCGTAGGAATTAAGGCTAAAACAATAAATCTAACTACCACAGATCCATCTACTCTCTCCATGATACTATCCTCAAATAAAGTGCATGAATGATAAATATTTTTCGATTCTTTCTTTTCAAACCTTACGCTTCTAAATTATGTCAATACCATCACATGTTATATTATTTAGATATATCCCCCTTTCAAAAATACTAGAATGTAGTATAATCCGACTTAAGTAACCTTACCTTTCCCTGAACAGCAAGATATTTAAATCGGATTATCCTATTATTGAAAATCCGATGAAAAACGCACATAAATACAAAACAATATCATCAACCAATAAAGTCCTGTTACAAAGGCTACATGCCGTATACTCTCCTCCCGAAATTCCTCTTCCATTCTTCCGCCCACTGCCGATCTCTGAGGTTTTTTTTCATCATAATACATAACTATCTCACTTCCCAATGGATAACGCAATTTATCATAATACCCCCATGATGATCTTTTTTCATAAACAATTCCATTTACTGAATATTGGTAAGTCGGATAATATGTGTGAACTTTCCCCCATCTTCTTTCAGGGAATCCATGTTTTTTTACATCGATTACCTTTGCTATAACGCGTCCTTTATAATTCTTTTTGATTCTTTTTGAATAATTAATCTTCCATAATAACCATCCTGTCTGAATAAGCCCTATAACAATAAGTTCTATCATACTTTCCCCCTATTAAATGTCTGTTCAGAATTACTAAAACCGCATTTTCTGTTCATTCATCTTTTATACTCCGGTTTCTTAAAATCAAATGTACATGCCTTCACCCACTTAGCTCATTGCTTCGTGTGAATAAATCCATACAAAATCAGTACATAAATCTCGATTCTTCTATATCTTTGAAAATACCATCCTCATAAATTTTAAAATTTAATGTTGTTTTATTATCTTCTGGAACAGCAACCAAAAAAGGAGACTTAAAATAAGCTTTTTTCGATGCCCGATATTTCCCTTCTTTATTACCATTAATATCAAATTTCCCTGAGAATTCATATTGTTCATGAAAAGTAGTTACTATAACTTTAATTTCTCCTATAAATGCAGCATAGGACTTATATAATAAATCTTCTACAATAGATACTATTGAAATTGTTCTAAAATAATCAGTTGCTAACTCATCAATAATCTCTATCTCCTTTGCTATTAATATTTTGAAAACATTGTAAAGAGTCGATATTCCAAGATTGGCCAGATTAAATATTTCTTCTGTCTCCACATATTTTCCTTCTGATAAATTAACGATAAGATCTCCAAAAGAAAACATCAAAGTCATCCCAACCCCAACCCACGTCAGTTCTCCTCCTGCCAGCCCTATCCCATTCTTCGCCGCATCCACTACCCGTTCCTCCTTCAGCAGTTCCTGCATCGGGCGCACCTTGATCTCCACATGGGCTGCGGGTTTTCCTGATTTCTCACATTCCTCATCTATGATATAATCCAGATTCGACACGCCTTCCCCGCCCAGGCACAAAACACATCCATGAACTATATTAAATGCCTTGATAATCGAAAAACGGATATCCCGGTTCAGGTTGGGATTTTGTAAATCATAGAGATAATTCTCCGCAAACAGCAGCAGATCCACAATATTCGGCACCAGTGTTTCCCGGTTATCTGCCACCCAGCTCCCATTTTTCACAACCCGTATATGCCCTCCGCACCGACATACCAGAAACGAGTTTTCCGTTACCGGGCTGTATTCACAGATTTGTTTCCTCAGTCCCTGGATCTCCCTTAGCAATGACTGGAAGCTTTCCTCTGACTCCTTAAGGAACTGCTCCAGCGGTTCCAGCTCACTGCCCAGTCCATAGTTCTTTGCAGCTGTTATCAGATCCCGGATACTTTCTGCCGCTTCCCTTGCACTCTCCTTTAATTGCCGGAGCCTCCCGGTTATCCGCTCAAATTCGTCCAGGTACTTCCCATCCGGGGCAATCTCTTCCTCCTTTTGATATCTGCCCGCCTCTGACACTTCTTCCTTGATCCATCCCTCCAGCTTCTGGATAAAGCTCCTTACCTTCTGGTCTGCCTCCCATTTTATCCCAGAAACCTCTCTCCATGCTTCCTGCTCTTCCCTCTTTTCCTCCGCTTCCCTTCTCCTTCTTTCCTCCTCCTGCCGGCGGCCGGGATGAAGGAGTTCCTGTATCTCAGAAACGGTTTTGTCTGCCTCTGTCTTTGGTACAGGGGTTCCGATCCAGTGGTCTCCCCAGATTCCCAGCTTTTCCTTCCTTTCATAGCAGGAATAAGTATTTCCCCATTCTGACAGCCTCTCCTGGATCTGGACGGCATATCCCGCCTGAACCTCCCTCACACGTGAGAGGACGGTCATCACATTCGTGATACGCACCAGGTCATCGGTCTCAAACCACCGGTCCAGCAGCTCCAGCACGCAGGGATAATTCCGGTATTCCCTGGGGATATCCCCCTGCTGCCGGGCAAATTCAATGTTTTCCTGGTAACGCAGGTATTTGTCCCGTAGGGCCGCGTATTGTGCGCTGCCCGGTTCATAAGCCTGCATCACCCGGTAAGTATTCCAGGCAATCGTCTCCAGGGCTGTAATATAGTGGTCAGACTGACAGCCTTTGAACGGATCCATATGGATATACGGCTCGCAGTCAATATCCCGGATAAAAGGGCTGTCATTTCCAAAGATCCCATTGTTCTCCTCTGTCGCGTGCAGGATACGGTAATACTCAAAACATTCCGTATCCAGCCTGTCCAGGCCTGCCGGCGGTTTCCGGGCACAGGAACACATCACAAAAGACGAATCCAATATAAATTCCGGCATCGTTTTTCTCCCCTTCCTTTTTATTCTTGCCGATACCTTGTCCTTACCGGTACTCAATCGTCAATCCCGTATGGCGGATTCCATCCGCGATGGCCAGGGAATTATGGTTTTCCCGGAAAAGGATTCCCTGCCTGGCATGGATCTGAGTCCGTTTTCCGCTTTCCAGCTCTATGCCATCTTCGGAAACCACCCGGATATCCCGGCTGCTTTTGATTGAGATCCCCTTTTCATCATCCAGTTCAATCTCCATCCCTTTATGGTTTGTAATAAGAATCCGATCCGGGGTAAGCCGGATCTCCTTATCGTATTTTGTGCGGAAGGACTTCTCCTCCGGTTTTTTCCTCTGTTCGCCCGGAGTTTCCAGATGAACTGCATTCAGCACATAGGCATGCTCCTCCGTATGGTCGGGGAAATGCAGACGCACCTGGTCACCCTCTTCCGGCATACAATACCAGCCTGTCCCTCCGGGACTGGAATACACGGTTGCAAAAGAAAACCAGGCCGTATCCTCTTCTCCCTCCGGCCGGCTGTACTCACTGCGGATCCTCAGCTTCTCCCGGCTTACTTCTGTCACCTCCGCCAGAAGAGAGGCCCCTCTCAGCTTCTCATTGCTATATGCCTTGGTCTGAAACCCTCTTCTTCCCCTCAGGCGATACTTTGTGACCGGCTCGCTTCCCAACAGCCGGGTCTCCGCTTCATATACATATAACTTTCTTTCTGCAAAAATAACCGGTGTGCATAATTCCAGCACATCTCTTGACTCCGCCACATATTCTGCCATCCCGCCCTCACTGTACAGCTTGCAGGCCGTCACGTCCAGCTCCTCCTGCCTCTTCTCCGGCATCCCGAAATAAATGCAGATCCTGTCATTCGTGCAGTCAGCCACTACGACCTCGCCTGTCTGGCTTGCCAGGCGTTTTAAAAATTCCCAATCCGTTTCCCCATATTGGGCAACGATCCCGCACGCGCCACTGCTTGCCTCTCCATAGATGACACGGACCTGGTCTGTCCTGGAGGCCAGATCCCTGACAATGCTTTTATAGGTCTGCTTCCTGCTGTGGTATAAATAATTCTCCTCTGCCCTGTCCAGCAATACGGTTCTTGATTTTGCCCGGATCTCGATTTTAGCCAGGCCTCCCTCTTTTTCGATTGCCAGGCCGCACAAAACTCCCCGGAAGATGCTTTTACGCTCCCCGCTTTCATCCGCCGCCTCGATGGATATCTCCCGGATCTTCTCCGGATTTTTAAGAATCCCGCAGTCCTTCTCCGCCAGATATCCGGAAGCAAATGCCTCCATATGCTCGTTCACCCGCTTAAAAATCCTGCAATCCAGAAGCTCCGCCATGGCAAATGGATGGATTTGTAGATTAATCGGTTTCATGCTCCCCCTCCCTTTCCTCTATGGTTGCCAATACCTCCAGCATAATCGGCTTCCAGGCTCCCATCTCCTGCTCCGGGCAGCTGGACATCCCCAGCACAGAATGTCTTCTCAGCCTGACAAGCGACAATACATTATAGATTCCTCCGTCCAGAGAGCTGCTGATAAATCCGATCCATCCCCGCATCTTTTCCCCATCCTCCTGACTTCCGGAATCTGTAAAACGTATGGATGGCTGGAAGCCTTTCAGGATCTGCCGAAAGGATTCCAGCATTTCCTCCACTGCCTCTGGTTCCCCTGCCGATCCTTCATACAGGCTGAAGGTCAGGCAGATACTTCCCTCGCTGTCTGACAGAATAATCTGCGGCCGGTGAATGGACGGGAATTTCTTCTCTGCCAGCTCAGAGGGCATCCGGTCAAAGCCCTCCGGAATCCGTACATGGATCCCCTCCGACAATTCTATATCCCGAAAGTGAAAAAGCCTTTCCCCCGCATACATTCCTGTCATGCTGTTTACATACCGCCGTTTTTTCTGACGGTTTCTCAATAATGCAATCTCTTCATCCCAATATCTCATTTTTCTCCTCTTCTACTGATGTCTGGTTCCCAGAAACACCAGGTCTTCCCTGTCATACGCCTTGCCTGGCCTTGCATAGACCGGAATTCCTCCTAATACCATAGCTTCCATCACCGTCAAAGAATGTCCCTGGGGAATTCCCCCTAATATCCTGTCTACATACCTCATGGGATTAGCTCCCCTTCTCTCCTTATGTAACATACGGTTCCTCAAGGGATGCGGTAGTGCACCAATTACTGCCTTTGATGTGGAAAATACCATTTCATTATTCCTGATGTCCAAATAATCCCTGGTTCCCCTGTCTTCAAAATGATATCCCTGGGGGGCATCACAGGATACATATCCGCCTGCGGATAACAAGACGGTTCCTCTTGCTGACAGGCGGATTCTTCTCTCCGAGTCAATCTCCACTCCTGACGGATCCGATATGCTGATTTTCATTCTCTTAATCAGGCTGCCATACTCCATGGCCTCCGGCCCCCATTCCCCTCTTTTGCCTTCCTTTGTCTGGAACACCTTTTCTTCACTCTCAGGAAATACTATTTCCTCTGCCATACTTTCCGTTATCATGCCATGCTCTTCCCTTCCGCCTGGAAAATACAAGCGTACCCTCGCTCCCTCCTCCGGCAATGCATAGAAAAGATTTCCCGAAACCGGCATGTAATCAAATCCATAGAGATCCCCGGATTCCGCCTCCCTCCCCTCATCCAGATCCAGCTGCACCTTCAGCTTTTCCCCACCTCTCCACCGCACAGTCCCCGGCAAGGAAAGTCCTCGCAGCCGGCTGTTATCAAAAGGCGGAAGCCCGGCCGCGGTTTCCGTCCCCAGCAAGTATTCCCTCTCCACATGGCCATGCTCAAGAAAAACCTTTTTTTCCAATACCCGCAGCCTTTGTTCCAGAAACTGCACGGATTGCCCAAGGTCAAACTCCCTCTCCTCCCGGACCCTGTAAGTCCAGAACTCATCCAGCCTGCATTTTTGGCGGGTCTTTTCTCTCTCATATCTCTCAATATCACAAAAAGCTTTGTATTTCCGGCTGTTTTCTATCGTATACGTCCTTCCTTCAAAAAATCCTATTGAAACCTGCGGATCATACCCGGTAATCTCCGGTATCACAACAGAGCCGAACCGGCTGGCTATTCTGCGGCAAAACTCCCAGTCCGTCTCCTCCCATTGAATCCAGGGCTTCCCAAGGCTTTGTCCCTGGCAGAGAAATAAAATCCTTTTACCCTTTCCTGCAATCCTGTCCATCATCTCCTGACAGGACATATGAATGTCCTGAAATGAACGGCTCTTTTTCTCTCTATCCAAATCTTTGCTGACCGAAACACACCAAAACCTTCCCCTGCACTCCTGATTGCAAAAAGACAGTTCAAAGCTCTCTATCCTCCCGGCAAAAAGAGTTCCCAGCCTGACCTTTTTTCCCGTCCAGCGGTCTGCGTCATCCTGCAGGCTGCCTTCCAGACAGACCAGCACTTCCAGCGTTGCATGTTCATTGACTCCTGCTTTCAGCCTGAAATCCAGAAGCCTGGTAAAATCCAGCTCACCAGAGAATCTTATTCCATCTATGATAACTTCCCTTATCACTTCTCTCAATTAGAATCTCCTCCTATTCCGCCTGCGGCACCACCACCGCCGCATTATCCTTTCAATATCTAACAACGATAACAACTTCTTCGGGAATTATATGCCGAATATCCTTTGCCTGTTTCTTTGTCATTCTTATCATTTCTAAGCCCGAATGATGAAATACTCAATCCCCTATACTTGTAACACTCTCTGGCAAATCAATACTGATTAAACTATAGCACTCACTAAATGCCCTATCCCCTATGCCCGTCGCACCTTTCGGCACCTTAAGGTTTTTTACATCACCTCCCTATTTAGTCAAGTCTTTTTTCCTTATTTTTCAAGGAATTTTTAGTTTCATATCTCAGATGAATGAGCCGGGAAGATGGACATCTCTCTGTATCTGGTACGAAAATAGAGGATTTTG
>CAJTEM010000068.1 GCA_910575255.1 Lachnospiraceae bacterium | reverse complement strand
GGGCAGAAAGGCAGGGAGAAAAATGCACATCAGTTACAAACCGCTCTGGCACACACTGATAGAGCGCAACATGAGGAAAGAGGATTTAAGGCTTGCCGCTGGACTGACCACAAATATGATTGCCAATATGGGCAAAGAGGGAAAACACATCAGCATGGACACACTTGCCCGTATCTGTGAAACACTGGATTGTGGCATTATGGACGTGATTGAGCTGGCCAGTGACGAGCCTTCCACTACAGGAGGGAACGACAATGGAAAAACTGAAAGAAAGAATCACAGAGAACGGCATTGATTATATTCTGGTAGGCGACTACTATATACCGGACTTGAAGCTGCCGGAGGAGAACCGCCCCATCGGACGCTATGGGCGGCTGCACAGGGACTATCTCAAACAGGAGCATCCGGCACGGTTCAGCTCCCTTATCCTGACCGGGAAATTATGGACATACCTTGCCGACCTGAACGAGCAGGCGGAGGAACGGCTGGACTTAATCATTGAGCAGATGAAAGCTGCCGAGGGAGTGACGGAGGAACTGAAAGCCCAAAACCAGCTTGAATGGGTAGGCCAAATCTAAACTTTTGGATTTTCCCCAAAATCCAAACTTAGAAGAAATCCAAACTTTCCTCTGTAAATCCTTTATTCAAGGCATTTTCTGATATAAAAGTTTGGATTTTGTTTTGTACTTCTCTTGTCAGAAATGAGAATAAATTGATTGAAACAGAGCTAAATAGCAATGTTTTACGCATTTTGTCATAATTGGAGTATTGTACTTTGTGAAACGAAATCCAAACTTTTTTCGGCAAGAATCCCCAATTATCAAGCTGTTTTCAGAAAAGTTTGGATTTTATATAAGTTTGGATTTTAGGCCGGATGAACAATATCCGCAACCGGGCGGGGGAAATCATAAACAGCGAACTGATTTACATTTGATTGGATATGGAAAGTCCAGCCGACTACCCGGCTGGACTTTCTAATCTTCCCTGCGCTCCAAGACTGCCCGAATCATGGCAACGGCGATTTCCTGCTGGCTGGGCGATGTGCTTTCCCACAGTTCCGCCAGCTCCCGTATTTTGCTGACCTCATTATCTTCCAGCGCATCCCGCAGCAGATAATCAGGGGAGATTTTCAGCGCATTGCAGATGTTGATAAATACGGGCAGGCTGGGAACCTTTGTCCCGCCCTCAATCTGCCGGAGGTAAGTTGCGTTAATATTGCAAAGTTCCGAGAGCCTGTCCGCCGTGAATCCCCGGTCTTTCCTCACCATGTTGATACGTCTGCCTAATCCTTTTCCTTCCATAATGCCCACCCATTTCATAAGCTATTAGCATTTATTTTGTTCACTTTTAGACTACATCACACATAGGGATTGCAATAGATTCTAAAAGGCTATATAATATTAGCTAATAGACTATAAATCATGAAAGGGGAACAACAGAATGGAACTGAACTATTTTAGGGACAGGCTTTTTGATTTACTGAACGACAGCGAGGGGATGGGGATTGCCGACCTGAACGCAGACGAGCGGAACAGCCTGCTCACTGTCAGGACAGAGGACGGGAATGTATTTGAAATCGTGTGCCGACAGGCAGCGGGGAAGGAGGACGGATGGACGACCGCAAACTGACTGTTTATAACGGGCGAGGGGCTTTCAAAAAATCGCCGCCGCAGATTCTTTTACAGGGGAACTGGCTGGAACAGGCCGGATTCTCCGCAGGGGACAAAATCACCGTGAAATGCCAACAGGGGCGGCTTATCATCACAAAAGACGGAACAAAAATAGACCTAGGGGAATAGTGTCCATTACATTGAAATGGATTTTTTGCAAAGTCTATTCCCTCTGGAAAGTGATTGCGGTATAATGGAGCCATTGACAAGTCGAAATGGAGGTAAAAGACGTGGTATTGAAGAATAAATATCCTATATGTGAATTTGACACTGGTAAAAATCCGATTATTCAGGCAGCGAATTTTCTGGCTAAAAGCCTTCCTGAAAAATGTGTGGTTACTTTTTTCAGAAAGGAATTGGAACAGTTTGTTTCGGAAAACAATCTTCCTGTTATTGGCTATCTTAATTCAGAAGTGCTTGATATACCGATTTATGAATATAAATATGGTACAGATAAGCTTTGTATTACAATGGCATTTTGTGGTGCGCCGGGTGCAGCTGTAGCGATTGAAGAACTTCATGCTATGGGATGTGAGAAATTTATAATCTGCGGGGGCGCAGGGGCATTGACAAAGGACAGTAAAGTGGGAGAAATCATTATCCCTGTTTCTGCGGTTAGAGATGAGGGGACATCCTATCATTATTTGGAGCCATCCCGTGAAGTGGAATGCCATAAAGAAACGGTTAAGACTGTTGTTTCGTGTTTGGAGCAAATGGGGATTCCATTTACAACCGGGAAAACATGGACAAGCGATGCTATATACAGAGAAACTCCTGATATGGTTGAATTAAGGCGAAACGAGGGATGTATAACTGTAGAAATGGAAGCGGCAGCCTTTTTTGCAGTGTCCCAGTATTACAATATTCCGCTCGCCCAGTTATTATATGCCGGTGATGATGTAAGCGGCAAGGAGTGGGATTCCCGAAATTGGAATATGCAAAAGAATATCCGATATGATTTAATTATCTCTGCAATCGAAATTGTAAAGAAATTGTAACGAGTTATATGGTTATAAGTTTAAATCGGTAATAGAGGGTGCTATCATGGAGGAGATGTTGATTTATTTGATTTTGCTTTGCGAGAAATTAGTAACAGAAAATGAGTATAATAAACGGCTTGATGAATTATTTTTCATCACTCCTGAAAACGATGATTTGCTCTATTTGGAATGGGAAACAGACATTAAAAAATCTATTATTTATGTGAGGACGCATATTGATTATAATAATCTTGACATTGAACAATTTGGAAAGGTTTTAATGAGCAAATTAAAGGCGGTTTATGTAAATTGTTCGGATATAAAGCGTTTTGCAAGTCAAATGTATAGCGTATGGGAAAGTCTTCCAAGGAACATTCAGAAATTAGAGCCATTTTGGACGCTGTGCTATGCGGATGACCCTTTATCATGGGGAGATGAAGAACAGACCAGAAGCATTTATGAGCATATGCTGAACTACTATAAGGATTAAGCTAATATAACAATTTCAGTTTGACATACTGGAATTTGTAGTTTTCAAATGGGAGGTAAAAATGCGTCGTTCAGATAGAGAGGTTAAGGATTTTGAAGATATTGTAGCTATCATGGAAAAATGTGATGTGTGCCGAATTGCGTTGAACAATAATGGCTATCCATATATAGTACCACTCAATTTTGGGATGTGTATAAAAGAAAATAAAATTGAGCTGTATTTTCATGGTGCTATGGAGGGTACAAAGTATGATTTAATCGAAAAGGATAATAGAGTTAGTTTTGAAATGGATTGTGAGCATAAATTGGTAACAGAAATTGAACGTGGGAGTTGTACAATGGAGTACAAAAGCGTTATAGGACAAGGATACATTAAAATGCTTTCTGATGATGAAAAATATAATGCTTTATGTATTTTGATGAAGCATTATCACCAAGAGGATTTTCCCTTTAACAAATCAATAATGCCACATACAAAAGTTTTCAAGCTGGTGGTAGAGAAGGTAACAGGCAAAGTAAGAATGAAGAAAAATGATAAACAATAAAATTCTCGTTTTGAGAGGTCAAGTATAAAGAGAAATCAAAATTATTTGGATGTAAACAAAATGGCTAAGAATGAACGATTTAAGATAGTTTATTCACAAGGGACTGTTGATGTAACGCAAATTTTGGTAGATACAGAAACTGGAGTGAATTATGTGTTTCGTAAAGTTGCATATGCAGGAGGATTGACACCGCTGTTGGACAAAGATGGAAAACCTGTTATTTCTCCGATTGTAAACAGCTAACTTTAGTCATTCAAATTCCAGTCAAGCCACGCTCCCAACAAAATACCGCCAGCGCAAAACCGCTGCTACATGGAAACGTACACAACCATGCAACAGCGGTTTTCTTATTTCCGTTTCTTCCTCTGGCCAACATAGCTTTTGAAGTATTTGGATTTTTCAAGGATATGTACAAGCTGCCGGAACTCCGCATCAGACAGCTTGTTATAATTGATACCCAGCCGCTTGCAGTAAAGCGCAGCCTGTTTTTCAAGAGGGCTTCCCTTGAAATTTGCAACATCCTCTAAATCCTGTTTCAATTCTTCGGCAATGGTAGTTGGCGGCGCACTCTCACTGTCAGACTTATGTGCAGCACGAATATCCCGGACGATTACGCTTATATCGTCCTGTATCATGTGGCTGAAATATTCATCATCCTCAATGTGTGCAGCCTGCAAAATCCGGAGGTACGGGTCATCCTCTCCGGGGCGGTGGCGTTCTATTATTTCGTGCCGGACAGTATCGACAAGGGAGTTGAGGTTTTGAATCTGCATGGAAGCAATCCCATCCACATAAACCTCAATATCAGCCAAAAACTTTATAAAATCCTTGTGGGTGGAAAGTTCGCACAGCAGACGGTTGTTAATCCGGCCACTTTTCAGAAGCGCAACCATTTCATCACTCAAATGCAATTCTGTTAAAGGCGTGTTGGCCTGCTCCCTGTTTTCTGTCCGGCATAACAGATAATCAATGGACACTCCATAGAAATCCGCCAGCGTGATAAGGTTGCCATGATTGATTTCTTTATTGTCCTTAGATTCATAGCTGGCAAGGGCAGATTTTGAAATCTTTGTCAGTTGTGCCAGTTCTTCCAGATTCAGCCCTTTGTCCTTGCGCAGTTCCCAAAGGCGTTCCTGTATGGTAGTCGCTCCTTTCATGGGCGCACGCTCCTTTCTGGCGGCTGCTTCCCTGCCGCTTAACTGGATTATACCATACTTTCCACAATCGTGGAAATTTCCGATATTTGCCCTTAATTCCTTTTTTGTGGACATACGGCACAAGGCTCAAAAATGTTCTATGATACAGGTAAGTTCATCGATGGATTATTCCAATCGAATGACCGGCCTGTATGGGATATGCTCCCCGGCGATGTAGCGCAACGACTTCCGGTAGGGAAACGGAGGACCCCCTGACCGCAACGAGCGTACCAAGCGGAGCGAAACGCCGCCAAAAACGGGGGCAGGAACGACAACAGAGAGAACCGGCAAAAATGAACACCGAAACGATACCGAAACACAACAATTTCACAGGGCATAGTCTGCCCTGCCCGTAATACCAAGGGGAATTTTGGGGCGGCTCTGCGGCTGTATTTCCCCTGAAAATCGCCCCGAAACGATACACAAAAACCACTACCCGCCCATTCCGGCTGTTACTGCTGAATCGGGCGGTTTTTCTATGAAGGAGGCACTATGCCGAGAATGTCAAAAAAGCGGAAGAAAGAACTTGCTTTCTTCCTAAACGACCGGGGGCGCAGAAGCTACAATGGACTCTGCCGGAAATGCCAGCATGAATGTAAGCAGAGTTTCCGGGCTGTCATTATCGACTGCCCCCGTTACCAATCCAAACGAGCCAAAAGGAGGACACCACCTAATGAATTGTGAATTTATGATAGCCAGCACGCCCCTGCCGCCCTGTATGCCGTTCCCAAAGGCAATGCTCCGGCTTCCAGTCAGTAATACGGCAAAAGTCATGTATGCCCGCCTGCTGGATGAAATCCTGACAAGGGGAACCGAAGACTGCAACGGGATTCTGTTTATCCGCTTCCCCGTCATGGAGATAGCGGCGGCACTCTCCCGAAGCCCCCAGACCTGCAAGCGTTCCCTGAACGAGCTGGAACAGGCCGGGATGATAATGCGTGTCCGTCAGGGAATCGGGGAGGTCAGCCACATCTATATCCTGCTCCCGAAGGAGGACGCTGCCCATGAATGAGAAGCTGGAAAAACTGAATCAGGAGATTGAAAAGACCGAAGCCAGACTGCGGAGGGCGCAGCATAAGGAGAAAATGCTGGAACACCAGATAAAGACACTGAACCGGAAGGAACGGACGCACCGGCTCTGCACCAGAGGGGCAATGCTGGAAAGCCATCTCCCCCACCCGGAATCCGTGACGGACGAGCAGGTCAGTACTATTTTAAAAATACTGTTCCACCGGGGCGACACGAAGCGTCTTGTGGCACAGGTTCTTACCGAAAACCGGAAGGAGGAAACGGAGTGAAATTTTCAAAAAGCGAGCTGGACATTATCTATCAGTATGCCGCACCGACCAAGGCGGAAACCCTTGCGGGCATGAAAGAAACCGTGCCGGTGATAAAGGACTTACTGACCAAGGCAATCGTGGAGAACGCCATCCGAAAACTGGAAAAGATACCAGAGCCGGAGTGCAGCCAGTTTGTTGCAGCCACAAAAGCCCGGTTCCTTGCAGAGCGTGACAATTTCATCCGCCAGCGGCTTGCGGCGGCAAAGGCACAGGAGCCAATCATGCAGGGGCATGACCTGTCCGGGATAGAACGATTCCGCCCGGAAACCCGGCACATGATTACGCTGGAAGTACAGAAGCAGTGCTTTGTCGGTTTTAAGGGGGAACGGTTCCGTTTCTACCTTTCCGATGAAGGCTACCGGAACGCAAAACGCAGCGAGCAGGAGGGAGAAATCAAGATAAAGAGCCATGCCGCCGTTGTCGCCGGGAAGCTCTATCCTGACAAAAAACCCCGACAGCAGGAACGGTGAAAAAGGCAGAAAAACGGAAAGCCGAAAAACTCCCCTCTGAAAGAGGGCGCATTATCCGAGATAATCAATTATCCGAGGAAACTCTCAAAACCGCCAGCATAAAAGGCTTTCAGAGAAGTTGCCTCGGATAATGTAAGAACTATTTCAGGAAGTCAGGGATCTGATGCTCTTTCTTTTGTGTAACAGGATTTTCTTTTTGATGGGAAAACCACTTTTCGTTCCAATCCCGGATATGCCTGTTTACGGTTCCCTGTGAAAGTTCAGCATACCGTTCTGTTGTGGAGATCGAGGAATGTCCGAGGAAATTTTTGATTGCCATAATTGGTACCCCGGCTTCCAACATATGTGTGGCGGTCGTATGCCTCATGGTGTGCGGGGTGTAGTGTTTTTCAAGGAACATTTCCGGATGCCCTGCTCTTGCGAGCATGATATATTTTTTATAAATCTCCTCAATACAGGAAATGCTCATCTGCGGATGGGTCTGGCTGGAAAAGATGTAGGCCTCCAACCGACCGGCCTTTCCCGTTTCCTCCAGATATCGTTCCAGGAGAGTTCCGCTAGGCCTTGCAATCACGATCCTCCGGGTTTTGTTTCCCTTTCCAGTAATTGTAAGCTTATAGAGGTTTTTCTCAGCCAGGAAGTCCCTGACTTTGAGATCGCAGATTTCCTGTGCCCTGGCTCCGCTGGCATACATCAGGTTCAAAAGAACCTGGTCACGGAAGCCCATCCGTTTC
>CAJTEM010000067.1 GCA_910575255.1 Lachnospiraceae bacterium | reverse complement strand
AGGCTCAGTAAAGAATGCCATTCCCTTTCCTTTGATGCAATGAGCGCCCACACAGCGGTGGTCTTTACCAGATATATGATGCTGTCCATCGAAAACAGGGAATCAAACGACAACCGGTCTCTTGGGGAATTATTTCTGTACTTTACTGATGAAATGTCTGACATTACATGGATAGAGGCATTTCAGATGCTACTCCAAATGTTCCGGAAACTCTTAGAGGAACACTGCGATCTCGTTGATGAAAAGATAGATGAACTGGTTGAAGCATTCATCAGCACTTTGCCATCTCTTCTACAATCGCAATTAGTTGCGGCATAGCGGTATAAAAGACTGTTCTTTGATAATTGAATCATTGCCAGATATTGAATTTTCAAGGTGCATAGCTAAAATCTATGTGCGAAGTTTGAGTAATATATATTATGACATATATCAAGGTCAACTCTTGTAGCATCATATCAGTACTAAATCTTTCTGTTTTTTTCAAAAAATCCGTAGGCTATCGTTTACTGTACAAAAAATGGAAACCTCTCTCCCTATAAGTATATAGGAATCAAAAGGCTTCCATTATCACTATATTTCACAAAATTTTCTATTTTTATTTTCCTTTTAAGATATACTCATTAAACTTAGTAATATCATCCTCTAAAAACATTTCATCCAAATGCGTATAAATATCCATGGTGGTTGATATTTTTGCATGCCCCATTAACTTTTGTGTTGTCTTTACATCCATTTTCGCGGCATAACAAATGGAAGCAAATGTATGTCGAAAAAAATCCAAACGTTTGGATTTCTTCCGACATAATTTCGCAACAAGGACGCTCATGCGCTGGGTGGAGGAAGGAAAGGACCTGAATGCATATGCGCCATACTTAAGCACCTACATGGGGCATGTCACTTTTAACAGCACCTTCTATTACATCCACCTTCTGCCAGAGAAGCTGGGTATCCAGAAGTTCATGGACATCCAGGGGATCATCCCGGAGGTGCCGCATGAAAGCTGATGCCTCAAGGGTTCTGGTCCGCAAACATCTCAGACCGTATTTTACCGTGTTTCTACCAAAACAACGCGGCTGCAGTGACAACACCATACAGAGTATACATGACACATGGAACCTGTTCCTCCGTTACCTTTCTGCCGCAAAGGGCATTGACAACAGTCGGCTTGCTTTCTCAGATATCGACCCGGCGGTTGTGACTGGATTTCTTGACCAGATGGAATTCGAGAAAGGCTGGAAACCATCAACAAGGAACCAGCGTCTAAGCTGCCTGAGATCATTTTTCAGATATGCGGCATCCATGGAACCTGTTCTTTATCCTTGTTCGGCAGCACTGGGGGAGATACCCTTGAAAAAGGGGGCTGACCGTTCATATGTCATTGAATTCCTGAACCCGGAAGAGATGAAATCCCTGCTGGCCGTACCGGATACAAAAACAAGACTCGGAGTGAGGGATCAGTTTTTCATGGCGCTGATGTACGATTCGGCAGCAAGGGACTGCGAGATGCTGGGGCTGAAGCTGGAGGATTTCCATGAAGATAACAATACTGTCTACTTATGGGGCAAAGGCGCAAAGCCCCGGCTTGTTCCTGTTTCAGGGGAGACCACAGCGCTTTTTGTCAACTACCGCAGAAAATTTCATCAGGGTTCAGCCTTACAGGAGCCGTTGTTTTACACGATACATAAAAGGGAGAAGACACCAATGTCGGATGACAATGTTGCCCGTTTCCTCAAAAAATATGCCGATTTAGTGAGAATGGAAAAACCTGACATCCCTGATTTCGCATAATTTCTTGATGATTTCCACAATATCCTTTTTCAACTCCCCATACATAATTTTCCTTCTGTACTTTGGGATAAATACAATATGATACGTGCAATTCCATCTGGTATGTGCTATACTCTTATTATCCATTTGGATACCTCCTATGCTTTGATATGGCCTGCGAAACCAATATCATTATAGCATAGGAGTTTTTAGTACTTTAGGCAAAACCACGGCTTATTCTATTCTCCCCATCTCAGATGGGGGGTTAAAAGCCTTTTTCATTCAAAATATAGTCACGCAGTGCTTCTCCAACATCTGTGGTAAGAGGAAGCGTAACCGTTTTGCCTGTTTTCTTCTGGACAAAGCAGATCTCTCCTTTTGACCAGAGAATTTCGGAGAGTTTGAGTCTTGCGATGTCAATGGAACGCATCCCAAGGACATACCCCAAAAGGATGATGGCGTAGTCACGTTTCCCGGTAGCCGTCTGTCTATCGACTACATTCAGAACGGTATCTACCATCCCGTCCTCCGCCGCAGGGAACATCCGGCTTTCACGGCAGATCTTAAAAGCGAAAAAAGTCTCGTAGGAATTCTCCGTATAGCCTTTCTCATACAAAAAGCGGTAGAGCTTTCTCAGATAAAGGTGGACATTATAGATGGAGGTGGGTCTCATTTCCTCTATGCAGCTATGGAGATATTTCTGAATGATCTCCTGATCCGCCTGTCGGATTTCTGTGATCCCCTCTCTTTGGAGCCAGTGGAAGTACCTCCTTGCAACCCATTCCACATCGCCCACGGTGTTTGGGTGGAAATCACCACCGGCAAGGAATCCCTCCATAACCTCCGAATAATAAGCGTCCAGTTCGTACCGGGAACCCCTTTTGGGAACATTCCATAGGTAAGTGCCGGTTCGCTCAAAATGGGCGACCCTCCTTGCCGCTGTTGTGAGCATGGAGTACCGTTCGCGCTTGATCTTCCCGTTTCGGTATTTCTCTGTTACCCAGCCGATGTATTCCTGAATAACCTCCGGGGAATAGTCCTCCAAACCCCTGTCACGGAAAAAAGTGGTGATCGGGTTATAAATCTCCCAATAACTCCTGTAGGCGCCGTGGGGCTTTTGCCCGAGCCGCATCGCTTCGGCCAGCACCTGGTCAATCAATAACTGTACTTTCATGGTATCCCTCCTGATAATAATATTTGAGCGGACCTGGATGTCCGTTAATACTATTATCACAGATACCATGTAATCAGGAAATATGGGAATCGCAGTGGCTGATATAGAGACATTGTGCTGTGGGTGTTGGAAATGTAATCGGGAATTTTTCTTTGTGGAATTCCTGATAACCATTTAGCGGAACCTGCGATAAACGCCGCAAAAACGGAGGCCCCTACCCGGAAACCTCCGTTTCTCTGGCTTTCTTCAAGCCTTCGGCTGTTGCCTCCATGACAACGAGCTCCTTCTCATTCATGGTGTTTAACAGCACGTCAATATGCTTGCGGCAAAGGCTTTCTCGATTCCCGCTGTCACTGTGTATGAATTGGTCCACGGAAATATCAAACATACTGACGAGTTTTACGAAAACACCAAAGCTCGGGTACTGCCCTTTGTTCTCAATATTCATAATCGTGTGGGACGTGCGCCCCACAAGCTCCGCAAGGTATTCCTGCGTCCAGCCTTTTTTCTCTCGGGCGTCTTTTATCGCCAGCCCGAGGCCATGAAAATCAAATCTATCTTCATAATGTTCCATACAATATCACCCAAACTTATTTTATATTTAAGGTGTTAGTATGTGAATTAAATACAATTTTATGTTTGGTATTATTTAATTGCATGTTCTCTAAAAATACCCACTTGACATATGTATGACACTGTGTTACTCTTAAAGCGTAACACGATGTCATACTTAAAGGAGGAAATCAAAATGGTACAGCAAATATCAGATGCAGAATTTGAAATTATGAAAGTGGTATGGGCTAACGGAGAAAAACCGACGCTTTTTGCCAGTCTTACAGCAGATTTAGCGGCCAAAGGGAAACCCTGGCAAAAAAACACCCTTATCACGCTTTTAAACCGGCTCGTCAATAAGGGATTTTTGAAAGCGAAAAAAATCGGCCGTTGTAATGAATACACCCCTCTTGTGTCGGAAAGCGACTACCACAAAACCCAGACTAAAAACTTTCTGGATAAAATTTATGAGGGGGACGCAAAATGGCTTGTTTCCGATTTGATTTCTGGCGACCTGCTGACAGACGAGGAATATGAGGAATTGAAAAAGCTCCTGGAGAAAGGAAGAACAAAAAAATGAACATTTTATTGAAAATATTTTTGTCTATGTCCTTTTCCGGAGCATTGCTTATACTACTGTTATTTGTGGGAAAAAGATTCTTCAAAGACAGAATCAGCAGACAATGGCAGTATTATATCTGGCTCATTGTTATTGTACGGCTATTACTGCCGTTAGGACCAGAAACAAACTTGATGGGAAAAACCTATCAGACAATCGATCAGGCGATAACTCAATCTGTTTCCCTGCCGCAACAGCCGTTACCCTCTGGTAATTCAAATGCTTTCAATGTTCCTGCTTCTGGTATGGAACACGGAGGCCAGAATACTGTCGAACCTAAAGACAATTCCATATCCTATCACCCGGTTAGAGATATTCTGTCTTTATTTGCCAATCATGTTTGGCTTATCTGGCTCATGGTTGCATTGATTCTTTTGGTACAAAAAATAACGGCATATCATAGCTTTCTCCGATATGTCAATGCCGGGTTACATCCGGTTTCCAATGTTGAGCAATTAGACCGGCTTTCTGCTATCGCAGAACAGACTGGTAGAAAAAGACCAGTAGAGCTTTGTGTCAATCCATTGGTTTCGTCCCCTTTGCTGATTGGGTTCTTCCGGCCATGCATTGTTTTGCCAAGCGCAGATATTTCGGAGAAGGACTTTCAATATATCGTATTGCATGAATTAACGCATTACAAACGGCGGGATATGTTCTATAAATGGCTGGTACAAATTACTGTCTGTCTGCACTGGTTCAATCCGCTTGTTTATTTAATGAGGCGTGAAATTACAAAAGCATGTGAATTTTCTTGTGATGAAGCGGTCCTCTCAAAAATGGGATATGATAACGCACAGGATTATGGCGAAACTCTGCTTGACGCAATGGCAGCAGTTGGAAAGTATAAGGAATCTCTTGCCGCCGTTACGCTTAGTGAAAACAAACAATTATTAAAAGAAAGGTTAGGTGCGATTATGAATTTAAAAAAACAAACTAAAGCAGCTAAAGTTTTAACTGTTATGTTGACCTTATGTGCAATTATAGGAGCGTCCTTTATTGGAATTTATACAATAAGTACAGCCACAGATCAGGCACATGCAGCAGCCCCTTCCGGGGTGCAAACAAACCTGACAGATAATCCCTCCTTATCACTGGATATAAGTAGTTGTGCTGTGAATGTTTTACCGGCAGCTGATGGCAAAATTTCCGCTGAATATAACAGTGAGGTTTATGATGTAAAAATTGATGAACAGGAAGATAGCCGGAAGGTATCCATTTCATGTAAAACGAGGACGAACACAAATGATGAAACCATAAAATTATATATTCCTGCCATTGCTTATGGAAATATTGATTTGAGTATTGACAGTGCTCATTTTACTTGTGACCTTATAAAATCAGGGAATATTACTGGTGAGTTCAATATGGCTTCTGTCTTTTTGGTCTTACCGGAAGGTTTCTCCGGTTCTTTAGACGCAGTTGCAAATAGTGGATATTTTCAGCTGATTTCTAAAGATGATTTTAAGAATACCAATACAACAATTACTGACAATGGAGAATGGGGAGAAATATATACTCCTAAAGATTTCAAGGAAAATGGCGACACTTATTCGCATACAAATGGTACTGAAAATAATATCATCAAAGTAACTCGAAAAGGTTCTGGGGTTATGGGGATTTATTCTTCAAACTCTATGGATGTTTTCAATATGGAAGCATTTGATTCATCAGATTTTCCAGAGGAATGGAAGAATTTATGGTCAGACACATGGCAAGGTACACCCTGGGAGGAGGACTGGTGGCAGAATAGCTGGAAAGAAGATGATGAAAACTAAAATCAAGTCTAGCTGATTTTTCTGTAAAGATTTGTGTATGGGCTGACAAATGCAGGTGTTAATCGACTGCTACCCAACGGGGAAATAAAAAAACCGTTGTTTTGGTAGCTGAATAAATGTGCGCCCAAACAAAATACAGTAGCCTTTCGGCGGTTTGAAAATAAAAATTTCAAGCCGCCGTTTTCTTTTTCAAAAATGAGAATATGGAGGGTGTGTTAATGTCGCCCTTTTTCAAGGATATGGCGGTATCAAATGCTTAAAAGCATTGGGAGGTATCGCTGTGTCCTTATTTCTTTTTCAACTGTCTGAACCGTCAAAAAAAGCCCGCCCCCTTGGAATGAATATTTCGCGCCTGGGGAGCCATCAGTATTCATTTGAGATCCACCAGTGCATGAATGAGATCCACTTGCCTTTTGCCATGCGGCATGATACTCAAAGTGAGGCTTCCATGTCAATGACAAGGGCTTACGCCCGCGCTAAAGCGCATCATTGACATAAAATCCCCATTTGAGTGGGGGTAATTAAGCAAAAGTAAGGGTGGATCTGTTCTGCGAACCGTTGGCTCCATTAGGATATCCTGAATGACATGTACAGCCGGGATATTTCAAAGAAAGTGCTGGCTGGTCGCATGACACGCTCACGTCAGGGGAAGTTTGACGGCGGGCAGCCGCCCCTTGGCTTGATGCGTGACCCGGAGGAAAGGGGACACCTTATCCTTGACCCGGAAACAGCGCCTACTATCCGTAAAATCTATGACCTTGCCTTAAACGGCTGGGGGTGTATGAGGATAGCCAAACAACTGATGGAGGATAAAATCCCCATCACACGGGTAAAAAGCAATACGGAATGTGACGTGAATTATTATTCGTGGGGGAGCGCAAGGATTAGCCATATCCTGCGGAACCCATTTTACAAGGGCGCACATCTTGTCTGCCGGACGCACCAGAAGGGAATCCGCTCCAATACCTATGACATCATTCCCCGTGAGGAATGGGAAGTCCTTGAGGGCTGCCATGAAGCCATCGTAAGCCCGGAGGACTGGGAGAAGGTGCAGGAACTGATTGACCGCCGCCCTCCCATCATGGAGGGGAACGCCTGCCCCTTCTATAACCTGTTCCACGGCATTATCTACTGTGCCACCTGCGGGAAGTCCATGCAGGTACGCTATGAGAAAGTAGGCAGAACCGGGAAGAACCGCTTTACCGGCGAGGAACGGGAGCCGATAGACAAGGCGTATTATATCTGCCAGACCTATAACCGGCTGGGAAAAAACGCCTGCACCAGCCACAAAGTGGAAGCAAGGGATTTATATAACCTTGTATTGAAGGATATTCAGGAACTTGCGGCAATGGCGCTTAAAGACGTGGAATCGTTCTATCAGCGGATTAGCAGCCGCATGGAGCGGCGGTATCTGGCGGACGCTTCGGAGATGGAGAAGGAGCGGGAACGGCTGGAAGCAAGGAACCGGAAAATTGATGATATGTTCCTGAACCTGTATACCGACAAGGCGAAGGGAATCCTGTCGGAGCAGCGGTTTGTGAAGATGACGGCGGCAATGGAGCGGGAACAGGAGGAAAACCAGAAGCAGCTAAAAGAATTGACACTCTCCCTGTGCCGCTCCAATGAGCAGGAAAGAGATGTCCGTACCTTTATCCGGGAAATCTCCTGTGCATTGGCGCTGTTTTTTTGCAGCTTCTTTTGGATTTAACCGTGAATACACAATAATTTTGCAAAATTATTCACCTGTGATTATTACAATTTTCA
>CAJTEM010000066.1 GCA_910575255.1 Lachnospiraceae bacterium | reverse complement strand
CTGCAGATGCGACTGCAACTACTTTTGTCTGCTTTCTCATAATGAATGCACTCTCCTTTTCCTTTTTGAAATTCCTGAAATTGCTTGGTTTTACAACTCGATGGTATTATACTTCCTATAAGGGGAATTATGGAGAAGCAGGAAAACAGAGAAGAAACCATTTTAAATATACAGAAAACATCTGGAATATATTTGATAGGAGATGTCATACTGGTATCGTGAAAATGATATACACCAATCTCATCTAATACTTCTTCTTTTTGGATTCCTTCGTTTTCTCTAAGTTCTTCAACACTAACAGAAGTATGATAAATTTCCTTTTGGTTTTCGCGATATAAGGTCTGCCGAGAAAAATATAGTTGATCCTCTGAGCAAGTTATGGCTCTATTTCATCAAATGTTTCAAGCTGACCGTTGGCCGGGTAACAATTACAAATGGCAGTATGACTACAAATGAGGCTATCGCTCATTTCAAAACCAACAAGTTGGAAATCAACGAATATTTATATTGCTATCTCAAGAACTTTAATTTCCAAACAATGGGCGGTACATCTTCTATCGCTACAGCAGTAAACTCTAAAATAATCAAGAGTATGCCATTTGCTGTTCCTACTGATGAAGAATTGGAAAAGTTCCATAACATAGCAATGCCATTATTTATGATGGTTAAATCAAATCAGCGTGAAAACAAGTATCTGTCCGGATTGCGGGATGTACTTCTACCTAAACTTATGTCCGGTGAGATTAATGTATCCACCATCCATCTTTAAGCCACTAAATTATCATTGCTTCCATATTGCTTATATGATACAATTATACTACAAATTCATTGGAGGTGCAATATGGCCACATTACAAATACGTATTGATGATACAGTTAAAAAGCAAGCAGATACATTATTTTCCAGTCTAGGGCTGGACACATCGACAGCGATCCGTATTTTTTTGAATGCCGCTATCGAAAACGCGGGTATTCCTTTTTCCGTACAACATAGGGTGATTCCCTATCAGCTTCAAGAAGCCGTATATGATAGCCGGTTCCGAAGGGATCTTAATGGTCCTTTCGACAATGCGGAAGATGCCGTCGCCTCCATGCTGGAGGATTGACCCATGTATAAGATCGTCTACACAAACCGCATGAAAAAAGATGCTAAGTTGATGAAAAAGCGTGGCAAGGATATGGGGAAACTTGTCAACGTGCTTTCATTGTTGGCCAATGGCGATCCTCTGCCAGTTCAATACAAAGATCATTCTCTGACTGGAAACCTACATGATTTTAGAGAATGTCATATAGAGCCAGATTGGTTGCTCATGTATCAGATCTATGAAGATATCCTTATCCTTTCGGCTACTGCGACTGGCAGTCATGCGGACTTGTTTGGGAAATAAAGGACGCTGGACGTAGGTTATCGGTATTTTCCACGCCGCCAGGCTACGCTCACGGCCTGACGGCCGTGAGCTATCGGGCGTTCGCCCGATGAAACAACCGCGATATGCTCTTTTCGTGTATCCGCTCTTTTTTCTTCCATTTTACCAAAACATCGCAAAAGAGGGGATAACCGTTTATGGATGAGAGGAGAAACGACTTGTGCTGTTATCGTTTAAAAAAGGCCCAAAAGTGTTTGGCATCTGAAAAAATATTGGTACAATCAGGGGACTATTGTAGTGCCGCAAAACGGTCAGAAGAGTCAGGAAAAGAGGATAGTGAAGGTCCCGCTTTTTAGCAGAAGCTAGTAAAAATGCTTGCAACACCCGCCTTTCGGGCGTGCAAGTAACAAAGGCCCTTTGGAGGAATCCTGCTCCCACTTGAAGTGGGGGGACTTAGCACAACAAGTTGCATTTATTCATAATTATCTTTAAGAAGAAAATCTCGGATATTCATATGGAGAATTCCATTTCGACTACGGTCAATTTCATCCATCGTAACTACATATTTGGGAAAATTATCAGGAATCAACTCTAATGCCCGGAATTCTCGCTCAACAGTAGAATCATCTGCTAAAAGGTAGGAAACCTGGACATAAAAGCGGGCACTGCCCCGTTCTGCTGTAAAATCCACTTCCAGGTTATCCTTTTTCCCGATATATACCATATATCCTCGCCGCAGCAATTCCATATACACTATATTTTCTAAAATCTGTTGGATATCTCTCATGTTGTTCCCATATACAGCCTCTCGAAATCCATGGTCGGTAAGAAAGATTTTTTCTTGGAATTGTAATATTTTTTTCCCGGGAATATCAATTCTGGATACCAAATGAAGAATATTGGCATCTTTACAATATTCCAGATAGTTATATAGCGTTTCCAATGACATGCTGCGGTTTTCGCTTTTTAAATAATTTCGGATGCTTGTGGCCGAAAAGGTAGTTCCAATATTGGCAATAAAATAAGATAATATTTTTTTTAACATTCCTACATCCCGCACCCGATTACGTTGTGTTACGTCTTTTAAAATAATGGAATCAAAAACATCTTCGAGATATTGCACGGAAGCCTCCGCATCGATTCGATTTTGATAAATAAACGGCATGCCTCCATAAGTCAAATAAGATCGAAATAAGGATGCCTTGTCAACAGTTTCTCCCATAGAAGCAGAAATATCAAGGACTTCCTGAAAAGAGAAGGGATATATTTTAATCTCTATATATCTCCCACCCAGATAAGTTGCCAGTTCTCCTGACAGTAGTTTCGCATTGGAACCTGTTATATAAATGTCCACATCAAAATCAATCTGCAGTGCATTTACTAAATCTTCCCAATGATGCATATCCTGGACTTCATCAAAAAACAAATATTTTTTCCCGGGTTTTTTTAAGATAATATTCCTGATATAGGCAAATGCATGTTCAGGAGATTTTTCAAAAGGAAGCAGCTTACTTTCAAAATTGAAATTCAGGATGCTGCCAGATGAGATATTATTTTCTATAAGTTCTTCCTGTATCAATTTCATCATTACAGACTTTCCACATCTTCGGATTCCAGTTATTACTTTAATGATGTCTTTATTTATGAAGGGTCGGATTTTTTTCATGTAGGTTTCTCGCTTGATCATGAGGAGTCTCCTTTAATTTTGAATATTGAGTGTAAGATTACAAACCAATTATACTGTAATATATATGCAAAAACAATATATTTATTCGATATATCGAAATCTTTTGCGCCCTCATTTTCCAGCCAGAAAGGAACGCGCTAGAGTTCGATAGCTGAGACATATCAATGTAGCAGATTGCTTAAATTTTTGGAGATGACCACTTGGGGTAATATAGGCTATTTCTGATACCAGACTTTTTAACTCGTCTATGTCTAGTATAAGCTGGCTAAATAAAACGAAGGCTTACTGTTGTAAACTGAGTATAGCTGATATATTTTTATGTGATGAACATAAAGAGAAAAGCTATCAGTTTCTTACTATTTCCAAAACTGCCAGTTTAAAACAGATATGAAAGGCCAATCATTTTTATAATCAAGCTTTTGTTGCTATGTTTTGTCCTGCCATATTTATGCTTATTTTTATATGGTATCCAGATATTTCAGTACCTTTAAGATGATCTCTTCTCTGTTTTCCCGCTTCTCCATAATTCCCCTTATAGGAAGTATAATACCATCGAGTTGTAAAACCAAGCAATTTCAGGAATTTCAAAAAGGAAAAGGAGAGTGCATTCATTATGAGAAAGCAGACAAAAGTAGTTGCAGTCGCATCTGCAGCAGCCCTGCTGGCCATCGGCGCTTCCATGACTTCCTTCGCAGCTACCGGCTGGGTGGAAGAGGATGGAACCTGGTATTTCTATGATAAAGATGGCAACCGGGTGGAAAACGAATGGAAGAAATCCGGTGACAACTGGTACTGGCTGGACAGCGAGGAAGGCGGCGCTATGGCCGTTGACAAGCTGGTTGAGGATGGCGACAACCTCTACTATGTAGATTCCAATGGTGTTATGGTTCGCAACACCTGGGTAAAGGTAGTCAATGAAGAGCAGGATGACGACGACGATCCGGCTGAGTATAATTACTACTATATGCAGGCTAATGGTAAAGCATATAAGTCCGGAACCAACAACAATACGAAATTCAAGACCATTGATGGTAAGAGATATGCTTTTGACGACGATGGCAAGATGCTGTATGGTTGGGTAGACGACAATGGTTCCCGCTTGTCTGATGAAAGCGGCTGGGAAACTGCCACTTATTACTGCGGAAACTGGGATGACGGTGCCATGAAGACCGGCTGGCAGCGGGTGAATGTCTATGACGAAGAGGAAGATGAAGATATGGACTACTGGTTCAACTTCAAATCCAATGGTAAAAAGAGATTCCATGATACCGCAACAAGCACCGACACCATTCTGGAAAAATCCATCAACGGTAAGAAATATGGCTTTGATGAGCGCGGTGTCATGGTATACGAGTGGACCGTTGCATCCTCTGCGACACAGGCATCAACAGCTGCCTGGAAATATTTCAACAGCCCGGAGGATGGTGCCCGTGTAACTAAAGGATGGTTCAAAGTAATCGCTCCAACTGAGGATAACTCCTTTGGTAATGTAATCCAGGGTGCCCCGGATGCAAACAATACTTTCTCTAAGGGAAAAGCTGAGGATGAGGAAGAGAAGTGGTATTACGCAGATGGCGATGGCAATCTGTATGCCGGAGAAGTTAAGAAGATCAAAGGCAAATACTATGCATTCCATCCGGAAGGCTGGATGCTGAACGGTCTGGTTCTGATGGAAGTGAATAACCAAGGTAAAGTTACTGTTTGGGATGACGGCGTTGATTCCGACGAATTGAGTGATTTGATGGATGGAGTCTACGTACATGATACTTATGGCAATGCCGGAGCGAATCCCGATGTAAGCCTGTATTATTTCGGCAGTGATGAAGACCACGATGGAGCGATGAAGACAGGTTCCGTTACCGTCAGCCTGGATGGTGACAGCTATAACTTCCAGTTCCGTAAGAGCGGCGGTGTTGAAGCCAGAGGTAAGGGTCTTAGCGGAATTGATGACAACAAGTACATCTATAAATATGGTCAGAAGATGAAAGCTGATTCCGATGAGAAATACATTGCGGTAGGTGTTGTTAATAGCGAAGATGTTGGCGCAGACTTCCCGGGTGTTATTGTCCAAGAGGCTGACTTAGTTAACATTCGTTCCAATGCTAACAGCAATTATACTAACAAAGATGATGAGACCGTGAAATATTGGAACAATTGGACAGGAACTATTCTTGGTGCTCGTGCCGATTGTTATCTGATCAATACCAGCGGTAGCATTGTCAAGAATAAAACAGCTGGTAAGGACGGCGATGACTGGTACTTCTATGTGAAGGACAAACAGATTAAGCTTTATTCCAATAATAAGACTCTGCAGCCTAAGAAAGACAGCCAGGGTAATAATATTAATGGAAATCTTGATCTGACTGACTGGAAAGATGATTGCGATTCTTCTACCAATAACTAAAAGTCATTCTGACATAAAAGTCAACTTTGAATCAGACTAAGTAGCAAAAAAAGGTTCTCTATTTAGGATAGAGAACCTTTTTTATATAAATCAACAGCTTATTTGACAAATTCTATATTTCAAAAAATCAGAATAGTTTTATTATATCGCGTTAGTTGAGTTCTGAGAAACCTATGATGAATTATTTGCATTATTTTATGCAAATAATGAACATAGGCAATTTTTAAAAAACATAGGCTGATAAATAACTATAAGTATTAAAAAAGAAGTACTACTAACTACCAAATTGCAGTTAGTAGTACTCTTTTTTAGAATTCGCTTAAATCCACATTAAAGTATTAATACAGATCAGAAGCAGAGGGGAATGAGGTGTCTACACCAGTCCACTTGTCCCAGCTGTTGCTATTCGGGCCACCATGGTCGAAGTCAACACTGAGCACATAGCCTTCTCTAGGATCGTCTTTGAGATCCTTATTGTTCGTATATGCTACAATGTTCTTATCCTTATTTACATAGAAGAACCAGTCATTACCATCCTTGGCAGCGGTCTTTCTCTTGCAGATATTCCCGGAAGCACCAATCAGATAATACTTGCTCGGCCAGGTCTTACCTTCGGTCACTAACCCTTCAACAGAATCACCTTTCTTATTCTGTCCCAGCGGATCCGCTTCGTTACGCAGTTTAACACTGTCAATCTTCATAACCTTAACGCCAGCAGCACCAACATCCAGGTTACCGCTTCCGTTTACAACCTCGATGACTTTATACTTGTCATCATTTCCGGCTTTCAGACGCATACCATATTTATAGATATACTTCTCTTTCTCAATACCGCTCATACCATAACCCTTGCCTTCCTTACCACCGGCTTTACGGAACAGGAAGTTATAGGAGTTGCCATCCAGGTTAACGGTTACATTACCTGTCTTTAAGGATCCATCTGCATCCTCGTTATCTGTTCCGCCAAAGTAGTACAGGCTTGTCATCGGATCGCTGTATGCATATGCAGGAACATCATCATATGCTTTCTCATCCATGATATCATCCAGATCATCAGAATCTACATCATCATCCCAAACAGCAGTGATATTACCCTTTCCATCTGTCTGCATGAATACCAAACCGCTCAGCATAGAAGCACCTCTGCCTGTCGGGCCATCCTGTGCCTGCATATTATCCGGACGGAAGCCATAGTATTTACCTTTGATCTTTTTGATTTCACCACTGGCTAATTTGCCATCACCGTCAGCATAATACCATCTCTCTTCTTCATCATTTGCATCCTTAGCTGCAAACTGACCATAACCTTCCTCATAGCTCTTAAAGGTATTGTCATTATCCTGAGCAGGAGCAACTACTTTAAACCATCCCTTAGTTGCACGGGCACCATCTTCCGGACTGTTGAAATAACGCCAGTTGGAAGAGGAAGCAGAACTTGCACTGCCGCCAGTAGCAATTGTCCACTCAAATACCATTACACCTCTGCCATCAAAAGCATACTTTTTGCCGTTGATCGTCTTGGTCTTAATGTCTTCATTATTTGTACCGTCATCGGCTTCTTTGATTCCGTTTGATTTGAAGTAGAACCAGAAGTCTTTTTCTTCCTCGTCATCGTCATTATCAGTAACGGTAATGAGCTGCCAGCCGGTCTTCATAGCACCGTCATCCCAGTTTCCTAAGTAGTATGTGCCGTCAGAATACCAGTCATCTGCAGCAATTCTCTGATGATTGCTATCTACCCAGCCGTACAACATTTTACCATCTTCATCAAAGGCATATCTCTTGCCATCGATAGTTTTGAATTTTGTACTTTCGCCTTTGGTTTTATAAGCTTTACCATTGGACTGCATATAGTAGTAGATGTATTCAGCCGGATCATCATCATCATCCTGTTCTTCGTTCACTACCTTTACCCAGGTATTACGAACCATAACACCATTGGAATCTACATAGTAGGTATCGTCGTCATCTTCCACCAGCTTATCCATGGCCATGGCGCCGCCCTCTTCACTGTCCAGCCAATACCAATTATCGCCAGACTTCTTCCAGGCATCTTCCACTCTGTTGCCATCTTTATCATAGAAATACCACGTTCCATCCTCTTCCACCC
The DNA here is from genome assembly GCA_910575255.1 of Lachnospiraceae bacterium. Classification (GTDB taxonomy): domain Bacteria; phylum Bacillota; class Clostridia; order Lachnospirales; family Lachnospiraceae; genus Brotaphodocola. Next base: position 134 of record CAJTEM010000066.1, on the reverse strand, counting down.
AGCCGGTAGCTGCGAAGGAAGTCATGGAAGCGCCGATGGCCAGCAGGGCTGCTGCAGATGCGACTGCAACTACTTTTGTCTGCTTTCTCATAATGAATGCACTCTCCTTTTCCTTTTTGAAATTCCTGAAATTG
>CAJTEM010000065.1 GCA_910575255.1 Lachnospiraceae bacterium | reverse complement strand
TCTCTTGCAGGATGTTCATGAGATTATTATGCAATAAATGTGGACGGAAAGCAATACCCCCTCAAAGATTGAGGGGGCAGGGGGAGCTGATGTGCCGAAGGCACTTATTTATGTAAATATGCACAAAAAGAACAGGATTTTTTGTGGTATTTATCAATAGTATTGAAAAGATATTTATGGTAGCCTATTAATATGCTAGTATACTAGCTATCAGAAAACAAGATAGATTCCATTCTGATGAGGAGGCCATTTCCTTTGTGCTATTGTAACAATTCAGACGGGCATATTCTTGCCTGTCTACGCCGGACAAGAATCATCGGATGAATTGTTACATACTATCGGGAAAGCGGGCCAGCAGAATGTAAGGTTATTGAAAGAAGGGAAGGGGGGAAGAATGTGGGAGCTTATGATTCGATCTTAGACAGCGTGAAGCTGCCGAGGATGTATCGGGTGAAGCGGCTGTTTGACAGCAGTCATATTGCGGATATTCAGGGGGCAGTGGCCTCTCAGGTGAAGAATTTTCCGGGGATCTCGGGAGTAGAAGGAAAACGGGTTGCACTGGCAGTAGGAAGCCGGGGGATCAGCAATCTGCAATTGATTGTAAAGACCGTGATTCAGGTGCTGTCTGACTGTGGGGCGGAAGTGTTTATTGTCCCGGCCATGGGAAGCCATGGAGGCGCTGTGGCAGAGAATCAGAAGCGGATTCTGGAACATCTGGGGATCACAGAGGAGGCGATGGGCGTACCGATTCTTGCTTCCATGGAGACGGACTGTATCGGATATACAGAGGACGGCGTGCCGGTGTATTTTGACAGGAATGCCAATCAGGCGGATTATACGGTGAGCATTGCCAGAATCAAGCCTCATTGTAGCTTTCGGGGAAAGTATGAGAGCGGTATGGTAAAGATGAGCGTCATTGGTCTGGGGAAGCAGAAGGGAGCAGATTACTGCCATATGAGGGGCATGGCCAATATGGGGGCCAATCTGGAGAAAATCGGAAAGGTTCATATGGAAAAATCAAATCTGCTGTTCTGCCTGGGTCTGATGGAGAATGCTTATGATGACACCTGTATGATCCGGGTGTTTGGCAGAGAGGAGATCATGGATAAGGAGCCAGAGCTTCTGGCGCTGGCAAAGAGTTATCTGCCGGAGATTCCTTTTTCAGATCTGGATCTGCTGGTGGTGAACGAGATCGGCAAGAATATAACCGGAACAGGCATGGATTGCAACATCATTCAGCGGTTTACCTCGGAACATATGGAGGCAAAGCCATTTCTCAAAAGGCTGGTGGTGCTGGATCTGACAGAGGAGTCGGATGGAAACGCATCCGGGCTGGGACTGGCGGATATTGCCTCCCGGAGGGCATTTGATAAGATGAGCTTTTTGAAAACCTATCCCAACAATCTGACAGCGAGAACCACGGCAGGCTGCAAGGTGCCGATGATCATGGACAGTGATTACGATGCGATCCGAGCCGGGATCAAGACAGCGCCGGACGTGGATTATGACAGGCTGCGGATCGTGAGGATCAAAAATACTCTGTGCCTGAGCGAAATGGAGATTTCGGAGGCTCTCTGGGAGGAAGCAGCAGGGAAGAAAGAAATCCAGGGGGATGGACGGGGATTTGAGTGGGAATTTGACAAGCTGGGAAATTTAATCAGATAAAAGTGAGGCAGGTGAAACATGGGCACAATATTTTCTGAATATGAACGAGTGTCGGCCGGGAAGAATAAAAGGCTTCGTCAGGCAGCCCTGGATATTGTGGAGGAAGGGATAAGAAAGGTGATTCCTTATGAAGCTGTCAGGAGGTTGATCTCATTTGACGGAAAAACGATCCGTATCGGGGACAGGGAGATCTCCATGGACACGGTCCGTCATATTTATGTGACAGGTGCCGGGAAGGGGTCTTTTCCCATCGCCCAGGCTTTGGACGAGATATTCGGGGAGCGAATCCGGAAGGGATTTGTGGCAGTAAAGGAAGGGGAGAAACGCCGTCTGGAGCATATCGAGATCTTTGAGTCAAGCCATCCCATACCAGATGAGCGCAGTGTGGAGGCAGCAGACCAGGTGCTTGCGATTCTGAAGGAGGCAGGAGAGAGGGATCTGATTTTTGCAGCAGTGACCGGCGGCTCATCGGCTTTGCTGAACAAACCGGCAGGGAATATCACCATCGATCATCTCCGGGAATTGAATACAAAGCTTTTGAACTGTGGAGCAGAGATCGGAAAGATCAATACTGTGAGAAAGCATATTTGCCTGCTGAAGGGAGGACGGCTGGTGAAATACGGACAGCCGGCGACCGTTGTCACGCTGACTTTTGACACAGCGCCGCCGGATATGCCATGGCCGGATCTGTGCCTGCCGGACCCGACGACGTTTTCGGAGGCGATCGGGGTTCTGAAGGATTATCGGCTGTGGGAGGACATACCGGAAAGTATCCGGGCGTATCTTTGCCAGGGAGAGAACCGTCCCGAGCTGGAGACAGTAAAGAGCCTGGAAAATATGAAGCAGTTCATCTTCAGCGTGGCTGACCCAAGAACAGCCTGTGAAGCGGCGGCAGAGGGCGCCAAACAGAGAGGCTATGAACCGCATATTCTGTCCACAATCATGGAGGGAGAGGCAAAGGATGTGGGAGTGGTGATGGCTGGAATCACGGATGAGATTCTGGCCTATGGCAGACCGTTTGCCGCTCCCTGCGCATTGATTTCCGGAGGTGAGACAACGGTCACGATCGCGGGAGAGCATGGGATGGGAGGACCGAATCAGGAGACGGTATTGGGCTTTGCAGACAAGATACGCCACAGAAAGGGGTATGTATTTGTCAGCATTGATACAGACGGCACAGACGGGCCCTGTGATAAGGCCGGAGGAATCGTGGACGGAGACACCCTTCGGAAGGCAGAGCAAAAGGGGATCTGTATCAGGCAGGGAATTTACGGGCATGATTCGGCACGGGTTCTGGAGGAGCTGGGGGATGATATTATCACCGGCCACACGGGAACCAATGTGATGAATCTGAGAGTGGTGCTGATTGACGAGGAGGGAACGGATGGAGAGGATCGCTGAGGTCAGAGGAAGAGAGATACTGAATGCGAGAGGACGTCCCACAGTAGAGGCGGAGCTGGTGACTGACAGAGGAATCCGGGTGACAGCGTCGGTTCCCAGCGGCACCTCAAGAGGGCGGTATGAGGCATATGAGCTGTATGACGGCGGGACAAGATATGGAGGATATGGTACGAGAAAGGCGGCCGGCAACATTTCCTCTGAGATCAATCAGGCTTTGAGAGGCATGGATGTGACAGGGCAGGAGGAGATCGACAGAGCGCTCTGTTGTCTGGACGGGACAGAGGATAAGTCGCGTCTGGGAGGAAATGCTCTACTGGCAGTGTCTATGGCGGCAGCCAGAGCCGGCGCCAGAGCCAGGGGGATGGAACTGTATTCCTATCTTTATGAATGCCGGCCCTCGTATCAGCCCGGACAGAAGATGGAGCTTAAGCTGCCGGACATTATGGCAACCGTGATCTCGGGAGGAGTGTTCTCTGTTTCTGGCATGGAATTTGAGGATTATATGCTGCTTCTCCATGGGTTTGAGTCATTTCCGGATGAGCTGGAAGCCCTGTGCGCGATGCGGCAGCGTCTGGAGAAGGACCTGAGAAAGAAATACGGGAATTTCCCAGAGGACGGAGGAGCGATGGCAGCTCCCTGCCGGTGTTCCGAAGAGGCGTTTGAGTGGATGCTGCAGACAGCGGAGGCATTGGGTTACGGGGAGAAGATAAGCCTGGGAATTGATGTGGCGGCCAGCGAGCTCTGGAATCCGGCCGACAGAATCTACCGCCTGGGAGGCGGGAAAACGTGCAGCAGGGAGGAGCTGCTGGAATATTATCAGAAACTTTGCAGAAACTATCCGCTGACTCTGATTGAGGATGGCTTTGAGCAGGATGATTTTGACGGATTTGGTTTGCTGAGGCAGCGAATTCCGCAGATTCAGGTCGTGGGAGATGATCTGTTTGTCACAAATAAAAAGAGACTGGAAAGGGGAATCCGCGGAAACTGTGCCAATGGCCTGTTGATGAAGATCAATCAGATCGGAACTGTGACAGAGGCGCTTAAGGCCAGTGAGACGGCCCGACAGGGAGGGATGGATGTGATCGTATCCCTGCGCTCCGGCGAGACCACGGATGATTTTATCGCGGATCTGGCTGTGGCAGACCGGGCCAGACAGATCAAGCTTGGGTCGCCGGTCCGGGCGGAGCGGAACGCGAAGTATAACCGGCTGCTGAGGATATGGTGTAACAGTTCAGACGGCGGGAAATTTGATATGAATTTTAGGCGTCAAGCTTGCTTGTAAGCCCAAATTCATGTCAAATTCCACATAGGATGAACATCCGATGATTCTTGTCCGGCGTAGACGGGCAAGAATATGCCGTCTGAACCAGCAACGATATGGCAGGACGGGCAGGGATGAGGGCTGATGGTTGACGGGAACAGTGAATCTGTCCGAGTAGGTTTGCGCAGAGATTGTCCCGGTAAAGGGGAGTCGCTGCTTGCACCGGTCTCATGGCAAATGGAGGTTACTGTTCCTGCGAGCAGTAACAAACGGAGCTAAAAGGCAGTAGGAAAAGGGCATAATCACTTGTAGAATAAATTCCAATATGATAAAGTTGAAAAAGGATGTGGCAGTTTAAGGAATGGGAAAACTGCTGCAAAAGAACGAAGACAGATAAGGAGAAACGTGATGTTGGAAAAGAAGACCATCAGTGATTATGTATATGAACAGATATTGGAGGATATTGTTCAGTTGAGATACGCACCTGGCGAAAAGATCTCCGAGACACAGCTGGCGGCTGTTCTGGAGGTGAGCCGGGCTCCCATAAAAAGTGCTTTGGCGAAGCTGGAAAAGGAAGGCTTTGTCAAAATAAAGCCTCAATACGGAACCTTTGTAAGTGAGATTTCCGTAGAGAGGGCAGAAGGAATCTGTGATATCCGTGAGATTCTGGAGGCGCAGGCAGTCCGCAGGGCAGTCCGCAACATCACGGATGAGCAGCTGGAATATCTGGAAAAGCAGTTCGCAAGAATGGACGCTTTGCAGGATGATGATGAGGGTAAGCGCCAGTTTATCTATGAGGTTGACGGAATGCTTCATGATGCGATCTATAAGGCTGGCAGGAATGTCATTATCGCGGAGATCATGCAGCGCTATATGCCGGAGATCCAGAGAATCCAGAGAGCCAATATGACCTGGGCGGACCGGAAGGAACCCACGCAGGCTGAGATGAGGAGAATTCTGAAAGCGCTGAAGGAAAGGGATGAGGAGCAGGCGGTTGCGGCAATGAAAGAACATATCTCCAATATCAGGGAAACGATTAAAAAGCTTTGATATGGAGGGGAAAAGATGGAAAGCAGAACACGGAAAGCAGTTTTGGGAATGCTTGGAATCGCGATGGCAGCAGCTATGACGACAGGCTGTGCAGGGGGGAAGGAGTTTCCGGCAAAGGAGATCACCGTGGTGGTGCCATGGAATCCGGGAGGAACCAATGATCTGATGGCAAGGGCTCTCCAGCCGGTGTTCAAGGATAAGTTCGGGGTGGAGCTTGTGGTGAAAAACTCAGCAGGCGGCGGAAGCGCGGTGGGGATTACCGAGGTGCTGACCTCTAAAGCAGATGGTTATACAGTGGGTCTGGCCTCCAGCTCTTTTCTGGCGCTTGTGGCCCAGGGAACCGCAGAGGCAGATCTGACAAAGATCGACAATATCTGCCTGGTGGCGGAGGAGCCGATTGTTCTGGTAACAAAGGAAGGCGGGAAGTATGAGGATGCCGGAGTGTTCATAGACGCAGCCAAGGAAAACCCGGGGCAGATATCCATCGGGGTACCGGGCTCAAACAATGTCAATCAGGCATATGCGACGCTTCTTGGACAGGCGGCGGATACGGAATTTCTGTTTATGCCTTTTGACGGGGGTTCGCGGGTGATTACAGAGATCATGGGCGGCCATGTGGATGCCGGCGTACTCAAGCCCAGTGAGATCGTCTCGCAGGTGGCGGCCGGCGAGCTGCGGGTGCTGGGAGTGTTCAATCAGGACGGGCTTTCCACTATGCCGGATGTGCCTACTTTTGAATCTCTGGGATATGATGTGTTTACGCTGGGACAGCTGAGACAGGTTTCTTATATCATGGCTCCCGGCGGGGTAAAGGCCGAGGATAAGGAAAAGCTGGCTTCCATGTTTAAGGAGGCTTTGGAATCGGACGCCTTCAAGGAGTTTGCCGCGGAAAGCGGCCTGGTATCTGAGCCGATTACAGGCAGCGAACTGGATACCTTCCTGGGGGATGTATATACGGGACTGGAGAAAGCAAGTAAGGAGATATGGGCGCAGTAGGACACTCTCTGAAAGAGCACTCTTGGAAATCTGAAGGGAGCATGGCATGAAAAAAGAAGAGCAGTTTTATGAACGGCTTGTTTTATTTTTACTGATTGTGGGAGCGGCATTTTTGTATTTCAGTGTACGAGGAGCGAAAAGGGCAGCCTTTGGGGAGGATCTGGCTTCCATGGATTTCCCCCGGGGAACCCTGCTGCTGTTGATGCTTTTATGCGGGGGCCGGCTGGTTTTTGGCTGGCTTGCGAACCGCGGGGAGAAGGGGGAAGGCAGGCTAGGTCTCCAGACAGGGGAAGGGGCAGATTCGGTCTCCGGACAGGAGAAGAGTCCGCTTCGGTCTCCGGACAGGAGAACAGGAATGACGGTTGTCAATATTCTTTTCTATGCCGCCCTATGGAGAATATTGGGGTTTGCCATGAGCAGCCTGATTTTTTCCTTTGTACAGACTCTGATCTTAAAAAGGGATGCGAAGAGGAAACAGGCAATTCTGGTGGCAGCAGGAATTACGTTTGGCATTTATCTTGTATTCGGGGCAGCCTTTGGCGTGGATTTCCCGGAACCGGTTCTGGAGCTGATCAGCGGATAGGGGGAATGGGAAAGTGAATATGACATTAAATATGTTTCAGGGACTCTCGGCTACATTTTTAAATCCTGGCATTGTCGGGGTGGTGGCGGCTGGTACATTTCTGGGATTGGTATTCGGGGCATTGCCGGGACTGTCAGCTACGATGGGGGTGGCGCTTCTGATTCCGCTGACTTTTACCATGACGCCCACAAGCGCTTTTGGTATGATGCTGGGCACCTATATCGGGGGAATGGCAGGCGGGGCAGTTTCCGCTTCTCTGCTCAACATTCCAGGAACGCCTTCTGCTGTAGTCACCTGCCTGGACGGATATCCCATGGCAAAGCAGGGGAAAGGAGCCCAGGCGCTGGGATGGGCAGCTTTTGCCTCTGGATTCGGCAGTCTGATCAGCTGGCTGATGCTGGTGACGCTTTCCCCGGCGCTGGCGCGGCTGTGTACCAGCTTTGGGTCTCCGGAATATGCCGCGCTGGCATTTTTCGGACTGACAATCATCGCGGCTGTCTCGGGAAAATCCCTGGTAAAAGGATTGATTGCAGGGATAATGGGAGTGATCCTGTCCTTTGTGGGGACGGACCCGATCTGGGGAGATCTCAGGTTCACTTTTGGTAATATCAATCTGATGACAGGGATCAGCACGATTCCGGCGATGATCGGCCTGTACTCGATTCCGCAGATTATTATAAGTTGTACGGAAGAGGGGAATCTGCATGTAGATGCGCAATCATTAAAGCTGAAGGATTTTCTTCCGCCGGTCGGGAAGCTGTGGGAACAGAAGTGGAATATCATCCGTTCCAGCATGATTGGAACGGGAATCGGGATTATTCCGGCAACCGGAGGGAATATCGCCTCTTTTATTGCCTATGACCAGACCAAGCGTTTTTCAAAGAATCCGGAACAGTTTGGGAATGGCGCTTATGAGGGGGTGGTGGCCTCAGAGGCGGCGAATAACGGAGTGTGCGGCGGGGCCCTGATCCCCATGATGACTCTGGGAATTCCGGGGGACAGCGTGACAGCGGCTCTGATGGGCGGACTGATCATTCACGGCCTGAGGCCGGGTCCTGCGCTGTTTACGGATTCTCCCGGACTGGTGGCGGAGATCTTTGCCACTGTGCTGATGGCAACGCTTCTGATGGTTTTGATACAATGTGTGGGAATCCGGCTGTTTGTGCAGATCTTGAATGTGCCGGTCCATTACTTAAACGGGGCGCTGGTGATTCTGTCTCTGGTGGGTTCGTATGCTCTCAGGGGGAATTTCTTTGATGTGCTTCTGACTTTGGTGATCGGGATGTTTGGTTATCTGATGATCAAAGGCGGATTTCCCACAGCGCCGATTGTGCTGGGGCTGGTACTGGGCTCCATGTTTGAAGGAGAATTCCGGAGAGCTCTGAAACTCAGCCATGGCAGTATCCGCATATTTTTTACAAGACCCGCGGCTTGTGTATTTGTGCTGATCGGAATTGGAGTGATCGCAAATGCCTGCTGGAAGGGGTGGAGAAAAAAGCAATAACCTGTTTACGAAAAACGGAATCAACCATGAAGAATCTTGTCATGGCCGATTCCGTTTTTTGGCGGGAAATTTGATTCACGTAATGGCGGCTGTCCACGGAGTATTTGACTGGCGGGGAACTGGATATATTATGGATTTTATAGTATACTCCCGTCTTTGACAGTTTATAAGATGATAAAACGCTGTAGAGCCTTTATTTACAGGCTCTACAGCGTTTTTTTCGTTCGTTGTGCTCTTTGGTAATTTATTC
>CAJTEM010000064.1 GCA_910575255.1 Lachnospiraceae bacterium | reverse complement strand
CTCTTCTACAATCGCAATTAGTTGCGGCATAGCGGTATAAAAGACTGTTCTTTGATAATTGAATCATTGCCAGATATTGAATTTTCAAGGTGCATAGCTAAAATCTATGTGCGAAGTTTGAGTTATTAATTTAAAAATATCGGCATTTATAAAATATCGGTATTTATAGAAGATCAAGATTTATCATTATAAAAGAAAAATCCTCTGGGCCATGGAGAAATCTCGGTTCCACAGTAAAAAAGGGATCGAACAACTGGTGAATCTGAATAATCCGTCCTACCACTCCATGATGCTTCCTTACAACAATAAAATCTTTTGAGAGTATCAGTCTGTCAACGCCCAGGAAATCCAATAGGAAATCAACCAGCAAATCCAAGCACAGAAATTATTTTATGCAGATTTTTTCATCCCTCATCTTCATCAGCAGAAGTCACATCCACGGGATCTCCCACATCCTCCGCTGACATCAATATCTGGTCAAGCTCTTCCACATCATTCTCCACCCAGGACGGAACTCCCGAAAAAACAACCCATGCCAGACCCTGCGCCGGTTCTTTAAAATCAACCAGACAACAATAATAGTAATACTTTATCCCATCCAGTTCACCGGAATACAGTTCCCGATAGATCTTCCTGCTTTCATCCTCCCATACCGGTTCTTCTCTTACCAATTCCGTGAAATCCCTTTTCCCCAGGAGATCCTCCTTCTGCAGCTCATAAATATCCTCCGGAGTCATATCATTTGCCAAATCAATATCCTTAAATCCAAATATACTGCAATAATACCGGTTGCCTCTTTTCATTTGAAGATCAAACTGAGAATGATCTGTCGTTTCCTCCCAATCATCCGAAAAGGTAAAACGCATATCATAGGGAATAACTTGAAAAACCTGTTTTTTCTCTACCCCTTTTTCCAGTGCTTTCTTCAGTTCTTTCTTTAATTCTTCCGGAGTTTTTCCTATGGATTCTTCGCTTTTTAAATCCTCTTCCGAATCCTCCTCCACAGAAGCCATTATGCTTTCCGCCTTCTCGAAAGAATCCCTCCATTCCTCTTTTATCCCACATCCGCTTGCGATCAGGCCAGTAAATATAACAATTACCGATAGATATTTAAATCCTTTTCCCGTCCTCACTTCAACATCTCCCCATACCGCCCCAAAAAGCTCCGGGTTCTTTCATTATCCGAGGCAAACACCACCTCCGGCGTCCCCTCCTCCACAATCACCCCATCCGCCATAAAAATCACCCGATCCGAGATATCCCTGGCAAAAGCCATCTCATGGGTAACGATCACCATGGCAATATCCAGATCTGCTAAAGACTTAATTACCTTCAGCACCTCTCCCGTAAGCTCCGGGTCTAATGCGGAAGTCGGCTCATCGAAAAACAAAATCTTTGGATTCAGCGCCAAAGCTCTGGCAATCGCCACCCTCTGACATTGCCCTCCGGAAAGCTGGCAAGGATAGGCATTCTCCTTATCCTCCAGCCCCATTTTCTTTAACAGCTCCCGACCTGTGCGATATACTTCCTCTTTATCTCTCTTCTGAACAGCAATCGGCGCATCCGTAATATTTTTCATGACCGAAAAATGAGGGAACAGATTAAAATTCTGAAACACCAGGCCATAATTTTCACAAATCCGCTTCAAGTCTCTTTTAGAAGCAAAAGTCATTTTTCCTGTTTCGTCACTCCAGGCTGCTTTCTCCCCCATATAAATGAGTTCACCACTATCCATGGTTTCCAGCATGGTGGCACAACGTAAAAGAGTAGATTTACCGGATCCGGACGGACCGATAATCGAGACAATCTCCCCTTCCTCCACAGATAAAGAGATATCCCTGATCACCGGAACCCCGTCAAAAGCTTTCCCCACATGATTCATTTCCATCAGCTTCATAATGCCGCCATCCTTCCACTTCATTTTAAGCTAACAATCCCCGCTGCAGGCAACGGGGCATCCATCCTGTATTACTGGTAATACGCCAGCTTCTTTTCCGCATAATCCATACCAACCGCAACCACCAGATTAAAGAGATAATAAAAGATTCCCGCCGCTGCAAAAGGAATCAGGCTGGTCTGAGAAGATGCCAGCGCCTTGGCAATCGCAAACATTTCCAATACACTGATGGTAAAAGCGAGGGAAGTATCCTTCACCAGCGTAATGACCTCGTTCGTCACAGAAGGAAGAATCCTCTTAATCACCTGCGGCAGGATAATCTTAAAAAAGGTCTGCATCTTGCCATATCCAAGCAGCTTCGCCGCCTCATACTGTCCCACCGGCATAGACTGAATCCCGCTCCGGTAAATCTCCGCAAAATAAGCAGCATAATTGATCACAAACCCGATCAGCGCAGCCCACAGACGATAACTGTTGGTGATCTTGATTCCAAACAGATAATAAGGCCCGAAATAGACCACCATCAGCTGCAGCATCAAAGGCGTTCCCCTCATAATTGAGATATATACCTTCACAATTCCCTGCAGCAAGGGATTCCTCGACATTCTCCCAAAAGCCACAATCATTCCAAGAGGCAGGGAAAATACCAGCGTAACCACAAAAATCTGGACACTGACAAACATTCCTCCTGCTAACTGCGATACCATCATACTGACTGACATTTTCCCTGCTCCTTATTTCTGTAATTTATACTTGTGAATATATTTATTTTCCGACAGTAGTAACATCCCGACCAAACCACTTATCTGAGATGTCTTTCAACGTTCCGTCCTCTGCCATTTCCTCCAATGTAGCCTGAACCTTATCTCTCAGCTCCTCATTTCCCTTTTTAAAGCCGATTCCGTATTCCTCAGAAGCCAGAGTCTCCTCAAGAATTACATACCCGCTGCCGTCATCTCTCTGCTCCATCTGATATCCGGCCACAATCACATCCATGGCAATCGCATCCACAGCTCCCATTTCCAGATCCATAAAAGCTGTATTATAATCCGGTGTAGTCTGCAAGGTTCCAAAACTTCCGGTCAGTTCCGTGTTATCCTTTAAGGCAGCCTCCGCCGAAGAATCCGCCTGCACTTCCACAATCTTACCCGCGAGGTCAGCAAAGCTGCTGATTCCGGAATCCGCTGCCACCACAAACACCTGGCTGTTATCCATATAAGGCTCACTCCAGGTATAATCATCCTCACGTCCATTCATGGTGAAACCATTCCAGATACAATCAATGGTTCCGGAATTCAACTCCATATCCTTTGCATCCCATGCAATCGGCTGGGCAACAAACTCCAGCCCCAGACGCCCGGCCACTTCTTTTGCCAGCTCCAGGTCAAAACCCGTATACTCACCATCATCTCCCACAAATCCCATGGGAGGGAAATCCTGGTCGAATCCGACGATAAACGTGCCATCAGTTGCCTGGGTATCTGCCGCGTCTCCTGCCTTTTCCTCTGCCTCCTTACTGTCTGTCTTAGCATCCTCTGCAGAACCTTCTTCTGATGCGGCGGTCGTCTCTGCAGTTGTCGCTGCCGTCGTTTCTGCCGCTGTCGTTGTCCCTGTACTCTGGCTCCCACAGCCGGCCAGAGATATCGCCATTGCTCCTACCAAAAGCATACTTCCCAATTTTTTCATAATTTTCTTTTCCTCCTCTTATCCTCAATCTGTCGCAGTTAATCCTAAATTTTCTCCTGCGGCACGCTACCATATTAGCATACTAAAGTAATTCTGTCTATCCTTTTTTACAATGAAATATCGGAAAAAACAACGGCATTTTTACACCTCATAGAAACACGGCTAAGAATATACATTGTCCAATACACAAAAAAACAACCCGAACCTGAGAAAACCATCTTTTCCGGATTCGGGCTGTTTTCTATATTGATTTTATGCTCTCTTTTTAATCCTTCCTCTGATTCCTGTCTGCTCTGTCATACATTCTAATGTCAGACCTCCCGCGAATCGAGACATGCATCTGACGGAAAACAATGTTACATTTATTTCCCATAATAAGCCCGCAGATACATCTCCTTGATCTCGCTCATCAACGGATAACGCGGGTTAGCTCCGGTACACTGATCATCAAAGGCCTGCTCCACCATATTATCCAAAGTATCCAGGAAATACTTCTCATCCACGCCATACTCTGCAATGGTCTTCTTCACGCCGACAGCTGCCTTTAATTCCTCAATCTTTTCGATCAGCTTTTTCACAGCCTCCTCGTCGTTAGAAGCCTGGATTCCCACAAACCGGGCGCATTCTGCATATCTTGCGCGGGTATGCGGATACTGGTACTGAGAGAAGGTACCCATCTTCCGCGGGCACTCTGCCGAGTTATACTCCACAACCAGAGAGATCAGCAGCGCATTGGCAATGCCATGAGGAAGATGATGGAACGCACCCAGCTTATGAGCCATGGAGTGACATACGCCCAAGAAAGCATTGGCAAATGCCATACCAGCCATACAGGAAGCATCCGCCATCTTGGAACGGGCCTCCACGTTTGTTCCGTCATTATAACAGGTCGGAAGATATTCAAACACATTCTTCATAGCCTTCAATGCCAGGCCATCCGTATAATCCGTAGCCATCACAGAAGCATAAGCTTCCAGCGCATGAGTCAGGACATCCACACCAGACGCGCTGGTCAGGCCCTTCGGCTGGCTCATCATATTATCTGTATCAATGATCGCCATGTTCGGAAGCAGCTGATAATCGGCCAGAGGATACTTTACACCCGTCTCCTGATCTGTGATAACCGCGAAAGGAGTTACCTCAGAACCTGTACCGGAAGAGGTAGGAATCGCTACAAAATAAGCCTTCTCACCCATCTTCGGGAATGTATATACACGTTTCCGGATATCAATAAAGCGCATTGCCATATCCTGGAAATCAACCTCCGGATGCTCATACATCACCCACATGATCTTACCGGCATCCATAGCAGAACCGCCGCCCAATGCAATGATCACATCCGGCTTAAATGCTGACATAGCCTTCGCACCCTCCTGGGCATTGGCAAGAGTCGGATCCGGCTGTACATTGGAAAAGCATTGATAGACAATTCCCATCTCATCCAGCTTATCCGTGATCGGCTTCGTATAACCGTTCATATACAGGAAAGAATCTGTCACAATAAAAGCTCTCTTCTTGCCCATCACATTTTTCAGCTCATCCAGGGCAACCGGCATACAACCCTTCTTAAAATACACTTTCTCAGGCGCACGGAACCACAGCATATTCTCTCTCCTCTCCGCCACAGTCTTGATATTCAGCAAATGCTTCACACCCACATTCTCAGACACCGAGTTTCCTCCCCAGGAACCACAACCCAGAGTCAGAGACGGGGTCAGCTTAAAGTTATAAAGATCACCGATACCACCGTGAGAAGAAGGAGTATTGGTCAAAATACGGCAAGTCTTCATGGCCTCCGCATGCTTTAAAATCTTCTCGTGCTCGTTTACATTGATATAAAGAGAAGCCGTATGTCCATAACCGCCGTCTGCTACCAGCCTTTCCGCCTTTGCGATAGCTTCATCAAAGGTCTCAGCCTTATACATAGCCAGAACCGGAGACAACTTCTCATGGGCAAATTCCTCTCGGATATCAACCGACTCCACCTCACCAATAATAATCTTCGTATCCACAGGAACATCTACACCCGCCAGCTTGGCAATGGTATGAGCACTCTGTCCCACAATCTTAGCATTCAGAGAACCATTGATCAGGATTGTCTTTCTCACCTTCTCAATCTCATCCGGCTTCAGGAAATAACAGCCCCGATACTCAAATTCCTTCTTCACCTCATCATAAACCGAGGCAAGAACCGTAACCGACTGCTCCGAAGCACAGATCATACCATTGTCAAAGGTCTTGGAATGAATGATCGAGCTAACAGCCATCTTAATATCCGCCGTATCATCAATAATGACAGGAGTATTGCCGGCGCCAACGCCCAAGGCCGGTTTGCCCGAAGAGTAAGCAGCACGCACCATTCCCGGGCCGCCGGTTGCCAGAATAATATCTGCTTCCTTCATAACCAGATTCGTCATATCCAGAGACGGTACGTCAATCCAGCCAATGATTCCTTCCGGAGCGCCTGCCTTTACAGCCGCCTCCAAAACCACCTTTGCCGCTTCAATCGTACAATGCTTTGCCCTTGGATGTGGAGAAATGATAATCGCATTCCGGGTTTTCAAACAAATCAAACACTTAAAAATTGCTGTAGAAGTAGGATTCGTTGTTGGAATTACTGCAGCAACCAGACCAATCGGCTCCGCCAGCTTCTTGATTCCAAAAGCCTTATCCTCTTCCACCACTCCACAGGTCTTCGTATCCTTATACGCATTATAAATATATTCCGCGGCATAGTTATTCTTGATAACCTTATCCTCCACAACCCCCATTCCTGTTTCCTGAACAGCCATCTTGGCCAGAGGAATTCTCAATTTATTAGCCGCAGAAGCAGCTTCATAAAATATTTTGTCTACCTGTTCCTGAGTAAAGGTAGCAAACACCTTCTGCGCTTCCCGCATGGCCTGCATTTTAGCTTCCAAAGCCTCAACACTGTCAATGATTGCCGAAACAACTTGCTCTTTCTTTGCCATTGTCTTCTCCTCCACATTCTCTTTGCCATTGACTTATCGATAATATTTTATCGATATTTTTTTAACAATCTTATTATACTTGCATTATACTTCCTTGTTAAATAATTGTCAATATCTATTAGAAAATTATATCTACAAATTTCCACTCCAATTTTCCCATCATTTTCTGCAATATAGCCAATATTCAATATTGCCATTATATTTTACACAATATAATGCCGCTTTTTATGATTCAATTCTATCATTCAACAATAATAATCTAATCTGTTCGATTTACAGTTTTTCCACACTAAACCGTGTGTTTCCCTGTCCACTGAATCTAAGCGTTTCTAGAAACAATATAGAAATCGTAACATCTGAGTATCTGATTCATAATCCACAAAAAAAGATCCTGTCATATAACACAGGATCTTTTCCCAACATTTCCACAACTTTTTCATTCAATCATCTGGTTCCAACTCATCAAATAATTCCGAATCATAAAACTCCCGGATTGTTACTCCTAATCCATCCGCTATTTTATTGATATTCACAATGCCCGGATTTTTACTTTTACCATTAATAATGCTTTTATATGTAGAGGATGGCATCCCTGCCCTGTAGCTTACAGAATAGCCACTTAAATTTTTCTCTCTACATAATTCAGTTATTCTAAAACTTGTCGCCTCACGTATGGTCATAATATTCACCCCTTCTCCATAAGTGTAGTCGAATTTTGTCCGTTAACAGGACGATATAATATCCCGCAACTATAACATTACCAAAATTTTCCAAATTTTAATAAATTACATAAGTGGGGTATACCTACTTTATTTGTATTTAGAATTATTACTCTGATTATTTGTTCTCCTTTTTCCTCTGATTATCCTTCCATAGTTGATCACAACAGAAAAAAATCTACTTTACCAAACCTCTTTCCTTCTATTCTTGTGAAGATAGAAGGAAGAAAAAGGAAAAAAATTAATATTGGGGGATGGTTCTTAGCGGGCCTGCCGGTGTTGGAGTAAAAGAACAGGAGGAATCGAAATGGACTTTGGATTCGGTGAGAAAGTACTTGTAATCTTGCATGAACTGCCAGTACCTGATCATAAAATGTACCTCCTTGTAGTGGTGTGCGGGGCACAGGAGTTTCTTAACTACAAAGAGCGCGTTTAGTGACCGCTATATAAGGTTACCAAACGCGCCGCACATTTTGACTGATATGTCAATGTTTTTTTTAAATTTATTACTCAAACTTCCCACACCATTTGGTGTGTTGAACCTTGCTACGAAAATAAAACTCGTAGCCAAGAACTGAACCTTGACAACAAATGTTTTCAACAATCATGGAAGCATCATGATAAAGCAGTCATAAAAATGGCTGCCGTCAGTGAAATATTGGTATTACAAAAAATCAGGCTTGCGCTTCCACATGGTAGCCATGCTTCTCTAATTCACGTATGTATCGGGAAAGCTGTTTTTGTTCGCAGCTTTTACGTCTGGCTTCAAAACAGGATTCATCAAAAAGAGTGCCTTGCTTTAGCATGGTGTAAATAATTACAAGAAGTTTTCTTGCAAGGGCAATAATAGCTTTTTTAGCCCCTTTCTTCTGCTTGATTCTCCAATACCAGGCGGACAGATAGGTATTGCGTTTTCCGGCGATTACCCAGGCAATTTCACAAAGCATACTTTTTATGTAAGGATTGCCTTTCGTGACAGATGTGCTTTTCCGTTTCCCGGCGCTTTCATTATTGCCGGGGCACAGGCCTGCCCATGAACAGATATGCTCCGCGGTTTTGAACGGTTTCATGTCAATGCCAATTTCAGCAATGATTGCGCAGGAGGCCGTTGTGCTGATTCCATAAATGCTGCTTAACTGCTCCACCTGCAAAGCAAATGGGGCCATGTCCGCCTCAAGACTCTTTTCGATTTCAGCAAGATGTTCTTTTAAGGAGTCATAATGGTCCATAAGAATCTTCAGGAAGGCTTTTTGATGTTCTGACAGGGTTCCATTTACGGACATGAGGATTTCATCTATACGGTTTCTTGTCTTTGTTTTTAAGCAGGAATCCAAAGCAGACCGATCAATCTGTCCATGCTCAGTGAGATGCCGGATGATGTTCCTGCCGGAAGCGCCAAAAATATCAGAAATAAAAGAGGAAAGGCGAAAGCCAGAGCTTTGCAGGAACTTCTCAACTCTGTTTTTCTGGGATGTGATATCACGGATGACGCTCTTACGGTAACGGTTTAAGTCACGGAACTCCCGGATTTTTTTTTCGGGAATAAAGCTGCCATTCAAAAGCCCGGCACGTAACAGGGTGGAAATCCATTCAGAATCCCGCATGTCTGTTTTCTTGCCAGGGACGTTCTTCATATGGCGTGCGTTTACAACCAGCAAAGTAATATCGCCGCCAAACGCTTCTTCGAGTATTTCATAAATAGGCATCCAGTAAATACCTGTGCTTTCCATAGCGACATGATGGCAGTTTTGAGAAACGATCCAGTCCCGTAAAGCAATCATATCCGGGATTAATGTGGTAAACTCCCGGATTTCAGAGTTTGTCGGCTTACCCAAAGGACCAGTCAGGATACAGGCAACAATTTTATCTTTGTGGACATCCAGCCCACAGGAAATTTCCAGAAGGTCTTTCATACAGAGCATCTCCTTTGCAATAGAATGGGCAGGAGATTTGCCCGAGGTGATACGGACTTTGCTACTCGTGCTAACCATAAAAGGCGCGACAATATGCTGTGCTCAAGGGCAAAACATTTACGTTGAAAAACGGGGTGCAGATCCTCCAAGGTGCGTCCAAACTTAATCCTGCCTAAAACTATTATAAATCAAGACAGGAAGCTAAAACAGTAGTGGAGCCAGCCCCTCTTATTTTCATTATAGGCTGTGATAACCCTTCATGATTCGTTGAAAAATCAATACTTTAGTCCATAAAAAAGGCATAAATCGCTTGCTTATGGTATAATTGAGTTGCGAAAAACAATCACACAGCAAGGAGATTTATGCCAT
>CAJTEM010000063.1 GCA_910575255.1 Lachnospiraceae bacterium | reverse complement strand
CAACGCAAAACTCAGGAATTTAAGGACTTCTAAATCTCTGCAAAGTCAAAATCCGCAGACCCTTTTCGATGGCTGCTCTCCCCGTTTCCCTGACTGTGTTTCGCGATTTCTTAACTAACTGACATTGGTTCACAGGCAATGTCAGTTAGTTAAGTTTTACCGAAAGGTACGCCTTGGAAAAAGAGAGGAGAGGCGCTCCGAAATGGTCTGCTGTTTTTTCCGGTTTCGGGATCAAGAATTCCTAAAACCCCTGATTTTTGCTAAGAACGAAACGAAAATCCCCGAACTCGCTTCGCTCAGACAGCGGGGATTTTCGTTTCAACGCAAAACTCAGGGATTTAAGGACTTCTAAATCCCTGCAAAGTCAAAAACAGCAGACCATTTCGGAGCGCCTCTCCTCTCTTTTTCCAAGGCTGAGTATTCTCAAAGTTAAACGAAATGACATTATTTCAAGGGGGCAGGGAAGCCTTTTTCCAGAATAGTCCTGTGTTTTCTCCTATGGTAAACGGCGGGGAGAAGACAGGCATGGCTGTAAACACGAAAAAAGGGAGCTGCTTTCGCTCCCTTTTCATGTAAATTGCAATTTCAGTTTCTTCACGTCCTCTTCCAAAATATGAACCCGGTCAATCAGATAATTCACCTTTACCTCATAGGCCAGATTCTTGTCTGCTGCTGGAATCGCCTGGTTGAGCTTCTTGGTAAGCTCTACAAAGTTCTCGGCCAGCAACTGAATATTCTTATCTGTACCATTCTCCAGATGCAGCTCCAGATTCGTCATTCTCTGATTCAGCTTTTGCATCTCGCCTTTCATGCTTTGCATCTCGCCTTTCATGCTCTGCATCTCACCTTTCATGCTCTGCATCTCGCCTTTCATGCCCTGCATCTCACTTAAAATCAGATCCAGCTTTTGACTGTCGGTCATCACACCACCCCTCCCGCTGTTTTGCCCATGTCTCCCCATCATCTGTCTGATATTATAAAGGAACGCCAGATGAGCTGTCAATACCTTTTGAGAGAAAACACACGGTGAAAGCATGCGTTTATCGTGGTGCCGAATCCACTTGTGCTTGCATAACTTTCCTACATGAATTATAATGAACTGACGGAAACCAGAATATGCGAGGAAAATCAGAGTATGGATATTATAAAGGTATTGCAGGAAGAATTACAGATCAAATATCAGCAGGCGGAGGCAGCAGTCAGGCTCATTGATGAGGGGAATACGATCCCCTTCATTGCCCGTTACCGCAAGGAGATGACAGGCGCGCTGGATGACGAGGTACTGAGGAATCTGGATGAACGTCTCCGGTATCTGCGGAATCTGGAGGAGAAGAAGGAACAAGTCCTATCTTCGATCCGGGAGCAGGAGAAGCTGACGCCTGAACTGGAAGCACAGATCCGGGCAGCAATGACTCAGGTGGCAGTGGATGATCTTTACCGTCCTTATCGCCCCAAACGCAGGACCCGGGCTATGATGGCAAAGGAGAAAGGACTGGAGCCGCTGGCAGACGAGATAGCCAGGCAGCAGACAGACGTACCGGTGGAGCAGCTGGCAAAGGCCTATGTATCGGAGGAGAAGGGGGTGGCTTCAGCGGATGAGGCCGTAGCCGGGGCAAAGGATATCCTGGCGGAACGGATTTCCGACAATGCTGTGTACCGCACCTATATCCGCAGAGCGACCATGGAGCAGGGAATGATCAGCTCTGCAGCCAGGGATGAAAAGGAATCGACGGTCTATGAAATGTACTATCATTATACAGAACCGGTAAAACGCTGTCTGGGTCACCGGGTTCTGGCATTGAACCGGGGGGAGAAGGAAAAGATTCTGACCGTAAAGGTGGAGGCGCCGGAGGAACAGATTCTGCGTTATCTGGAAAAGCAGACCATCACACGTGACAATCGCTATACCACCCCTGTTTTGAGAGAGGTGACAGCAGACAGCTACAACAGGCTGATCGCCCCGGCTATCGAGCGGGAGGTGCGCAATGAGCTCACTGAAAAAGCTGAGGCTGGTGCAATCAAGGTGTTTGGCAAGAATTTGGAACAGCTTCTGATGCAGCCGCCGATTGCCGGACGGGTAGTGTTGGGCTGGGATCCGGCTTTCCGGACCGGATGTAAGCTTGCTGTGGTGGATGAGACGGGGAAGGTATTAGATACGACAGTGATATATCCGACAGCTCCTCAGAATAAGGTAGAAGCCTCCAAGGAGACTCTCAAAAAGCTGATCAGGAAATATCATGTTTCGCTGATTTCCGTGGGCAACGGTACGGCGTCCCGGGAGTCGGAGATGGTTATCGTAGAGCTGCTGAAGGAGATCCCGGAGGCGGTGCAGTATGTGATCGTCAATGAAGCGGGAGCATCCGTGTATTCTGCGAGTAAACTGGCCACCGAGGAATTCCCCAATTTTGACGTAGGACAGAGGAGCGCGGCATCGATTGCCCGACGGCTGCAGGATCCGCTGGCAGAGCTTGTTAAGATCGATCCCAAGTCTATCGGTGTGGGGCAGTATCAGCATGACATGAATCAGAAGAATCTCAGCGAGGCGCTCCAGGGTGTTGTGGAGGATTGCGTGAATAAAGTAGGGGTGGATCTGAATACGGCATCGGCATCGCTTCTGGAATATATTTCCGGTATCAGCAAGGTGATTGCCAGAAATATTGTCGCTTATCGGGAAGAGAACGGAGCATTTACGGATCGGAAGCAGCTTTTAAAGGTAGCGAAGCTGGGACCAAAAGCTTACGAGCAATGTGCCGGGTTCATGCGGATTACCGGAGGAAAGAATCCTTTGGACGGGACATCGGTACATCCGGAGAGCTACCAGGCAGCGCTGGCTTTGCTGGACAAGCTTGGCTTTCGGCTTCAGGATATTACCAGGGGCGGATTAAAGGAGCTGGGAAAGAAGATTCATGATTATAAGAAGCTGGCGGCAGAGCTGAATGTGGGAGACATGACTTTGCGGGATATTGTGAAGGAGCTGGAGAAGCCGGCCCGGGATCCCCGCGAGGAGATGCCGCGGCCGATTCTGCGTACGGATGTGCTGGAGATGAAGGATCTTTCACCCGGGATGATTCTGAAAGGCACGGTGCGCAATGTGATTGACTTTGGAGCATTTGTGGATATTGGCGTCCATCAGGACGGGCTGGTGCATATTTCCCAGATCTCGGATAAATTCATCAAGCATCCTATGGAGGCAGTCAGCGTGGGAGATATCGTGGAGGTCAAGGTGCTGAGTGTGGACCTGGCGAAAAAAAGGATTGCGCTGACCATGAAGCTGTAAGGCTTTTGGGCCTTGATCAAAGCCAGGAAAGGAAAGAAAGGCAGAATGAAGAAAGAAATGAAATTTGAGGTAAAGCTGACGGCAAAGGAGCTGTGGCAGTTTTCCATGTATCATGCCAATGCCGGGGCTATTGGTTTGTTTAATCTGATCTTTACGGCAGCAGCGTTGTTCCTTCTGATATTTCGCTGGCAGACGCTGACAGTGGCTT
The DNA here is from genome assembly GCA_910575255.1 of Lachnospiraceae bacterium. Lineage (GTDB taxonomy): Bacteria > Bacillota > Clostridia > Lachnospirales > Lachnospiraceae > Brotaphodocola. The sequence continues at coordinate 6,624 of CAJTEM010000063.1, read as the reverse complement.
ACCGGTTGCTGATGTTTGGCTGTGTGCTGATCTTTACCGTGCTGCAGCCGCTGCTTCTTTACGGAAAGGTACGAAAACAGGCGAAGACTCCTGCCATGACAGCGCCGATGTATCTGACCTTTGGAGAGGAGGGGCTGCAGGTGGAACAGAACGGGCAGGAGGCAGCGTTTACCTGGGAGCAGATGGGGCGTATGGATAAAAAGCCTGCAATGGTAGTACTGTATATGGACCGGGTACATGCATATCTGCTTCCCGGGAAGGTTCTGGGTGATCAAAAGGAGGCGTTTTTTGAACTGGTGAGAGCACATTTGCCCAAGGAACGGCGAAAAGGCTTTTAAAGCAGGAGAGGATCTATGACAAACAGGAAGAAGACAGATGAGAACAGTCTGATACGGGAAACGAACAGCGCACTGGAGACCTGCGCACTGGGAGAGCTTCTGGGGCGTCAGGCACGGCCAGGGCAGATCTATTGTCTGGACGGAGAGCTTGGGGTAGGAAAGACTGTGTTTGCACAGGGCTTTGCGGGGGGAATGGGAATCACGGATCCGGTGAACAGCCCGACATTTACGATACTGCAGCAATATGAAGAGGGACGGCTGCCCCTGTATCATTTTGATGTATATCGGATCAGCGATGTAGAGGAGATGGAGGAGATCGGATATGAGGACTGCTTTTATGGGGATGGGGTGTGCCTGATTGAGTGGTCAGAGCTGATTGCGGAGATTTTGCCGCAGGAGGTGATCCGGGTGCAGATCGAGAAGGATCTGGAGCGCGGCTTTGATTACCGGAGGATAATCCTGAAGGATCCGATGAATTGCCTGCAAATGAATCTTCCTGCAGGGTGAGGCAGGAGTAAAGGGAAAGGAAACCATTATGAAAATATTGGGAATCGAGAGTTCCTCCATGGTGGCATCTGTGGCTCTGGTTACAGATGACATAACAATGGCAGAGTATACGGTGAATTTTAAAAAGACGCATTCTCAGACCCTGCTCCCGATGATTGATGAGATCGTACGGATGCTGGAGCTGGATCTGTCTGAGGTGGATGCGATCGCGGTATCCGGCGGCCCGGGATCTTTTACCGGACTGCGCATCGGCTCTGCGACAGCGAAGGGGCTGGGGCTGGCGCTTCATAAGCCGCTGATTCATATCCCTACCCTGGATGCCATGGCCTATGGACTGTCTGGAACATCGTCGCTTCTGTGTCCGATAATAGATGCCCGCAGAAATCAGGTCTATACAGGGCTGTACCATTGCGAAAAACGCCTGGAGACGGTTCTTTCTTCTTGTTCCCTGGAGATCGGAGAGCTGGTGAAGGAGCTGGAGCGGCAGGAGGAGACGGTGACGTTTCTGGGAGATGGGGTGCCGGTTCATCGGGCATTTCTGGAAGAGAGGCTGGGGGATGCCTGCCGGTTTGCACCAGCTCATCTCAATCGGCAGAGAGCGGCGGCAGTAGCAGCTCTGGGGATCCTATATCTGGAAGAGGGAAGGACGGAGACGGCTATGGAGCATAAGCCGGATTATCTGCGGAAGGCGCAGGCGGAGAGAGAGCTGGAAGAGGCAAAGCGTCAGGGAAAGGTGAAAGAGCTGGCGGCCGGACACAGTGTCGGTACAGGAAAAGAGAACCCGGGCAATGAGGCAGAGGTGAATCCATGATCCGCCGGATGGAGCTTTGCGATCTGGAGCAGGTGACAGAGCTGGAGCGGATATGCTTTGCGGAAAGCTGGTCCGGACGGCTTTTGGAGGCCGGGATGCACAGTCCCTATGACACCTATTTTGTCTGGGAACAGGAGGAGCGGATCTTCGGTTACTGCTGCCTGCGGTTGCTGGCAGGGGAGGGGGAGATTCAGCGGATCGCCGTGCTGCCGCAGTATCGCCGTCTGGGAGTGGGGAGAAAATTAATGGAAGCGATGGTAGACTATGCCATGTCAGAGCAGGCCTGTGCCATCAGTCTGGAGGTTCGCGAAAGCAATTGCGGCGCCCGCAGGCTCTATGAATCCTTTGGTTTCACCCAGGAAGCGGTGCGAAAGAGCTATTACCGGAATCCCCCGGAAGATGCTGTTATCATGTGGAGAAGAGGGCTGTCGACTGCCCATATACAGCATTTTCCACTTAAAAAATGAATCGTTTTGTCTTATAATGTAGGGGTATCCGGTAGAGGGGATGCCCCGTTTTTTTGTTTTTGTTGCAGGAAAAGAAAAACAGGGCGCCGCCGGTCTGAAAACAGGAAGGAAGGGCGAGAATAAGATGAAGAAGTACAAAAGTAATGGTCAGCTGGAGAGCGTAATCTGCAATTGCTGCGGCAAAAAGATGGTGGTAAAGGACGGAGTTTTGAGGGAAGGCGCGATATCTGTTGATCATGCGTGGGATTTTTTTTCGGAAAAGGATGGTGAGGTTCATCATTGGGACATGTGTGAGGAATGCTATGACAATCTGCTGAGGCAGTTCCGTCTGGAACCAGATGTGGAAGAACAGGTTGAATTCGTTTGAAGGGTATGTTATCATTCTATGAGAAGAAGCAGAGTGCCGGATAACACGGGTATTCTGACATAGAAACGAGGATAACATATGCTGGATATTTGTTTGCTGGGAACCGGGGGAATGATGCCCCTGCCCTATCGCTGGCTGACCTCCATGATGGCGCGGTGTGACGGCAGCAATCTGCTGATTGACTGTGGAGAGGGCACTCAGGTGGCTTTAAAAGAAAAGGGATGGAGTCCGAAGCCCATCGATATTATTTGTTTTACCCATTATCATGCAGATCATATCAGCGGCCTTCCGGGACTGCTTCTGACCATGGGTAATGCAGAACGGACAGAACCGCTGGTTCTGGTGGGACCCAAGGGTCTGGAGCGCGTGGTGACGGCACTGCGCCACATCGCGCCCGAGCTTCCGTTTCCGGTGCGTTTTTTGGAACTGGAGGAGAGCCGGCAGCAGCTTGCGCTGGGACCTTACAGGATCGATGCGTATCGGGTCAACCATAATGTAGTCTGCTATGGCTATGCGGTCTCGATTCCCCGGGCAGGACGTTTTGATGTAGATCGGGCAAGAGCTATGAATGTGCCGATGAAGGCCTGGAGCCGTCTGCAGAAGGGGGAGACTCTGGAGATAGACGGAGTCCTGTACACTCCGGATATGGTGCTGGGACCGGCAAGGAGGGGGCTGAAGGTGGCATACTGCACCGACACTCGTCCGGTGCCTGTGATTGCCGAGTATGCCAAAGATGCGGATCTGTTTATCTGCGAGGGAATGTACGGAGAGGACGGCAAGGAGGTTAAGGCAAGAGAACACAAGCATATGACCATGTACGAGGCGGCACAGCTGGCACAGAAGGCACAGCCGCGAGAGCTTTGGCTGACGCATTATAGTCCGTCGCTGACCAGGCCGGAGGAATTTATGGATAAGGTACGAAAGATTTTTCCACGTGCGAAGGCGGCCAGAGACGGCTGGACGGTAGAACTCACTTTTGACGAGGAGCGGTAGGGATAATGATGAATGGAAATGATGTGTGGATCCTGGCAATTGAAAGCTCTTGTGATGAGACAGCGGCAGCAGTAGTACGCAACGGCAGGGAGGTGTTATCCAATGTGATCGCCTCCCAGATTGCATTGCATACGCAATTCGGCGGGGTTGTGCCAGAGATCGCGTCCCGCAAGCATATCGAACAGATTAACCAGGTGATCACCGGCGCCCTTAAGGAAGCAGGGATGACATTGGAAGAGATCACGGCTATAGGGGTAACCTATGGGCCTGGCCTGGTAGGGGCGCTTCTGGTCGGTGTGGCAGAAGCCAAGGCGATCGCTTATGCGTCCGGAAAACCGCTGGTCGGAGTGCACCATATTGAAGGACATGTGGCAGCGAATTTTATTACCAGTTATCCGGGCATGAGCGCCGGAGACATATCCAGACAGCCGGAATTGGAGCCGCCGTTTATCTGCCTGATTGTCTCGGGAGGACATACTCACCTGGTGGTTGTGAAGGATTATGGCGAGTTTGATATTATCGGCAGGACCAGAGACGACGCGGCCGGGGAAGCATTTGATAAGGTGGCCCGTGCTGTCGGACTGGGGTATCCCGGCGGGCCGAAGGTAGATCAGGCAGCCAAGGAGGGCAATCCCCATGCGATAGAATTTCCTCGTGCCAGGGTGGAAGGCGCACCTTATGATTTCAGCTTCAGTGGTCTGAAGTCCGCTGTGCTGAACTATATTAACCATGCAAAAATGATGGGGGAAGAGATTTGCGTGGCAGATTTGGCGGCATCCTTTCAGAATGCGGTGGTGGAGGCTTTAGTAAGCCGGACCGTTCTGGCGGCCAGAGAATATGGAACCGGCAAGCTGGCGATTGCCGGCGGGGTGGCCTCCAACTCTGCATTGCGGGCAGCAATGGCAAAAGCCTGTACGGAAAACGGACTGCAGTTCTACTATCCGGATCCGATTCTCTGCACGGACAATGCTGCCATGATCGGAGCGGCTGCTTACTATGAATACCGGAAGGGGACCCGGCATGGATGGGACCTGAATGCAATTCCGAATCTGAAGCTGGGAGAACGATAGGATATGGGGGTAAGAATGGGGGAGAGTTTGGGACAGGCAAGAACGGGCGCGATTGTCCTGGCAGGAGGAAAGGGGAAGCGGATGAACAGCAAGGTTCAGAAGCAATATCTGATGCTGGCAGGAAAGCCGCTGATTGTATATTCACTGGAAGCATTTGAACAAAGTCCGGTAGATGAGATTGTTCTGGTGGCAGGAGAGGGCGAGAAGGATTATGTCCGCAGAAATATTTTGGAGCCAGGGAGATTTCAGAAGATAACAGCAGTGGTGGAAGGCGGAAAGGAGCGGTATCATTCCGTATATGCCGGACTGCAGGCTCTGAAAAGTTGTGATTATGTGCTGATTCATGATGGTGCCCGTCCGCTGGTGAGTAACGAGATTATCTGCCGGACTATTCGGGGAGCCATGGATTACAAGGCCTGTGCGGCAGGTGTACCAGTGAAGGATACCATAAAAGAGGCAGATGACTCTGGGTTTACGTCTAAAACATTGGATCGCGGCCGGCTCTGGCAGATTCAGACTCCTCAGGCATTTGCCTATCCTCTCATACGGGAAGCATACGATTGGATCATGGAAAGGGAAAGCCGGCAGATCGGGATTACTGATGATGCCATGGTTCTGGAAAGCTATGGGGGCTGTCCGGTGAGGCTGGTGGAAGGGAGCTATACGAATTTGAAGGTGACGACACCAGAGGATATGGTGGTGGCGGGGGCGCTGCTTGAGAGAGATGTAACCAAGATGCCTGAGATGAGCGGGCGTTTCTAAAAGAGATGGTCATGCATGGATTTTGTTTCGAAGGAAGCAAAAGGATATATCAAAGAGTGGGGAAGCACAATAAATGGAGAAGAAATTAACAATTCACGATATTGCAGAATTGTCCGGTGCTGCAAAAAGCAAGGTTTCCCGCTATTTGAATGGGGGAAGCGTCCGGGAGGAAACAGGGCGGAAGAGAAAGAAGGTCATAGAGGCGTACCATACGGAAAGCAATTTTCAAACATGCTGTAGTATGGGACCCAAAAGATGTTTGAGACTTAAAGGATGGCCTGTATACTGATTTGAAGGAAGGCCTGAAAAAGTTGGGTAACAGTTCAAGATTTATCGGAACTGTTACAGGGGTGGAAATAAAAAAAGTGAAAAAAGACGAAAAAAGGCGAAAAACCTATTGACAGAATAAAAAAGAAGTGCTAAATTAATATCCGTTGTGCCACAGAAAAGGGATGGAATTCCTGATTTTGGAAGGGCACACAAAAAGATTGAAAAATATGAAAAAACCGCTTGACAAATGTTGCACTATCAATTAGAATGGAAAAGCACATTTGAGGAGAGGTATCGAAGTGGTCATAACGAGGCGGTCTTGAAAACCGTTTGTCCGCAAGGGCGCGTGGGTTCGAATCCCACCCTCTCCGCTGGATAGGCAAAAGACCTGTCAAAGTTATTTGCATTTATATAAGGAAGAGATAAGTTCAGGCTTAGCTGTTTGGCAGAAGTACCCAAGAGGCTGAAGGGACACCCCTGGAAAGGGTGCAGGTCGTTAATAGCGGCGCGAGGGTTCAAATCCCTCCTTCTGCGCTCCCGGTGACCGGGAACAAATCTTAACAGAGTTTATCAAAAAAACTCCAAAAAAGATTTGGAAAAAAGATGAAAAAAGTTGTTGACAAACTTCGCAGAGTATGGTAAGATAAACGAGTTGCTGCTGAGGAAGCCGACAACGAGATGAACCTTGAAAATGAAAAATTGAACAGTGTTGAAAACCCTGAAAATTCTAAGAAAAGAAGCGTCGGTTCAGACGCTTTGGATTTGAGAAAATTCAGAATAAAAACGAACCAAACAACAGTAGAACGGTTAAAGATTAGCCAGAGAGTTAAGATTGACCGGGAAGCAAACTTATAAGTTGAGAGTTTGATCCTGGCTCAGGATGAACGCTGGCGGCGTGCTTAACACATGCAAGTCGAACGAAGCGATCAGGAGGAAGTTTTCGGATGGAATCCGGATTGACTGAGTGGCGGACGGGTGAGTAACGCGTGGGTAACCTGCCTCATACAGGGGGATAACAGTTAGAAATGACTGCTAATAC
>CAJTEM010000062.1 GCA_910575255.1 Lachnospiraceae bacterium | reverse complement strand
TGATAAAACGGCCTATGTTTTTTAGTGAATCATAATCTCTGACATTGTATTATAGAAGAAAGAAAAACTCCCGCTAAAAAATGGGAGTTTTTCAGTGCCCTCTGTAAATCAGGGCTTTCAAGACCGCCCTCAAAGGGGGCCTGATACATTTTCCTTCCCGGCCCCGAAGACGGGCCTCTAACGGTCCACAGAGGCGGTCTGAACAGCCAGCACGAAGGAGGCTAACACCATGACCGATTACATGACAGTCGATACCACTTTGCCGCCCTATTTTCCCTATCCCCAATTCCTGATGGATATGAGGCTGTCCCATACCGCAGCCTTGGCCTACGTGCTCTTGCTTGACCGGGCGCACCTCTCCCAGCTCAACGGCTGGACAGACGAAGTAGGCCGGGTCTACCTCGTTTTCCCGGTGGAGAAGATAGCGGCGGCACTGAACAGGAGCCTTTCATCTGCCAAGAACGCTCTAGCCGAGTTGTCGGCGGCGGGGCTGATTGAGCGTAAGAGGCGGGGACAGTTCCTGCCCAATTTGATTTATGTGAAGCTGCCAGAAGGGCAAAGAATTGTCCCACCCCAGACGGACAACGGATTGTCCTTCACGGAGGCAGAAAATGACCTGCGGAACAGTTAAAAAATGAGACTTTCCGCAGGCAGAAAAATACCCCCAAATCAAACAATAAGAAACAAATAAATGAACCAAACGAGTGGGAGTAAATAGCGCCCACTTTTCGGACAAACACCGGACAAATGTCCGCAGCTACATCACAGGCCCGTTTGAAAATTTGAAAACAAGGAGTTGCCTATGGAGCATATCAGCTACAAGAAACAGACCGAGATTGTCAATTTCCAGGGCCGGGAAATCCCTCTGGAAAATCTCACGCCCATTCTCTCCCCGGAACAGGAGGCGGCGAAACGCCGGGAGTTGGAGCAGCGGCTCTATGAGGTGTTCCGCAAGTACGTCCACCACCGCCAGACGGAGGGACCGGCCAGCTAAATTTTCGCCGCGCCGTTGCTTTGCGGAGCTGCTGATGGTATAATTATAGCGTCAGCAGCTCCGTTTCTTTTCAGAAAGGGAGCGCAAAATGAACAACCGAATTGACGCGATTTATGCAAGACAATCCATCGACAAGAAGGACAGCATTTCCATCGAAAGTCAGATTGAGTTTTGCAAATATGAGTTGAGGGGTGGAAGCTGCCGGGAGTATCAAGACAAGGGGTACAGTGGTAAGAATACGGACAGGCCCTAGTTTCAAATGCTGGTAGAGGACATCAAGCGCGGACTGATTGCCAGGGTAGTTGTTTACAAGCTCGACCGCATCAGCCGTTCCATTCTGGACTTTGCAAACATGATGGCGCTGTTCCAGGAGTACAACGTGGAATTTATTTCTTCCACGGAGAAGTTCGACACGTCCACACCGATGGGCCGGGCGATGCTGAACATCTGCATTGTATTCGCACAGTTGGAGCGAGAAACCATTCAGAAACGGGTGCAGGACGCATGGTACGCCAGGTGCCAGCGCGGTTTCAAAATGGGTGGGCGTGCGCCTTATGGATTTCGGACGGAGCCTATCATCATTGACGGCATCCATACAAAGAAGCTGGTGATTGAGCCGACCGAGGCGGCGTTTGTGCGTAAGATGTACGAGATGTATAATGACCCCCGCATTTCGCTCCATGATATTGCCACCCAGCTTACGGCCCAGGGCGTAAGGTCATACTTTGGCAAACCGTTTTCCAGGTCAACCATCAGCATGATACTTCGCAATCCCATCTACACAATGGCTGACCTGGACATTTACGAGTTTTTCAAAAGTCAAGGGACGGAGATTTACAACGATGCCGCCGACTTCGCGGGAACCAACGGCTGCTATTACTATCGAAGCAAAGGCAACACCGACAACAAGCACAAGTATTTGCAAGGCCAGATGTTGGTGCTGGCACCCAGCGAGGGCTTCATCCCGTCTGATTTGTGGCTCCAGGTGCGGAAGAAAATCATGGCAAGCCAAAGTTACCAGCCCGCGAGGAAAGCCCGTCATTCGTGGATGGCCGGGAAAATCAAGTGTGGCAACTGCGGCTACGCTCTGATGGCGGCTCACTCTTGCGGGCATCTCTATTTTCGCTGCTCGAAACACGCAGAAAATAAATCCTGTCCTGGCTGTGGCGCTGTTCGGCTCCATGATTTGGAGGAAGTAGTTTACCAGCAGATGGTGAAGAAGCTGGAGGACTACAAGACGCTGACGGGCCGCAAAAAGAAAAGAGCCGCCAGTCCAAAGCTGACGGCGAAGCAGACGGAGTTGGCCCGGGTGGAGGGCGAGATCGAAAAGCTGCTGGACACGCTGACAGGCGCGACCCCGGTGCTGATCTCCTACGCCAACGCCAAGATTGAGGAATTGGACAGTCGCCGTCAGGCCCTTGCCAGCGAGATTGCCAAGCTGACCGCCGAGGCCGTGTCCCCAGAGCAGATTGACACGATTTCCAATTACCTGGACGATTGGGAGAATGTCAGTTTCGAGGACAAGCAGCAAGTGGTGGATTTGATGATTACCGTCATTCGCGCCACCAGCGAGAAGCTGCAAATTGAGTGGAAAATCTGACGGTGGGCATACCGTCAGACCATTATCCTTTTATGCCCTTGTCCATCGTAGTTCTGTGTACATTCCCACTTGTAAATAATTTCGCCCTAACCTTGACATATCCTTTACTATGACCGTTCCCACAAGCCCCGCTTCAATGTCGGCAAGCATGGACTGGAAGCCGGGTCTTTGAAAATTTGCCCCGGAGAATCCGTCGTCCGTGTACCATTTGAGGTTGGAAAAGCCGTTCTGTTTTGCGTAGGCTTCAAGGATTCGCTTCTGGTTGCTTATGGAGTTGGATTCGCCTTGAAGCGTGTCCTCGTGCGACAATCTCGGATATAGGGCGGTAATCAGTTTTTGGGTGGTCTGTCTTGTCATGGTTTCCTCCATTTCCGACAGCCAGCCCCTCTATTCCGTAGGTTTATTATACCATAGGGCAGGGCTTGCTGTACAGTCCTTTTTGCTACTTTATGTCGAAAAATATCACATTATTTTATTAAGGCTTATCGCATTACATAGCGTGTGCGGCTGTTCCCCCGGCTGCGCTTTCCGCTTCCAGCACTTTCATCATCTTGTCGGCGGCGGTGGCGGTCGTGCCTTGCTTGAAATAGCCGGAAACCACAAGGACGGTGTTCCCCCGGCGTACTTCTGTCACGCAATCCGGGCGGCGGACGGGGTGGCGGTGCTTTTCTTGGGCGTGTCGGTCATAGGCAAATCTCCTTTCCGTTCAGCAGCTTTTTAAGGCGTTCCATTTTCTCCCGTGCTTTGGCTTTTCTGAAATTCTCCCCGGTAATGCGGACGGGGGTACACATTTCTGTAAGGCGGTCATAAATGCGGGCATGGGCGGTGTCCTCCGGGTTCTGCAATTCCTCCAGCGTCAAGTTTGTTGTCACGATTAAGGGCTTGCCGCTTCGGTATCGGCTGTCAATTACGTTGTAAACCTGTTCAAGCCCGTATTCCGTGCCACGCTCCATGCCGAAATCGTCAAGGATAAGCAGAGGGAAGCCGCAAAGGCGGGCTATGTATTCGTTCCTGTCCTTGTAGCTGGCGGCAAGGTCATTGAGTATCAAGGCAAAGTTTGTCATGCACACGGAAATCTCTTTCTCCATGAGGGCGTTGGCAATACACCCGGCAAAATAGCTCTTGCCTGTGCCTACCATGCCCCATAACAGATAGCCGATATTCCCGCCTTTCATTTCCTCCCAACACTCCACATAGGCATGGGCTTTGTGCATTTGGGGGCATTTCCCGTTGTCGTTTTCAAACGTCCATTCCCGCATAGCCGGGTCGGTGAAGCCTGTCCGTTTCAGCCGTTCCACTTCCTCCCGGTGCTTGTATTCCCGGTGGCTGGCTTCCAGCGTTTCCCGGCGTTTTCGCTGGCAGTCACATTCTTTCGGGTGGCGGTCACGCCCGAAAAAGGTTTTGCCCTCCGGGAAGTAGGCTTCTTTGGGCTGGCGGCAGCTCCCGCAATATAAAAGCCCGTCCTCTCCTATGTAGTTCTCCGGCTCTGTTTCCTGTGCCGTGGCAAGCCGGAAAATGGCGTTATTGTAATCACACATAAAATCGTTCCTCCTTGTTCATGGTCTTTTACGCCCTGTTTACGGGGCGTTGTGTCTATGCGGTCAAAGGCTCTCGCCCTCTTTGTAGGAATAATCGGGGATTCCCTTTTTCGGGTTCTCCTTTTTCTCCCGGTTTAACCAGCGGCGCAATGCGGCGGCATGGCACACATAATCATTCCCGGTGGCAGCTATGAACTCGCTCATTTCCTCAATGAGCCGTTCCAGCCTGTCCGGGTATTCCTCTTTCAGCTCCGCATATTCGCTTTCAGAGAGTAAAACATTCTGGTATCTGCCAAACGGGGCGGGCGGCTTCTCACTCGCTCCTTTTAGTTGGTTCTCTTTTAGTTTGTTTATAGTAAGTTGGTTAGGGGTCGGTTTTCCGTCCTTATGAGGGTCGCTTTTCCGGCTATCAGAGGGTCGGTTTTCCGACTGTATGGCGGTCATATGGTCGGAAAACTGTACCACTGGCACTTGCGGCACTTTCACATAAAGGCGGTTCGGTGCGGAAAAGCCCCGGCGTTCCCTCACCAGAAGCCCGGCAGCGTCCAGCTCGTTCAGTGCGGCTTTTATGGCGGTGCTGCCTTTATCCAGCATTTCCGCTATCTCCGAAACAGGGTAGACAATGTATGTCCTGCCCTCGCTGTCCTGCCAGCCGTTCTTCTGTGAGAGTTCGGAACGGTCAAGGAGCAGCGAATAAAGCAGCTTTGCGGTCTGTGACAAGTCCATTTTCAGCAGAAAACGGGGGTATCGGAAAAACGGCGGCATGATGGTGTCGGCTGTGATGTATTCGGTTATGGTTCTCACCTCCTGTCTGTGGCTTCTGTTACGCAGTTAAAACGGCATTTTCGGGGATAAAGGATAAATGTATCGCATACCCTTTGAGGGCGGTCAAAAAAGCCTTGATTTACGGGGGTCTGGAATATCCTAAAGCGTGACATTTATCCCTCTGTTTCCACTTGCGCTATGTGGCTTTGATTCTTTTCATGCGTCCGGCGCAATCCGGGCAGTATTTCCCCCGGTTAGACTTGGGGAGAAAATACCCGCCGCACTCGGTACAGCGTTTCCTGTCTGCCCGGTGGAGTAGGGCGGCTTCCAGTTTCCCGTCCAGCGGCAGCACGGCTATCCTAAACCAGCGGCATATAAGCGAATAGCTGATACTCTGGACGCATACGCAAGGCTCGCCGTTATCCAGCAAGATACAGTTGCCGTTATCGTAGTTGCAGCACTCATGCACAAGGCGGCGGGCGGCTCTGTACTGTGGGGAGTCCATGTAGGGGCGTTTACCGTTCATTTTCCCGCCCCTTTCCCCGTTCCGGCTCACGGCGTAATATTTTGTCAAGATTGCTTTTCACGGTCTGCAATTCCCGGACGTTCGCTTTCTTCTCCCGGTACTCGTTGTAAAGGGCGTTTTTCTCTTTGGTAAGCTGCTTAATCTCCGTTTGTAGGGCTTTGGACGCTGGCAGCTTGGAGATTCCCTGTGCCTTGAAATACCGGGCGGCAGATTCGGAAATGATAAACTCGCTTTCGTGCTGCTCCCGGTAAGCTCTCCGGGCTTTCTCCGTTTTCTGCGCCCGCAATCCGTCACGGGCTGGCTTGGTCTTGATGTACGCCAATAGCTGTTTCTGCAAGTCCTTTTTCTCCCGCAAAGTGCTTTCCACGGCTTTTAGTTCCGCATGGACGTTTGACAGCTCTGCGCTGGCGGCGGCAAGGGCGGCTTCCAATTCCTCCGGGGAAGAAAAGCCGGATTCCTCGTAAACGCTCATGGTAGCCGCCATTTGCTTTAGATTGTGAACAGCCGCCCAGCGGTCATATCCTATACCCTTGCCCTCGGCTCGCTTCGCTTCCCGGTCTACCATGCGTTGTGCTCCGTCATTTTTCGGGGTGTTTACAGCGGCTTTATTCCGCTGTAAACGGTCTTTTATACTGCGGGGGTATTCTTGTTTGGGTGCGGGCGTTTCGGCGGCTCTGGCGGCGTTCTGTGCGTTTATGGTGAGTGTTTCCAGTACGGCGGCACGGTCAAAATCATCACCTAATTTCCGGGCGGTGATGGGCTTCGTCCTGTCCGGCGTGAGATAACTCAACCTCCCCCGGCTCTCCTTGACAGTTACGCCTTGCTGTAACAGCTTCCCGGAGAAGTCCTCAAAAGAGATAGCAGAGGACAGGGCGGCTCGGATTGTGCGCCTTAATTTCTCCTTGTCGGTTTCAAATTTTGTAAGTTTGGGCGGTTCTCCTGTGGCGGCAAGGAAAGCGTTCTCTTTATTCAGTGCGGCTTGTCCTTTCCGTTTCGCCCAATACTCACGCTCGGTAATGCGGTTCTTGCTCCCATGCAATAAGTCAATCTGATAGAGGTTTTCCCGGTGGCACATCTCCATGACTTCCGCTTTGAAATACTCCATAGCTGCGTCCGTACAGCGGTGCTTGCAGCCCTCCCTTGTGTCCGCTGGTCTTTCCATGTAGGGCAATAGCGGCACTTCCGCAATCCGTAGGGAATTGATTACGATATGCACATGAATGTTGCCGCTGTGGTTATGCCCGTCCGGGTGGGTGCATACAAGGGCTTGGTGTCCGGGGAAATGTGTCTTGCAAAATTCCTCGCCCAACGCTTGCGCCCGGTCTACGGTCAAGCCGTTGTCTGGTGCGTCACGGGGGGCAAAACTGATAATGTAATGGTGGCTCTTTACGTCCTCCCGTTTCTGGTTCTTGCCGTATTTCAGATTGGAGCGCATACAGGCGATTGCAAAATCTTCCTCACCGCAATTCAAAGAGGAAATGCGGTAATCGTCACGGATAACAAGCTGCCCGTTTCCGTCCAGTGTGGGCTTCATGGTAAACTCGTCATGCTCAAAGGTTAGGTACTGCTCGGCAGCTCCGTAATCGGCATTTTTAGAGCTGATATGTTTGAATGTTGCCAACGGCTTCACCTACTTTCTGCAAGACTTCAAACTTCAAGGCGGCAAGCTCCGCTGTGGCGGCTCGCACTTCTTGGGAGAGGGCGTTATAAGGTGCGCCATACTCATTCAGACAGCGGGCAATCTGGTTCAAGTTGCCGCCGATTTTCCCGTATTCGGCTGTGAGTTTCCCAACGGCAGAAAGCAGTTCATCATTGACCGGGGAAACGGTAATGACCGGGCGTATGCTTGACTTAATAAGGGCTTGCCGGATAAACTCGGCTTGGCTCATTTTGCAGAGGGTGACACGCTCGGAAAACCCGACGTATTCTTCCTCGGTCAAGCGTGTCTTGATTACCCGGTGGCGGTGGGGCGTGTTGTATCTTTTCATGGCTTTCAGCTCCTTTCTTTTTATGGTTTGCCCTCTCACCAATAGGAGAAAAACAGGGGCATAGGCGGAAGTGTTTTTTGAAAAATCCGAAAAAATTTTTGAGGGATTTTTCAAGCGGCGCAAGCCGCAAAAGGCGGGCTTGGGGTGGCAACCCCAACAAGATTCCCATAGGACAAAATGAGCGATTAGCGAAATTTGGTACTGTGGTAGAATCTTGCTCTAAGAAAGCGGCGGCTTCCTCTGTGTGGGCTTCCCTCAATACCTTTAGTGCCGCAAGCGGGGATTTTGCCAAAGTAACGGCGATATTTCTCCCCCTACTACCTACAACACCACGCAAAGCAAAAATGACGGAGATTTGCGGAAATTTCCCTCTATTCCTTACAAAACCGCACAAGCCGGAATAGGCGGGAATTTGTAAAAATTTCTTTTCTCCCGCACTCCACGGACAGCTTGCGGATTTGCCAAACAGGAGAGGAAATTTCTTTCTATCCCTCTTTGCACTGTATAATACTGGCGATTTTCCAAAATGCCAAAAATGGGCGCAAAAAAACAGGAAACCTTTTCTTGATTTCCTGTCTTGGTGTGCCGTTCTATGTAACAGCGATTGTTTTATTTTCTGTTGACTATAATCTACAAACGGGAAATTACTTTTCTAATAATTTCAAAAACCTCTTATCATTCATCTGCTCGTTTGTAATATAGTTACCATCTAAAAATAATGCATAAGTTGTAATTGGTGTTGGAGCGTTTTGTGCGTCCTCCTTGTTCTGTAAGTGAACCGACTTGAATTGTATAGATTTTTCTTTCGCAATGTTTTCAATTACAGGAATGTATTTTGCATTAAACGGACACTGATTGGTGTAATACAGAACATATCCCATCTCATCAATATGAGGGTGCTTTGCACATTCTTTGAATTTTGGCAATAAAGCATTTTCGGTAAAAGATAAATGCCATAACTGAATACCGTTATCCGCTTCATCGCTGACATCAAACCCTTTGTATTTTAAAAATTTAGGGTCTGCCAGAAATGGTTTTTTCTTTGCCGCAGATAATATACATAGTCCTTTTTTTCCTTTGTTTTTGCTATCCTCAATGCAGATATTCAGTAGTTCCGCCCCATAGCCATGTCCTTTAAAAGAACCGGCTACCCATAAACAGTCAATATACATATAGCCATCTGCGACAATGGGATTCCAAGCATTTTCAGCGGGTATATATTCAATAAAACACTTTCCCCGTTGTTCACTTTTTAAAAAAACCAAACCATCATCAAAACGTTCTTTTAACCATTCTTTTTTTGATGACACTTGAATATCATTATTGTTTGAAATTGCACAACATATATGCTCTTTTTCTATATTCTCATTTGTTACTCTGATATATTCCATAAGCACACCTCTGTAATTTTTTTAGCGTTGCTCTATTATACCTCCATTTTTTCAAAAATGAAAGCAATTCCTTATACTTCCTGCCCATCAAAACGAAATTTGAATAGGGAAGCAACAAGCCGCTGTTTTATGCTGTCCTCGGTATCTCTGTCGATATGCCCGTTTTCAATGGCGGCAATTCGGATACGCTTGCTGTAATGCCGTAAAACCTCGTCCACGGCTTCCGGCTCTCCACTGGTCGCCCGGACAATCGTTTCATAGGGCAAAAGGTTCGGATTTCCCATGTGAAAGCACCTCCATTTTCCTTTGCAGGAGCCGTAAAGTCCTGCGGATTAGATACCCGGTCGTACTCCGGCAGCGTCCATACATTTCCCCGATTTCCTGTTGTGTATAATCTCCGAAAAAGTAAAGGAAAATGATTTCCCGGTTTCTTTCCGGCAGAGATAACAGGGCGGCGGCAAGCTCCCCATTGGTGAGGATAACTGTCTGACCGCATATCGTTATGGGGTATTCTTCATAGGGTGCTTCAAAATATTCGTCTGTTGTGCCTAATGGGTAAAACTTTTCTTCTGTGAGGTATTCAAGGGATATTTCTTTTTGCCGCCGTCTGCCCCTGTCACGCCATGCGTTGATAGCCGCAAAGCGTATGACAGTCTTGCAATAGCCATTGAACGTATACATGATGTGTTCTCTGTATGCTTCTGTGCAAGGCATAGATGATTCCCCCTTTCTCCCACATAGGGCGGTGCATGGTTTACAGTTACATTGTTATAATTCAAAGGACATTTTAATCTATTGTTCCTTGATTATCATTTCCATGTTACGCTCTTTTATTTTTTGTTTGGAATAGTGTAATGCTGGTGGTCTATCTTTTGCTTTCTATTTACGCATCTTTACTGTATATATAATTTATAAATTATTATTTAATTTGGCATATACATACGTATCTTTCCAAATTGCATTTCCAGTTTCATCTCTCCAAAAATATACATTCTTTCTAAAATGAGCTTCACGCTGAAATTCTAACGCTTCAAGTAATTTCCATGAATTCTTATTGTTGGGGTCACATTCTGCGTATATCCTATGAACCCCATTTGAAAATGCCTGTTTAATTAAGGCTTTGCAACTTTCAGCAGCATAACCATTTCCCCAATAATTTTGATTAAATACATATCCTATTTCCAGTGCTTCAAAATCACGTTTTCCCATATAAACGTTTCCAATCATTTTGTGCGAATTTCTCAATTCGACAGCAATCATTTCATCTGTACCTATGCGCCATTCAAGATTTTCTTTTGTTTCGTCAAAAGATAGCGGTTTATATGGTTCATATTTCACAACTTCTTTATCAGATAAATATTCAAACAAGTCCTGTATATCTTCTTTTGTGTATCTTCTTAAAATCAATCTTTCTGATTCGGCTACGATTATTTTGTTCTCCATGTCATTCTCTCCTTACGCTCCTTATATTGTTCTGTGAAAGTTATAGAAATTTCTATATTCTCCACATGAAATAGTATAATCTATTTTATTACTGATAGGGGAACGATTTGAGTTTATAATAAAAGATGTGCCACATTTTTACATGGCACATCTTTTTGTTATAAGTTCTTTGTTTTTTCCTGTCTTACAATTCTTTGAATACTTTTTTCTACAAGAAAATACTTTTGGGAGAGTTGCTTAATTGAAAGCCCGCTAATATATTCCATGTAGATATTTGTATTTCGTATAGATAGTTCTCTTTTTGCCAAAGTATCCACTTTTCGTCCTTTTCTCTTAGGTTCCGATTTAGGGATATAGATAATCTGACCATCTACATAGCATTGTATCTGCTTAATTATCTCCATTGGCAATACATCTTTTGCACTTATATAGTTCATGTGTTGCACCTCCTAAAGAAATTATTTAGGATAAGCATGAACTATCACTTTTTAGTTTTTTGCAATAGCTCATGCTATGCAACTTTTGTTCTACTCATAAATTAATCTTACCTCCCTTGCTGAAAAATATTATATATCTAAAAGCAGTTAAAATCAATGCTCAATTTGTTATACTATCTATCAACATCTGATATATAAAGAATTAGGTGATTCCGTAGTAGTCGGCATTGTGGGAAAATCTAAACTTTTGGATTTTTCCACAAATCCAAACTTAGAAGAAATCCAAACTTTCCTCTGTAAATCCTTTATTCAAGGCATTTTCTGATATAAAAGTTTGGATTTTGTTTTGTACTTCTCTTGTCAGAAATGAGAATAAATTGATTGAAACAGAGCTAAATAGCAATGTTTTACGCATTTTGTCATAATTGGAGTATTGTACTTTGTGAAACGAAATCCAAACTTTTTCCGGCAAGAATCCCCAATTATCAAGCTGTTTTCAGAAAAGTTTG
>CAJTEM010000061.1 GCA_910575255.1 Lachnospiraceae bacterium | reverse complement strand
TTCATACACAGAAATCGAGTATGGTTCTGCCTGGCCCTTCATGTTTATATTATAATGTCCGGATTGTACTGGCGTAAATTTAAGCCATGGGTTCCCATTGGGCATCTGTTTGTACTGATCCTCTTTGACCTCTTCCACATTGTCGGGAATGCTTCTTCTTTGTTGATATGGCTGCCCCGAATCCAGTACTGTAATCCTACCTGTTGTCTTATTAGTACATACCAGATAGGATTCCGTATGGGGAACTCCTACTCCGTTTAGAACATTCTGGTCAAAGATCGTTTCGTTTTCATTTACATTTGCCCATGGACTTACAATGACCGGGTTACAGATTTCTCCTGTGCTGCACCTTCCAAAACCATATATATTATTAGAAGTCCTGTCTTCTGCTGAAAGAACGGCTCTGCCTAACACAAACTTTCCATGATCTTTTGGTAGCCGGATTTTGCTTGATGTTCTGGGAACGCTCTGGTCACAGACTACGGTCGCTCCCCGAACCAGATACTCTCTTCTCCTTGTTCCCTTATTGGACTGTTCCTGCATAATCTGCTGCAACAATGCATTTTCATCATAATCACTCATATTACTATCTCCATTTTACATGCATTCGGTACTTGCCTTGAATTCCGATGAACATTCTAAATGAAACAAAATTAATCATAATAATTCCCTACAATTATAATTCTTATTACCCGCCCCTTCCCCCACGGATATTAGCAGCGTCTTGAAAAGAACGACTTCCAGTCTGGCAGATATGAATTTTAATGTAACCCCCCATTATTTTGGGATCATTATTCTTCGTCTTTTGTAAAGTATTGTCCCAGTTTTCGATTTTTTATTAATAGAGGTTCAATTGCATACCATGTTGTAATAAGTACATCACCTTCCATTCTCATTTTCAGCAATGTATCTCCCTCTTCATACCTCCCATGTATAGAAGTATTTCCGTCTTCATCTAGATAATACTCATAAAAGGTAAGCCAGATTTCATCATCATGTGTCCATACTTTTGCTGTCAAACGTTCCAATATTTGGTATCCATCTAATCTTATACGTGCATATAATCCTTTATCTTCATATATAGTAATTGAATAACGCCAAGATATATTAGGTGGTGCAAATTCCTCAAATGAATAGTTGCCTATCCATGATTTAGATTGATTATTAATACAAAAAAAAGGGATAACTGTCATTAAAAAAAGGATTATTACTGAAATAATAATCAATACACACCGTAGTTTTTTTCCCTCATATTTTCTCCTATTTATATTGTTCCATTATTTCTAATACTGGCCTCACCGCTTCATCTTTAAAATCTTGTGTTACTTCTGGTGACAGTTCCCATCTGTATTTAAATTGATAACTGGTTATCGGTTTGGGCAATTCTTTCAGATAACGCTCATTACTCCAGGCAAAAGCTCTTCCGGAGATTTCCATGAATTATAGTTACCAGCATTATCCTTGTTATAAAAAATAAGATCTGTGCGTTGTCCTTTATTTCATTACTACTACATGCACATGGGCCTAAGCATAATAAAATAATTGAAAAATTTTTACGGATAAGAGTCTGCATTTCTAAAGCCTCCATTAACTTTATGATATGGAACGCACAATACTCGTCATTACTCAATAAACCTGGCTGGTTTCCTCCTCTCGGAAATTTTTCTCCGGTTACGGGATTAGTTTGCATTCCAAATGCATATGCATAACAGTTTGTATAGTTCTTGTACTCTCCATTATAATCCTCAAAATCATATGTAGGGATATACAGCATAGAGTCGGTTGTATCATCATAAGACCGGCCTCCTCCATGCTCCCTGCCTCTCTTCCCAGTATGTACTGTAGATTTAGCCGAGCGGCCATCTCATAATACTTTTACCAGTACTTCCAAGGTCTGCTTTGTCACTCGTATATTCGCTCATCTCTACCCGGTTTCCAAGTCCATTATACTGGTAACTGGCAACTTGTCCCTGAGCATTTAACGCAACTGCCAGCCTATTAGTCTCATCATAGATATACTGGTTAACTATCTTCCGCCCTTTGAGGATTGCCGTCAAATTTCCTCTCTGGTCATATTGATAACTTTCCCCGGGGAAAATTCCTTCTGAACGGATAAGCTGGTTTGCTGCATTGTAATAGTAGCTGATATCCTCCTGAGCTGTCCTTTTTCTGGTCCTGTTTCCCGATCTCCCCCACAGAATTGTAGGTATAATATGTTATGTAGCCTTCTTTATCTTTCTTCGATACCATTTGGCCTGCCAGGTCATAACCGTATTGTTCCTGCAATCCCAATGGATCCGTAATCGTCTCAATCTCCCCAGCCCAGTTCCTTTTATATTGAGTAATATGAGCCAGGTTTCCATCTGGAATACCTGATTTAAATATCTGCCCATCTTCCTTTAACCAAATATCCGTTCCCTGGTGCTGACAGATGGTAATCAGGTCTCCCATGGCATCATAAGCATACTCGGTTCCGTTCCCGGCTGCATCATATGTATAATGCTTTTCTTGTCCAAAGCTGCTTTTTACGGCTGTCATCCGGTCCAGACAATCATAAGTAAATTCCAGAAAATCTCCTTTCTGATTCTGCCGCCGGATTAAGTTGCGGTTCTTATCGTAAAAGAATCGTTCATAGGTATCATCGGGATAGGTAATTCTGGAAAGGCTGCCTCCAGGTGCATATTCATACACTGTTTTCCGCTTTTGTGGGTCAGTCTTGCAGACAAGGTTCCCTAACTCATTATATTCATACTGTGTGGTATTTCCTGAAATATCTGTTTCACCAATGACCTGGCCTGCTTCATCATATACATAAGTATGGGACTTCCCCGCTGCATTTGTAATACTGACTAAGTGCCCCTCCATATCATATTCATATTCTGTGGAAGCGCCAGCCGGATCCATAGTTTTCGTGATCCGGTTTCGCTCATCATATTCCGTGGTTGTACGGTTCCCGTTGGGGTCAATGACAGCCGTGCGGTTTCCGTTAGGGAGCTTTATTAAAGTTACCCTTCTTTACCATCGATTAGAAAAATGAATTTTCGCCTAATTTATACTTGACTTTTCATAGCTGGTCTCCCGGAATATTATCTCCTTACTATCTGCTTTTGACTGTTACAGCTGCTCTTTTATTTCCAGTCATTGATATTTGTATAAAGGTATCATACCTTCATCAATCAACAAGTATCCTGCGCCTTTCCTTGGATTTCTTTTCCCGCCCGCTGCTGCCCTGGCCAGCCTCCATTAAGATATCACACATCTTTTCATATAGTACCAGATTCTTTTCTGGGAGCATCTCTCCCTCTTGCGTTTTGCAATAGATATAATCATTCAATACAGGTGCCGGTACAGCTCCTGGCTGGCTTAAGCACAGGTATGCAAAGGAGCGGTCCTCCGGCCGGATGTTTCCTGATGCGAGCATTTCTTTTGAAAACAGCCTGGTTATTCCCGGCGCCAGCGTCTTACCGCCTAATCCTCCCCAGGATGAGTGAATCAGATTAATCGTATCATATTCTGTATTCATATCTGTAAAGTTTTTATAAACCCTCAGATGTGCTCCCTTTCTTAAATTAAAACGGCAGAGTTCAAATTCATTTTCTTCTTTAGGCTCATTTAAGTCCAGGACTATATCCATCTGGTATAAAACATAGTCTGGCGGTCTCTGGTCAATGGTAATCAGTATCTTCAGGTACTGAGTCTGCTCTGCCGGTCCGAAGCTGATCTGTCCCTCTTCCGCCATCAGGCAGATAAAATCGCCATATTTGATGATGCCGGGTCTTACTGTCAAATGGTTTCCCAGTACTTTGATTTCACACCCACGAAGAATTGACTAGGCGCAATACTGTGAATTTCCCCTTAATTGTTCACATCTGATTCAATATCTCTTACAAGGATTTTTTATATAATCAGCATTTAAACCATAACCATAATGTAACCAGGTTAGGTTGCCTTTTTTTGATAGACTCTTGTTATATCAGTCAACTTATCCTTCTTCTGCCGAGAACACAAACTATTTAGCCAGGCCCAGAGCCGAATTATTTCCCTCTCCTCCCAGCTTTTCAAATTTGCTTAATTATAGTTCTGCCTCTTTTTTGCCTGGTGCATCTCCCACTGCATCTAAAATCTTTAAGTTATCCATGTAGTTTCCGCATAGAATAAGGAGTTCACCTTCAAACCTTAGTTTTGAATCCGAAATTAAATTGAAGTTGTTCTGTACCAGGGTACGGAAACAGGATTCTGCCACAATCCAGTTATCGTCAGACAACCTCTGTTTCATGGCAAATAGTTCTGATTCCTGTAGACGTATAAAGGTTTGCTGAAGTAATTTTGTTATCGTCTCCATATCCTTATCCAGGGCGGTATAGAGGGCGGTTGGATACCAATTAACCTGGCTGAGTTTTTCATCTAAGTACATACCTGGGCCGCTCATTCCGATTATGGCGCCATAACTGCCTGTGTAGTCGCTAGTGTGCAGCCGGCATAGATATAGATATTTTACTTTCGACTCTATCTCCTCTGACTGGCGCTGTAATTGTTCTTTCATTACTGTGTTTAGTGCTTTGCAGAACGTGGGGTTAAGGGCGGAAACGTACTCTGCCATATGGCCTCGCATTGTGGCTAAACGATCGATTCTATATTCTTTTATGGCTTTTTCCAGGTCTTTTATTCTGTTTTCCACTTCATTCCCTCCGCTCTTATATGTAAGTTTGCGCTTCGTACTTTTGTCCAGGTTGTTTTCTAATTTTTTCTGACTTATATGTGTATTTTTAGTTCTGTATGCAGGCATTATGATATGTCTGTTATCTAATATCGAATCATACACATTTATCCCATCCTTGTATTAATTTCATTAAATCTGGTTCAGTTCATAAAAACTGGACTGATTAACAGCAATGACATAATCCTCAATTATTATAAATTTAGTCAAAACAATCTCATAACTATCTAAAGAATCAGATGGTATCCCCATTGCTATGATAACCGTACCTACTGTATTAGGTTTTATACCATCTATCCCCGTATAGTTATCTAGAAAATCATCCTGCTTCATTTGCCCCATTGTCTCCTGGTAGTATGCAAAAACAGGGTTTTTGTAGGTAGTGGAAATATACTCAAATTCACCTGTAGTTAATAGTTTTTCATCCAAAACAGAATGAAGACGATAAATAATAAGTGTATCTTTTGATAAGTCTAATTTTCCATCATCCAGAGCCCCGCCAGTAACATCGTACTTTAAGCTATATCCTAAAGTTTCTTCGACTTTCCATTTTCCAAATAATTTTTTTTCTATTTCTTTTGTGGCTAATTTAAACGTATGATTATATTCTTTTTCATAATCTTCTAACAAAGTAATAATTTGCTTATCGTTTTCATAAAGCTCACTGTTACTGGCCCTGGCTTTTCCAGAAAATACAAGTATGCTAATAAAAAGCGCCAACATTAGGGCCATAAATACTAATTTCTTTTTCATAAAAAACGTCCTCTAATTCTAATGATTCCAGATGGATACCACGTATCTGATACTAATACTTTATTCTATCAATTCCTGCATTTATTACTTTTTGTTTCGTGTCATAGTAATTATTGTAGTCTGCACTAAAAAACAGATTGAGCTCATTATTTCTTCTTGTCACTAACCCATCTATCCTGCTTCCTTGAAAACGGGTATAAGTAAAACCGTCTACAATATTACTTTCATCAAAATTGCCACTACTGCCGTTATTAATCAACTCCTTTCCGAGATCAGTAGTTTTGGATAAGGCGCCCGGATAATTGAATACCAAACTTACAATTGCATCAAACTGATTCTGTTCTAATTTAACATTATTATCTTTTATAAAAGCATTTACTTTTGTTACAGAATCAGCTAAATCACTTTGTAAATATCTTTGTACTTCCGCTTCTATAACTGACGTAGTATGATTCTGAATAAAAGTTTTTATTGTTTG
This sequence comes from Lachnospiraceae bacterium, assembly GCA_910575255.1. Lineage (GTDB taxonomy): Bacteria > Bacillota > Clostridia > Lachnospirales > Lachnospiraceae > Brotaphodocola. The sequence continues at coordinate 5,437 of CAJTEM010000061.1, read as the reverse complement.
AAACTCAGAGGCATTCTTTATGCTGTGACCAATCCCAAAAGTCAAATCAGCAGTCGCATCAAATTTCTTTGTCCATGGGCTATGCGATGTATCTTTTGTACTATAAATATATGGGAAGTTACCCTCAGCTAATTCCAACCAGTTCTGTCCTTTAAAACCATATCTGCCTTATTCTTGCTGAGCACTCCATTTCCATCCGCTGTATATGTTTCACCGGTATTCGGATCAGTTATTTTAGTATTTTTTACCATGGCCCCATCTTTACCAACGTAATATGACTTTCCTTTCCAGGGTATTACCTGTAAAACAGCCATTTCCCCGTTAGAACCACAATAGTACCATTCTTTCTGTGCCGCATCCATTCTCCAGCCATCCTTCATCATTGAGCCATCTGTATGAAAATAGTACCATGTATTATCAATCTGCCGCCATCTGTGAGACATCATATATCCATAGTGGCCTGTACCCTCTGTATCTTCCGCTTTCGTTTTTAAGTAGTACCTCTTACCTTCCAAGTCCAGCCAGCCGGTTACCATATACTCATCTTCCCCCAAATAATACCAGTAACCCTTGCTTAGCACCCAAGCAGCTTTAGCAAATTCTATGCCATTCCAATACTTCCATTTATCGCCTTCTTCCTTCCACTGAGCAGGCACCCCCATAGTATTTAAAATCTGCCTGTTTTCGTTTTGAGACATAACCGAATATACTCCATTGCTTATTGAATTTGCTTTCTGCACATCAGTATATGTCGTAAAATTCCCCTCAGCGTCTCTTATAACGTTTACCTGGGTATAATGGGGAGTTGCATTATATAGCCAGTATTCAGATGCCTGGTCTGCATTAGGATCAATTATTGCAGCGACACTTCCCAGTAACTGAGGTATATACTGTTTATAACTCTGCGTTAGATGCACGTTTTCTTGAGACGCCGGACTATGTTCGCCTGGTTGGCTCCCTTTCACATATCTGATTCCTCCATTTCCAACCGCCTCACCATTAAGATGTAGTGTACTTCGATTTTTAGCCATCTTTCCCTCCGCCTTTAATTTTTAAGCATTTTTCCTTATATGCCGTTTTCGTAATATTTTACCATCCTTCTACTTTTAAATAATCTTTTATGTCATCAACATCCAAAGGAATCAATCCTTCTCCTCCTCTCCATAAGGAAATCACAAGCATTCCATCTTGTAGAAAGAATGAATTTCTAAAAAGGAGTGGACCAAGTGACTCTTCAATTGGAGCGTAGCCATTTTGAATCAATTCCTCTTGTGTATAGGAACATTTATTAAGTTCTTCTAATAGTTCAGATGATGAATATTCACTTAAATCTGCCACCCATCTCCATGGTTCCAGATCATCCAGCGTCTTTATAATATCAGGATTCTCCTGAAGAAATTCCACAAAATCTTCATTGACTTCCAGTAAATCATCAAGCTGAACACGCTGACCGGTCATCATGTCTATTGTAACATAATCATTGATAAAATCCTCACGAACGCTCTGATATATAAATGAGTTCCTGAACGAAAGATATTTACCCACATGACAGGTAATTTTCAAATTAACCGTGTTTGGTGTTAGAACCTTTCCTCTAATCCAGGAAGTCATCGCTTCTTTAATGTTCTGATTAATTATATTTTCAAGGGGCAATTTATCTTCTTGCATATCCCTGACTTGAACAACCTGAAATGAAAACTCATCACGCCATGGCAAATCCCTGAATTCTGATGTATCAACTAAAGATATGCTGTAAGAATATTCTGTATCCGCGTTTCCTTTATCTATGTTAACGGCTTCCTTGTTAATTTGCAACAAATCCCCCGTCCCCACGCCGTTTTCTTCATCTATATTAACAGCTTCCATAACTGGTTGACTATCATTCATTTGCTCTGTATCTGGGGTAGCGCAACATCCCGTAAGCAAAAGTAAAAGCATAAACATTATTATTACTTTATGGAAAAGAGTTAATTGCTTCATTATATGTTTTCTCCCTATTATAGTTATTGTAGGCAATTGTTAAATTGCCAAACCCATTGATTTCATTGGGTTTTCTTGTTGTTTCTATATAAATTTTCTCTCCGCTTATGTTAAAATAGAGTTATCAGGCAACCATCTTTTCATAAACGGAGGAGAAAATTTATGACTGGTAAATACCATCAGATTGCTTTAAAAGATATCTTTTCAGACTGCCAGGATTTGTTCATGGACGATACCCCTTCCTTTTTCCAACTCCTTGAAGAACATTTCGATATCTCTGAGTTTATTCCCTCTGTTTTCTATAACGCCTTTTACCAGCGTCTTGGCAGAAAAAGAGATTACCCACTTACCGCCTTCCTTTCCGCCCTCATCCTTCAGAAGGTCTTTTCCATTCCTACGGATTCCCTTCTCATTCTGTTTTTAAACCTCTGTAGGGAACTCCGGGACTTCTGCGGCTTTCATAAGGTCCCTGACGCTCCGCTTTTTACTCGCTTCAAACTCGGTTTTGCCGACCACATTGAACTCATGTTCCAACATATGGCGGATTTCACCGAGCCCATCTGCCACGCCATCGACTCCTCCCTTGCCTCCATGCTTACCTTCGATACCTCCGGTATTGAGCTTTACGTTACCGAAAACAACCCTAAAACTCTAAATTCCCTGATCCGCAGGCTTAAGGCCTACTATAAAGATAACCCTGACGTTGACCCTTATAAGATGGCTTACTCCCTCATGCCCTCACAGGCCGCCTCCTGCCCTGACGCCAAACAGCAGTATATCAACGGCCATTTCTGCTACGCCGATAAATTCGCCATCCTCACCAACGGCCTCGGGATTGTCCGCCATATTTCCTTCCTCGATGATGCCTTTAAGGCCGCCCATCCCGAAATGCCTGTGGAAAAGAAATCCGATTCCCCGGACGAGGACAAGTCCATTGGCGATTCCTCTTCCTTAAAGCCCGTCCTCTCCGATTTCTTTTCCCTTCACCCGGATTTCCACCCTGACACCTTCCTGGGCGATTCCGCTTTTGATTCTATTGACATTTACGGCTTCCTTAAGGATGAATTCCATTTCTCCAAAGCCCTGATCCCTTATAACCCAAGGAATGAAAGCACCCTTGAGAAAGTCGGCTATAACGCCTACGGCTACCCTACCTGCCCCAAAAACAGCTCCCTGGACATGAAATACTCCGGACACTGCCATGAAAAAGGACGCTCAGACCGCGACAAATGGGTCTGCCCCAAAGTACATATGGTAAAGGGGCAGTGGGTCTGCGATTGTAAGGAACCCTGCAGCACAGCCAAAAGAGGACGCACCACTTACACTTACGAAAATATGGACTTCCGCATGTTCCCGGGCATCCAGCGGGATTGTGACGAATGGGATTCCCTCTATAAAATAAGAACCATTGTGGAACGCACCATCGACCATCTCAAGATCAATATGTGTGCTGCCGGGAGGAAGTCCCGAAACCACACAACGACCAAAGCGGATGTTTTTCTTGCCGGGATTGCCTGCCAGCTGACAGTCATTGTTGCGTACCGGATGAACTGTCACCAGTACATCCGGAGCCTGAAGCCTTTAATTGCCTGAAAAAATATACAATTGTCATAGTTCTTTTGTGGGCTTATAAAAGTACGCCCAAAATCTGATGTTCTATGCCAATTCAGAAACAATTCTGAATAATGACCGCTTTTTCTCTCCTTATATAGTAGAAAGTTATCCACATCAAAAGGAAAAATCATTTAACAATTACCTAACTAATTCTCTGCATTAGCTGGGGATGCTTTAGGAATCCCCGGAATTTTTAAGCTCAGTTCTTTCATAGACGTTGGCTCTTTTTCGTTATTATATTTTATCAAAACCTTTTCAAATAATTTCCAAAATAGATTACTATTATCTTTATCTATATCTTTAATCACCATATCAGGGATCAATTCAATCAGATCTATAGTTTCACCTAAATAATAGAGAAAGCCGGGATCTCTTTTCACAATTCTAAATTGATCGCCAGAATATATTATTGGCTTTTGACAGATCTTCCCGTCAGAATCTGTATAAATATAAGTCTGGTATGAATTATACCGTCTCTCTTTATTCAATCTGCAATGTAAATCATAATATTCGTTACCCGACAATCCCAACTGATCATCTGGCACTAAAAGCTCAGCATGACTTTTTCCTTCTTTGATATTGTTTACTAATGGCCGAATCAAATCATATCCTCCTATAGTTTGATATGAACGATTATCTTTGTATTTACATCGAATAGTCCCAACCACAAAAACGGGCCAGGATTGACCATAGTAAGTAAATTATCGTCAGGATAGGCAGACTTGTAAATACAATTAAGTCTATAATATTTTCGTGTTTTTGTTTGATACATGAAACTGCTATTATAATTATTAGCAGACGACCAATTAGGAAGCATAAAGTACCTATTATACTAGAATGATCCAATAACTCGCTTATTAACCTAAAAACAAAATATAATGCAAGAAAAACACCAGGCCAATTATCATTATCAAATAATTTCTTCATCGTTTATCCACTCCGTTTTCTAACTCATTTAGAATATATTCATAAAAAGAATACTCTCATCATTTGTTATTAATCCTCTAAAGTATTTTGGACCTTCTATCAGATTACTGACCCATGCTTCTAAAGTAGTATTTATTGTTTGTGATATAACGCCGCCAGATAAATTCATTCCAGCAGTTATTTGAGAAGTAAGGATAATTCCATTCTGGGCCACGGAGACATCTTGATTATGTGAGTTTTTCATTGTTATGAAATTCCCCTTCTCATATATATTATCACCTTCCAAGTCTGTCAAGGTTGAAGATGTAAGCTCATTTGCAGAGCATGTAAGAAAAAAACCTACGATTGCGACTTTTCCGGCTTCTTTCGCTGACATAAATATACCGCTAAATTTATATACCAAATAAGCAACAAATGCATCTCGTCCCCAACCAACAATCCTATCTCTGTTATTATTATATATTCCTTTCGGAAGATTCGGATCATACAGCGACGCATACAAATAAGTGGTTGCCTCTGCTGAAAGAAACGTTTTCTGCATGATGGTATAGCCAATGGGGTCTGGCTGTCTTACCCCAGCCGGCCGGTACCATTTACCTCCAAGAACCGACGAGTCACATTCCTCTTGATCAACATTCCCCTCTATTACAATAGTATACGCAATCTCATCCAGCATACCAGGTATTGTTACATAATATGTCTTTCCCTTATCCATCCAGAGTTCAATACGCCCCAGGCAATCCTGTCTCTGGCTGGGACGGTAATCATAGAATTCCACATCACATACCAGTGACATTTTATTGAACCATCCAGCTTCATACACAGAAATCGAGTATGGTTCTGCCTGGCCCTTCATGTTTATATTATAATGTCCGGATTGTACTGGCGTAAATTTAAGCCATGGGTTCCCATTGGG
>CAJTEM010000060.1 GCA_910575255.1 Lachnospiraceae bacterium | reverse complement strand
CTAGTATAACCCGTTTTAAATACCTTTCTGTTTCGGCAAGGATACTTTTCCGAGAGTGCAGAGGGAAAAGCGGAGGCGTAGTGGGGCTACGTTGAGCATTTTCCCTCTGTGCTATCGGGAAAGCAGACTGGCGAAACGGAAGGTTATTTAAAACGGGTTATACTAGAGCGTGTTTGAAAATTGCTTTCCGTCAGATGCACGTCACAATTTTTCAAACACGCTCTAATATTACAGAGAAAAAAAGGTCACAATTACTTGTGACCTTCTTCATCAGGCAGACAATCTTGCTCTGCCTTTTGCTCTTCTGGAAGCTAATACCTTTCTTCCGCCCGGAGTACTCATTCTTGCACGAAAGCCATGAACCTTCGATCTCTGTCTTTTTTTCGGCTGGAAAGTCATCTTCATATTATAGCACCTCCTCTTGTCAATCCATTATCTTTTTCTTTTTCGTTATGATTCAGATATACATCACTCCGTGATCTGCACACCCGTATAATAACATAGTTCTGACGATTCTGATTTAACATCTTCTCAATTATATAGAAAACAATCTGCTTCGTCAAGCATTTTTACAGAAAAACCCTTAATCTATCTACACTACTGCCCGGATAGTTCCGCGGAAAACAGAAAGCATCACCCTTCCGATCACCACCACCAGCACTGCCGCTGCAATCGCTTCCGGAATTCCGGAAGCCAGCACGGTTCCCATAATGAGTCCCCACACAGCATCAACCGCCACTGTCCTTGCTGCAGCATACTCTCCTGCAAGCAAAACATAGATACTGCCCATAACAAACACTGTGTTCGTCATGGATCCGATAAACCCTACAATCGGAAGCGCCAAAAACTGATTCACATTCATCTTTTTAAGAAAAATCCAAAGCCATCCGGCTACCACACCGATCATCATCCGGCATCCCACGGAAATCCACAGAGCCTTCAAAGCTCCCACAATCCCGCTCATACTCATGAACGGAGAAAAGGCAAACGATAAAAGTGTGGGCGCCATCGTATTGCTGATCATGGAACACACGCCAAACACACAGCCTAATATTGCTCCTGCGGCGGGTCCTAACAGAATTGCCCCGATAATAACAGGAATGTGTACAGTTGTTGCCTTAATAATAGGAAGCTGAATCATACCTAATGGCGTATTTGCCAAAAGAATTACAATAGCTGCCATAAGTGCAACACTGGTAAGCCAACGGGTATCCTTTTTTTCGTTATTCATCTCTTTCCTCCTGCTACTGTTCTTAATTTTAAGATACAATGCATGAAATTGACGGCACTTCCTTTGCGCCAAGGTGCTTAAGATAAACTTTCCTCATTTATCATAACGATTCCTGTTTTTTCTGTCAAGCATTTCTGAAAGTACATGTTTACAATGTGAATAAGTTATCCACAATATGTGGATAACTATGTTGATAAATTTCTGTTTTTTCCATTCTTTTCACTATTTTCGTTGAAAAACCGGTCGTTTTGGTATACAATACATGTAGATTGGGTGAGTTTGCATATCCACACAGGAAAGCAGAATATCCACAAAAGAATTCCGAATCGTATTTTCACGATAATAATTTAGGAGAACGAGATATGTTAGAGACACTACAGGCTAAATGGGATGATATCTTACACTATATAAAAGAAGAACATGAGATATCGGATGTTTCATTCGCTACATGGCTGGTTCCCCTGCATCTTTACTCTGTGGAACCTGGCAATATCATCCGGATCATTGTTCCGGATGCCAATTTTCTTGGTTACATCAAGAAAAAATACAGCTTTCTCCTGAAGGTTGCTGTAGAAGAGATCACTGGTTTGAAATGTGAGATTGATTTTATTGTCGAAGATCAGATCAAAGAAGAAAAATCCAAGAATAACCAGCTGATCCGTCCAGGCTCAGCCAAGATTACTCAGGAAGCGCTTCAGAATGCCAATTTAAATCCCAAATATACCTTTGATACCTTTGTGGTAGGAGCCAACAACAATCTGGCACACGCTGCTTCTCTTGCTGTTGCGGAATCTCCGGGTGAGATTTATAACCCGCTGTTTATCTACGGCGGTGTGGGACTGGGAAAGACTCACCTGATGCATTCCATAGCCAACTTCATTCTGAAGAATAACCATAAAGCAAAGATTCTCTATGTGACCTCCGAGAAATTCACAAATGAGCTGATCGACGCTATCCGTAATAAGAACAACATTTCTACCACTGAATTTCGGGAAAAATACCGTAATAACGATGTTCTTCTCATCGATGATATTCAATTCATCATCGGAAAAGAAAGCACGCAGGAAGAATTTTTCCATACCTTTAATGCTCTCTATGAATCAAAAAAGCAGATCATCATCTCCTCGGATAAGCCTCCTAAGGATATTGAAACCTTAGAAGAGCGTCTCCGTTCCCGTTTTGAATGGGGTCTTACCGTTGATATCCAATCTCCTGACTATGAGACCCGTATGGCAATCCTGCGCAAAAAAGAGGAACTGGAAGGTTACAATATTGATAATGAAGTAATCAAATACATTGCCACCAACATCAAATCCAATATCCGGGAACTGGAAGGAGCCCTGACCAAGATCGTCGCCTTCTCCAAGCTCGACCGCAGCAAGGAAATCAGCATTGCCATGGCTGAGGAGGCTCTCAAGGATATCATCTCACCCGGAGGGACGAAAAAAATCACTCCTGATTTAATCATTCAGGTAGTAGCTGAGCATTATAATCTCACTCCTCTGGATCTTTTATCCCAGAGACGGAGCAAAGAGATCGTATATCCCCGCCAGATCGCCATGTATTTGTGCCGCAATATGACGGAAGCCCCTTTACAGGAGATCGGAAAAGCCATGGGAGGACGGGATCACACCACAATTATCCACGGAATTGAAAAAATCGCCAAGGATATGGAGAATACGCCTACCCTGCAGAACACTGTGGATATCTTAAAGAAAAAATTAAGTCCAAACTAAGGTTTTACACTGAAAAATAGCTGAAAATACGCCATTTTTTCATATTAAACAGTTATACACATTTTTTTGTGGATAAGAAGGTGTTTTTTGTGGATAACCGTTTTTTTATTTCGGGTTAATATTTATTTTTCATCAATTTGTGGAAAACAACCTGAATTCATCTGAACTTAAGAATAGTTTTCAACATGCTTTTTAACAGTCCGTTTTCGTATATTTTCAGGGAAAAAGATGTTTTTACACAAATTCACATCCCCTACTACGATTACGACGAAATTTAATTTAATATTTATCTCAGCAAATTGCCTCACAAACGGAAAGGAACTTATCAACATGAAGCTAGTATTTCAGAAAGATGTATTAATGAGTGGTATTAACATTGTATCAAAAGCGATTCCCTCCAAAACAACCATGAATATCCTCGAATGTATCTTAATCGATGCCTCTGCCAGTGAAATAAAGCTGACCGGCAATGATATGGAACTGGGGATCGAGACAAAAATAGAAGGTTCGATTGCAGAACGCGGCAGTATTGCTCTGGAAGCAAAGATATTCTCTGATATTATCCGTAAATTACCGGACAGCGACGCAGAGGTAACCATCACAAGCGACGAGCGTCTGAATACCACGATTCAATGTGACAGCGCACTTTTCAAGATTCAGGGACGGGATCCTCAGGAATTCAGTTATCTTCCTTTTATTGAGAAGGATCAGTATATCTGTCTTTCTCAGTTTTCCCTGAAGGAGGCGATTCGTCAGACTATCTTCTCAATCGCACCCAATGACAGTAACAAGATGATGGGCGGAGAATTGATAGAGATTAAGGATAACGTTTTAAAGATTGTTTCTCTGGACGGCCACCGGATCTCTATCCGCAATATTTTGCTCAAATATAATTATGAAAACAGAAAAGTAATTATTCCTGGAAAGACGCTCTCAGAGATCAGTAAGATTCTTACCGGTGATAATGAAAAAGAAATTCTGATTTATTTTAGTAAAAATCATGTTCTGTTTGAATTTGATAATACTACGGTCGTTTCCCGTCTGATTGAGGGAGAATATTTTAAGATTGATCATATGCTCTCTAATGATTATAAAACGCATATTAAGATTAACAAGAGAAGCTTCATGGACAATATAGACCGAGCAATGATTATGATTCGGGATAATGACCGCAAACCGATTATTTTAAAGATAGAAGATAATAATGTCAATATGAGAATCCGCTCCTCTTTTGGTTCCATGGATGCTGATGTCATGGCACAAAAGACGGGTGAGGATATCATGATTGCTTTTAATCCAAAATTTCTGTTGGATGCTTTGCGGGTAATTGATGATGAGGATGTAGATATCTATATGATGAATCCCAAATCTCCGTGTTTTATTAAGGATGACGGGGGCAACTATATCTATCTGATTTTACCAGTGAATTTCATTGCAGAGGATTAAAGAGGAAAAATATGGAAATAATAAAAATAAAAGATGATTTTATTAAGCTTGGTCAGTTACTTAAGCTGGCAGGGATGTGTGATTCCGGAGTGGATGCCAAGCATGCCATTGCACAAGGCCTTGTAAAGGTCAATGGAGAAACCGAGCTGCAGCGTGGGAAAAAGATTCGCGATAAGGATGTAGTCACTTACCATGGGAAATCCATTCAGATTGAAGGATGAGCCGAGGCTCATCCTTATGACAGGCGTGCTATGATTATTGAATCCATTGAATTAAAGAATTACCGCAATTATGATACCCTACATATGCAGTTCAGTCCGGGAACGAATATTCTCTACGGAAATAATGCTCAAGGAAAGACGAATGTACTTGAAGCTGTCTATGTATGTTGCACTACTAAGTCGCATCGGGGAAGCAAAGACAGGGAGATGATTCATTTTCATGAGGATGAGTCTCACATCAAGCTGAACCTCAGAAAGGATCAGGTCCCCTACCGGATTGACATGCACCTGAAAAAAAATAAAGCCAAGGGAATTGCTATCAACGGAATTCCGATCAAAAAGGCCAGTGAATTGTTTGGTATTGTAAATGTGGTATTTTTTTCACCTGAGGATCTGAATTTAATCAAAAACGGTCCTTCAGAACGGCGAAAATTTATTGATTTGGAATTATGTCAACTGGATAGATATTATGTACATTCTCTGATTTCCTATAATCGGATTCTTATGCAGCGTAACCGATTACTGAAAGATCTGGTTTTTAAGCCGGAATATGAGGAAACCCTGGATGTATGGGATATTCAACTGATGCAATACGGGAGAGAGATTATCCGTTGCCGGGAGAATTTTATTACCCAGCTGAATGATATCATTGGCAGGATTCATCGAAAACTATCCGGAGATAAAGAAAATCTGATAATTGTTTACGATCCCTGTGCTTCGTACGAAGATCTGGAGGAAGAGATCAAAAGAAGCAGGATTTCGGATATGAAACAAAAGACAACTTTGGTAGGTCCCCATCGTGATGATATCGGTTTTTACATGGATGATATCGATATCCGCAGATTTGGATCTCAGGGGCAGCAACGTACGGCTGCATTGTCCTTAAAACTGGCGGAGATCGAACTGGTGAAAAGATTGGTAAAGGATTATCCTATTTTATTGCTGGATGATGTATTATCAGAGTTGGACGGAGAACGGCAAAATCATCTTCTTTCTGCTATTGATCAGATTCAGACCATGATAACCTGTACCGGCCTGGAAGATTTTGTTAATAATCGTTTTCCGCTTGATCGGATTTTTAAGGTAGAGGATGGTACTGTAATACAGGAGAATGAAACAGGGACTATTTCAGGAACAGACTCTTCAACTGATATGTGATACGAAGCGGCGTATGCCGTTACCATATAATACGAGGAGGAAGGCAAAGTATTTTTAAGATGCCTTCCGACGACATGCCGCCGAACAAACGTGAGGAGGCACTACATTATTATACAAGGAGGAAATAGAATGAGTGCAGAATACGGAGCGGATCAGATACAGATTCTGGAGGGGTTGGAAGCGGTCCGTAAACGTCCTGGCATGTATATTGGAAGTACTTCATCAAGAGGATTGCATCATCTGGTATATGAGATTGTAGACAATTCAGTTGACGAAGCTCTGGCAGGATTTTGTGATCAGATAGAAGTAACGATTAATGAAGATAATTCTATCACTGTCATAGATGACGGCCGTGGTATTCCGGTAGGGATTCAGAAAAAAGCAGGAATCCCGGCAGTAGAAGTTGTATTCACTATTCTTCATGCCGGCGGAAAGTTTGGCGGCGGCGGATATAAGGTATCCGGCGGTCTTCATGGGGTAGGCGCTTCGGTTGTAAATGCTCTTTCTGTCTGGCTGGAGGTAAGGATTTATCAGGAAGGAAATATTTATCAGCAGCGTTATGAACGGGGAAAGGTCATGTATCCCTTAAAGGTTATTGGAGAATGTGAGGCTGACAGGCATGGTACAGAGGTCAGATTTCTTCCCGATCCGGAGATTTTTGAAGAAACCGTTTATGATTTTGATACTCTGCGGATCCGTTTACAGGAAACAGCATTTCTGACAAAAGCGCTTAAGATTATTTTGCGAGATGCGCGTGGGGATAAGAAAGAAAAGACTTTCCATTATGAGGGAGGAATCCAGGAATTTGTTACCTATCTGAACAGAAGCAAGGCAGCGATTTATGATAAGGTTGTCTATTGCGAAGGAAGCAAGGATAACATCTATGTAGAGGTTGCAATGCAGCATAATGATTCCTATACGGAAAATATTTACAGCTTTGTCAATAATGTCAATACTCCGGAGGGTGGTACGCATCTGGCTGGTTTTAAGAATGCCCTGACTAAGACAATCAATGAATATGCACGGAAAAATAAGCTGTTAAAGGAAAGTGAGGATAATCTGAGTGGTGAGGATATCCGCGAAGGATTGACGGCGATTATCAGTGTAAAGATTGAGGAACCTCAGTTTGAAGGCCAGACAAAGCAGAAACTTGGCAACAGTGAGGCCCGCGGAGCGGTAGACAGTATTGTCAGTGAACAGCTTACTTATTTTCTGGAGCAGAATCCTAATGCAGCCAAGACGATCTGTGAGAAATCCGTTCTGGCTCAGAGGGCTCGTGCCGCTGCCCGCAAGGCCAGAGATCTAACCAGAAGAAAGACAGCTCTGGAGCAGATGACATTGCCGGGAAAGCTGGCGGACTGCTCGAATAAGGATCCGGAAAAATGTGAGATTTTTATTGTTGAGGGAGATTCTGCAGGAGGTTCTGCAAAGACCGCACGTTCACGGGATACCCAGGCAATCCTTCCGCTCAGAGGTAAGATTCTGAATGTGGAAAAGGCCAGGCTGGATAAGATTTATGCCAATGCAGAGATTAAGGCCATGATTACTGCCTTTGGTACGGGGATACATGAAGATTTTGATATTAGCAAGTTACGCTATAATAAGATTATTATTATGACAGATGCTGATGTGGACGGCGCTCATATCAGCACATTAATGCTAACCTTTTTGTATCGTTTTATGCCAGAGCTGATTCGTCAGGGACATGTATATCTGGCACAGCCGCCACTCTATAAGCTGGAGAAGAATCAGAAAATCTGGTATGCCTATAGTGATGAGGAACTAAGCCAGATCCTCAAGGAAGTCGGACGTGATAACAATAATAAGATCCAGCGGTATAAAGGACTGGGTGAGATGGATGCCGAACAGCTTTGGGAAACCACCATGGATCCGGAAAGGAGAATTCTTCTGCGTGTGAATATGGATGACGATGTGATTTCAGAATTGGATCTGACTTTTACCACTTTGATGGGAGATCAGGTAGAGCCGAGACGCGAATTTATCGAAGCGAACGCAAAATTCGTACAGAATCTGGATATCTAACGCGGAGATAAGGAGGATAATATGGAACCGAACATTTTTGATAAAGTGCATGATATTGACCTGAAATCCACCATGGAAAAATCCTACATCGATTATGCGATGAGTGTAATCGCAGCCCGCGCTCTTCCTGATGTAAGGGATGGATTAAAGCCTGTTCAACGAAGAGTGCTTTTCTCCATGATAGAGCTGAATAATGGTCCGGATAAGCCTCACCGCAAATGTGCCCGTATCGTTGGAGATACCATGGGTAAATATCATCCTCATGGCGATAGCTCTATTTATGGTGCTTTGGTGAATATGGCACAGGAATGGTCTACCCGTTATCCTTTAGTCGATGGTCACGGAAATTTTGGCTCTGTAGATGGTGACGGGGCGGCTGCCATGCGTTATACGGAAGCACGTTTAAGTAAGATTTCCATGGAAATGCTGGCGGATATCAATAAGGATACGGTGGATTTTGTACCGAACTTTGATGAAACCGAGAAGGAGCCAACCGTACTTCCTTCACGTTACCCGAATCTTTTGGTTAATGGTACCACGGGTATTGCAGTGGGAATGGCAACCAATATTCCTCCGCATAATCTGCGAGAAGTGATTTCTGCGGTGGTAAAGATCATTGATAATCGGGTTTTAGAGGATCGGGAGACTTCCATAGAGGAAATCCTGGATATTGTAAAGGGACCAGATTTTCCCACAGGGGCAAATATATTAGGGAAAGCCGGGATCGAGGAGGCATATCGCACCGGCCGCGGTAAGCTGAGAGTACGTGCGGTTTCCGATATTGAGACTATGGCAAATGGAAAAAGCCGTATTGTAGTTACCGAACTTCCTTATTTGGTTAATAAAGCCAGGCTGATAGAGAAAATAGCAGAACTGGTAAAGGATAAAAGGATTGACGGTATCACGGATTTGCGGGATGAATCGGATCGTCAGGGTATGCGAGTAGTTATTGAACTACGCAGGGATGTGAATGCCAATGTAATCTTAAATCAGCTTTATAAGCATACGCAGCTTCAGGATACCTTTGGGGTGAATATGCTGGCTCTGGTCAATAATGAACCAAAAGTGCTGAATATTCTGGAAATGCTTAGTTATTATTTGAAGCATCAGGAGGATGTGGTAACCCGCAGGACCAGATATGATTTGAATAAAGCGGAAGAACGTGCGCATATTTTACAGGGCTTATTAATTGCTCTGGATCATATTGATGAGGTTATTCGAATTATTCGCGGATCGGATACCGTACAGATTGCCAAGACTCAATTGATGGAACGTTTCGGGCTGAGTGATGCACAGGCGCAGGCTATCGTGGATATGCGTCTGCGTGCTTTGACTGGTCTGGAAAGAGGGAGGTTGGAAAAAGAATATCAGGAACTGATGATCAAAATTGAAGAATTAAAGTCAATTCTTGCTGATGAAAAGAAGCTTCTGGGCGTAATCCGGGAAGAGATTCTGGTGATATCCGGCAAATACGGAGATGACAGAAAGACTTCAATCGGATTTGATGAATACGATATGTCTATGGAAGATCTGATCCCGAATGAAAGAACGATTGTAGCAATGACAAAGCTTGGGTATATCAAACGTATGAGCGTGGATAACTTCAAGAATCAGAATCGCGGCGGCAAGGGAATCAAGGGAATGCAGATTATTGATGAGGATTATATCGAAGAGCTGATTTTGACTCATAATCACAATTATATTATGTTCTTTACGAATAAGGGCAGAGCTTATCGTCTGAAAGCTTATGCGATCCCTGAGGGAAGCCGTACGGCACGGGGAACTGCGATCATCAATCTGATCCAGCTCCAGCCGGACGAGAAGATCACTGCAATTATTCCGGTTAAGAAATATGATGATGCAGAATTTTTGTTCATGGCCACCAGAAATGGTATGGTGAAGAAGACTCCGATCCGTGAATACGAGAATGTTCGGAAAAATGGTCTGCAGGCTATCGTGCTGCGGGATAATGATGAGTTAATAGAGGTAAAGGCTACCAATAATGAAAAGGATATTTTCCTGGTGACGAAAAACGGTCAATGTATTCGTTTCCATGAGACTGATGTACGGATCACCGGAAGGGTATCGATCGGTGTGATAGGTATGAAGCTTAATGACGGCGATCAGGTAGTGGCAATGCAGATGCATACACAGGGAGAATGTATGCTGATTGTTTCTGCAAATGGCATGGGGAAACGAACTCCAATTGAGGAATTTACCTGTCAGAACCGGGGTGGTAAAGGAGTACTCTGCTATAAGATCACAGAAAAAACCGGAGATATTGTGGGAGCAAAACTGGTCCATGATGATCATGATATCATGATTATTACTACAGAAGGTGTGGTGATCCGTATTTCCGTGGATGATATTTCCGTTATAGGAAGGAATACCTCCGGAGTCAAGCTGATGAATATTGATCAGGATTCTGACGTTCAGGTAGCCAGCATTGCCAAGGTGAGAGATGATGGTAAAAAATCTGAGGGAGACGGAATTGAAGAGCTTAATCTGGAAGATGCAGAAGAAAAATCAGAGGAAACAGAAGAAGAGGATATTGAGAAGAATTGACAGGAGGTATTGGTTTGAGATCAATTTCAGTATCGGAAATTACCAGACAGATCCGTGATATGTGTATAGAAGCGAATCATTTTTTGTCTCCGGATATGAAAAAGGTATTTGAGGACTCCATAAAAAAGGAACGTTCCCCCTTAGGTAAGCAGATTCTGGAACAATTGGATGAGAATCTTGTCATTGCAGGGGAAGATATGATTCCGATTTGTCAGGATACCGGAATGGCGGTTGTTTTCCTGAAGATAGGACAGGAGGTATTCATAGAAGGAGGTTCCCTGACAGATGCTGTTAATCAGGGAGTTCGTGAAGGCTATGTGAATGGATATCTGCGCAAATCTGTTGTCAGGGATCCGATTGAAAGAGAAAATACCCGGGATAATACTCCAGCTGTGATTCACTATGATATTGTTCCGGGAGATCAGATCGAGATCATGGTAGCTCCCAAGGGATTTGGCAGTGAAAATATGAGCCGTGTTTTTATGCTGAAACCTGCAGATGGAATAGACGGTGTAAAAAATGCAGTACTTACGGCAGTAAAGGATGCGGGTCCGAATGCCTGTCCTCCGATGGTAATAGGAGTCGGGATTGGCGGCACCTTTGAGAAGTGTGCCCTTATGGCAAAGCATGCCCTGACCAGGAATCTTCAGGAGGAGTCTCCAATACTTTATGTAAGAGAATTGGAAAAAGAATTACTGGATAAGATAAACGGGCTTGGGATCGGTCCCGGTGGATTAGGAGGTACTGTCACAGCACTCGCTGTTAATATAGAAACCTATCCGACTCATATTGCCGGACTTCCAGTTGCAGTAAACATCTGCTGTCATGTGAATCGACATGTCTGTCGTATCCTGTAAAGGAGATTACTTATGAATAAAAGTATAAAAGCACCGATTATTAAAGAAGAAGCAGCCTTGTTAAAAGCCGGTGATTATGTTTTGATAAGTGGAATTATTTATACGGCAAGGGATGCGGCCCATAAAAGGATGCAGGAAGCAATAAATAAAGGGGAATCCCTGCCTTTTGATATTTGTTCTAATATTATTTACTATATGGGACCCTCGCCGGCAAGAGAAGGACGGACGATTGGATCGGCCGGTCCCACTACAGCCAGCCGGATGGATAAATACACGCCACAGCTTCTGGATCTGGGAATGGGAGCCATGATCGGTAAAGGGAAAAGAAGCAAGGAGGTAATCGACGGTATTATCCGCAACAGATCTGTCTATTTTGCTGCTGTCGGAGGTGCAGGTGCGTTACTTTCTAAAAGAGTTATATCTTCCGAGGTAATCGCCTATGAGGATTTGGGAACGGAAGCAATCCGAAAATTGGAGGTAAAGGATTTTCCGGTAGTGGTTGTGATTGATTCTGAAGGGAATAATCTCTATGAGACTGCTGTTTGGGAATATCGCAGAGAATAATGCCATCAGAAGCATTTTTTCTGAAAGTACAATGAATACTCTGTTGCTTGTTGTCCTACATATAGGAAAAAAAAGGACTATATAACTATATTTGGTAGCCAGGAAAAAATAAAAAAATAATGAAAAATATGGCTTGACAAGCTGTTGCTTTTCAATTATAATCATCTATGCGTTTCGGAACAAGATTGTCAGAAACGCAGTCATATGGAATAAGTTATTCGGAGAAATACTCAAGAGGCCGAAGAGGCGCCCCTGCTAAGGGTGTAGGTCGGGCAACCGGCGCGAGGGTTCAAATCCCTCTTTCTCCGCTCTTTATTCCAAATGATTCTTTTTTCTCTTCAAGTTCAGAAGCTTGAAAGAAAAAATAAAAAAATGAAAAAAGTTGTTGACAAACTTCGCAGAGTATGGTAAGATAAACGAGTTGCTGCTGAGGAAGCCGACAACGAGATGGACCTTGAAAATGAAAGATTGAACAGTGTTGAAAACCCTGAAAATTCTAAGAAAAGAAGCGTCGGTTCAGACGCTTTGGATTTGAGAAAATTCAGAACAAAAACGAACCAAACAACAGTAGAACGGTTAAAGATTAGCCAGAGAGTTAAGATTGACCGGGAAGCAAACTTATAAGTTGAGAGTTTGATCCTGGCTCAGGATGAACGCTGGCGGCGTGCTTAACACATGCAAGTCGAACGAAGCGATCAGGAGGAAGTTTTCGGATGGAATCTGGATTGACTGAGTGGCGGACGGGTGAGTAACGCGTGGGTAACCTGCCTCATACAGGGGGATAACAGTTAGAAATGACTGCTAATACCGCATAAGCGCACAGGGACACATGTTCCGGTGTGAAAAACTCCGGTGGTATGAGATGGACCCGCGTCTGATTAGCTGGTTGGCGGGGTAACGGCCCACCAAGGCGACGATCAGTAGCCGACCTGAGAGGGTGACCGGCCACATTGGGACTGAGACACGGCCCAAACTCCTACGGGAGGCAGCAGTGGGGAATATTGCACAATGGGGGGAACCCTGATGCAGCAACGCCGCGTGAGTGAAGAAGTATTTCGGTATGTAAAGCTCTATCAGCAGGGAAGAAGATGACGGTACCTGAGTAAGAAGCCCCGGCT
>CAJTEM010000059.1 GCA_910575255.1 Lachnospiraceae bacterium | reverse complement strand
CTCCTGTGCATTGGCGCTGTTTTTTTGCAGCTTCTTTTGGATTTAACCGTGAATACACAATAATTTTGCAAAATTATTCACCTGTGATTATTACAATTTTCACAGCTTGAGTTGGATGTTCTTCATCATCAAGTGTCCCCCGGTAACTGATCTCAACTTTATCGCCCACAGCAATCGTGGAACCTCCTTTTGCCTCATGGGCACTTTCCGTGGAATACCCTTCTAATATCGGGGTATTTTCCATAAAAAAATAATAGAGCATATCGTCCTCCGGAGTCCTGAGTGTAAGTATGTTTTCTTCATACTTTTCAATAATTCCTGCTATGGGATCGCCCGCTGGGATTTCTTCGACCGGGATTTCTTCGAGCGGAATTTCTTCGGCTTCCGAAGTGGTTTTTTTGGTTTCTTCTGTAATCTCTGACTTTGACGATTCTGTAACTTTTGCTTCTGTTTCTGTAGTTTTTGCATCTACAGTTTTTACATCTGCTACTTCTTCCTGAACCGTTTCTTTCGGGGAATCATTCTCCACAGATATTTCATCCTTTTTTTGTTCCGATGAGCATCCGATCATCCCCATAGTTAAAGCTATCATAAACATCAGTATCAATTTCCTTTTCATAATCTTTCCCATCACTTTCTAAAAGAATCGTATTTCCTTGGCATAAAATTTATCATTTTTAAAGCTGCCCTTCATTTCAACAGACATATGTACCTTCAAGTCCTGAAATTCAGCCTTTGTGTCCTCATAGCTTTCTCCATTTCCATCAGTGGTTTTTAAATAAAAACGGGTATCATCTTCCAAAATCACATGAATCAACTGAGAATCAGGGAGATCGGCATTGGAGCTTGGAGAACTGTATGATAAGGAACCGTCATCAAGAATTTTTACTTTCTTTTCGGCAATGAAAAATGAGTCTTCTTCAATCTTCCAGACCTTACCCAGAAAATCCGCATCAACAGCAGCAGCGACATCCGGCTCTAGTACCTGCCATTTACCTGCTGTATTTTCCTGCAGTCCATCCGTGTTTCCATCAATCTCTTTTGACGGCGCATCATTTAATTCCTCTAATAATGCTTCGTCTGTCTGGTTTTCTTCTGTCTTAGCAATAGAACCGGAACCACATCCTGTAACCATTGTATTCAATATACAGACAGTACCGAGTAATATCATTACTTTTTTTAGTTTCATAAATTACCTCCCTTGTTATCATAGAAATAACAGATATTATAGTTTGTCTAAATCATTTAAACAACCTATTTGTTGTGAAATGCTTCTTAAGTGTAGCAAACGTCCTTAAACCTCTCTTAACGATTTATCTTCTCTGTCCACCTTAATCCCAAATAAGGTTTAATTCTCTGTAGCTCTGCTGCACAGCAAGCTAATACCGAGCAGAGCAAGGCTGGTTTTAATACCCCGTAGCTTGTGTTTCTTGTAGTGGCGGCTCTGCTTTGTTTGAATAATGGATATTCAGGGGAACGCCTAATAAGGGAGGGAGAGGACAGAAGATCGACAGCTTTCACAATCATATTATAATAAACAAAAATCCAAAAGAGTGAAGTATTCACTTGACAATGTGGCAAAGAGCCGCCCGCTCTCACTGTCTTGTGACAGGCCAACTAAAACGGTGCGGCTCCCTGAACTTTTTTGAAAGGAAATGTAGATCATGGCGAAATCTTTGCAAGAAATCCAGGACATGCTGACAGACAGATGGAGCAATAACGCCTGCCGCGGATATGTCATCAAGGCGATGGAAAGCTGCGGCTATAAGTCAAAGGACATCCGGGAGGTTCTTATAGAACTGTACGAAGTGTTTGACTTCTGCTCCGTGGAGGAAGCGGCGGCCTATTATGAACACTGGCAGCCCTGACCTCGGGCCAAGCTGGCCCGAAGCGTGGAGAAAGACGAAGGGGCAGCGCTCTTTGCCAGGCGCTGCCTTTTCGTCTTTCCCCACAGGACAAGAGGGAAACGGAAGGCTTCAACCCCGATTCGGAAAGGAGACCCAGATGGTACAATCTGTAACCTACCAGAGAGAAACAAGGACCGTCCCCTTCCAGGGAAAGACGATTGTGCTGGAAAGCCTTACCCCGGTGCTTTCCCCAAAAGAGAAGGAGAGACGGAAAAAAGAGATTGAGCGCTGTCTGTATGACGTGTTCAGCAAGTACCGCCAGAGCCGGTGCTGACCCCCGGCAACATTGCCCTCCGGGGCTATCAATGGTATAATATACTTGCAAAGTTGGTAGCTCCATTCCCATGGGAAAGGAGCCTACAATGAACATTAGAGAAGATTATATTTATGCCAGACAGTCCGTTGACCGCAAGGACAGTATCAGTATTGAGAGCCAGATTGACTTCTGCAAGTATGAGCTGAAAGGCGGCAGCTGCAAGATTTTCAAGGATAAAGGCTATTCGGGGAAGAACACCGACCGGCCCGAGTTCCAGAGACTGCTTGACGAGATCCGCAAAGGGAAGGTGCGGCGGGTAATCGTCTACAAGCTGGACCGGATCAGCCGCTCCATTCTGGATTTTGCGAACATGATGGAGCTGTTCCAGGAGTACGACGTGGAGTTTGTTTCCTCCACGGAAAAGTTCGACACCTCCACCCCAATGGGGCGGGCCATGCTGAACATCTGCATTGTGTTCGCCCAGCTGGAACGGGAGACCATCCAGAAGCGCGTCACGGACGCCTACTATTCCCGGTGCCTGAAAGGTTTCCATATGAGCGGCCAGGCCCCCTACGGCTTCCGGCTGGATCCGACCACAAGGGCTGTCCGGGGTGCGGCACTCTCCGCAAAGTGGAATTTGAACAGTTTATATTTACCGCTATGGGAGAGAAATTCCGGGATTTCAAACACCTTCGGGGCGGTGAGGAAAAGGCAAACCCGAAATTGACCGCCTATCAAGTGGAACTGGCACAAGTGGAGGCGGAAATTGAAAAGTTACTTGACACACTGACCGGGGCAAACGCGCTACCCTGCTTGCCTACGCCAACAAGAAAATCGAGGAACTGGACACGCGCCGTCAGAAAATCACAAAGGCGATTGCCGATTTATCCGTGGAGACCATTTCCCAGCAGCAGATTGATTTGCTGTCCGGCTATCTGGACGACTGGGAGAATATCAGTTTTGAGGATAAGAGGAAAGCCACGGATGGCTTGATTTCATCAATCAGCGCAACCAGCGAGTATGTAAAAATAGAGTGGAAAATCTGACTTTTCCACTCTGCATATCTGAAACATTTCTTTATATCGTTTGTAGCCCCTTGTACACTGATGTTTATAATCCCAAATACAATCAATTCTCAAAATATATCCTGGGAATTGATCCTTCCACTGTTGCTTTTCAGAAGGTGATAATTGCATTTTTAAATTAGTCCACAAGTGATTTAACGAAGGAACCGCTAATGGCAAAAAATCTTCTGCACTCATACCTAAACCTTCTGCGCCTAGAATTTCGCTTTCATTAAGTATTTTCCTACCTTTTTCGTGTATAAGAATCATTTTGCAAAACTCCCATACTGAAAGAGCATGTATAAGCGTAGATTTTCCAGAATTATTACCCCCTACAAGTAACGAAATACCTGCTGCATGAATATAAAATTCCTGATTTTTATATTTCTTAAATCTTGTTAAACGAATACTTTTTATCATTAACACGCTCTCCCTTGTCACTTAATAAAATCATTTATACACTTTTAGTAAATCTTATTCAAGTCTCCTTTTTCACTACCCATCATAGAAGAAAAAGGCTATTTTATCAATTAGAATCGAATGATGTAAAGAACTTTCATGATTCAGAGACAAAATATTCTATTGACCAATGATTCCTGATAACTGCAAAAAGCTGGGAACCATAATCGCTATGGTCTCCAGCTTTTAAGAGAACTAAATAATATGATGTTGGGGTCAAAAGGTCTTTTGACCCCTCTGATACCGGATTGCTCCGCACTTTGTGCTCCCGCAATCCTCAAAAACATTCAAAATCCGCCCTGATCGGGCTGCTTTTTCCTGTTTTTGGCGGGTCCCAAGTTCAAAAATCCTCTCGCAAGCAAGCTTGCATCGGATTTTAGAACTTTTGACCCTGGTATCATAATATTAAGATATATTGTATACAAACTCCATAGTTATATTTTATACATCCTTTTAAATTTTTATGCAATGACTGATTAAAACTATCTTACACTATCTATTCTGTTATTTGCTCAATATGGATCCTCATTTTAATCTGGTTTTCACTGTTTGAAACTCTACAATTTTTCAACAAATTTATTTTTTCAACACTTCAAATTTGTCCAGCCCGTTCCAAAACATACAATATATCCACTTCACGCGAACATATCACCGCAATATATAGTGTATCAAATGTATTATCACTCACCCGCCGGACACGTCCGGGAAACACATTCCAAAACGAATCCTTTTTATTTATCAAACATATTACTTAATCATTCCGCACGACTCTGGTCAGCAGCCATACACTATAAAACCATGACCTACAAGCACAAAACCCGCCACTTAAACCTCCCAAAATGCAAAGTTTGCAATTCGGGTTTGTGTAACGGGTTTTACACAAATCACTACACAAATTACTACACAAATTACTACACAAATTTAATACCAGACCACACAATTCAGCACCAGTCTGCAACACCCACCAAAAAACCCGGAACCCCTGATTTTATGCGGGTTTCCCGCATCTATCAGGGGTTCCGGGATAAAGGTTGCAATCGGGCTTACATTCCCATCTGCTTCGCCACTTCCTCAGCGAAATTCTCCTCTTTCTTTTCCAATCCTTCACCGGTCTCGAACCGAACAAACTTCTTGATCTTGATATTGGCTCCGTTCTCCTTCGCCACAGCCTTCACATACTGATCCACAGACTGCTTTCCGTCCTCTGCCTTCACATAAACCTGATCCATCAGGCAGATCTCCTTCAGCTCCTTATTGATACGCCCCTGGATCATACCGGCGATAACCTTCTCCGGCTTGGAAGCCTCCTTGGGATCGTTCTGGATCTGAGCCATCAGAATCGCCTTCTCGTGCTCGATAAACTCCTCGCTCACTTCGCTTCTGTCTGTATACATCGGCTTCAAAGCTGCGGCCTGCATGGCCACGTTCTTTGCCATCTCCTTCACTGCATCGTTGACCACATCGGTCTCAACGTCGATCAGCACGCCGATCTTGCCGCCGCCGTGGATATAGGAAGCAATAAAGCCATTAGCCTCTTCCACCTGCTCAAAACGGCGAATATTCATATTCTCGCCAATAATGGAAATCTGGGTAGACAAAGCCTCCTTCACAGTCAAAGATGGATCCTTCTCCCACTTCTCTGCCAAGAACGCTTCCATATCCTTAGCCTCTGTCTTCAGGGCCTGGGCCGCCACATCTGCCGCGTAAGTCTGGAACTTCTCGTTCTTTGCCACAAAGTCGGTCTCTGCGTTAACCTCTACCACAACAGCCTTTTTGCTATCCTCAGTCAAGGCTGTCACTACAATACCCTCTGCCGCAATACGTCCGGCCTTCTTCTCCGCACCGGCCAGTCCTTTTTCTCTCAAAAATTCCACAGCTTTATCCATATCACCATCTGTAGCCGAAAGCGCTTTCTTGCAATCCATCATACCTGCGCCAGTCATTTCTCTAAGTTCTTTTACCATTGGTGCTGTTACTGCCATTGTATTGTCCTCCATATATTATTAATATTAGCTCTGTCATGGTAAACTGCTGTCCATATCTGATCTATTTATTAAAAAGGTGCTTCAACCCGCAAGCAACTGGCCGAAGCACCCCTCTTTAGACGATTAAACTTCCTCAGTTCCTTCCTCTGCATCGCCAAAGGCTTCTGAGAAATCTGCGTCTGCTTCTCCCTGATTTGCTTCAATTACTGCATCTGCCATCTTGGATACAATCAGCTTTACAGCACGGATTGCATCGTCGTTACCCGGAATTACATAATCCAGTTCCTCTGGATCACAGTTTGTATCCGCAATACCAATCAGCGGAATATTCAGAGCATGAGCCTCCTGTACACAGATTCTCTCCTTCTTTGGATCAACAATAAAGATTGCATCCGGAAGTCTTCTCATCTCTTTGATACCACCCAGGTTCTTCTCCAGCTTCTCCCACTCTTTCTTCAGCGCAATCACTTCCTTCTTCGGAAGCACATCAAAGGTGCCATCCTCAGACATGGTCTCAATTGCTTTCAGCCGATCGATACGGCTGCGGATGGTCTTAAAATTAGTCAGCATCCCCCCCAGCCATCTCTCGTTTACATAAAACATACCACAACGCTCTGCTTCTGTCTTAATGGCATCCTGCGCCTGCTTCTTGGTTCCCACGAACAGGATCGTCCCGCCGTTGGCTGCAATATCGGAAACGGCATTATATGCCTCATCTACTTTTCCCACAGATTTCTGCAGGTCAATAATATAGATGCCATTTCTCTCGGTATAGATGTAGGGAGCCATCTTCGGGTTCCATCTTCTGGTCTGATGTCCAAAATGCACTCCTGCTTCCAACAGCTGTTTCATTGAAATAACGCTCATATTCTTTTCCTCCGTTTGGTTTTTCTTCCGCCTGCGTCTTGTGCTTCTGCCGGAACCTGTCTTCCAGGCACCACCTTTAGAATCGGCAGACGTGATTTTTCAGCCTTTCAATCATAACACATCTTCCATGGATTGACAAGTACTTTTCCCGGTTTTTCGGCTGTTTTCCAGCTTGCTGAAATAAAAAATTTATTTTCACTTTGAAAGGGGGGCAAAGCATATGCCCCATCCCCGCAGACGATTTCAAATGAGCATATGCTGTTACATTCACAGGACACCTGTAAACAGTAACATTTTGTTATAACTGTTACCTGTGTAGTTTCGCCAGCCACCCTTACAACATTTACCATATATTCCGTTACTTGCGGGAACCCAATACGTCCCCTGACTCAAAAACAGTAAAAAGAGACACTCCGCCGGAATGTCTCTTGTCCTTGCCGCTTTACTTAGTTGTCTTTATATTCTTCAGCTCTTCAAACACGACATCATTCAGAACCTTAATATACGTTCCCTTCATCCCGGAGGAACGCGATTCGATCACTCCGGCGCTCTCAAATTTTCGTAATGCATTGACAATCACCGAACGGGTGATCCCTACCCGATCCGCAATTTTGCTGGCCACTAATATGCCCTCGTTACCGTCCAGCTCCTCAAAAATATGGGTAATGGCCTCCAGCTCCGAAAATGACAGGGTGCTGATCGCTGACTTAACGATCTGTATCTTGCGAGTCTCCTCCGCATTCTCTTCGTTGACCGACCGCATCATCTCTAGTCCCACTACCGTAGTCCCATACTCACTCAAAATGATGTCATCAATATCATATTGTTCATCACATTTATAAATGAACAGCGTTCCGAGACGTTCTCCGGCAATATCAATCGGAGTAATAATCGCCTGGTACTTTCTGACATTCTCCTCAGCAAAGCCTAAGGTCGCCAGATTCACGTTCTCCTTGGTTGAAAGAATACTCAGCAGACGCTCATTCAGCATACGATCCACAAAACCGCCCACCTGATCCTCAATCAATTCTTCAATCTCATCTACCCCAGGACAGATCCCGACTCCCAAAACCTTTCCCTTCTTACTGATAACCAGAATGTTGGACAGCAGGATTTCGCTTAAAACCTTACAAATGTCGTTAAAAACTACCTTGTGTGAGCTATTGTTGTGCAACAATTTGTTGATTTTTCTTGTCTTATCCAGTAACTGTACACTCATTTCGAAAAACCTCCTCAACTTGTAGTTGTCTTATTCCGAATCAAAGTACGTTACATAAATATTAACACGATTTCCCAGTAATAACAATAGTTTTTCGAAATTCTTTGATATTTTTGAAATATTCTTTATTTTGATTTTATATTCATACTATAACCGCATTGTTCATCTGCACATACCAGCTTACTGCCCCGTTCCACCATATATCCCCCGCACTGAGGACATTTCTGTAAGGAAGGTTTCTGCCAGGACATAAAATCACAGTCCGGATTATTCTCACAGCCAAAGAAACGGCGTCCCTTCTTGGTCTTCTTAATCACAACCTCTCTGCCGCACTTGGGACAGGGAACACCGATCTTTTCCAGGTAAGGCTTAGTGTTCTTACATTCCGGGAAGCCGGGACAGGCAAGAAACTTCCCGTGAGGACCATACTTGATCACCATATTGCGCCCGCAGACGTCACAGATCACATCCGATACCTCATCTGCTATCTTGATCGATTCCAGTGTTTTCTGTGCATCCTTAACTGCTTCATCCAGATCCGGATAGAAGTTCTCCACCACGGTCTTCCATTTGACAGAGCCGTCCCCGACTTTGTCCAGTAAAAGCTCCAGATTCGCCGTAAAGCCGGTATTTACAATGCTCGGGAAGCACTGCTTCATAATACCGTTCACAGCCTCTCCCAGCTCGGTTACATAAAGATTCTTATTCTCTTTGGTCACATAACGCCGAGCCAGAATCGTGGTGATCGTCGGTGCGTACGTGCTTGGACGGCCGATTCCCTGTTCCTCCAATGCCTTTACCAGGGATGCCTCCGTATAATGAGACGGCGGCTGTGTAAAGTGCTGGCTTGGAATGAGCTCAGACAGCTTCAGGATATCTCCCTGTTCCAGCTTTCCCAAAAGAATGTTCGTTTCCTCTTTTTCATCCTCCTGAACATAGACAGACATAAAACCGTCAAAGGTAAGCTTGGATGCCGACAGGGTAAAAACATAATCTCCTGCGCCAATCTTTACGGATGTCGTCTCATAGACCGCCGGCTGCATCCGGCTTGCTGCAAATCGTTTCCAAATCAGCTGGTACAGACGAAACAGATCTCTCTGCAGAGATTCCTTCACCAGCACCGGTGTTAAGGTAATATCCGTAGGACGAATTGCCTCATGGGCATCCTGAATCTTCGCTCCGCTCTTGCCGGTATTCCCTCCCTTCAGCACATACTCGGCCCCGTAAGTCTCTTCCACATATTTCTTCGCCGCCGCATCGGCCTCGTCGGCAATGCGGGTGGAATCGGTACGCAGATAGGTAATCAATCCAATCGTTCCGTGCCCTTTGATATCTACCCCTTCATAGAGCTGCTGTGCCAGCCGCATGGTCTTCTGTGTGGAAAAATTCAACACCTTGGATGCTTCCTGCTGCAGAGTACTGGTGGTAAAAGGAATCGGCGGTTTCTTGGTCCGTTCGCCGCTCTTGATTTCCTCAACGATATATTCCCGATCCTCCAGCTCCTTCAGAATCTGATCCAGCTCTTCCTTTTTATGAATCGCAAGCTTCTCATGTCGACGGCCGTAAAATCTGGCTTTCATTGGCTTACGCCCGCCTGTCTGCAACAGATTCGCTTCCAGGTTCCAGTATTCTTCCGGAATAAAAGCCGAGATCTCATCTTCACGATCACAAATCATACGCAATGCCACGGACTGCACCCTTCCGGCGCTCAGTCCCCGTTTTACCTTTGCCCAAAGAAGCGGACTGATCGTATAGCCCACCATCCGATCCAGCATCCGCCTGGCCTGCTGAGCATCCACCAGATCCATATCCAGCTTTCTCGGGCTTTTTAAGGAATTTTTGACTGCGGTTTTTGTAATCTCGTTAAAGCTCACCCGGTAGACCTTCTTATCCTCCAGCTCATCCAGCTTCAGTGCCTTCATCAAATGCCAGGAAATCGCCTCTCCTTCCCGATCCGGGTCTGTTGCCAGATAAATCTTATCCGCTTTCTTCACTTCTTTGCGAAGCTTGGACAAGATTTCTCCCTTTCCCCGAATCGTGATATATTTGGGTTCATAATCATGATCCACGTCTATTCCCAGGGAACTCTTCGGTAAATCACGCACATGCCCGTTGGAGGCATCAACCTCATAATTGGCACCGAGGAATTTGCGTATGGTTTTTACCTTTGCCGGTGACTCCACAATAACTAGATTCTTCGCCATGATTGCTCCTACATTTCACAGTTTTTTCCATAATAATGATTCCCCGAACGATAGATATATCCGCCCAGCTCCAGCTCCAGAAGAATGCTCATACATTCTCCTATTTGCAATTTGCAATCCGACAGAATATCATCCAAATGTTTCGGTTTGAAATCCAAGCAACTATACACCATTTTTTCCTTCTTGGCAAGACCATTTACACTTTTTTCATGAAGAATTAATTCTTTTTGATGCTTTACTCCCAGATACTCCAGGATATCATTGGGCGAAATTGCCATATATGCTCCCTGCTGAATCAGCTGATTGCACCCCATGCTCAGACGATCTGTAATTCTTCCGGGAACTGCAAAAATATCCCTCCCCTGCTCCAGTCCCAATTCGGCAGTGATCAGCGAACCGCTACGTTCCCGGGCTTCCACTACCAGCACCGCATCGGACAGCCCGCTGATAATCCGGTTTCTCATTGGAAAATGCCGGGGCTTGGGACGGGATCTTAACGGAAATTCTGATAAAATCCCACCGGTTCGCTCCATTGCTTCATATAAAGAGTAATTCGATGCCGGATAACAGATATCCACACCACACCCCATAACGCCAAAAGTAGCCCTCCCTGCCCGAAGTGAACCCCGATGGGCTGCTCCGTCAATACCGACAGCCAATCCGCTGATCACCTGCACCTGCTGTTCTGAAAGCACACGGGAAAATTCCTCTGCAAGACGTTCTCCATAAGAAGAGCACCCACGCGCTCCCACCACTGCCACTGTTGGAAGCTTTTCCTTTGGCAGCGTTCCCTTCACAAAAATCCCCATAGGATAATCGTAAATTTCCAAAAGACGCCGGGGATAGTCCGAATCCAGGGGTGTTACAAAGCGGATATTGCTTTTTCCCAAACTTTGATACTCCCTTCTGCAGTCCGCAAAGCTGCTTTTCCATCCGATCAGCGCCCGGATCTGCGCCTTCGTTAAAATCCCTGCATTATTAAGTGCTGTCTCTTCTATATTGTATATTGCTTCAAAGCTCTGAAAATACTCATATAATTTTCGGATGGAAACAGCACCCAGGCAGGACTGACAACATAGCCAGTAGAGATATTCTTTTTCCATTCTCCCCCTCATTCCTTTCTCTCATGCTCTGACACTTTAACCCTTTGTCTGAATTCCACTTCCCCAATATTTTTCCTCCAAATCCCGGTAACCGATTGCCTCGCATAAATGAATCCTGGCAATCTGCCTTGCACCATCCAGATCCGCAATCGTACGTGCGACCTTCAATATTTTCTGATACCCGCGGGCACTCAGATGCTTTTCCTGAAAAGCCACTCTCAAAAGTGCTTCCTCCTCTTCTCCCAGACAACAGTATTGCTCTACCTGCCGGTTACCCATCTCACTGTTAAAGAAAATACCGCTTCCTGCAAATCTCTTTCTCTGGATTTCTCCTGCCCGCTCCACCCGTTCCCGAATTGCCGCGGAAGATTCGTTCTCTGCATTCTTTCCGCGAATATCTTCATAGGAGGAGGGTGCAATCTCCACGCAAATGTCAATTCGTTCCAAGAGAGGACGAGATATCCTGCCCAGATACCTGCGCACCTGATCTCTGGTACAAAAACAACGGTCGCGATCCGGATAAAATCCGCAGGGGCAGGGATTCATGGCCGCCGCCAGCAGAACGTTCGCCGGAAAGGTACAGCTTCCATTCACACGAGAAACCGTTACCTTCCTCTCCTCCAGCGGCTGCCTGAGAATCTCCAGCGCCTCCCGGCGAAATTCCGGAAATTCATCCAAAAACAGCACACCTCTGGAAGCCAGAGATATCTCCCCCGGTTTCGGATTCCTCCCCCCGCCAGCCATTGCCTGTGGGCTGATCGTATGATGCGGAGAACGAAACGGTCTCCTCCCCAGCAAGGCCCTTCCCGGAGGCAGCATTCCGCAGACACTGTATACCTTGGATATCTCCAGCTGCTCCTCCCTTGACAGATGCGGCATAATGGTAGGAATCCGCCGGGCTGCCATACTCTTGCCACTTCCCGGCGGACCAAGATAAAGAATATTATGACGTCCTGCCACAGCGATCTCTGTAGCTCTCCGAATCAGTCTCTGGCCATTCATCTCAGAAAAGTCCACCAGGTAATCCCCTTCCCCATCCTCTGCCTCTGTATACTCACCAGACTCCTCCCTGAGCTTTCCAGGATCAGCCAGAATCTCCATCATCTGTCTCAAATCACGGATCCCCACAATCTGGATCTTTCCCACCGCCAGCCCTTCCTGCAGATTGGCTATCGGCAAAAAGCATCGCTTCCGGCCATCGTCCCTCAGAGCTGATACTAAAGACAGCACACCTCGTACCGGCTTTACCTGCCCGTCCAGTCCCAATTCTCCAATAAATGCACAATCTCTTACCATAGACGGGTCGTTCATCCCATAGGCAGCCAGCACTGCTGCTGCCACCGGAAGATCAAATGCGGTTCCATCCTTGCGAATATCTGCCGGGGACAGGTTCACGGTTATCTTTCTCGGGGGCATGGAAAAACCGGAATTCTTTAAAGCTGTCCTCACCCGCTCCTCTGCCTCCCTCACCTCGGATGCCAGATAGCCCACCATGTGAAACCCCGGAAGACCATTGCCTACATCGGCTTCTACCTGCACCGGATATCCGTCAATCCCCTGCAAGCCTGCACTATACACCTTACTGAACAATCTCTGCTCCTTTCTGATGATAAATTACAATCGAAAAATTATCCTCGGATCTCTTTCATTCTGGAATACGGTACGAAATGTACATCTGATCTTTCCGAAATAATAGATAAAAGAGACAAAAAACTGCTACTATCATCATAACGGATCCATGGAAAAATAGCAAGCAATTTTTATACGACAGGGAAGTTAACTAACGTTACTCGTTACTGTTCACAGGCAATGTCAGTTAGTTAAGCTGTTCCAAAAGGTACGCCAGGGAAACGGGGAGAGCAGCCATCGAAAAGGGTCTGCGGATTTTTCCGGTTTCGAGATCAAGAATTCCTAAAATTTCTGAATTTTGCTAAAAACGAAACGAAAATT
>CAJTEM010000058.1 GCA_910575255.1 Lachnospiraceae bacterium | reverse complement strand
CGCAGCGGGAAATGGTCTGCAGATGTTGACTTTGCAGACCATTTCCCGCTGCGGCCCTCCCCTTGTTCCAAGGCGTACCTTCTGGCTTTTCACATTACTCCATGAAAAGTGGCCATATAATGTGAATAAGCAAGTTCCTGCGTTTTCTACTTGTAAAGTGCTGCCAATCTGTTATATAATGATACCTGGCAGCGCCGGCGGCAGGATATTTCCGAAGATGGAGTTCTGTGGCTTGAAGGATGTTTTTGGCATGCTTTGAGAAGGGCCGGTGGAATTTAACATTGGAGGACAACTTCAGCTTATGGAAGGGAAGAAGGAGATAAACAAGAATCAGCAAATGACGAATGCCAGGGGTCCGGCAGGACAGGGTGGGGATGCGAAAGAAAAAACAGGCGGCAGCAAAGCGAAGAGGATAGCAGCGATAACGGCGGCAGTTACCTGCGGTATGGCAGTTTCGGCGGCCGGTATCTATACATATATGAGTCTTCCTTACCGGGATACATTTTTTCCCAATACCACAATTAACGGGTTGGATGTTTCCCGCAAAAGTGTGGAAGAGGTAAAGCAGATGATCGATGAGGGGATGAAGGCATATACGCTGACCCTGGAGGAGCGCGGAGGCGTGGAGGAACAGATTGTCGGTGATGAGTTTGGGCTTCATTCCGAATATGACGGTTCTCTGGAACGTCTGCTTGCCGGACAGGAGCCGCTGCGCTGGGGACTGAACTGGCTGGAGGGTTCTGAGCATACCATTGAGACAATGATTGCCTATGATACGGATCAGCTGGATACGGTGGTCGGCGGGCTTGACTGCATGGATGAGAGCAAGACAGAGCTTCCCAAAGATGCATATCTCTCGGAATACCGGGAGGGCGTGGGATATGAGATTGTGCCAGAAGCCGGAGGAACGAGAGTAGTGCCGGAAAAAGTCCGTGAGAGTGTGGCGGATGCGATTATGAATCTGAAGGACAGGATTTCTTTAGAGGAAGAGGGCGTATACGCACGGGCGAATATTACCGCAGAGGATCCGGCTCTGGTGGCAGAGGCGGAGAAATGGAATCAGGCAGTGCAGGTGACAGTGACCTATCATTTTGGGGACCAGACAGAGGTGCTGGACGGCAATACGATCCATAACTGGATGACAGAGAATGAAGAAGGCAGTCTGGAATTGGATGAGGCAAAGGTGGCCGAATATGTAGATCAATTGGCAGCAACCTATGATACGGCTTATCAGCCTAAGACGCTGAAGACGACTACAGGGGAGACTGTGACTATTACAAATGGTAATTATGGTTGGAGGATTAACCGCAAGGCCGAGGCAGCAGCGCTCTCGGAGATTATCCGTTCCGGTAACAGCCAGGAGAGAGAACCCGTCTACGCGCAGATGGCTGCGGCCCGCGGAGAGAATGATTACGGCAATACCTATGTGGAGATCAATCTTACGGCACAGCACCTTTATTTTTATGTAGACGGACAGTTGCTGATCGAGTCCGATTTTGTTTCTGGAAATGAGGCCCGGGGGATGGGAACGCCCGGAGGGGCGTATCCGTTGACTTACAAGCAGAGGAATGCGGTTCTGCGGGGACCGGGGTATGCCAGTCCGGTGAGCTACTGGATGCCGTTCAACGGCGGAATCGGAATGCATGATGCCAGCTGGAGAGGCAGTTTTGGCGGCAGGATCTACAAGACCAATGGCTCACATGGATGTATCAATCTGCCGACCTCTGCGGCAAGGACGATTTTCGAGAATATTTCTTCCGGAATTCCGGTACTTTGCTATCATTCAGACGGAAGCGGCAGTACCAGCACGACGACGGCGTCGGCTTCCTCCAGAAGGACGGCCTCGGCAGCACCGGCTCCTGTGCCGGAGACAGCTCCCTTGGCGGAAAGCGTGGCCATGGAGACGGATCCGAATGCGGCAGGCGATGGCGGGACAACTTCTGTTAGTCAGGAGGGAGGAAGCGGGGAGAGTCCGGCAGAGACCGCTCAGGGAGTCGTAGGGCCTGGGGGCGGTTCGTCCACGAGTCTGGCAGGCCCCGGAGTGACGGATACTCAGGCACCGGCGGAAAGTTCGGCATCGCCGGTGGTTGCGGAGCCGGATGCAGACAGTATGAACGGACCAGGAGCCGGGGAAACACAGCCGGAGGCGCAGCCGGCACCCCAGCCGAATCCGCAGCCAGAACCTCAACCGGCGCCGCAGCCGGCACCTCAGCCGGCACCCCAGCCGGAGGCTCCGGTTGCTTCAGAGGCTGCCGGAGGAGCCGGCGATGTGGTCGCATCGCCGGGGATGTGATTTCCTGCGCCGGTTTTTGTTGAGTGTAAACGCAGAATCTGCCTCGCAAAAATCGTGCGCAAAGAGATATTCAGCTATGAAAAAGGGGAGAGAGACTGTTTCTGACCGTCTCTCCCCCTTTTTCCATGGCGTACCTTTCGAAACGTAACAATTCAGATAGCCATTGAACTGTTGCTTCGAAACATCTTATCGAAAATACAATCGGTCAAATACCCGCAGCTTGCAAGGGCACTGCTTAACCGGGAACAGAATTACAGATTGAAACCGAAATATTTGACCGCGTTGTTGTAGCAGATGCCTTCCACGATTGTCTTGAGTGCTTTCTGGTCATTGGGATATTCCCCGTTCTCGACCCATTCGCCCAGCAATGCACACATAATCCGGCGGAAATACTCATGCCGGGTGTAGGAAAGGAAGCTTCTGGAGTCGGTCAGCATTCCGATAAAGTTCCCCAGGCAGCCAAGGTTGGCTAAGCTGGTCATCTGAGCGGTCATACCCTGCTTGTGATCATTGAACCACCAGGCAGAACCCTGCTGGAGCTTGCCGGCTGCCGACGGATCCTGGAAACAGCCAAGGATGGTGCCAATGGAAGCGTCGTCGTTGGGATTCAGAGAATAGATGATCGTTCTCGGGATCTCATTGGTAGCACTCAGAGCATTGAGGAAATCAGCCATCTGTGCAGACGGAGCATAATTATTGATGCAGTCAAAACCGGTGTCAGCACCCAGCTGCTGATACATATAGGCATTGTTGTCACGTTTGCAGCCATAGTGAAGCTGCATGGCCCATCCCAGACGGTTGTACTGCCTGGCCACAAACAGCATAAAGGCGGTCTTGTATTTCAGCTCCTCTTCCTTGCTGACTGGCTTCCCGGCAAGACCTTTGGCTATAATCGCATCAATCTCTTCATCCGTGGCAGGAACATACATTACATACTCCAAGGCATGATCTGATACCCGGCATCCCATGGAGTGGAAGAAGTCCAGACGTTTTAACAGAGCCTCCTTCAGGGAAGCGAAATCTTTGACGGCAACACCGCTTGCCTCGGACAGCTTTGCAAGGTAGGAGGCATACTCCGGCTTTTCTATATTGTTTGCCTTGTCGGGTCTCCAGGCGGGCAGAACCTGGACATCAAAGGAGGAGTCCTCTGCGATCTTTTTATGCCATTCCAGAGAGTCAACCGGATCATCCGTGGTGCAGATCAGGGTGACGTTAGAAGCTTTGATCAGGCTGCGGACGGACCATTTGTTCTGAAGCTGTTCATTGCACAGGTTCCACACCTCTTCTGCAGTGTCGCCGCAGAGGTGTCCGGTATAGCCGAAGTAGCGCTGAAGTTCCAGATGGCTCCAGTGATACAGCGGGTTGCCGATCAGCTTCTCTAAGGTCTCTGCCCATTTCTGGAATTTTTCACGATCTGTGGCATCGCCAGTGATGTACTTCTCATCCACGCCATTGGAGCGCATCTGACGCCATTTGTAATGATCACCGCCCAGCCATACCTGAGTAATGTTCTCAAAATGACGATCCTCTGCGATCTCCTGGGGATTGATGTGGCAATGGTAATCCAGAACCGGCATCTTCTCTGCATAGTCGTGGAACAGCTTCTGTGCAGATTCGGTTGACAGTAAAAAATCCTTGTCCATAAATGCTTTCATTGGGATAATCCTCCTTGATTAAAATTTGGTAGTTGCTCTTTTTATCAAATCAGCGGCAATGGTAGTCCGGCTGGGCACATTGCTGCCGTTGAAAACGCCCATCAGGGTATTGATCGTGGTAGTACAGAGTGCTTCGATCTTGCTGTCGATGGAGGTCAGCTCCGGGTCAGTACATACGGCGTAGCTGGAGTTGTTGTAACCGATGATACTTAGCTCGTCAGGAATGCTTCTTTTTGTGGCATGGGCATATTTGACGGCGCCTACGGCAAGGGTGTCATCCGAAGTCATGACAGCATCAAAGCAAAGTCCGGAATCGTGAAGCTTCATCAGCAAGTCTCTTGCGGCCAGTACATCTTTCGGACATTGACGGATATAATCCTCACGGACAGGAAGGCCGCAGCCGCTTAAGGCATCCTGATAGCCGTGCAGCTTGCCAAGGCCGCTGTAAGACTGGCTCGTATACAGATAGAGAATATTGCGGCAGCCGGAGGAGATCAGTCTTCCTGCGGCTTCGTGGGTGGCCGAACGATCGTCACAGAGGGTGCAGTAGATATTGCGTCCTTCCAGAAAACCATTGACCAGCATGACAGGAAGTTCTCCTGCAGCTTCGATAATGTAGTCATTGTCCTGCGGCTTCATGCCGATAAATTTTGAGCCGGCCAGAATGAGGGCGTCTACTTTCTTGGAACGCAGCAGGTTGAAGTATTTCTGCTTGTTCTCCAGAGAGTTGCCGGTACAGCACAGGATGGAATCATATCCGTGGCCGCGCAGACCCTGCTCTAGATAATAGATGGCGTGAGCCAGATAGGGATCCGAGGAATCGGAGCACATGATACCGATTGTCTGGATGGTGCCCAGCCCTAAGCCGCGGGCAAAGACATTGGGGGTGTAGCCCAGCTCGTCCATAACCTCAAGCACCAGATTCCGGGTGCGGTCGCTGACATTCGGGCTTCCGTTAAGGACGCGGGAAACTGTGGCAATGGAAACGCCGGCCTTTCTGGATACATCATAAATATTCATAAAACCGTTCCCCTTTCGTCGGAATTACTGTCTGCCGGTTATGGTTTCAGGAGTCAAAATGAGCAGGCAGCGTTCTGTAAGTACTTACAAGATAATCCTATTATACCCACCCGTTTCAAATATTGCAAGTAAATTTTTGCTATATTTGTTGAATGACTGTTAAAAAAGCCATAATTTTACTTGACTTATGCACAAGAATTCAGTAAAATACTTGTAAGTGCTTACAATTCATAAGAAATACTGAGGAGATACGGGTTTCATTGATGATGCCTTACAGAGACAGAAAGGCATTAAGGAAGCAGACTAAGAAAGCAGAGAGAAGAAGAAGGAGAAGAGCCATGCAGGATTTTATCAGGATTCATGAGGAGGACAATGTGGCGGTAGCGCTTCGCCCCATTGCCGCCGGGGAGCAGCTGACTGTCGGGGAGTATCAGGTGACGACGCAGGAGGAGATTCCTCAGGGCCATAAGTTTGCCTTAAAGGCGATTGCAGAAGGAGAACCGGTGATCAAGTACGGTTTCCGTATCGGCTATGCGAAGGAAGCCATTGCTGCCGGAGGGTGGGTGCATGTGCATAATATTAAGACAGCGCTGGGAGATCTGCTGACCTATCAGTATGAACCCGTGGCCTCTTCCCTGAAGAAATCGGAGCCTGCCTTTTTTGACGGCTTCCGCCGTGCGGACGGTAAGGCCGGGGTCCGCAATGAGCTCTGGATCATTCCCACGGTCGGGTGTGTCAATTCCATTGCCAAAGCACTGGAGAAGAAGGCGCAGAAGCTCGTGAAGGGTACAATAGAAGCAGTGGTAGCTTTTGCCCATCCTTATGGCTGCTCTCAGATGGGGGAGGATCAGGAGCATACCCGCACGGTGCTCGCGGATATGATTCATCACCCCAATGCCGGCGGCGTGCTGGTGCTGGGGCTGGGGTGTGAGAACAGCAACATCCCGGTGCTGAAGGAATATGTGGGGGAATACGATGAGCAGCGCGTGAGATTTCTGCAGTGCCAGGATGTGGAGGATGAGCAGGAGGAAGCCATGCGGATTCTGGAAGAGCTGGCTGTTTATGCAGGAGCCTTCAGCCGGGAGAAGATCGATGCCGGCGAGCTGATTGTCGGTATGAAATGCGGCGGTTCGGACGGTTTGTCCGGAATCACGGCGAATCCTGCGGTAGGGGGATTTTCCGATCTGCTGATTTCCAAAGGCGGAACCACGATTCTTACAGAGGTGCCGGAGATGTTTGGAGCGGAGACGATCCTGATGAATCGTTGTGAGACTCCGGAGCTTTTCGAGCAGACGGTTTCTCTGATCAATGACTTTAAGAATTATTTTACCAGCCATAACCAGACGATCTATGAGAATCCTTCGCCGGGGAACAAAAAGGGCGGCATCTCGACGCTGGAGGACAAGTCTTTGGGATGCACGCAGAAGTCCGGCAGTGCATCGGTCCGTGGCGTGCTGGCATACGGTGAGCCGGTGAAGGTGAAGGGATTGAATCTTTTGTCGGCTCCGGGCAATGATCTGGTGGCTTCGACTGCGCTGGCGGTATCGGGGGCGCATATCGTGCTGTTTACCACCGGCCGGGGGACCCCGTTTGCCTCGCCGGTGCCGACTGTGAAGATCTCCAGCAACTCCAGACTGGCGGGGCACAAGGATAACTGGATTGATTTTAATGCCGGGCGTATGGTGGAGGATAAGACAAAGGAAGAGATGGCACAGGAGCTTTTTGATTATGTGCTGGAGGTGGCTTCGGGAAGAAAGGTAAAGGCCGAGGAGGCGGGCTTCCATGACATGGCAATCTTTAAGCAAGGAGTTACCCTGTAGGCATCTGGCACGGAATGGACGGCCGGGGGGCAGAAAGAAGCGAAAAGGATGTGATATGCTATGAAGTTGAACCGCACGACTCAGAGGACGGTGGAGATCCTCAAGCTGGTGTCAAAGGATCCTCAGGGAATTACGTTGGATGAGATCTGTGAACGGCTGCAGCTTCCTAAGACCAGCGCCTATGATATTGTCACCACGTTGGCGGGGATGGGAATGGTAAATGTTGACCGGGGAGTACGCCAGCGCTACACGATCGGTCTGACAGCCTATCGGATTGGGATTAATTATACGAATAACCTGGATTTTATCGGGGTGCTGGAGCCGGAGCTAAAGGCATTTGCCAGACAGACAGGCAAGACCGTGTTCTTCGGCGTGCGTTCGGACCATGAGGTCGTATATATCTGTAAGTCGGAGCCGGAGAATCCTATTATCACTACTGCCACGGTAGGCTCCAAGAATCCGATCTATTGTACTTCGCTGGGGAAGGCGATCCTGGCCTACAGTGATGAGGAGACCCAAAGACAGGTGATCGACAGGATCAAATTCCGCAAAAAGACGGAAAAGACCATCATGGATAAGGAATCTTTGACGGCAGAACTGGATAAAGTAAGAAGGAAGGGATATGCTCTGGATGCCAGAGAAGTGGAGGAACATATGGAATGTGTGGGTTCCCCGGTATTCGGGGCGGACGGAAGCGTGCTGGGAGCGATCAGTCTGTCCAGTTTGTACAAGCCGACTGAGGACTATGAGGCTTTAGGAGCTCTGGTGGCAGAGAAGGCGGCAAAGCTGTCGCGGCTGCTGGGATATCTCGGAGATAAAAAGCAGTAGCGGAAAGGTGCCTAAAATTGCTTTTTCCTATTGACAAATGTGAGGGAAGCTATTAATATGTAACTATAATAATTCGTATTTGTGAAGATAATTCGCATATACGAACAATGAAAAAAGGAGAAGAAGACGCAATGAAGAAAGAACAGGTATTGGCAAGAATGAAAGAGGATTGTCTGGTAGCAGTGGTTCGTGCAAAGGACATGGAGCAGGGGGAAAAGGTGGTAGATGCTATCATTGAGGGTGGTATCAATTTCATCGAGATTACCATGACCATGGATGAGGGGAACCCTGTGGATTTCATCGCTGCCATGGCAAAGAAATACAAAAAGAATGACAAGGTTGTTATCGGAGCCGGCACGGTTCTGGATCCGGAGACTGCCAGAGCCGTCATTTTAGCAGGTGCCAATTATGTGGTCAGCCCTGGACTGAACGTGGATACCATCAAGCTGTGCAACCGCTATCGTGTGCCGATGCTGCCGGGTGTCATGACCCCGACCGAGGCTATTACCGCGCTGGAGGCAGGATGCGACATCATCAAGATATTCCCCGGCAATATTGTGGGACCGGCTGCCATCAGCTCCTTTAAGGGTCCGTTGCCGCAGGGTGAGTTCATGCCGTCCGGCGGTGTGGATGTGGACAATGTAGACAAGTGGATCAAGGCAGGGGCTTACGCAGTGGGTACCGGCAGCAGCCTGACCAAGGGCGCCAAGACCGGTGATTTTGCGGCAGTTACCGCCAAGGCAAAGGAGTTTGTGGAGGCAGTGGCAGCAGCCCGGGCGAAATAAAAGGACAGGCACAAAAGCAGGCAGGGCTTGTTGTTTAAAAGGAATGAAATAAAAATAAAGGAGAATAAGAAAATGGCAAAAGTAGTAACCATGGGTGAGATCATGCTGAGACTGTCTACCCCCGGCAATGAGAAGTTTATTCAGGCGGACGAATTTGATGTTAATTACGGCGGGGGTGAGGCTAATGTAGCGGTGTCCCTGGCAAATTACGGACATGAGGTGGAGTTTGTAACCGCGATTCCGGCCAACCCGATCGGTGACTGTGCAGTAGCTGCTCTGAGAAAGTATAATGTAGGCACAAAACATATCTCCCGCAGCGGGGACCGTCTGGGAATCTATTTTCTGGAGACCGGTTCTGCCATGAGAGCCTCCAATGTGGTTTATGACCGTGCCAATTCTGCCATTGCCTGCGCGACCGCAGATAAGTTTGATTTTGACGCGATCTTTGAGAATGCAGACTGGTTCCACTTCACGGGCATCACTCCGGCTGTGTCGGATCTGGCTGCCGAGGTGACGGAGGCTGCCTGCAAGGCAGCGAAGGCTCACGGTGTGACCGTATCCGTGGATCTGAATTTCCGTAAGAAGCTGTGGTCCTCTGAGAAGGCGCAGAAGGTAATGACCAATCTGATGCAGTATGTGGATGTGTGCATCGGCAACGAGGAAGATGCGGAAAAGGTGCTGGGCTTTAAGCCGGGCAAGACCGATGTCACCTCCGGCGAGCTGGAGCTGGCTGGCTATGTGGATATTTTCAATCAGATGGCAGATAAGTTTGGGTTTAAATATGTGATCAGCTCCCTGCGTGAGAGCTATTCTGCTTCCAACAACGGATGGTCCGCCTGCATTATGGATGGTAAGACCCGTGAGTTCTATCATTCCAAAAAGTATTCGATCAGCCCGATCGTAGATCGTGTGGGCGGCGGTGATTCCTTTGCAGCCGGACTGGTATGCGGACTGCTGGATGGCAAGGATATGAAGGCGGCTCTGGAGTATGCGGTGGCGGCTTCTGCTCTGAAGCACACGATTCCCGGCGACTTCAACCTGGTTACCCGTGCGGATGTGGAGAATCTGGCAGGTGGAGACGGTTCTGGCCGTGTACAGCGATAACAGACATCAGTGGCTGCAACAGCAGCGGCTGAGGTGAATTGAGGACAGAGATGAGATGGCTAATTTCAGAAAGTGGAATTAGCCATTTTATCTATCGGGGATATTGACAGAAACTTCACATTCGATACAGAACAAAAAGGAGGAGAGTAATGGAAAAAAAGAGAAACTTTGATCTGCTGACTTTCGGACAGGTTTTGCTGCGTCTTTCGCCGCCGAACAATGAGCGCCTGATGCGAGGGGATACCTTTGTGAAGCAGGTGGGCGGTGCGGAACTGAATGTGGCAGTGGGGGTGGCGCTTTTGGGGCTTCACACAGGCATTATCTCCCGGCTCCCTTCTCATGATATGGGTGCTTTTATGAAAAGCAAGATCCGTTCGTATGGCGTGAGTGATGATTATTTCATCTATGACAATTCTCCAGGCGCCCGTGTGGGCATTTATTACTATGAGGACGGCGCCTATCCGAGAAAGCCCAAGGTCATATATGACCGGGCGGGAAGCTCCTTCTATTCGCTGCAGATTGATGAGATTCCAGAGGATGCATACTCCTCGACCCGCTGCTTTCATACCAGCGGAATCACGTTGGCGCTGAGTCCGCAGCTGAGGGAAACGACAATCTCTATGATTAAGCGCTTCAAAGAGGCAGGGGCTTTGGTATCGTTTGATGTGAACTTCCGCGGGAACCTGTGGACCGGAGCGGAGGCAAAGGAATGCATAGAGCGCATTCTTCCTTATGTGGATATTTTCTTCTGCTCAGAGGATACGGCGCGTCTGACTTTTTTAAAGACCGGCACAGCCAGGGAGATGATGAAGAGCTTTACCGAGGAATATCCGATCTCCATTGTAGCTTCTACACAGAGGGTGGTACATAGCCCGAAGCGTCATACCTTTGGTTCCGTGATTTATGATACCAGGAAAGACACCTACTATGAAGAGGAGCCTTACCGGGATATCGAAGTGGTGGATCGGATCGGCAGCGGCGATGCATATATTTCCGGAGCGCTTTACGGGCTTTTGTCCGGTGATTTTGACTGTGAGAGGGCGATGCAGTATGGCAATGCCACCAGCTCGGTGAAGAATACGATCCCAGGAGATCTGCCGTCTTCCAATCTGGAAGAGATCGACACGATCATCAGGGCACACAACCACAAGGGTCCGCAGCTGGAGATGGCACGGTAGATTTTGGACAGGTAATGGTTTGATAATAAAATACAGGGGGATACAAATTATGGCACAGGTTATGGGTAATGTAATCGTAGGACAGTCAGGGGGGCCGACTGCAGTGATCAATTCCAGTCTTGCGGGGGTATATAAGACGGCAAGGGACCGCGGGGCAAGGAAGGTATTCGGTATGCTGCATGGAATCCAGGGGCTTTTGGAGGAACGGGTGGCGGACCTCTCCAAGCATATCCGCAGTGATCTGGATATTGACCTTCTGAAGCGGACACCCTCCTCTTTTCTGGGTTCCTGCCGTTACAAGCTGCCGGAAATCAAGGACAATCAGGAGATTTATGATAAGATTTTTGCGATTCTGGACAAGCTGGAGATTGAGTATTTCTTCTATATCGGCGGAAATGATTCCATGGATACGATCAAAAAGCTGTCTGATTACGCGATTTTAAATGGCAGCAGGATCCGCTTTATGGGCGTTCCCAAGACGATTGACAACGACCTGGCCGTGACAGACCACACCCCGGGTTTCGGAAGCGCTGCTAAGTACATTGCTTCCATCACCAAGGAGGTAATCCGGGATGGTCTGGTATATGATCAGCAGAACGTGACTCTGCTGGAGATCATGGGGCGGAATGCAGGATGGCTGACCGGAGCGGCAGCGCTGGCTAAGGGGGAGGACTGCGAAGGGCCGGATATGATGTTTTTGCCGGAGCTGATTTTTGACGTGGAGAAGTTTATGAATCAGGTGGCGGAGATTCACAAGGTGAAGAAGTCCGTGGTGATTGCCATTTCTGAGGGAGTTAAGGTGGCAGATGGACGATATGTCTGTGAGCTGACGGATAATATTGACTTTGTCGATGCCTTTGGCCATCGTCAGCTGACTGGTACAGCGCGCTACCTGGCGGAGAAGATATCCAAGGAGGTGCCGGGCTGTAAGACCAGAGCGATCGAATTCAACTCTTTGCAGCGTTGTGCTTCCCACATTGTGGGACGGGTGGACATCACCGAGGCTTATCAGGTGGGGGGCGCTGCCGTGAAGGCTGCCTTTGAAGGCGAGACCGGAAAGATGATTATCTTAAAGAGGGTTTCCGATGATCCGTACCTGTGCGTGACCGATATCTATGATGTGCATAAGATTGCCAATGTAGAGAAAAAGGTGCCGAGAGAATGGATCAATGAGGAGGGCAATTATGTGACGCAGGCATTTATCAATTATGTACGTCCTCTGATTCAGGCTGAGCTGACGCCTATGATGGTAGACGGCCTGCCCAGGCATCTGCGGCTGGATGATATCAGCTATGGTGGGTGAGCTGTTCTGAGGCGAACAAGCTTCATGCCCTCACTGTTTGCTCATGTGAGATAAAGAAGTAAAAAAATGTAAAAAATTCTGCCGTTCCCTGTCCGGCTGACTGCCGGACAGGTCGTCAGGTCTTTCTAAAAAATTATCTGCTTTTATGTGCTTACTGTGACTGTCCCATACTGCCAAAGCAAAATCAATTCCCTTGTGCGATAGCCGATTTACTTTACAGGTATCATTATAATGCAAACAGCGTAAGAAAAATATTTCATTTCTGCCCTTATCTATCACGATTCTGCCATTTACTCCGATATTCTGTGGGTGAACAATGTGCGTATTCCCGAAAAATTTTTCCAAAATATTTTTGTTCAATCCTGATTCCCTGTTTCTCGGCAAGCTGTCAGTTTCCGGATCTCTTTTTGTTCTTGAGTCAGGGGAACGAAAAATAGCGCTCAGGCTTTTATGCGGCAATGAGTGAGGAAGGAGCTGAAGATTTTTCTGCTGTTTTCGTCAGACAGGCAGGAAAACTCAGGATGCCATTGCACTGCCTGAAGGTATGTTTTTTCAGGAGCGTACACAGCTTCCATCAATCCGTCATCAGAGACGGCCATGGGGGAAAGTCCTGGGGCAAGCTTACAAATCGCCTGATGGTGGCAGCTGTTTACCATAAGGGAATCTCTCCCAAGCAGGTCGTACAGAGGACTGTCCCGCAGGATCT
Organism: Lachnospiraceae bacterium; assembly: GCA_910575255.1. Classification (GTDB taxonomy): domain Bacteria; phylum Bacillota; class Clostridia; order Lachnospirales; family Lachnospiraceae; genus Brotaphodocola. The sequence goes on along the minus strand of CAJTEM010000058.1, from coordinate 675 downwards.
CTACTGCATGAGCGGGGATATCATAGGGAGGTTTCTGGCGGTGTATGACAGAGGAAGGGTGTTCGGTTGGCAGATCCTGATACAGAGTGCCGCCCATCAACACATTGATCAGCTGAATTCCCCGGCAGATACCGAGCGCAGGCTTATCCTGTTCAAAGATCAGGGAAAACAGAACCTTCTCCATCTCGTCCCGCTCCTTGCAGCAGGCTTCACACTGGTCAGAAGGAGACTGTCCGTAGAGCGTGGGAGAGACATCATGGCCTCCGGTAAAAAGAAATCCGTCGAAGGTATCGTTCAGTTGCTGCAGTGCTGCCGGATCGGAGGTCAGCGGCATCATCACGGGGATTCCGCCGGCCTGCTCGATGGCCTTCATGTATCCGGGCAGCATCCAGTAGCTTTCTCTTTCTGTATCCACTAAGGGGACGATTCCGATAAGGGTTTTTTTCATGCTTGTGTTCCTCCTGAATATGATAGGTATGGGCATGGTGGCCTCCGGAGAGGTCTGTTTGCCGGGATTATTATAATGCTTCGGGGAGAAAATTGCAATGGAACCAAGAGAAGGTCGCATGGTAAATGCAGGCTTTTGTAATCCGGGGGGACGCCTTGGAGGAAGGGAGGGAGCCGGGAGGTGTGCCCGGGGAACCCATTTTTCCCGGGCACACCTCCCGGCTCCCT
>CAJTEM010000057.1 GCA_910575255.1 Lachnospiraceae bacterium | reverse complement strand
CGGATCTTATCCGTATCTAATAATCCCCGTATCCTTTCCGCCAGGTCCTGTATCTTTTTATTCCCGCAGGCAGCAATCCCTTCCTTCAGGACCGAAAGCAGAGCCTCCGTATAAGCGATTTCCTCATAAAGGCCCGCTTCCAGGGATGGCTTCTCCGGAAAGCTTTCTGATAAGTCATACGCGTTTTTATAGATTTCCTTCCGTAATTGTTTGCTCAAATCCCGCAGGATCTGTGTTGGCGATTTTGCGCGGACAGACGCATTGGTATGGGTAGAATCAACAATGATCGTCCCCGATTTGATTAACCCTTTATCCAAAGCCTGCTGAATGGTTTCTTTCAGCATCTCTTCCAGGATATCCTCTGTCATGCGTGTTTTCCTGAACTTCGTCAGCAGGCTTGGGGCAACCATGGGAGATTCTGGCTCAAGATCCAGAAACATCATTTCGGGTTCTTTTGCAGGACGTCCGAAATGTTCACAATACTGTTTGCGCAGCATGGGATTTACAAAACTGAAATCTATATTTTCTTTGATCCTCCTTAGGAGATGCTTTTGAGGAATAATAGCATCATAAAGCCCCTGATATGGTGATAGTGATAGGCACATCTGCGAATTATCTTTCAGCATGTTCAATCCCCCTCCGTTCGTTTCCATTGTACCATTTCTCATAGAAAAAGCCTAATTCTTTTAACAAAGAATCAGACTTTTTCAGTGCCCTCGAAATACAATCCTTTCGCCTATATCCACAGCGAAAAGGACATCTTGAAGCTGGTGACAACCCTGATTGCCAATACCAAGGGCGAGGGGAAAGCCAGTGACGATTTCTGGGTCAAAGCGGAAACGCTGCTGTACTGCGCTCTGATTGGATATATCCACTACGAGGCCCCGGTGGAGGAACAGAACTTCTCCACCCTGATTGAGTTTATTAACGCGATGGAGGTCCGGGAGGACGATGAGGAATACAAAAACCCCGTTGACCTGATGTTTGACGCGCTGGAATCCGAGAAACCCAACCATTTCGCGGTGCGGCAGTACAAAAAATATAAGCTGGCGGCGGGTGATATATGCTCTAAATGACTTCTTAATCACGAGATTTTCTCATGGTTAGTGAAGAACCCATTTAGAGCATATTTCATGTAAGGAGGCAGACGCTATGACGAAAACCAAGATTACCCCGCTGTACGAGAGGCTCTCCCGTGACGATGAACTCCAAGGTGAGAGTAATTCCATCAGCAACCAGAAATCCATGCTGGAAGATTACGCTCGCCGTAACGGTTTTCCCAACCCGACCCATTTCACGGACGATGGAATCTCCGGAACCCGGTTCGACCGCCCCGGATTCATCGCCATGATGGAGGAAGTGGAGGCCGGGAATGTGGAGGCAATCATCATCAAAGACATGAGCCGCCTAGGACGTGATTATCTCAAAGTCGGCCAGGTCATGGAAATCCTGCGGCAGAGAGGCGTCCGTCTGATCGCCATCAATGACGGAGTGGACAGCGCCAACGGAGAGAATGATTTTACCCCGTTCTTGAACATCATGTATGAATTTTACGCCAGAGATACCAGCCGCAAGATTAAATCCGTGTTCAAGGCAAAAGGCATGAGCGGCAAGCACCTGACCGGCACGGTCATTTACGGCTACTTATGGGACGAAAAGCGGGAGCATTGGATTGTGGACGAAGAAGCCGCTGACGTGGTGCGCCGGATATTCGCTATGACTTTGGAGGGATACGGCCCCTACCAGATTGCGAACCGGCTGTCACAGGAAAGGATTGAAATACCATCCCTGCACCTCTCCCATTACGGGGAGGGCGTGAATCAGTCCAAGACGTTTAAAGACCCTTATGGTTGGGGTTCTTCCACTATCGTCAATATCCTGAAAAAGCGTGAGTATTTAGGCCACACCATCAACTTCAAGACCCGTAAGCATTTCAAGGACAAGAAAAGCCACTACGTTGACGAAAATGAATGGGTAATCTTTGAGAACACCCATGCCGCCATTATCGCCCCGGAAACCTTTGAAAACGTGCAGAGAATCCGCTCCAACGTGAAGCGTTACCCGGACGGCTGGGGAGAAGCCGCCCCGCTCACCGGCCTGCTCTACTGCGCCGACTGCGGCGGCAAGATGTACGTCCACCGCACCAACAACGGCAAGCGTATCTCACAGTATACCTGCTCCCAATATAGCAAGGTTCCCGTTGGCGTCCTCTGTGCCACACAGCACCGAATCAATGAAAGCGCTGTCCTGACACTTGTTTCCGATATGCTCCGGGCGATTGCGGAGTATTCCAGAAACGACCGGGCAGAGTTTGTCAAAGCGGTTCAGGAAACCCAGGCCGAGCAGCAGGCCAGCGACATCACCAGAAAGCGGAAACGGCTGGCGGCGGCACAGAAACGGGCCGGGGAACTGGAAAAACTGATATGCAAGATTTATGAGGACAATGTGCTGGGCAAGCTGCCGGACGCAAGATATGCCGCCCTGGACGCACAGTACGCAAAGGAGCAGGAATCCCTTTCCGGCGAGATTGCCGAACTGGAAAAGGCAATCGCCGGATATGAGCAGAGCCGGAAATCAGCGGAGAAATTTATCGCCCTTGTTGACAAGTATGAGAATTTTGACAACCTGACTACCACCATGCTGAATGAGTTTGTGGAGAAAATCCTCGTCCATGAGCGTGACCGGAAAGGCAGCATTGAAACCACGCAGGAGGTTGAGATTTACTTCAATTTTGTCGGGAGGTACATACCGCCCCACTTCGGGGAAGTGAACCTCACATCGGAGGAACTGGAAGCCCTGCGGAAGAAAGAGGAACGCAAGGACAAGCTGCACCAGGCGTATCTCCGGCGCAAAGCCAACGGGACACAAAAACGGTACGAGGATAAAATCAAGGCAAAGAAAAAGGCTGAAATCGAGGCGAAGAAAGCCGCTATCCGTGCCGAGGATATGGAAAACGGTGTGTTTATCCCGGCCAGCAGCCTGCCAAAGAAGGAACCCCAAAAAGCACCAATGCCAGCCAGAGCCGCTATGTAGGCGGCTGGCATACCACAGAAAAGACAAGGAGGCATACACATGAATGGACTGACTTATACAAAAGTTGGAGATTACTATCTCCCGAATCTGGTATTAAAAGAACAGCCGGGCACGCCAATCGGTAAGTATGGGCGCATGAGGCTCCGCTATCTGAAGGAACACCGGAAAGGGCTGTATACCAGCCTGCTCCTGACGGAAAAACTCTATCCCCACTTGTTGGAGATTGACGAGGCCGCCAATGAGCGAATGGATATTCTTATGCCGCAGCTGATGAAGGCCGCCGGTGTGACCGAGGAACTAAAAGCAGCCGACCAGATGAAATGGGTGGGGCTGGCAAATAATTGTAAGGCACAGGCGGAAGAAATCATTTGTGCAGAATTGATTTATAATTAAAGGCAAGGTATAATAATAAAATATTCCTCATTTTCTTTTCATAAATGAATTTGAGGTTTCACCTTGTCACACTCTGCAATAAAATTTTTTAGTGTGGAGTAAAAGGAAAGGAGGATTGGGGATTTATGCTTAATCCTATCGTTATTGTTGCGTAAGCAAGGCTATCGCAACGGTTAAAAAATGAATAGGTGTTGCGGATAGACCTTGCAGTTCCTGGTAGATAAAACACATTAGGAGTGCAAAATGGGTTACAAAAAAGCAACACACGTTCTGCCGCATGATTTACTTCTGAAAGTTCAGGAATACATTGATGGAGAGTTTTTGTATATCCCCAGAATTTCTGATAATAAAAAAAGCTGGGGAGAAACAACCTCAACACGTCAGGAATTACAAGATAGAAACCAACATATTTATGATGACTACCTTGCAGGGAAACGAATGGAGTTCCTTGCCGAAAAATATTTTCTATCTTTGAAAAGTATTCAGAGAATTATCGGGCAGTTAAAAAAAGAATATAATTGACAGAAATGGGCTGGTATTATTTCAAAATATATCAGCCCATTTCTTATGTTTATTTATAAAAAGAGTATTAGGTTTGGTTCTGTATTGTATGATGATACAATTTATTTGCAAGAAACATAAGGAGGTATGGCTTTTATGAAAAAATGTTGTGACAATCCGCCTTTTAGTTTTTAGATTTAAGAATCAGGAGGAATTACGGAGTGAAAAAAATTATATGGGAAGTACAAAGCCTTTCCTTGTTGCCTGTATTAAAATATTGCAAGAAATGTGGAAGGAAAAATCTGTTTGCTTGTTCACGGCAATTCCGAGTAAATGCCCAGCGCAGATACCTGGATATTTGGTTAATTTACAAATGCTGTGATTGCAATACCACATGGAACGCTACTGTTTATTCCCGTATTTCTCCACAAGCAATAAAGCCGCAGCTATTGGACGGATTTTATAAAAATGATAACAAACTTGTAGAGAAATATGCAATGGATAGCCAGTTTTTACAAGAGAATGGTGTGGAAGTTGGCTTGCCCCAATATTCTGTTATTGGTGATTGCTTTTCTCTGAATGAAACCGTTCAACTTGAAATCAAAAGTAAGTATTCTCTTTCTGTTAAGGTATCTTCTATTGTGAGAAACAAATTACTTCTGTCAGAAAAGGAATATCTACAACTGATTACAAGTGGGAAAATCAAGAGTTTTCCAAATCAAGATTTAAAAAAATGTAAATTGAAAGAAGGTGTTACCCTTGTTTTTGATAATGAACTACAAATGAGTAGAATTTGAATCAAAAAAATCATCTGCCGAATAATGGCGAAAGAAAAAAAGCCGTTATACAGCAGACATATTTGTATGTGTCCATAAGACAGCGGTTTTGAGAAAGGCAAAGCCGCTGTTTCTTTGTTTTCAAAAAGATTGTTGCCTTAGTATTTTCCAAATATGGCGGCTAGTGAAAGGAGCCGTCATGAAACATAACCTGTTGTTACAAAATCGGCTAAAAAGTAAGCGATTAAAAAAATCCATTTCCCACAAAGGGAACTGTCTACACACAAATGCGAAATTTGTCATATTCTAACTGAATACCGTATCTTATGCGTCCGAATGGAATTTAACCATCCGGGCGCTTTTGTTTTCTTGGGAGGCGCACACGCTCCCCACTGCCGTTCCCCGCCTCACTCCGTTCAGAAATCTTTGCAAAAAATCTGAACGGAGGAAAGGAAGATGGAAGTCACCATTAACATAGACGGACAAGCCCTGTCCGTGGAGGTCACAGTCGAAGTATACGAGTACCTAGACAGAGCCGACCACAAGGAAGAAAACCTTGCCCATGAGAAACGGAGGCACTGGGACAGCCGGGAGTTTGACGAGTACATAGTCCTCACCGAAGGGCGCTCCTGCTACTACCAGACGCCGGAACAGTGGGTATGCAGGAGAGAAACCATGCTGGAGATTAAGGCCGCCCTTGCGCTCTGTACCGAGGCACAGCGCCGCCGGTTCCTGCTCTACGCACTGGAGGGTTTGAGCTATGCCGAGATTGCCGGGCTTTGCCGCTGCTCCAAAGCTGCCATACAGGACAGCATTGAGGCGGTACGGAAGAAAATTAAAAAATTTTTCTGATACAGACCCTACGATTGGCCGTTTTCGGGCTAACCAGTGAAGGGAACTTTTTCCCTATCACATTACCGGGGAGGACAGGCAGGAAACCGCTGCCTGTTCTCTCCGTATTTTAGGAGGTCAGCCATGAAAACAATTAATCTAAGGTACTGTTATCCCTACTACACCGGGGACGTGTTTGTGGAGGTATCGGACGAAGTGGCCGAGGTCATGGTGCAGTCTGTCCGGGAGATGTACAACTATGACCGCCGGACACGCTACCACAAGGCATTTTACTCTCTGGACGCTTTTGACTGGACGGAGAAGTACGCATTGGAACACAGCCCGTCAGCGGAAGAAATTATCCTGATGAAAGAGGAACAAGCCGCCCATGAGAAGCTGCTTGCCATGCTGGACGAGGCGTTTTCCGTTATCACTCCCATGCAGGCAAGGCGTGTTAAAGGCTACTACATCAGAGGGTTAGATTTCACCCGGATCGCAAGAGAGGAAGGCGTTGACAAGAGCGTGGTAAACCGTTCCGTACACCGTGGGCTGAAATATATGCGTGAGTTTTACAGCCGCCAGCAGATGGAATGAGGTGCGGCCTATGCAGACAATCAACCTGAAAAAATATTATTACCCGCTTTTTGCCACGGACACATTGATTGAGGTATCGGACGAAGTGGCCGAGGCTCTGCTGCTTATGCGGAGGGAGGAAAACAACCGCACCCGCAAAATCTGGTATCACAAGGCGTACTATTCCCTTGACTGTGAGGACGGGATTGAAAACTGTGCCTTTGATTTTACCGCCAAATCCCCAGAGGAGATTCTGCTGGAACAGGAGGAAGAACAGCTTTTCCTTGCCACACTGGAACATCTGTCCGAAGCTATGAGTAGTCTGACGGACATACAGGCGAGGCGTATCCATGCCCGCTACATACTTGGCAAGAAACTGATTGAGATTGCCGCAGAGGAAGGCGTGAGCGCATCTGTGGTACAGCAGACTGTTAAGAGCGGATTAAAGCGAATGCGGAACTATTTTGAGAAAAAGAAGTGGAGGGAATAGGCAAATGAATTTTACCAAAAGCGAACTGGAAATGCTCTACCAGTATGCCGCACCAACAAAGGAAGAAACCCTTGCCGGGCTGAAAGAGATTGTGCCGGTTCTGGAACGGAAGGACGATTTACTCTCAAAAGTGATTGTCGAGAATACCATACGGAAACTGGAAAAACTGGCAGAGCCGGAGTGCAGCCGGTTTATTGCGGATAACCGGGCCGCCTTTATCGAAAAGCGGGATAATTCTATCCGCCAGAGGCTTGCCGCCGCCAAAGCCAGGAAGGGGGAGCCGGTTCTGCAGGGGCATGACCTGGCAGGCATGGAGAGGTTCCTGCCGGAAACAAGGCACATGGTAACGGTGGATATCCTGAACAGTGACAGCCCGGTGGGATTCCCCGGAGAGCGATACCGCTTTTTCCTTTCTGATGAAGGCTACAAAAACGCCAGAGCCAGTGAGAAGCGGGGAGAAATCAAAATCAGGAACCATGCCGCTGTCATGGCCGGGAAACTCTACCCGGACAAGAAGCCACCGGCGCAGGAACGGTGAAGGCAACAAAAAAGAGGCTCCGCAAATCCAAATCTGCATTGCCTCTTTAGTCCGTATCTTCGTCTGGTACATACTCCATGATATCCTCAATACGGCAGTTTAGAATCCGGCACAAGTTATTGAGAATCATAGTTTTGACAACCATGTTTTTCCGCAGCCGATGAAGCTGTGCTTTATCTATGTCGAAATCCTTGATTAGTCTGTACTGGCTTATCTCCCGCTCTTTGAGGGTAGACCAGAGCCGGTCATATTTAATCATGCTGTCAGCTCCCTTCTCTTGTATTTTAACTGTCAGTAAGCCTTAATCATATGGTGCGTGTATGCACCCTGTTTATCCGAAATTGAAAATAAAAAGTGGCTATTAGAGAATACAGACAGCAAAGAGGGAACGGAGTCACTTCATGTAAAGACAGTAATAACAAAGTTTTTCATTATACGAGGCAACCGGAAACGGCTGTCTTTTTTTGCCGCCCGAAAGGAGGTGATTACAAATGCCAGATATAGACAAGCTGAAAAACCAGCAGGAAAAAGTAAAGACGGAAATCCGCCAGTTGGAGAACCGCCAGAAGATTCTCCTGAACCGGAAAACGGACGCAGAGCGGAAAGCCAGGACACGCCGCCTGATTGAGCATGGGGCAATTCTGGAAAGTATCTTTCCTGCCACTACCGCCATGACCGGCGAGGAAGTCAAAGCATTTTTATCCGCCATTTCCCGCCTGCCGGAAGTCGTGCGGCTGCTGAAAAACGAGCCTGAAAGCCAGGGTATGCAGCAATCTTAAAAATCCAACGGCGCACTTATACACCGTTCCGGTGCGTGCGCCCTGCCGGGGGCGTGGCGTCCGCTGGACGCAATGGGGAGCTACACTCCCCAAACCCCTTGTGCGCTCCGCCGGAAAGGACACCCGCCCTGCGTCTGCCCTTTCCAGCGAAGCCAATCTATCCCACCCGAAAGGAGGAGAACCGCCATAGCCATATTCCATATGCCCGTCCAGATTATCAAGCGCAGCAAAGCCAAATCTGCCGTGGGCGCTGCCGCTTACCGGAGCGGAACCAAAATGACCAACGAATGGGACGGGCTTACCCATGATTACACCAGAAAGAGGGGAGTTGTCCATTCCGAGATTATCCTGCCGCCCCATGCCCCGCCGGAATTTCAAAACCGAAACACTCTCTGGAACAGTGTGGAGATGGTTGAAAAGACCCGTGACGCACAGCTTGCACGTGAGATAGAGATTTCCTTGCCGGTAGAACTGAACCGGGAGGAACAGATGCGGCTTGCCCGCTCCTTCATCAGCGATACCTTTGTCGCCGCCGGTATGTGTGCGGATTTCTCTATCCATGACAAGAAAGACGGCAATCCCCACTTCCATGTCATGCTCACCATCAGGCCGCTAAAGGAGGACGGGCAGTGGGGAGCGAAATGCAGGAAGGTCTACGAACTGGACGAAAACGGCCAGAGAATCCCCAATGGCAAAGGCGGCTGGAAGAGCCACCGGGAGGACACCACCAACTGGAACGACAAGGAGAATGTAGAGAAGTGGAGGGCTGCCTGGGCTACTTACGCCAACAAAGCGTTGGAGGCTGCTGGCAGGCCGGAACGGATTGACCACCGCTCCTACGAGCGCCAGGGCATTGACAAGATACCTTCCATCCATTTAGGAGTTGCCGCCAGCCAGATGGAGCGGAAAGGCATTGTAACAGAGAGGGGAAACATCAACCGCCAGATTGCCGCCGACAATAAGCTGCTGAAGGAGATTAAAGCACGGATTACCCGGCTCTACAAATGGACAAAGGAGCAGGCGGGGAAACTGGAAGGAAAAGACAGTATCATGGCGCAGCTTTACGAGGTTCAGCTGTCAGAGGGAAAACCCGGCTCCCGGTATGGGAAGATAAGGAATCTGAAAGAAAGCGCCGTCCTGTTCAATTTCCTGAACGGCAACCACATCACTTCCATGGAGCAGCTTTATGAAAAAGTGACCGCCATGAACAAAGATTACTATTCCCTGCGTGGGAAGATTGTCACCGCCGAGCGGCGTATGAAAGTGCTGGACGAACATCTCTCCATGTGGGAGAAATACGAGAGGAACAAAGGAACCCGCCGCCAGTTGGACAAGATGAAGCCGGGAAAGAAAAAGGAGCAGTTTGAGCAGAAGCACAGTGCGGAACTGGCGTTATATGAAGCCGCCGTCCGGTATCTGGAAAAGCTGAAAGCTAACGGCGAAGAAATCACCCCGAAGAAATGGCAGGCCGAGGCCGACCGCCTGAAAGCGGAGAAATCGGTGCAGTACCAGAAGATGAAATCCATGCGGGAGGACATCAAGGCGGTGGAGAATCTGAAAAAGACAGCGGAACAGTTGGCCAGGACGGAAAATGAACCGGCCAGAAAGAAGGAGGAACAGGAATTATGACACAGCAGTTTATCACCATGACAATCACCATCACCCTAAAGATACCCGTGCCGCCCACGCCGCCAGCGCCTACGGGGGCGAAAGCGCCGGAGCCGGTTTTCCTTTTCAGGGAAGGGCAGCCGCCTTTATGCCGCTGCAAGGTGAGATATGGGAAACAGGCGGCATGAACGAATCCCGGCCATGGACTACCGGCAGTACCGCAGGGCGAGGCGGCTGGTGCGTGAGTGCTGCAACTACGACAACGGCCAGTGTATGGTGCTTGACGAGGGGGACGGGTGCGTCTGTGTCCAGAGCATTTCCCACTCCCTGCTCTGCCGCTGGTTCCGTGTGGCGGTGCTGCCCTTAGACCACCAGTTGGAAACGGCCCTTTACCACCGGCTGGAAAGCAGGCGGTGCAGCGAGTGCGGCGCTCTTTTCCTGCCCGGCTCCAACCGGGCGAAATACTGTAGGGAATGTGCCGCCCGTATGAAGCGGAAACACGCTACAGAGCGGAAACGGAAACAAAGGCGATTATGTCACGCTTTAGGAGCGGAAAAAGCCTTGTAAATCAAGCACTTTCGGAGCGTGTCGGAGGGGAGGCAATACTTTTTATCACCGATACCCCCAAAGCCCCCTTAAAATGCGTACAGAGGCTTAAAAAAGCTATTTAGAACCAAAGGAGCAACTAAATGACACAGAACCGACGATTTTATTACCTCAAGCTGAAAGAGAATTTTTATAACAGCGAAACCATGGTCATCCTGGAGAGTATGCAGGACGGCCTTCTGTACTCCAATCTCCTGCTCAAGATGTATTTGATGTCGCTGAAAAGCAACGGCGTACTCCTGCTGAATGACTACCTGCCCCATACCGTGCAGACCATAGCCACATTTACCCGGCATCAGGTAGGCACGGTGGAACGGGCTTTGAAGATATTCCAGGAGTTCGGGCTTGTGGAGATACTGACGGACGGAGCCTATTACATGAGCGACATCCAGCTGCTGATCGGCCAGTCGTCCAGCGAGGGGGAGCGGAAGAAAAAGGAGCGCATGAGGCTCAAACGCCAGAACCTGCTCCCGTCCAGAGGAACGGACATTTGTCCGTCCAATGGCCGGGTGGACAAATGTCCGCCTATATTAGAGTATAGAGATAAAGAGATTAGAGATAAGAGTATAGAGAATAGAGAGGGGGACAGGACACACGCCTATGGGAGATACCGGAATGTATTTCTATCTTCCACAGAACTGGCAGAACTCCAGACGGAACTTCCCTCTCTCTGGGAGCAGTACATTGAACGGCTGTCCGAGTATATGGAATCCAGCGGAAAAGGATATAAAAACCATGCCGCTACAATCCGGCGATGGGCGAAGGCTGACAAAAAGAAGGAGGAACCGCCTGCCCGGAACCGGGATTACAGCGTGGAGGAAGGAGAAACCATATGATAGAGATTACCGCAGAAGTGCGGGCGGCCATTGACCGGGCCGCCGGGGATATGGAACTTGCCGGGGACGAATACATAGAACCGGCTGACGGGCTTATCCACTGTAAGAAATGCCATGGCAGCCGCCAGACTGTTGTGCCTAGGTTCGGCGGCTCCGGCTATTTCATGCCCCGTTGCCTCTGCCCCTGCCAGCAGAAGGCGCAGGAGGAACGGAAAGCCATGGAGGAACAGAGGGAACGCATGGAGCGTATCAAACGCCGGAAGGCACAGGGGCTTCAGGACAGATACCTTTATGATTACACTTTCGCCAATGATAACGGCCAGAATCCCGTCATGGAGAAAGCGCACGCCTATGTGGAGCATTGGAAGGAGGCATACCGGGACAATACCGGCCTTCTGCTCTTTGGTGACGTGGGAACCGGGAAATCCTTTTTTGCCGGCTGTATCGCCAATGCCCTGCTTGACCGTGACGTGCCGGTACTGATGACAAATTTTCCGTCTATCCTGAACCGGCTGACCGGCGTGTTTGCCGAGGACAGGGCGGCCTTTATCGCCAGCCTGGACGATTACTGCCTGCTTGTCATTGACGATTTAGGCGTGGAAAGGAATACCGAGTATGCCATGGAGCAGATGTTTACCGTCATTGACAGCCGGTATCGGAGTAAGAAGCCGCTGATTGTCACGATAAACCTGAAACTGGAAGGAATCAAGAACCCGCCAGACCTTGCCCACGCAAGGATTTATGACCGCATACTGGAACGGTGTGCGCCGGTTCTCTTTTCCGGAAAGAACTTCCGGGAGGAAGGAGCCGGGGCGACTAAAGCGGCGGCAAAGGAGATTGTGAGGAAGGATAACAAAGTTTGATTGCATGAAAAGGAGAATTTATGGGCAGCGAGAAAATCACAGAGGACACTACCACCACAGCACCGGCTAAGGACGCTCCCGCACTGGTGAAGAAGATTGGACGGACTACCTACATTGTGCGGGTTCATTTCAGCAAGACGAGTAAGGAAACCATGAGCGACAAAATTAAGCGTATGCTGAAAAATGAGATACAGCAGATGTAAAAACGATAATAGAAACAGGCCGGGAATCAGAAATGCGCTGGCTCCCGGCTTGTAAAATCAGGAGGTTTATGGTAGTATGGAGATACGAAAACGGAAGGGAAAGCAGGTGGGAAGATTGACAGTGACGGAACAGATACACCAGAAACATCAGGAAGATTTACAGAGGCTAAGAGGCTTTCGCCTGCTTGATGATGATTTCCTCACAAAGTGTTTTGAGGGAGATACGGCAAGCATAGAACTGGTATTGCAGATTGTGCTGGAAAAGCCGGATTTAAAGGTGCTGGACGTTCGCACCCAGGTATTCGTGGAGAATCTGCTGAACCGTTCAGTAAGGCTGGATATCCTGGCTACGGACAGCACAGGGGCAAAACTGAATGTGGAAGTACAGCGTTCCGACAAAGGAGCCGGGAGAAAAAGGGCAAGGTACAACAGCAGCATGATGGACGCAAACCTTTTGAAGAAAGGCGAGGACTTCGACAGGCTGCCGGAAACGTGGGTAATCTTTATCACAGAGAATGACGTAATGGGAAAAGGGTTGCCGCTCTATCCGGTTGAGCGGTGCTTTTTAGGAACCGGGGAAAGATTTGAGGACGGTTCGCACATACTGTATGTAAACGGTGCTTACCGTGGAGATACGCCAATCGGAAAACTTATGCATGATTTTTCATGTACTAATGCGGCAGATATGTATTATACGACACTGGCAGACAGAGTTCGTTTTTTCAAGGAAAGTAAGGAGGGCATTTTAATCATGTGCAAAGTCATGGAGGATATGAGAAAAGAATCTTTACAAGAGGGCATAAAAGAAGGGGCAATAAATACTGCTAAAAGAATGTTGACAGATGGAATATTGACTCTTGAAAAAATTGCGGAATATGCAGGACTTCCTCTTGAGGAAGTAAAAAAATTGAAAGCAGAGCGGACAGCATAAAACAAAGCCGTAGGCCGGGAATCTAAAAACAGGTTCCCGGCCTTATTTTTTTGCCCTGAAATGTAAATTTTTTGTGAATTTGATTAAAAAGTCCTTTACAAAACGTCACTGGCAAAACCGCAAAATCTATACTGATTTCCTGCGGTGCGCGGCTGGCGGTATTTGATATTGCCGAGCTGCGGGAGGTCACAGCCTATGATGAGCTGGAACTGGACACCCTGGGGGACCGGAAAACCGCCTTATTTCTCATTATGAGCGATACCGATGACAGCTTTAACTTCCTGATTTCCATGTGCTACACCCAGCTGTTTAACCTCCTGTGCGAGAAAGCGGACGATGTGTACGGCGGCAGGCTCCCGGTCCATGTGCGCTGCCTGATTGACGAGTGCGCCAACATCGGGCAGATTCCAAAGCTGGAAAAGCTGGTAGCCACCATCCGAAGCCGGGAGATTTCCGCCTGTCTGGTATTGCAGGCGCAGTCCCAGTTAAAGGCCATCTACAAGGACAACGCCGACACCATCATCGGAAATATGGACACTTCCATCTTTCTGGGCGGCAAAGAACCCACCACCTTAAAGGAGTTAGCCGCCGCCCTGGGAAAAGAAACCATTGTGCGCCCGTTAGGGTGTATGCCATAAACCGCCTTTAGCAAGCGGTAGACAAAGATATCAAAGAAAGGAAGGTGAAAATTTACTGTCTATCATTCCACGACT
>CAJTEM010000056.1 GCA_910575255.1 Lachnospiraceae bacterium | reverse complement strand
GATGATAAAACGGCCTATGTTTTTTAGTGAATCATAATCTCTGACATTGTATTATAGAAGAAAGAAAAACTCCCGCTAAAAAATGGGAGTTTTTCAGTGCCCTCGAATTTACGCACTTTGTGACATTTTTCAGTTTCAACAAAATCGGTGAAAATCATAAGGAAAAGATACTTGTGAAGAAAGTAACCGTAGTTGTGGCGTTAGACCTCGGTACAGGGAACACAAAAAATCCTGACAATGAAAGTGAATAGAGAGCTATCAGATATAGTGGTAGATTATAGGGATACTTGAGTGAGAGTGTCCCTATTTTTTATATAGGGCATTCCATAGTGGGATGCTCTTTTCAATTCAATTTTAAAAGGAGGAACAGAAAAATGTCAAACACAGCGTTAAGAGCAGGGAAAGAGAAAGCGATTATTTTTATCAGCGATGCACATGAAAAATTCTACTACGAGAAATTGAAAGAGGTCAGGTATCAGGACGTATACCACAAAGCGCTTGTATATTGTCTTGGTATCAGCGATGACACAAGAAGGAATATCAAAAGTATTTATGATTTTAGGACAGGCTGCGTGAAAACGGAGTGCCTGCATGAAGGCTGGCAGACCAGCGGGAGCGTGAGAGTGGTCAGGATGGCGTTTAACCTTTACTGCAACGGTACGCCGAGCGTCCTTGACTATGATGATGCGGAGGAACAGGTGGACGAGTGCAGACGGTACACAGTGGAAGAATTGTTCTGCTGTGCCTATGCGCCCTATTTTTGGCAGGCAATACAGATTCGGTATCCGGAATACGCAACATATAACCACGATCTGTACGCCATGTTCGGAGGACGGGACTGATGTTAAAGGTTAGGCTTATGGGAACGAAGAACGATATTAAGTGGTTCGGGAAGATTTTACAGAGGAACCCGAAAATTGAAGTGACGGAGTTTTCCGATATGTTCCCAAACAAAGGGACAAAGAAATATTACCGGACTTATGTGGAAGTCAGGAAAAGCAACGTAAAAGATAACCAGTAGAAGAAAAGGAGAACCAATCATGTGTAAAATAATCGCAATCGCAAACCAGAAGGGCGGTGTGGGCAAGACCACCACCACAAGCAATTTAGGCATAGGACTTGCAAAACAGGGAAAAAAAGTGCTTTTGATTGATGCGGACGCACAGGGCAGTCTGACAGCGAGCTTAGGCTTTACGGAGCCGGACAGTCTGGAAGTCACGCTTGCAACCATTATGGGAGGTTTAATCAATGACGAGGAAGTAGAGCCGGGAGAAGGTATCCTGCACCATGAGGAAGGGATAGACTTAATGCCGGGGAACATTGAGCTTTCCGGTCTGGAGGTTTCCCTTGTGAATGTGATGAGCCGGGAAACGGTACTCCGGTCGTACATAGAGATTGTCAGGGAAAGTTACGATTATATCTTGATTGACTGTATGCCTTCTCTCGGCATGATTACCATAAATGCCTTTGCCTGCGCCGACAGTATCCTGATACCTGTACAGGCGGCATACCTGCCCGTTAAAGGCTTGCAACAGCTTATTAAGACGGTGGGCAAGGTAAAGCGGCAGATTAACCCGAAACTGGAGATTGAGGGGATTCTGCTTACAATGGTGGACAGCCGGACGAACTACGCAAAGGACATCAGCTCCATGCTGAAGGAAGCCTATGGAAGCCGAGTAAGGATATTTGCCAATATTATTCCCATTTCTGTCAGGGCGGCGGAGATTTCAGCGGAGGGTGTCAGCATCTACAAGCATGATCCAAAGGGAAAAGTGGCGTCAGCCTATGATTCTCTGACAAAGGAGGTGCTTGCAGATGGGCAGTAACGCAAAATCGGGGAGCGCAGCAAAGATTACGCTGGAAAAATTTGATGATTTATTCGGCGGGAGTGCCGCACAGGGAAGTGGGGCGGAGCAGATTATCAATGCGCCGCTGGCGGAGCTTTATACATTCAAAGACCACCCGTTCCGGGTGGAGGACGATGAGAAGATGGAGGAAACAACCGAGAGTATCCGACAGTACGGGGTGCTTGTGCCGGGGATTGCCAGACCGAGGGCGGGCGGCGGCTATGAAATCATAGCCGGACACCGCCGCAAACGTGGCTCGGAGCTTGCCGGAAAGACGGAAATGCCTGTGATTGTACGCAACTATACCGATGATGAAGCAACAATTATTATGGTGGATTCCAATATCCAGAGGGAAGATATTTTACCAAGTGAGAAGGCGAGAGCCTACAAGATGAAATATGAAGCCATGAAGCATCAGGGGAAGAAGTCAGGCAGAAACACACTGGATGAGGTCGGGGAAGCCGCCGGGGAGAACGCTAAAAAGGTTCAGCGGTATATCTGGCTCTCCCGCCTGTCTGATGAACTCCTTGCTATGGTGGACGGTAAGAAGCTCGGCTTTTCACAGGGCGTTGACATTTCCTTTCTTGCGGAAGAAGCGCAAGGCTGGGTACAGGCAGCCATAGAGGAAAAAGGCTGTAACGTCAGCATGGCGCAGTCAGCAAAAATCAAGGAATACGGCAAGACCGGGGAGCTTACCCTTGCAATGGTGCGCCTGATACTGACGGAGGAAAAGCCGAAGGAACGGAAAGTAACACTGAAAGCGGATAAAATCAGCGAATATTTTGCGGAGGATTGCAGCAGTGAGGAAATAGAGGGCATCATCATTCAGCTTCTGGATGAATGGAAGAAAAGACAATAGAGGGGAGGTGCATCGGCATGGATGGCGCAATAAAATTCGACTATTATTATGGCATCGAAGCGGAACAGTTCTCTTTTTACAGAGTGCCGAGGCTGCTGATAAAAGACGCAAGGTTTAAAGAGTTGTCCAGCGATGCGAAGCTCCTTTATGGTCTGATGCTTGACAGGCTGGCATTGTCAATCAAGAATGGCTGGCTTGACGAAGAAAACCGGGTGTATATCCATTACACCCTTGATAACATAATGGAGGATTTGGGATGCGCAAGGGAGAAATGCGCAAAGGTGATAGCGGAGCTTGACAGCAAAAAGGGCATCGGTCTGATTGAGAAGAAAAGACAGGGGCTGGGCAAGCCGGACATTATCTATGTGAAGAATTTTGCGACACTGGATACCGGGAAAGAACCGGGCGGAGAGCCGGAAAAGCCGGATAATGCTGACAGTTCCGCAGAAGTTCGGAAACCGAACTTCAAGAGGTTCGATAATCAAACTTCAAGAAGTTCGGAAATCGAACTTCAAGAGATTCGGAAATCGAACTTGCAGGAGTTCGGAAACCAAACTTCAAGAAATTCGGAAACCGAACTTGCGGAAGTTCGGGAATCGAACCCTAATTATAACAATACTAATTATACCGAACTGAGTTATACCAATCCTATCAATCAATCTGATATAGAAACAGAAAAACAGGAACCGGGCAAGCCGGATAATGGTATGATTGATGTGATGGATGATGCCAGCGCCTACATGGAAATCATTAAGGAGAATATCGAGTATGAGCATCACATGAAATATGGCGATTGGAGCGAAAAAGGTCTGTATGAGGAACTGTATGAGGTGATCTGCGAGATTGTATGCGTGAAGCGCAGGACGGTAAAGGTTAACGGGGAAGATTACCCGTATGAGCTTGTGAAATCAAAGTTTTTAAAGCTGAACAGCTCCCATT
The DNA here is from genome assembly GCA_910575255.1 of Lachnospiraceae bacterium. Lineage (GTDB taxonomy): Bacteria > Bacillota > Clostridia > Lachnospirales > Lachnospiraceae > Brotaphodocola. The sequence goes on along the minus strand of CAJTEM010000056.1, from coordinate 10,797 downwards.
TGGAGTACGTCATCGGGTGCATGAAGGAAACCACAACAAGGATAACCAACATCAGGGCGTACATGGTGACTGCCCTCTACAATGCCCCGAATACCATGAACCATTATTACCAGCAGTTGGTTCAGCATGATATGTATGGCGGCGGTTGGGAAGAAAAAGGGATGTTTGAGCGCAAAGCGGAAGGAGATGGATAAATGGAGTCCATGCGGGATATTGACCGGGCAATGGAACGAGAGATTGCAAAGGGGAGCTGCCCATTGAGGTTTGTAAAAATAGAGTTTGGTGATTCCCCTTATCAGGAGATTGCGTCAAGGGAAAAGCTGCTGGAGGTATTGTCCTATCTGCTGCGGACAGGCGATTATGGCAGGTTTGCCGGGAAGGGGACAGGGAATAATGTTTACATGGACATTAAGGGCAGGAAGCCAGCTTTTCAGCGTACCCGTTCTTTTCTTGACCGGAACAGCATATTTTCAGCAATCCGCAGGTATGGGAAGAAAATAAAGCCGGATTTTGACGGGCATACTTATCTGGAAACGGTGCGGTGCTGCTTTGGACTGCCGGAAGGGGAACTGGAAAAGTACCGGGTGACCTATGACGGGCAGGAAACCTTCGCTTTTCCCATGTCGGATAAACATATCCTCGGACTTTATACGCACTGCATCTCGGCAAGACGGGCGGCATCGGCGGATATGGATATTCCCGGAGCAGGCTTTTCGGGGAAGGAACAGGGCATCGCCAGTCTGGAAGATGTGCGTGACGTATTGTTCCAATGCCTTTTGTTTGACACAATAAAATGCGGGGAAGGCGTGTTATACGCTGACCTCTGCACAATCTACTGTTTAAAAGAGGATAGATAGCTTTTGGACTTTTTGTCCAGAAGTAAGTTAGGAGGTGCGCTATGGCGGAAAAATATATTACGGAAGAACAGCGGGCAAAATGCCGGAAGGTGGCGGATGCGTTTGCGGAGCTGTATGAGCTGACCGATGTAATGGTAGCGGATGCCGGGAGGTTCGGCTTTGTCCGTCTGCAATGGTTCAGTGAGGGAGAGGGCTTTGATTCGGCAATGGCATTTTCGGACAGCGAAGAACTGTTTGAGGAATTATGGCGGATTTGGTATGAACATGAAGTCTTAACGCCAGTGCTTGGTACGCCGCTTGCGGAGCTTGACTATGACGAGATATTCCAGACGCTTTCCAAAGACAGACAGGAGGAAATACTGGAGAAAAAGAGATATTTCATTGCCCTGTGCAAAGACACTTTCGGTTAAGGCGGCAGATATTTTTTACAAATTTGGCGGGAAATCTGGTAAAATGGCATCAAGGCAAAAGGACAGGAGCTGATCTATTGAAACCGAACCACCATTCCCTGAAATATAAGCAGGAGAAAGAGCCAAATAAAAAATATAAAGATTTAAAGCAAAAGCAGAAAGCGAAGATTGCCGACTGGATGTTTGAAAAGGCTTGTGACTATTACAGGGAGCATAACCAGATGCCGGAGGACGGGGAATGTGAAGCATTGGCGAAAGAAGTCTTTCAAAAGATTCAGTCACTTGCGATATGGGTTCCCTATGAGGAAGTGTACTACCAATACCTTCTGAAACTGCCACACTATGAAATACGGATTGCAGAGAATGGGATTCCGGAAAAGGCAGAAAAGAAGAAAAAGGATGCCGACAAGCCAAAAGTAAAGCAGAAGGGCAGGAGCAAAAAAGTATGCCCGAACTGCGGAAGGAAGATGAAACAGCAGTTTATCGGCTTGCAGCATTGTAAATGCGGCATGAGCTGGAAAAAGGATATAGGATATTTTGAGCGTACCGGGGATATGGTTTTCGCTCTGGAACGGAGGAAAGTAGGGAAAAAGACAAAGCAGTGTCCGGTGATCCGGTACAGATAATTAAATATTTAGAAACAGCGTGAGGGCAGTTATAGACCGTAAACAGCGGTTTATAGCTGCCCTTTTTGCGTTTGGAAAACTTTTGGACAAAAAGTCCAGAAGTGGAAAGGAGAAATCAGGGAGATGAAACACAAAAAAGCATCAGCAGTTTCCCTTGCGGCGGTGGCGGGAGCAGCGGTATTGGGCGGAATCCGTTATGCGGCAGGGAAAAGGAAACCCAAAGCAGCGGGGGAAAATGACGTGCAGGAGGAAGGATTGACAGAGGATAAGATGCGGGAATGCCTTCTCCGCCTGTTCCGGCTGTATGAGGACAGTGAGTTTGATGATTCGGCGGAGTTTTTGGGCGATGGGAGCGATCCGAGGGAATATGAGGCGGAGAACTATTCCAGCCAGTTATTCCCTTATATCAAGAGGAACATGAAAGACGTGATGATGATGGAGGGGGATGACGGTACGGGGAAAGAACCTTTCGCCATGACGGACGTGCTTTTCTGTTATCCTGCCTGCAAGATAGGCTGTGAGATAAGGGAACTGTTTTCAGACAACTTTGTCCTGTGCCTTGAAAGCGAGATGTGGATGCTGGAAAACGGGGAGTTTGCGTCTGTCTACTGTGTCAGTATTGGAAAGGACGGAGGGCGGCTCAGTTACCGCTTTGTGGATACCTACATCAAAAATCCGGGGGATATTCCTATCTGTTTTGAGGATTTGGAAAGCGGTTTTTCAGAGATAATCGAAGCGGAGAAAGAAGGGAGAAAACCCTATCTGCCATAACCCGGTCAGAAAGGAGAGCTTATGAAATATTTAATCCACAGGCTGTACGTCCCACCCTGACGGGCGTACAGCAATAAAAAAAGGAGGAGGAAAACCATGCAGGAGGAAGTGACACAGAAAACCATTGCCCTTGTGTTTAAATCTTCCCGGCTGACTGCCGACGTGCTGAGAAAGGCTATGAAGATGTATCTGGAACACCGGAAACAGGGAAAGCAGATGCCGCATGGGAAAATATCAGTAAAAGAGCTGGTCGGTCAGGGTATGGGCGCTTCGAGCATTGAGGTGACGGATAACAATATCAAGTCCTTTGAGAGAGTGGCAAAGAAGTACAACGTGCAGTTCGCTGTGAAAAAGGACAAGACGGAAAAGCCGCCGAAGCATATCGTATTATTCAAGGGCAGGGATGCCGACGTGATAACGCAGGCATTTAAGGAGTTTGTAAAAGTTAATGAGAAAAAGCATAACCGCATCTCCGTAAAGGAGAAGCTGGCAGAGTTCCGGGAGCAGCTAGGCAAGGACAAAAACCGGGAGAGGGAAAGGGAACACCAGAAAGACAGGGGGCAGTCATTATGAGTAAAATCGTAGAGGGCATTGCTAAAGACCTAAAGTCAATCCCTGAAAAGCTCAAGGCAAAGACGGGGAGTGTTGACAAAAAGAAACTTTTCCTTATGAACCTCCCCTATGCGCTTGCCGGGTATTTCTGCGACAAAATTGCGTGGCTGTGGCGGGTATCGCCGGGGCAGGATGCTTCCGCAAAGGCGATGGCGGTCATGGCGGGGATGGAGGACTTATTTTCCAACCCGTTACCAAGTTTCCACCCAAAAGATTTGCTGATAGGGATAGGGTGCGGCATTGCGCTCCGCCTTATAGTGTATTTCAAAGCCAAGAACGCCAAGAAATTCCGGCATGGCATGGAGTACGGCTCTGCAAGGTGGGGGAACGCAAAGGATATTGAGCCTTATGTCGATCCGGTATTTGAGAACAACGTGTTACTTACAGAAACGGAAAGACTGATGATGTCCGGCAGACCGAAACAGCCGAAGTATGCGAGGAATAAAAATATCCTTGTTATCGGCGGTTCCGGTTCGGGCAAGACGAGGTTTTTTGTAAAACCAAACCTTATGCAGATGCACAGTTCCTATGTTGTCACCGATCCGAACGTGATAGTGTTATAAGGAACTAAAAAGCGTTACATCATAACAGAACGGGGGTTATATAATGAGCAAACAATTAAACAGTATCAAGATTACCGCCCTGTATGAAAGGCTCTCCCGTGATGATGAGCTACAGGGCGAATCCAACAGTATCACGAACCAGAAACATTTCTTAGAGGACTACGCAAGGAAGAACGGCTTTGTCAACATACGCCACTTCACCGACGACGGAGTGAGTGGGACGACATTCGACCGGGAGGGCTTCCAGTCCATGATTGCCGAAGTGGAAGCCGGAAACGTGGCTGTCATTATCGTAAAAGATATGAGCCGGTTTGGGCGCGACTATCTGAAAGTAGGGTTTTACACCGAAGTCATGTTTAAAGAAAAAGGCGTCCGGTTCATAGCAATCAACAACGGCATAGACAGCAGCAACCAGCAGGACAGCGATTTCACGCCGTTTTTGAACATTATGAATGAATGGTATGCACGCGATTCCAGCCGCAAGATACAGGCTATCTTTAAAGCCCGTATGCAGGAAGGGAAGCGGGTTTCTCCCAGTGTACCCTACGGCTACCGGCGCGACCCGGACGACAAGCAGCATTTGATTATCGACCCGGAACCGGCGTCAGTTGTCCGGCGCATTTTCAAGCTGGTTCTGGAAGGGAATGGAGTCAATCGGATTGCCGATATTCTGTACGCTGACAAGATATTGATTCCCTCGGCATATGCTGAAAAATACTATCCTGAAAACCAGCATAGCAAGAGTTTCCACGACCCTATCCGCTGGACAAATCAAACAATCATTCATATCTTGGAAAAGCGGGAATATATGGGGCATACGGTATTGGGTAAAACTATCAGTGAATCCTATAAAACCAAAAAGCGCCGGAAAGCTACAGAGGACGAATTGATGATATTTGAGAACACCCACGAAGCAATCATTGACGAAGAAACATGGAATAATGTACAACGCCTGATAGAAACAAAACGCCGACCGAAAAAGAATGGCGCTCCCCCTTGCCGTTTAAGCGGATTGCTCTATTGCGCGGACTGTGGCTCGAAGCTATCGCACCGGTATAATTCCAGAAACAAATATGACGCTGACAATTCTTATGGCTGCTCCAGCTACCGGCAGTATACCCGGAATTGTACCATGCACTATATCCGGGTATCTGTAGTAGAAAAATTGATTTTGGAAACTATCCGGGAAGTCAGCGCCTATGCCCTCTCAAACGAAAAGGAGTTTGTCAAGAAGGTACGGGAAGCGTCAGACGTTCAGCAGGAAGCCACTATGAAAGAATACCGCCGAAGATTGGGAAAGGCAAAGCGGCGGCATGAAGAACTGGACGACCTGGTGAAGAAACTGTATGAATCTTTTGCTACCGGGAAGATTCCAGAAAAGCACTTTGACCGTCTGCTATCCGGGTATGACAACGAACAGACCGCACTTGAAGCAGAAATGCAGGAATTACAGACCGGGCTTGACCGTTACGGCGCGGACAGTGTGAGGGCTGACCGGTTCCTTGAATTGGTGAAAAGGTACACGGATTTTTCAGAACTTACCACTCCTATGTTGAATGAATTTATAGAAAAAGTAATTGTCCATGAAGCGGACAAATCGACCGGGGACAGGGTGCAAAAGGTAGACATATATCTAAACTTTATCGGGGCATTTACTGTGCCAAAAATGGAAGCTGCCCTGACCGCCGAACAGGAAGCAAGGGAACAAAGGAAGCTGCAAGCCCGCAACAGGGAACGCGAACAAAACCGGCTGCGTATGCAACGGTATAGGGCACGACAGAAGGAATTGGCAGCGGCGGCAAATTAGCATAAGGGGAACCAGAAAGAGGACGCAAGGCAGAAAGCAGCGTCCTCTTTTATGCGCCACGCCAACGGCGGGCGTAAACCCTCGGAGAGCCCACGCCGGCACTTTGCAACGCGAAGCGGTGAAAGTGTCAGAGTGGGTCATATACTTGATAAAAGTATATGATTGCATTTGCGGCGGCTGAAATAGGGCATAATATATTGACTTTTTGTGCGTACAGGAATATAATTATTGTGCGCACAAGAAAGGGGTGAAACGATGGCGCAAAAAAAGACAGGGCGTCCACCTTCTGACGATTCTATGACGGACAGAATATTTGTTCGGGTAAGCAAGGAAACAAAAGAAAAACTCGACGAATGTACACAAGAACTTGAAACTTCTCGTTCTGATGTTGTCCGAAAGGGAATTGATATGGTGCATGACAGCCTGAAAAAGTAACAGAGAAACGGCGACCTCCGGCGAAGAAAGTACGCCGTTTCAGTGTACAGCTACCTTAACAGGCAGACCGCGTAAATATTATACACTGCGCGGCTCCGTCTGGCAAGGTTTTGTGCATAATATCAAACGAAAGGACGGAAACAAATGGGAAAAATTTTAGAGGCAATCGCAACAGACCACCTTTGCGTTGAGCCAGTGATTTATGAAGGGGATTCCAAATTTAACCGGGCAAGAAACCGGTACTGCACCCTCGGAGAAAAGCTGATGGCGAAACTCAATGAGGAAGAACGAAAAATGCTGGATGACTACAGCGCGGCACAAAGCGAAGAAAGTGTTCTCTATGGAATTGACCGTTTTGTTAAAGGCTTCCGGTTAGGGGTACTTATGATGATTGAGGTCATTTCTGATGAAGATGATTTAATTCTCCATGAGGGGGAAAGCGTATGAGCATTTTAGAACGCCTTTACGATGGGAAAGTCTACCCCTGTGAAGAAATCCTTCCACAAAACTACGCGGAGTACCGCGCTATTTCTGGACAAGTGGGAAATGATTATGAATACCTCCTAAAAGAATTATCACCAGAACAGCTTAAACGGTTTGAGGAAATGGATAAAGGAAGGACAAAGCTTTCCACTATGCAAGCCTACGCCAACTTTGAGTACGGTTTCAAGTTGGGTGCAATGCTGATGAATGAAGTTTTCAGCAATCATCAAGAAGTAAAAGAATAGACAGCCAGACAGAAGAAACGGTGCGCCTGACCGTGCCGCTTCTCCTATCCAACCGGTCAAGGTACGGGTCGTATTTCCGCCGCCCTGCTCTGGAAATCTCCACCCTTTCCCCCTTGACCGTCTGGATTTTTGCCGTGCTATGGCTGCGCCGAAAACGGGGAACAGGAAAAAGAACTGTTTCCCGTTTTTCGTCCCAACCATTGTACGGCAAAACCGGCTCCGCTGGTGTACTGGCGGCGGGAGTTTTCCTGCGGTGGCTCTGCCCCCACACCCCCGACCTCCTCCAAAGAACAGAATAAAAGACGATTCAAGCCCTGTAACGGTTGCTAGCGCTGTTATAGGGCTTTTTATATAGATAACTGAAAGCAGAATGAAAAGGAGTGAACAACTTATGAAAGAAATCAAAACCTTGTCCGTCATTGACGGGAAAAGCCTGTTAGGGCTGGACGTGGAACCGCCTAAATTTATCATTGCCGGGCTTATGCCGGTGGGGTTGCATATCTTATCCGGCAGCGCCAAAATCGGGAAGTCATGGCTTTCCTTATGGCTCTGCCAGCAAGTGTCCACTGGCGGGAAGGTATGGGAGTTTGAAACGCGCAAATGCGGGACGCTCTACCTGGCATTGGAAGATACCATTGACCGGCTCCATTTCCGGCTCTCCCACATCACCGACGACGGCTCGGAACAAAGCTATTTTGCCACGGAAGCGGATAACCTGTCCGGCTCCCTGATACCACAACTTGAAACCTTCATGGCGGCTTATCCAGACACGGGGCTTGTGGTGGTTGACACGCTCCAACGGGTACGCGGGGCGGTGAATGATAAGAACGCCTATGCCAATGACTACGACGAAATCGGGCGAATCAAGTCCTTTGCTGACCGCTTCAAGATTGCCGTGCTGCTGATTCACCACGTCCGCAAGATGCCGGACAGCGACCCCTTCAACATGGTTTCCGGCTCGGTAGGGATAATCGGCGCGGTTGACAGTATGTATGTGCTGGAAAAGGACAAACGGACAGCCAACAAAGCGACCCTTCACGTTACTGGGCGCGATATAGAGGATATGCAGCTTTTACTGGAATTTGACCGGGATATGACCGTCTGGCGGTTCGTGTCCTACCTTTCCGGGGAGCCGACAGCCGATACACTCACGCCGGTTCTGGTGAAGTTCCTTTCCAGTAAGAAAACATTCAGCGGGACAGCTACGGAACTGTTAGACAGCCTGAAAGGGATAGACAGCAGCGTTTCCTGCTCTCCCAACAGTTTAACCCGGCTACTGAAGGAACGCGCCCTGATACTGGAAAAACAGCACCATATCTGTATGGGCTTCACCCGGACAAAGAGCGCCCGCCTTGTTTCCCTCTCTATGGGTGACGATGACGATAAAAATATATATATGGGTGCGGAAGGGATACCGTCATCTACGGCGGGTGACGATACCCCCAAAACAGGGGTACATAGATAAATACCGTCATCGTCATCAGACAGGCGGCAACAGGGGGCATATGTTACGCAATAGGGGCTTGAAAAGTGCCTGTTTACAGGCGTTTCCAGCCCCTTTTCCATGCCCGGCGGGGTTTTATACCAACTGCCCCCAAAACGGGCTTCTAAAGCGTAACATAGCCCCGGAAAGGAGCATTTATGGGAAAGACTGACCGCTGTGTTGTGCGGAACAAAGCCTACCGCAAAGCCGGGCTTGGAATCCGGGAACGGCACAACGAACGCAAGAACAGCGGCTATGCAAACACGGACATTGACCGGGAACGCGCCGCCCTCAACGTGCATTTCAAGCGCTGTGAGGGAAGCTATGCGGAAACATTTGAGCATATGGTAGAAAACGGCACAATCAGCACAAGGGGGCTGAAACAGGACGCTAAAGTAGTTGACGAAATGGTGTTTGACGTGAACTCCGCATATTTTGAGCGGAATGGCGGCTATGCGTATGCAAAGCGGTTCTTTGAGGAAGCCTACCGGCTGGCAGTGAAGGAAGCCGGGGGTGAGGAATATATCCTCTCGGCAGTCATGCACGCGGATGAACGGAACCGGGCGCTCTCTGAACAGCTTGGGCGCGACATCTACCACTATCATCTCCATGTGGTGTATGTGCCGGTGGTGGAAAAGGAAGTCAAGTGGACAAAGCGCTGCAAAGACCCGGCTCTTGTGGGGACGACAAAGGAAGTGATTCATCAGGTCAGTCATAGCAAGAAATGGGCATCTGAAAAGGCGCTGGATAAAGAAGGGAACATTCAGCGGGACGAAAACGGGAAAGCCCTTCTAATCAACGCTTATTCCCTCCTACAAGACCGTTTTTTTGAGCATATGCAGGCGGCAGGGTTTAAAGACTTTGAGCGCGGGGAACGTGGCAGTACAGCGGCACATCTGGGCGTGCTGGAATACAAGATAAAGCAGGACAAGGAGCGACTTGCCGGGCTTGCCGATGACGTTGCCGACAAAGAGGAACAGGCGGCGGCTCTGGATAAAACCTTGAAGCAGAAAGGCAAGCAATTAGCCGGGCTGGACAAACAGCTTACGGTCACGGAGAAAGCCAGCGCAATGTATAGCGAACTGGAACGCATGGGAAAGAAGAACCTTTGGGGACACATGGAACTACTCCCGGAAGAATTTAAGAAGCTGCTGACCCTTGCAAAGTCCGGGCTTGCGTCACAAGGGAAAGTCCTTGAATTGCAACGGCAGCTTACCGAAGCGGTGAAGGGGCTGGAAATCTACCGTACCCGCTGGCAGGACTTAAAAGACAGGACAAAAGACTATATGGAACTGGAACGGCTGCACCCGGAACAGACAAGGAAGGCACTGGAAAGCCTGAAACGGCTGGAACCGGAAACCTCCGCGCCCACGCAATCCCCCAAAAGGAAGCGGCAACAGGAACGCTGACCCTCCCTCCTGTTCTTTGGATGAGGTCGGGGGTGTGGGGGCAGAGCCACCGCATAGCACTAACGCCGCCGGTACACCAGTGGAGCCGGTTTTGCCGTAGAATGGAGCGGACGACAGCGGGAAACAGTTCTTTTTCCTGTTCCCCGTTGTCGGCAGCGCAATGGCACGGCAAAAATCCAGACTGTCAAGGGGGAAAGGGTGGAGATTTTCAGAGCGAAGCGGCGAAAATACGACCCGACCCTTGACTGGCTGGATAGGTGGAACGGAAGGGAAAGACAAAAACTTGAATCAGCAGAAAGGAAATCTAAATGAATAAAGCAGATACAACAACTATCACCACAAGACAGGAAGCGCCGCGGCTTATCCGGCGGATAGGCACGACCACTTATGAGGTATCTATACATTTCAGTGATACCAGCAAGGAAACAATGGCTGATAAAATCAAGAGATTGATTGAACAGGACATTCAGCTTGTGTAACGGTAAATATGTCCTTGACACACCGTCCGAAAGGGGACAGTGCTAGTAGAGTGCGGAAAAATGCTGCTAAAGAATCATTACCGGGTAAAGGTGCTGAATACCATTAACTTCAAGAAATCCATGCACTACAACCCTCTCGTTTATATCCGGAGCGAGAAGGATATTTTGAAACTCGTAAACACAATCATCTTAAACACCAAAGGGGAGGGGCAGCAATCCGGCGAGGATTTTTGGGTGAAAGCCGAGAAGCTCTATTACACTGCACTGATCGGATATATCTGGTATGAGTGCGTGGAGGAAGAACAGAATTTCACCACCCTGCTTGACATGATAAATGCCAGCGAAGCAAGGGAGGACGATGAGGAATTTAAAAATCCCGTTGATTTGATGTTCGATGAGCTGGAGGAAAGAGAGCCGGAGCATTTTGCGGTAAAGCAGTATAAAAAATACAAACTGGCGGCGGGCAAGACAGCGAAAAGCATTTTAATTAGCTGCGGCGCACGTTTAGCCCCTTTTGACAGTGCAGCGACACGTTGTCGCATATAAACTCTGCGTGGGATTTTCCTGCAAAGAGGTAAAAGTGACGGAAAGGCTATAGCCTTTCTAACTGATATTCC
>CAJTEM010000055.1 GCA_910575255.1 Lachnospiraceae bacterium | reverse complement strand
ATATGTATCGTTACATTCGTCCTCATTGACGATTTCTTTCATGGCATCTGCCAGGCCCTGATACTTCCATGGACGGTCTTTGTTCGTGAGATATTTGTAGAAGCCCTGCCGGCGATACCAAGCATCCGGCAATAAGATGCGATTTTCCCGGTAATCCTGCCGTCCTCTGTTTTCAAAGCCAGAAAGATCATTCTCTGGTTTTTGCTGACTTCCGACGGCTGGCGGCGAAAAAAGCGCTGGCTTCCTCCAAAAATTCGTTTTCTTCCTTCAGACGTCGGATTTCTTTATCCTGCTCCTTAACCCGTTTACGCAGCATGGTAATCTCTTCTGACAGGCTCATTGCACTGGCAGGGGTATGGGAACCTTCCCCGATATCCAGTTTACCGACCCTTACGGCTTTCATCCATGTATGGATGGTTCCTTCAGGGATTCCTAATTCTTTAGCGGCCTTAGCTCCGCCGATTTCTTTAGCCAGTTTTACTGCCTGCACTTTGTATTCATAGTCATATTTACGTGCCACTTTGAATACCTCCTTATTCTCTTGATTTTATTATGGAATCCTTGAGAATAAACTGTCAACTTTTTTTATACCACACCAGATAAGACGCTGCTGGAATTGTGGGACAGCTTAAAGCCTGCGTCTGAGTTATTTCCGGCCCATATCCATGCGGCCGGGGAGAAGGCGGAAATGGGGGAACGGTCTCTGATCCGGCTGAACATGCTGGATTACAGCAGCGGCACCGGGGAGAAGGCGGTAAGCGTTTATGCCAATATCAGCCCGGAGGAGGCCAGGTATGTCTATTCGGCGTTGTTCTGTCATTTGCCTGATTTTGTATTTTCCCAGGATAAGATTTTCGGGGAGCCGGATGAGAAGGGTACAGCATTGTGACAAAACTGCAGATTGCCCGGTATGATGTAGACCAGAAGGGGAATAAGCGGAATTATCCCTGGTACGTGGAGATTCAGAATGGGGCCGGGGTTGCCGTGAGAAATGCCAATGGCGGGCGGTATTGTAAGAAGGACAGTTATGTGTGCCACAGGAAGGTTAGGATGTTTTTAAGCGACCGGGATATGTTTGTGATGTTCTGCCGGCGGATTCTTATATCAGGATGTTTGAGATGGAATATGCTTTTAGGCAGAATCGGGTTGGGAATTTTGCGAATCTGTTTCATCTTTTGAATAAGGAGATTCAGAAGGTGGTGGATCTGGTGCAGTTTTATGGGGAAGATGATGGGTTGCGGAAAGTGAGTTAAGGGAAGGAAACAGAGGATGGATTAAGAAAAGTAAGGTGATTTGAATAGAAAGCCTCTCCTGGATTTGGAAATACAGGGGAGGTTTTTGGGTATAAATAAAAAATCGCACGATTTTGTTGATATTACCGTTCGATGTGTGTATAATTATAATAAGGCAGAAAGAATGAGAGGTGATTTTGTGTCTATTACAGCAACAGAATTAAAGATGAATTTAGGGAAATATCTTCTTATGGCAGAAAAAGAAGATATTTATATTACGCGGAATGGGAAAATAGTGGCGAAACTTTCTAATCCTTACCAAGACCGTGTAGATGTGGCGAAATCCTTATTTGGGATTATTCCTGATGAAATGACATTAGAGGAGGCCCGTGAGGAAAGGCTGGGAAAAATATGAGAGTTTTGATTGATACTTGTATTATTATAGACGCATTGCAGTCCCGTCTTCCATTTAAGGATAATGCACAGGAAATCTTTCTTCTTGCTGCTAACAGACAGTTTGAGGGATTTATCACGGCAAAGGCCTCTACGGATATTTATTATTTAACGCATAAATATCTCCATAGCGATAAGAAAACACGGAAGGTATTGAGTGGGCTGTATATGCTGTTTGAGCTGTTAGACACAGCAGGGATTGATTGCCGGAAAGCAATTTCTTCAGGTATGACTGATTTTGAGGACGCGGTTATGGTCGAAACTGCGCTTCGCTGCGGAATGGATTGTATTGTTACTAGGAATGTAAAAGACTATGAAAAGTCATTGATTGAGATATATCAGCCGGATGAATTTTTAGAACTTTTTCATCAGGAGGAGATAGAGTGATTAATTCTCTTAAGTAAGCTGAATGTAAATATTATGGGGACAGACAAGTATCTGTTTGATCGGATTGTTTATCATTTTGTGAATGGGTATAAGTTTGATAAGAAATTTGATGTAAGATAAGAAGCTGTGGTATATGTGAATATTCCGGTTAAATTTCTTGTTCATATACTATGAGGCATTTCTCGGAAGAATTATGAAATAAAAATTATATTTAGGAAGGAGAGATTTGTGCATGATTTGTGCATGGCAAGAATGGACAAGCATTATCCCAATATTACATGGGCACAATTTGCTATGTGCAATGATGATATAACAGGCGCTTTTGAGGATATGACAAGGCGATTGTTTACCTTTGAGTTTTTAAAAAATAGCAAAATTCCGCATTCGGATCATAATAATCCAGGTGTAGAAGTTCTGCCGATTTTAGAACCGCCACATAAAGACGGAGCTAAACAGCGCAGAATTAGTTTTCAGTCAAAATATTTTGAGGGTAATGTAAGATATTCAAAGATTAAAGAATCATTTCGACAAGCAGTGAAGCATTATGGTAATGAATTAGATTTGATATATTTGTTCTGTAATAAAACATTAACTGTAACTACAAAGGGATATAAGGAAATAGAAGCTGTTTTGATAGAAGCTGGTATAGAGTTATATCCGATATCAAATTCAGAAGTTCTTGATTTAGTATCAAAATATAAAGAAATTGCTAATTATTTCTTTTTACCACGAAAAAGACCTGATGATGTATCTCCTAGTCAAATACATGCTACAATTGTAGTGAACAATGGAGAGAACGTAACAGGATGTATAGATTGTCCGATACAGTTAAAAGACCAAATAATTGATCCAAGATTATTTCAGAGTTTTGTTCAAGAGAAAATTGAGTTGTGTAAGTCTTTCATTCTGGAAATGGATCTGGAAAAACTTAGAGAAGAGTTGGACAAGATATTTACATACAAAATCATGGGAGTTGAGGGAGTTGAAACACTATTGTTTTATAAACTCATTGCAGACTTACATGAGGGGAAGGCTGTTGAAGCTGACAAAGAAAGACTTACAGATTATTTAAAGGGCGAATTAAAATGTTTAATTGAATACTATAAAAATCCCATTTCAATTGGGGCCTATAAATTCGCAAGTCATTGTATTGAAACTCAGATTATAATTTTGGATAAACGGTTCCCACACGCAGAGGAGTCAAGGTTATCCGTTCTGCGAGGAGCCGGATGCGAGAAAGCCGCATGTCTGGTGGTGAGGGCAGGGTTCGTAAGGATCTCGTCTACTCGATTGGAGATTTATTAAAATTCGAGAGAATATTCGTAATATGTAGACGGCTGGTTCGAACCTGGCTATGAATTGAAGAAAATGAGGGTTTTAAAAAGTGAAAAAGTATACAATGGTAGCGGAATTAATCATTTATGATTTGTTAAAGTGTTTGTAATCAGGTATAATCATTACAGAAATACTTTAAGAAGGAAGGTGGTACGATTGTCCACATTATTAATGGAAATTCAACCTACCGCAAAGATCTATGCTGACATATTATCAGATATACTGAAAATGGTAATATCAATTGTTGATGAGAACATGAATCGTGTAGCAGGATCAAATCGTTACATGTCAAAACAGATGCATTCTCGGGCCAATGTTGCCCATGAGAGCGGTATTATGGCAAAGGCAATGCAGAGTGGACAGATTCAGGTGGTAGAATCCCCGCGAAATGATGAAGCATGCCGAAATTGTCCTGCTTATAATTGCTGTATAGAAATGTATAATATATCCATTCCTATTGTTGTAAATAAGAGAGTTTATGGCGGTATTGCTATTATTGCTATGACTGAACAGCAGAGAAAGCGGGCAATCAAGAATAAAGAACTTTATTCAACTTTTTTACAGCAATTTGCAGGCTTACTGGCTTTGAAGATCCAGGAAGAGCTTTTGCGGCGCAGTGACCATAATGTTATAAAGATGCTGGACAGAATTATAGAAAAAGTAGAAATAGGGGTAATTGCATTTAGAGCTTCGGGCGAAATTGTATTGATTAATTCCATAGGACGCAGCATTTTGGATATTGATTTAGAGGATTTGCCTCTGAAAGCACAGATTGAAGTAAGAGGGAACAGTGATGGAGCATATGAATATGATCTGTCAGTGAAGAATAAGATCTACCAATTAACCGGGACATTCCATCCTATAAATCTGGATGAATACTCAGATGTGCTTTTGTTTCAAAGGAAACAGCTGGAAGGTTTACCACAATCGTTTTTGCCGTCCTCTGCTAATAAAGGTGTGAACCGGATTTATGGGGTTTCAACAAAAATTACCAATGTAAAGACTAAGATTTTTCAATTTTCACACAGTAGTTCACCGATTTTGATTTGTGGCGAGAACGGAACGGAAAAAACGGAAGTCGCCATGGCAATTCATGAAGTAGGTAATCGGGCAGAGGCACCGTTTATTGTTTTTAACTGTATGACAACATTACCTGAAATGGTGAACAGGGTGCTTTTTGGAGTGTCTGGTAAAAATGGTGGGAAAGGCAAAACGGGCTATCTTGATGCAGCTTCGAAGGGAATTCTAGTTTTGGAAAATGTGGATTGTCTGCCCCTGAATGCACAAGCACGTATTCTAAAAGTGCTGGAGGAAGGAACATATACCAGAATAAACAGCCTGCATGTAATACGTTCTGATACACGTATTATTGCAACAACAGAAAAAGATATGTTTCGGTTAATTAAGAAAAGGTGCTTTTTGGAACCCTTGTTTTACCGTCTTAATATTCTTCAGATTGTTGTGCCGCCTTTACGGGAACGGGGAGAAGATATTGTGGTGTTAGCAAAGGCTGAATTAAAAAAAATCACACAAAAATTAAATTATTCAATTGTCAGTGTTGATCCGGAATTTTGGACTCAAATAAAGAAACACAATTGGCCGGGAAATATATGGGAGTTGCGTAACAAGATAGAATATGCAGTGAATGTTGCAGGTGATGGAGGAAGCATAACTTCAGATTTGCTGGAGCAGATGGATCTCAATTATGATACATTTTTGCAGCAAGAAAATTTTTGCCTAAGTGATATAGAAAAGAAAACCATAAAGAAGGCGTTATTGTATTTTGGAACATCTATGAAAGGAAAGGAGCGTGCCGCAAAAGAGCTGGGAATAGGGATAGCAACATTATATCGTAAAATTCAGGAATATCATCTGCTAGATGAAATAGAGATAAAATAATTTTAGAAAAAATTTTTGTGAAAAATCCATAAAACAGGATGAAAAATGAAGTATAAAAACACATTCTGTTTTATGGATTTTTTGTTTTGAGAAATGGTTATCATTTTGATAATTTATTAAAGAGGAAATAGTTATTGTCATAGTTATATTATATTTTTATCGAAAACAGATTTTTGAATGTTTTTATGGAAAAAGGATTATCATTATGATAAATAAACATGCTTTTTAGGGAAGTACTTGCAAATTTGACAATCGTCTGACCAGTATTTATGATAATTATCAACGGCCGAGGAAATAAAAATTATGCATAATGTACCAAAGGAGAAATTCAACTTGACAAAAGGAGGAAAGTTGTTTTATGGGTATTTTGCAGTTGTTATCAGACGCAATCGTTTCTTTAAATGGGATTTTTTGGGGCTGGATGATCGCAGGTATTCTTTTACTGACCGGTGTTTTTTATACAGTGTCTTTGCGATTTCCACAAATTAAATATTTTCCAAAGCTATTTTCGTCACTGAAAAGTAATTTTAAATCAGAAGGTGGCGGGGTGTCGGGATTTGGTGCTCTTTGTGCGGCTGTTGGAGGGCAAGTTGGAACAGGCAGCCTGGTAGGAGTCGCAAGTGCGATTGTGGCAGGTGGTCCGGGAGCTGTGTTCTGGATGTGGATGACAGCGTTACTGGGAATGGCTATCAGCTTTGGTGAAGCCATATTAGGCCTTTTATTCCGGGCAAAGAACAGTGATGGGACATACCGCGGCGGAGCAGCATATTATATGGAAAAGGGAATGAAATGTAAACCTTTGGCAGTTGGATATTCTATGCTGATGATTGTCTCTGTAGGATTATTTGTTGCTATGATCCAGAGCAATTCTATTGCATCTTCTTTTCAAATGGTTATCAATGTACCGCCAATTATTTTAGGTATTATTATTGGAACGCTTACTGGGATTGTAATAATTGGTGGTGTAAAGCGTTTGTCAGAGGTATCGTCCCTGATCGTTCCGTTTATGGCAGCGGGTTATATTTTAATTACCCTGTTTATTCTGATTAGTCATATAGCGGAGATTCCTTCTGTTATTGCATTGATATTCAAATCTGCTTTTTCTACACATGCAGCTGTTGGCGGAGTGATGGGATATACTATAAAAGAGGCATTCCGTAATGGTGTGGCTCGTGGACTTTTTTCAAATGATGCAGGTAATGGAGCAGCAGCTGGTATGCATGCATCTGCTCAGGTGAAACACCCAGCAGCACAGGGATTCTGTGCGATGCTTGGCACTTTCTTAACAACGATTATTATTTGTAGCTGTACTGCCTTTGCAATCCTGCTTACAGGAGTTGCCAATACTGGTTATGATGGAATTAATTTAGTTCAGGCAGCATTTTCCAGTGCAATCGGAGTAGCTGGAAACTGGATCGTGATGATTGCAATGGTTATGTTTGGCTTTACTACACTATTAGCAGATGTGTATTATGGTGAAGTGAATATTAAGTTTGCATTTGGTGAGCAAAGGGCTATCCTGATTTGGCTCTTCCGTATTTTTGCCATAGCATTAATTGTTTTAAGCACCATAATTCCATTGAATGTATTATGGAACTTGGTTGATTTTATGTCTGCATTGATTGTATTTGCTAATGTAGTTGCATTATGGAAAATGCAGAAATATGTACGATATGTATTTAATGATTATGTTAAGCAGAGCAAAGAGGGCGTGGCAGAGCCGGAATGGAATTATGATTCAGATATTACAAAAATAGGATAAAACAAAAAGAAAATCATGAGGAGGAAACAAGAATGGATTACCAGACTTTTATGGATGGAATTGAGGCAGAGGCAGTTTTTCGTAATTTTTATAATATTTCTATGGTTCCAAGAATGCCTGGGAAACAGCAGGAAATAAGTGACTATATGGTTCGGTTTGCGCAGAAGCTGGGGTTTGCATATGAGCAGGATAAGGCATTAAATGTTATTATTAGAAAACCGGCATCATCTGGAATGGAAGATCATCCTTCTGTTATGATTACAGCTCATCTGGATATGGTTTGTGAAAAGACAGCAGAGTCAAATCATGATTTTACGAAAGATCCATTGACACTAATCAGGGAAGATGATTTGGTTCGGGCTAATAAAACCACATTAGGGGCAGATGATGGTATTGGTGTGGCTATGATCATGGCAATCCTGGAAGATACAGAATTAAAGCACCCGCCTATTGAAGCAGTATTTACAACAGATGAAGAGACAGATATGGGTGGAGCGCTGAATTTGGATTACAGTAAGCTTATAAGCAGAACAGTAATCAATCTGGATGGATTTGCGGTAGGATGTTCCTGTACTGGTGAATTGGAAGTTTATATGCATATTCCGAAAGAATTGGTTTCTACGAAAACAGAGCTGACTGGATACAGTATTACGGTAGATGGACTGACCGGAGGTCATACAGGTATGCAGGGAATGGAGCAAAAAGGAAATGCCAATACTCTATTGAATCGTGTGCTGACAGAGCTTGGAAAACATACGGACTATCAATTACTTTCCTTTAATGGCGGAAACGGCATGTCATCAGCATTTGCTTCTCATGCTTGTTGTGAAGTGGCATTATCTGACAGTCAATGCTTGGAAGAGGCGGCTGAAAAATGTCTGGCCGGATTCAGGGATGAGCTGGCAATAAGAGACCCAGGAGTAAAGGTTCATATAAATCAACTGCCAGAACTGCCGAAAGAGGCATTTTCCGATGAGACAAAACACAGGCTGTGCTCTCTTCTTACAATCGCACCGGATGGAATATTCACGTTTAGTGCACGGCATCCCGGACGTTTTGAAGGAGCAAGTAATTTAGGGGTTGTGCAAACCAAGGATAATGAGATTTTTGCAACCTGCCTGATTCGAAACAGAGTTACATCCATTAAGTATTATCTTCTTGATAAACTGGAAGCATTATGTTCACTTCTGGGGATTAGGCTGGAGATTGAGCATGAACTGGCACAATGGGATGATAATATGAGTGATGATTTAAAGAAAGTATTGGAGGAGATTTATCCAGATAAGATTATGGAACATTTTGACGGAACATTGGAATGCGGATTATTCTACAGCAATCTGCCAGGAAGTGTGGTTGTTTCTCTGGCCCCAACCTTCTACCAGATGCATTCGCCGCAGGAACATGTATTTATCAGTGAGGTTGCCTGTTCTTATGAGCGGTTACAGAAATTACTGGGTAGATTATAATGAGTAAAAGGAATATCATGTCAGGGAATACATCAAAATTACAGCAAATAGCAATATTATCTGTATCATTTTTGACTATATTGGTGGGGACAGCTTTGTCCCCTGCCCTTGTAGAAATACATAAAGCATTTCCAGAGATCAGTGAGCAGTGGCTTCAGCTGGTTTTGACCATACCAGCATTATTCTTAGTACCAGTCAGCTTATTATCATCGTCTGTTATTCAGACGATAGGACTGAAACGTGCACTTTTAGCCGGTCTTGCGTTGTACTTTATAGGCGGGGTAGGGGCAGGGATTTCCGGAAGTTTCCTTCAGCTATTATGCTTTAGGGGAATCTTGGGAATAGGGGCTGGCATTGTTGGCCCTTTGGCCCAGATATTGATTGCAACCTATTTCACAGGAGATGTTCGGGTGAGGATGACCGGATTAGCTGCATCAGCAACATATTTGATGGGGATTACTGCTAGTTGGTCAATTGGACGTCTGGTTACGATAGGCTGGCGTATGGTATTTGCTGTATATGGAATCACAATTTTTGTATGGGTGATGAATGCTTTCTTTTTACCGAATCCACCGGCAGAGTCCGCTGACAAAGAGAAGGGATTGGGCAGAAAAAATATCTCTGCGTTATTCCTGGCGTTGTCAATGTGTTTAATTGAAGTGGCCTTCTATGCTTTTTCTACTAATATTGCGCTGTTTGTGAATCATGAGAATTGGGGAGATGTGGCCGTTGTATCAAATGTTGTATCTCTGTTTATGCTGAGCGGATTCATATCGGGACTTTTTACGAAACAATGCAAAAAGCTTTTCAGCAGCTTTATGATTCCGGTTGGAATATTAATGATGGCATTGGGCTATTTCAGTTTATTTATTAGTTTTAATGTGGTTTTTGTCTTCTTTGGGGGTGTTTTAATTGGTGCCAGTTACAGTATTCTTTATGCAGAGATTTTTTTACAGGTCAGTGTAAGGTGTCGTTATCCTGAAGAACAGGATTTTGCCATTTCTCTTATCACAGCGGGACTTTTCCTGGGCCAATTTGTATCACCTATTCTGATCTCAGCAGTGGAATGGATTATAAATTGTTCAGGATACCGTATGCGTTTTTTATTATTGTGTAGTATTCTAATGATGGCAGCTGCTGTATCTGGAGTCTGTATCTTATTAAAGCAGTATTACATGAAGAGAAAGGGGATTTGATATTATGAGTAATTATGCAACTCATATATATTATGGCGGAACGATTTTAACCATGAATCCATATGATGAAACAGTACAGGCGGTAGCGATTCAGAATGATAAAATTCTTGGAATCGGAGATTTGGATACATTGGAGGTTTTCAAGGGCCGGGACACAAAGATGGTAAAGATTGAGGGAAAAACAATGCTGCCCGGATTTTATGACCCTCATAGTCATGTTTTATATTATGCATGGTTTAGCAATGCAGTAGACCTTTCTCCAACATCTCAGCGCCCTGTTGATACGATTGAAGATTGTATCCGTATATTAAAAGAACAGATCAATATGCAGAAAGATGGATGGCTTAATGGATGGAATTGCTATGATTTGTTAGATAGTCAGGGAAATACAAGATTCCTAAACAGAGAAGATCTGGACCGTGTATCTAAAGATCTTTGTATTGTCATTCAACATGAATCTTTTCATAAATGTGCAATGAATTGCAAGGCATTAGAAGCTTATGGAATTCATAGTGGTACACCAGACCTGACGGGTGGAACGTATGAGCGTTACAGCGGAACAAATGAACCTAATGGGATATTATATGAAGCATGCGCCCGACAGGCGCTTTTAGGACCAGTAGCAGAAAGCCTTAAAATTACACCGGAAACAGTAGCAGAAGCCACCGGATTGTATGCTTCAAAAGGGATCACTACAGCCAATGAAGGTGTGGCTGATCTGGATAAGATACCGATTGTTCTGGAAGCGGAGAGACAAGGAATATTAAAAACGAGAATTACATTGACTCCCCGTCTTTTAGATGAAACCATCAAATTTTCTGATTTTGTAAAAGAGGTTCGTGATGCAAAAGAGATGCTTTCCCGGGAAAGCAGAGAGGTTCAGATCACAGCGGTTAAACTGATGTATGATGGTTCTGTTCAATTAGGAACAGCTTATTTACAGGAACCGTATTATAATGATTCGAAGAATCGAGGATACCCAGAATGTTCTTTTGATGAATTGGTAGATAGGATCAGTGCAATCCACAATGAAGGAATGGCATGCCAAGTGCATTGTATAGGGGATGCGGCAATATCAGACATTTTAAATGCGATCGCGGCGGTTCAGCAGAAAAAACCAATGGATGATATCCGGCATATTTTGATTCACGCATTGATGATTCATGAAGAACAATTGGAGCAGGCCAAACAGTTGGGTGTCATTCCGGCCCTTTATCCGACCCATATTTATTATTATGGAGATAAGCACCGGGATGTTTATCTTGGTGAAGAACGGGCAGAGAAAATCAGTCCGTTAAATACAGCATGGAAGAGGGGGCTCCCCTTTACTATTCACGATGATGCTCCATCATTTCCTATCAATCCTCTAATGAATGTTCATTGTGCAGTTAATCGATTGACGAAATCAGGAGCAGTTCTAGGGGAAGGTGAAAGAATTTCACCATTAGAAGCATTGAAAGCTGTAACGATTTGCGGTGCCTATCAATATCATGAAGAACACATTACGGGTTCTATTGAAGCTGGAAAAAGGGCAGATCTTGTGATTCTTGAGGAAAATCCGTTGACTTGCGATCCTGCACATATAAAAGATATTGTAATCTATCAGACAATTAACGGAGGGGAAGTGACATATCAAAAGGGAGATGAACACAATGAAATTTGACTTAGTTGGAGCAGGAGATAGTGTATTATTCCAGCGTATAGAAAGTATCACGCTTCCAGGGTTTCAAGGACTTGTGGACTTAATAAAAAAGGCAGATATAGCTTGTGTTAATCTTGAAGGATCCACGCCAGTAGAGCCTTGGCATCCCGCATATAAAGAAGATCCGATTCATGTTGCTTATGATGCATTTGTTTTAGATGAGCTTGTCAAAATGGGATTCCAGGTTTTTAATACGGCTAATAATCATTCGGGCGATTATGGGACAAAGGGTATTGTAGATACGATCAGTGAATTACGCAGTAGAAAACTGATTTTTATGGGGACGGGAATGGATTTACAGGAAGCATCCGCTCCGGTTTATACCAAAACGGGATCTGGAACGATTGCTTGGATTGGTTTGACAGCCAGTTTTCTGAAAGAATCGCAGGCTGCCGTTTCTGGGCTGGGTCGTTCCGGCAAACCAGGTGTCAATATGCTTCGCTGCTTGCCAGAATTCACATTACCTTATGCAGAGTATAATCGGTTATATGATATGTGGTGTTATATGAATGGTCAGAAGAATGATGCAGACTCCAAAGGGTTCACATGGGATGGGAAACTGTTTGTGCCGTACGAAAGAAAGACTTTTGATTATAGGGTCAATCAGGAGGATATGCAGCGTATCAATGTAGTAATAGAAAAGGCGCGGAGCAAAGCAGATGTTGTAATCATTTCTGTTCACGACCATTTAGGACGAGATGGTGTAGAATGTTCACTTCATCCTTCTGATATGATGGTAGAGGCATTCCACAGCTGGATTGATGAGGGAGCAGATATGATTTTTGCTCATGGGGCGCATAAAATGCGGCCGATGGAATTGTATAAAGAGAAGCCTGTATTCTATTCTACCGGGAATTTTATGCTGGATTTAAGACATCTTGTGAAACACCCATATGGAGATTTGCTCCATTTCGGCTGTAAATCAATGGAAGAGTATATAGATTTTTTGTGTTCTGCATTTGATGATGACAGTTGGGATTCTGTTCTGCCATATTGCCATTATCAGAATGGAAGATTTGATAAGATCCAATTGTATCCTATAAGTCTGGCCCACGATATGGCGGATACTCAAAATTACGGAATGCCAGAACTGGCAGACGGAAAAAGAGCTGTAGAAATTCTGGAGAAATTTTCGAACATTTCGAAGGATTATCATGTGAATATCAAGATTGAGCGAAGTGGGAATACTTATGCAGGCATATTGGTTTAAAAGAAGAGTGCTTGTAACAAGGAGGAAATAGTATGGTTGAGAAGGTAAAAGCAGTCCACTATGAGAGAAGGCAGAGTAACCAGGGGTGTGATGTCGGGCGTTTTGGATGGAAACATGCACAAAAAGTAAACAAATTTCATAAAAGCTTTCCAGAGTATAGGGCCACGCCTCTTGTGGAGCTTAAAAATTTGTCACAGATTCTCGGTGTTGCAGATATTTATGTAAAGGATGAGAGTTATCGTTTTGGTTTAAATGCGTTTAAGGTGCTTGGAGGAAGCTATTGCATTGGCAGTTATATTGCAAATCGATTAAATATGGATATGGAAGAATTGTCTTACGACCAGCTTGTTACGGATGATACAAAAGAAAAACTGGGAAAATTGACATTTGTTACTGCAACAGATGGAAATCATGGACGTGGGATTGCATGGATGGCCAGCCAGGTTGGCCAGAAAAGTGTTGTCTATATGCCAAAAGGAAGTGCAGAGGAACGATTGGCTAATATAAAGGCTTTGGGAGCAGATGCTGAGATCACAGAGTTGAATTATGATGACACGGTTGAGATGGCACAGAAAAAGGCAGAAAAAAACGGCTGGATTTTGCTTCAGGATACAGCATGGGAAGGTTATGAAACAATTCCGGATTGGATTATGCAGGGATATACAACTATGGCTGCCGAAGCTGTCAATCAGCTGCAGGGTGTTAAGCCTACACATATTTTTTTACAGGCCGGAGTTGGAGCTATGTCTGGAGCGATAACAGGATTTTTTGCAGATTTGTATCAGGATGAAGAACGGCCGAGAATCATAATTGTGGAACCGAACAAGGCAGATTGTATTTACAGAACGGCAGAGGCCAATGATGGTTGTTTACATATTGTAGAAGGAGATATGGATACTATTATGGCGGGTCTGGCTTGTGGAAAACCATGTACCATTGGATGGAATATATTGAAAGATTATGCAGATGATTTTGTTTCTATCCCAGATTATGTAGCTGCAAAAGGAATGAGAATATTGGGAAATCCAATAGGAACGGATAAGCGGATTGTGTCAGGTGAAAGCGGCGCAT
Source organism: Lachnospiraceae bacterium (assembly GCA_910575255.1). Classification (GTDB taxonomy): domain Bacteria; phylum Bacillota; class Clostridia; order Lachnospirales; family Lachnospiraceae; genus Brotaphodocola. The sequence goes on along the minus strand of CAJTEM010000055.1, from coordinate 1,360 downwards.
CAACTTTGGGGGTTGTTGCGGAAATTATGCAAAATGGAGAATTAAACTGGTTGAAGCAACAACTTCATTTAGACAGCGATTCCCAAGTGTTGTGTTTTTCAACAGAAGGAGACACAGAAAGAAAGAATTATAGAGACATTGTGTGGGACGGAAAATATGCGGTACCTCAATAAAATCGAAAAACAGATTTTGCTCAGGAACCAGATGCTATAAGATAGTGCACCAATACTTACCCTATAGTAGACTATGTTCTGTTATAGGGTGTATTAAAGGAAATAGCAATCTAAAATATTAAGCTATTTATACAATGGCTTGATATATAATTATAAAGGAGGAAATGCATATGAAGTTAATTAATACAGAGAAAGCACCAGGGGCAATCGGGCCCTATTCGCAGGGATATATTGTTAGCGGAATAGTCTATACTTCAGGACAAATTCCAGTGAATCCTGCAGATGGGATAGTACCTGAAGGAATTGTAGCACAGGCAGAGCAAAGCTGTAAAAATGTGGGAATGATTCTTGACGCAGCTGGAACCGGGTTTGATAAGGTTTTTAAAACTACATGCTTTTTGGCGGATATGGAGGACTTTGCAGCGTTTAATGAGGTTTATGCCAAGTATTTTGTTTCGAAGCCGGCAAGGAGCTGTGTGGCAGTCAGAACTCTTCCAAAAGGAGTTCTATGTGAGATAGAAGCAACTGCAACAACAGAGTAATATACCCGGAAGTCTAAGCTTTTCGCGCAGAAATTTTTTAGCTATGGTATTTGCTAATGGTGTGGTATAAAAAAAGTTGACAGTTTATTCTCAAGGATTCCATAATAAAATCAAGAGAATAAGGAGGTATTCAAAGTGGCACGTAAATATGACTATGAATACAAAGTGCAGGCAGTAAAACTGGCTAAAGAAATCGGCGGAGCTAAGGTCGCTAAAGAATTAGGAATCCCTGAAGGAACCATCCATACATGGATGAAAGCCGTAAGGGTCGGTAAACTGGATATCAGGGAAGGTTCCCATACCCCTGCCAGCGCAATGAGCCTGTCAGAAGAGATTACCATGCTGCGTAAACGGGTTAAGGAGCAGGATAAAGAAATCCGACGTCTGAGGGAAGAAAACGAATTTTGGGAGGAAGCCAGCGCTTTTTTCGCCGCCAGCCGTCGGAAGTCAGCAAAAACCAGAGAATGATCTTTCTGGCTTTGAAAACAGAGGACGGCAGGATTACCGGGAAAATCGCATCTTATTGCCGGATGCTTGGTATCAGCCGGCAGGGCTTCTACAAATATCTCACGAACAAAGACCGTCCATGGAAGTATCAGGGCCTGGCAGATGCCATGAAAGAAATCGTCAATGAGGACGAATGTA
>CAJTEM010000054.1 GCA_910575255.1 Lachnospiraceae bacterium | reverse complement strand
ACCCAGCCGGTAGCTGCGAAGGAAGTCATGGAAGCGCCGATGGCCAGCAGGGCTGCTGCAGATGCGACTGCAACTACTTTTGTCTGCTTTCTCATAATGAATGCACTCTCCTTTTCCTTTTTGAAATTCCTGAAATTGCTTGGTTTTACAACTCGATGGTATTATACTTCCTATAAGGGGAATTATTGGAACTATAGGAAATCGGGTGAAAATAGCGGGAAGGTGAAAGTTTTCTGGAATTTTGCAAATAGAGAGATCAACTCGGAATTAAACGGATTTTATAGAGAAAATATCTGAAAAAATGAGGTTCCCGATAAGTACGAATACCTTGTTCAGTTTGAAAGCACGGAAGGAATTATTGAATGAAAGTGAAGGGAGGACACTGGAAAATCGAGGAAAGGCGAAGAAAGTATTAAGTAAAAGTAAAGTAAAAAAATGAATAATAATTCATCAGATAAACCACGAATATTTATTGCAACAAATTGCCGGTATATGGTACAATACCAAAAGATGCCAGACAGAGCTTCGGGTTGGGCAAAAGAAAGTGGAACAATAAAGATAAATAAGACAGGTGATAAAGGAAATATGAGCAGGGTAATAAACAAACGGAGGTTGTGAATCGTGACAAAGAATAAGAAGGAAAGTTATTCAGATGCTTTTTCAGATACAGGTTCTGCGATTATTAATGGGATTATCAATGTGGGGATGTTGTTACTGGTGACAGTATTTCCATTGATTTATCATAATTCCTATGTTGATATTCTGGACGTGAAATATTTGTGTTATTGGCTTTGCGCTTTGGGAATGCTGGGGGTATCTTTGATCATCGGATTGATCCTTCTGGCGATTGACTGGAAGGAATTTAAAGGAGAACATACAAAGGAACTGTTATCAGGGATACGTTCCCGGAGATGGCGGAGTTCCTTTGGAATTGCGGATATTGCAATATTGGTTTTCTGGGCAGCTGCGATTGTATCGACCTTTCAGTCAGAGTACTTTTATGAGTCCTTTTGGGGAAATGAGGGGCGCTATTCCGGGCTTTATCTATTGACCTTGTATGTGCTGGTTTATTTTCTGATCAGCAGATTCTGGAAGCTGAAGGGGTGGTATCTGGAGCTTTTCCTGATTACAGGAATGATTATGTGCATAATTGGGATTACGGATTATTTTCAGCTGGATGTTCTGGATTTCCGGGGGGAGATCCGGCCAGGAGATTCTACAATTTTCACATCAACGGTGGGAAATATTAACACTTACACGGCGTATGTAGGAATGGTTATGGGATTTTCCACCTTGATGTTTTCAGTAGAGAAAAAGCAGTGGAAAATGATCTGGTATTACGTTTGCATGGTGATTTCCTTTATGGCGATTATCATGGGATGCAGTGACAATGCATATCTGAGTATCGGGGCATTGTTTGCCGGATTGCCGTTTATCCTGTTTGCAAACAGGGAAGGGATCAAACGTTATCTGATCATTCTGGCATCCTTTTTCACAGTGATTCAGATCATTGATGTTTTGAATCAAATATTTACCGATATGGTAATTGGCTTGGACAGCTTATTCCGGATTATTGTGAATTTTAACGGGCTTTTGTATGTAGTGATTTTGTTGTGGATTCTGGCAGGAGCTTTCTGGTACTATGATAAAGGGCAGAGAAAGCTGGAGGAATCGCTTTCAAGGAATGAAGAGGGGCTGGTTTCCAGGGAATCCCGGCCGGTTCTGGTTTATGTGTGGGGAGCTTTGGTGGTTACCGGTTTTCTTGTGATCTGCTATATGCTCTATGATGCTAATGCGGGAGGCCATGCGCAGAGATATGGGGCGCTTAGCTCGTATCTGGTTTTTGATGATAACTGGGGGACGTCCAGAGGTTATATCTGGAGAAAAGCGATTGAGATGTATCGGGATATGAAACCGATGCATAAATGGTTTGGATTTGGTCCGGATACCTTCGGCCTTCTGACAAACGATGAAATCAAGTTTGATATGGTTCAGGCTACCGGATTATTTTTTGACAGTGCGCATAATTCGATTTTGCAGTACCTGTTGACAATTGGACCGATCGGAACTGCCGGATATCTTTTGTTTCTTGGCTCTTGTGTATGTTGTATGCTGCGTCACGGAAAAAGGAGTCCGTATATTTTGGGAACCATGGGGGCTGCAGTATGCTATGTGTTCCAGTCAACGGTTAATATTGACTTGCCGATTGCCGCTCCGATGATGTGGCTTCTGCTGAGCGCCGGGATGGCGGGGTGTCGGGATGAGGCTGGTGTTTTGGGAGAAGAGGAAAAAGAAGGTCAGGGAGAAAAGAAGTTGAAAAAGCGCAAAGCAGGACAAAAGCCGTAACAGTTCAAGTGTTATCTGAACCGTTGCCAAAATCAGTGCAAAACAGAATAAAAGCAGAAAAAAGAAGCCCCCAGTGCATTTGTATGATATAAAAAAGAGTGCAAGACTGGGGAGCTGCTTTTTTGTCGGCTTATTCGCAGGCCGCTTCCTCTCCATGAACCCCGGAATGATCGTCCTTCCGGAATTTAGACAAGGCCGTACATCAGGTGTAAAGGTTGATATTCTCACCCAGTCCGGGGAACTGAGAGGACGGCCCATACATTCCCATAATCTGCCCGGATTGCTTTGCCTGTTCCTTATTTTTTTCCACTTTTTGCTTCTGTTTGTCCTGGCGCTTCAGTCGTTCGATTTGCTGGCGGATCTGCTCAATTTCTTTTTTTAGCTTCTCCTCCTTTTCTTTATCGTGTTGCTGGACTGCTTTTTGCTTTTCCTGAGTCAATTGCTGCAGCTTGTGTTCCAGAGACTGAATCTGGGGATTTTTACTGCCGATGTCAGGAACACTGTAGCTGCCGCTGATACTGACAGGACTGATTCCGTTGGTGTTCATAAGCGTTTCCTCCTGAAAATTTTCTATAATAAGTATAGCCTGCAAAAAGGTGTCTTTCAATAGGATTGATGTAGAGAGCGGGATAACGGGTGCGGATGACAGGAGTATGGATGACAGGGGTACGGATAGTGCATGAGGTTTTGGTTAAGGAGGAAAGCAAAACAGCAGCTGCAGACGAAAGCTTCCGTTCTTGATCGTAATGTCTGTCTTACCCTGATATTTTTCCATCACAGCCTGAATATTGGATAGGCCAATTCCGGGGGACAGGCTGTGAGAATCTTTTGTCTGACAGGGATTCTCAATACTAAGAAGAAAAAAATTGCCTTTTTGGGTTGTGGAGAGGGAGAGGCGCCGCTGGCCGGCCGGGAGCAGTTCGTTGGCTTTAATGGCATTATCTATGGCATTGGCCAGGAGAATGCACCAATCGATATCACTGACCGGATTGGGATTGGGAAATGTCAGTTCACAGATGACAGGAATGTCAGCCTGCCCGGCCAGTGTCAGCTTGCTTCTCAGCAGGGCATTCACGACAGCATTTCCGGTATTCACCGGAGCTGAAAGTGCGGAGGAGATTTGTTTTAAGTCAAGCAGGTATTGACGGGCATGTTCCATGTCTTTCTGGTTTAAAAGCTCCTCCAGAACAGTCAGGTGATTACGGATGTCATGACGGAACGAACGGGTCTGCTCATAGCGGAGATGGGTTTCCTGGATATAGCTTTCCTGGGATTGACGCTGCTGCTCCAGAATTTGCAGGATTTGCTGATGGTGGAGTTCCTTTTGGACATGCTGGCAGGCGGCAAGGGTCAGAAACAGGCAGAGGTACGCAAAAAGCTGCAGAAATAAGATCCCTGCGTGATCGACCACCGGGAAGCAGATACCCTCGTCAGTATTAAAAATGATGGTATTTCCATAAAGGGAGTCCTGAATGGTTCGTTCTACGAGGGAGATATAAAGCAGAGGAACTGCAAGGGTGGCAAAAACGAGAGAGTGCCCATTTTCCAGATCCGGATAAAAGTTTCTGTGAATGAAAAGTAACGAAAAGAAAAACAGCAGATTCTGAAAAAGCACCTGAAGCGTATCCAGGCTCATGTTGAGGAGACTCCAGGACAGAGGAATATGAACCGCGATCCAAAAGGAAAAAAGCTTCAGAATGCCATGACAGACATCATTGACGGCAAAGATCAGGATGGAAATGATCAGAGCCTGCAGCCAGGCAGTACGCCTGCTTGGCAGGGGGGAGAGGGAAACAGCAGGTGTCGCCAGGCGGCAACAAAAGGAATAGCCGCACAGGGTAAGCAGCAAAACATCAAAAAGAAGGCCGGGAAGGCCGCTCAGCCCCAGAGCCATATAGAAAAAACAGGAAAGCGCAAAGAGCGGCAGATAAAGAGCCAGGAACCCCCGGCGGAAGGAAGAACCGCTGTATCGGCAGAAAAAAATGACAAAAAGAGCCGGTCTTACACAGAAAAACAGCAGATTAGCGGAGAGAACCGGCCAGCTTAACAGCCAGGAGATGCCAAGACCATCCGGGGTTAAAAGTTTCATCCACCAGTCTGCGCTTCCACTGAAAACGATATTCATGGTTCACGTCTCCTTCCTAGGTAATGCAGCATGGCATCCATAAGCAGTTGGTGATGTGTGCGGGAAACAGGGATCTGGCTTCCATCCTCTAAAGTCACCTGACTGTTCTCGTATTTTTGCAGAAAGGCCAGATTAATAAGATAACTCCGATGGCATTTGATAAAATCCTCATTCAACTTTTTCTCCAGATCCTTTAATCGTCCATAGTATTCGATGACCTCATCCCTGGTATGAAGATAGATTTTCCGATTGATTACCTCGCAATAGTAAATATCGTCAGGGCTGATATAGCGGCACCAGTTCATGGTCTGAATAAAAAGAGAGGCTTTGCTACGCTTCTCAATATGCTTTAAGGCACGTTTTAAAGCATTTTCCAGTCGTGCTTCGTCGATTGGTTTGCAAAGATAATCTACTGCTTCAACTTCAAAAGCTTCCGGCATATATTCTGGTATGATTGTCACAAAGATAAGAGAACCCGAGAAGCCCCGTTCACGTAACATTCTGGCAGCCGAAATGCCATCCATGTCTGGCATTCTGATATCCAGGAAGATCAGATCAAAGTCCAGGGGGGAGGATAGCAGCGTCTGGGCACGGGAAAAGCATGCAGCGATAAAAGGAATTTTTAACAATTTCAGTTTTTGAGAGATCAGGTGCTCTAATGTGGCACACATGACGGATTCGTCATCACAAATCGCAATTTTTATCATAGATCAGTCCTCATATTCTAATCTTAATGATAACATTCTTTTACTCTTTTTCAAGCCCGATGTTGTAAATGGTGGAGGAAAATGATGCAAAAGGTAATTGAAAAGCAGCGGCAATAACGGAATTTCAGAATAAATCTCAACACAAAAATTTGCGTGTATAAATTCCTCTGTTTTACAGATACTACATTTACCGCTAAAACAACAGGTAAATGTCAGAATGCAAAATGGAGGAATTTTTCTATGAAAGCTACGGGAATTGTGAGGAGAATAGACGATCTTGGACGTGTTGTGATACCAAAAGAAATACGAAGGACGCTGCGTCTGCGTGAGGGTACGCCACTGGAGATTTTTACTGACCGGGAGGGGGAAATCATCCTCAAAAAGTATTCTCCGATGGTAGAGCTGACTGCTTTTGCCACGCAGTATGCAGAGGCCATGGCACAGTCCACCGGACTAATGGTCTGTATCACGGATCGGGATCAGATCATAGCTGTATCCGGAGGACCGAAGAAGGATTTGCTGCAGAAAAATATCAGCAAGCAGCTGGAGAATGCCATCAATGAACGGGAGACCATCATTGCCTCCAGGGAAGAAAAAGCATTTGTGCCGGTTACGGAAGAAGAGATGGGGGGAATTACCTACGAGGCAGTGACGCCGATTATCTGCGAGGGAGATGCGATTGGTGCGGTGGCACTGTTAAGCCGGGATGCGAAGGTGAAATTCGGAGACATGGAGCTGAAGCTGGTGACAACGGCGGCAGGATTTTTGGGAAGGCAGATGGAAGGGTAAGGAAAAGAGATGGGGGTGTCGCAAAATAATTCATTTGAGTGGTGATTTATTTTGCGGCGCCCTCATCATTTTCGATTTTATCTCATAAGAGCGCAAGAGTCCATTGACAGAGAAAGAATATTTATGCTACAAACAAAGAGAGTAAAAGGATACCCGATACATAGGAATCAGGTGCAAAATGGAGGCAGTTATGATAGAACTAGAGTTGGCGAAGAAATTCATTGAACAGATTATCCAGTTTACGGACTATAATATTAACATTATGAATGAGCAAGGATGTATCATTGCCAGCCGGGATCCGAAGAGAGTGGGAACCTTTCATGAAGTGGCATATTACATTATGAGCGGAAAAGAAGATATGGTGGTGACTTCCGGAGAAAATGATTATCCGGGAGTGCGTTCAGGGATTAATATGGTTATTAAAATAGACGGACAGCGGCAGGGAGTAGTCGGTATTACCGGCGCTCCAGAGGAAGTCATGCAGGAATGCTGTATGCTTCGGTTCCCAAACTGATTTCTTTTGTGATTGCCATGGGGTGTACGGTATTGCTTTACTGTTTTCTTCAAAAATCAGAAACGCTTTATAATATCGCTTTTGCCATCAGTATAGGTATGGTAGGAATCGCCTGCGCCTTGCTTCTTCCTTACAGCTCGGTTCAGCCTACTTTGGGAACCACCTATAGCTTTAAATCTTTTGTGATCATTGTGCTGGGAGGTTAGGATATTTTCCGTTCCATCGGTGTCCATCATTCGTAAAGAGGTATTCTACCAGAGTCCGATCTATACGACTCCGCTTTTAGACAGGATGAGAATCGATGGAGAGGATCTGGAAAGAATTCTTGATCAGGAATATAAGGCTGCCCGGAATACTTCCTGGTCAGGTGGAAACAGGAGCGGTAATCGTTACCGGAGAATCCGCGCGAAAAGAAAAAGCAGGGGTGTTTTTGGGAGAAGCGATTCAAAGAAGCTGGTTGTTCCGGAATTTTTCGGTAATTCCTGCCGATCAGACGATCCGGGCGACAGTTATCAGGTCGGCAGCCATACGACATCCATATCGGAGAGTACGATCAGCTATGCGAAAAAGCTGCTTCTTATGAAAAATGTGCCGGCGCTTAGGCTTTTTTAGAAGAGGAGGAGCTTTGCTTGCAGGGAAATTCTGAAAATTTGAGAAAAAAGCAGCATGGTTCCTGGCCCAGAATGATACGACCGTGACAGCCTTGGCGGTCAGAGGCAAGTATGACCCCGGACACAAGGAGATAAAAAGCTTTAACAGCAGCTATGGATCCGATATTGGAGCCAGGGATACCGCTACTTTTTATTATAGAAGCAGATATGGCAAAGGCTCTGGGGTAGATGCTCCGCCGTGAGCTGGCGGGAAGCCATCGCAGTTCATGACTGGATACAGTCGCCTTGCATTTATTTGGGAAAGCTGCCTTCCGGCGTGGACCTGGAGGTGAATTCGCTGGTCATCCCGGCGGATTTGGTAATTGCAGAAGGTTTTGTGGAACCCCATTTCTTTGCTGGCTTTACCGGCGGACGAAAAAGTATTCTGCCAGGGGTGTGCAGCAGGAAAACTGTCATGGGAAATCACTGTACAGCCTTTATCAATCATCCTCTGGCCTGAATGGAATCCTGGAAGGAAATCTGATTAGCCGGGATATGGAAGCGGCAGTATCTATGGCAGGTCTTGCCTATATTGTAAATGTGATCTTAGATGAGAAAAAACAAATCCAGGCAGTGTTTGTCGGGGATTAATATTTTTTATATCTGTCTTGACAAACCTATAATTCTTTGCTATCCTATAAAGGAACATATGTTCGATATTGCAAGGAAGAAGGGATATACGAATGAAATCGACGGCAATATACTGTCAGTATTGTCATCAACGGCTGTTTGACCTGATGTCCGGGACGAGGGGAAGCATTGAGATTAAGTGTTCCCGGTGCCGCAGGGTTATCCGGATTACATTTTCCGGGAATCAGGTGAAGGAATCAAGTGAATAAGGACTACCTAGCAAAGGAATGAATCAATTACCAGATAGCAGGAGAGACGGATTGCCGAGTGCAATACGGCTCTCTTTTTGTTTGCAGTTGTATTCTGCACGAATGTGTCAGAATGCATACCATTCCATTTTTACAGGTGTGCAGGGGATTCTGATAGTGAGCAGTTTATTTTTGTGAGCAATGAGCCAGGTGCCGTGCTTGCACGGGCATTTGGCGAATGACGCGGGGTATTTGATTTATCGGGAAAGGAGTGAGAGAGCATGGATTATTACATACGGGTTCGGGATATTCCGGTAAAGGTTACAGAAGAGATCTACAAGGTATACTGCCAGGGAGCCAGAAAGGAACGATATTTCCGGGAAAGTGATTATCGGAACAAGACCTTTTTTTATGATGCCCTGGATACGGAAGATCGGAATGGCAGCGAGATGTTCTGGGATCCGGCGGCGGAGTCGGTTGAGACCATAGCGGAAAAACGTTGGCTGTTGGAGAAACTGCGGGATATTATTAAGGGGCTGAGCAAGGAAGAGAAGGAATTGATTGTCAGGCTCTATTTATATGAGGAATCTTTGCGGGCAATCGCCCGCAGCAGCGGGGTTCCGGTAACCACTCTTCAGGCACGTCATCAGCGGCTTTTGAAAAAACTCAGAAAAGAAATAGAAAAATAATCGTACATATGTTCTGCTTGTCGGATGAATGGTAGGAGGAGGCGATAACATGAAACAGTCAATGCAAAGCCTGTCTTGCTGGCTGACCAATCTGCTTTTGGCAACTGCTGTTTTTTTAGCAGCGGCGGCGTGGCTTCCTGGTTTTCTTCACATGAAGGCCTGTGTGGTGGAAAGCAGCAGTATGGAACCAGTCATAAAGGCGGGAAGTGTGATCTATGTCAGTCAATATGGGCAGGACGAGCAGATCTGTCCGGGAGATATTGTCAGCTTTCAGGCGGGATCCGTGATGGTCACTCATCGGGTTGTGTCCGTGAATCAGAGGGAAGGCACAATCATTACGAAAGGAGATGCAAATGCGTTGTGTGATTCCGTGCCAGTCTCGCAGGAGGCTATCTATGGCAAAGTCCGGTTTCAGATTCCGTGGATTGGTTATCTGCTCCTTCGTTAGCAAAAGCGGTTACGAAAACTGTTACGAAAGGGGAATCGGGAAACGGTACTGAGATAACCGGAATATACCGGCAAATCGTGTGGCCTGTAGGCAAAAGAAAGGAAAAAGGAGGATCACAGACATGGAAGCAGAGAAGAGGAGAATGAAGGAAGTTTTGAAGAAAAAGTGGAAGAACAAGATTAAGGTGCTGACGGCAGTGTGCCTGATTGCCTTGCTGAGTTTGGGCGGTACGCTGGCGTATCTGACAGACTATGAGGCGGCGGAGAATAAATTTACGGTAGGCCGTGTGGACTTTAACCTGTATGAGAGCAAATGGGACGGGGAGCTTCCGGACGGAAGCTATGCGACTCCGCCCAACGCCAGTCCGTCAGATGCCAGCCCGTCGAATTCGCTGGGAATCTGGGAAGCAGAGAATATGTACGCGGGAAAGGTAATCCCAAAGGATCCGGCGATCAAAAACAACAGTAAAAACGATGCCTATCTGCGGATGACCGTCAAAGTGCCTGTGGCAGAGATCATTACGGCTGCTGAGGATGGAACGCTGCAAAATGACGGGGAACCGGAAGAAACCGAATTGTTCACCTATGATTTAAAGGAGGACAGCGGTATGAAATTGCTGGCAGTCCGGTCAGAGGAGGATGGTTATCGGATCTATGAATATGGATATACCGGGGGAGGTGCCGATGAGATTCCTGTACCGGCCGGCCAGGATATTCCGCCTCTGTTTGACAGCGTTACCTTTGCAAATGTGATTGGCGGACAGATTGATGAGGATACCGAATTTATTCATGTGGATTTTAAAGCGATCCAGTCCGGTGGTTTTGACAGTCCCGAGGAGGCGTGGATGGCTTACGAGAATCAGTCCGTCCGGTGAAGTTCGTATTGCCCCGTTCCCTGATAAGCATTATAATAGAAGGATCCCGAGGAAAGGAGTTTTGAGGCATGTTTTTCATTATGGGGATCAATCAGGGAAGAAAAAAGCTGAATTTTGACCAGCTGGTGGTCTGTCGAAACTGCGGGCGGTACGGGCACCTGGAGGTGTATATCGTATATTCCTGTCTGAGCTTGTTCTTTATACCGGTGTTCAAATGGGGGCGAAGCTATTATGTGCGGACCAGCTGCTGTGATAAGATTGTGCCGATTGATACTGAGCTGGGGAAGAGAATTGAGCGGGGACAGCTGGACAGTCTGCCGGAGGATATCATTCCCGATACCTTTGAGCAGAGAAATCGTCGAAAGCATTGCAGTGCCTGCGGCTTTGAGACAGAGGAGGATTACCAGTTCTGCCCGAAATGCGGCAGCAGAATAGAGTGAAGAGGAGCTGTTCCTTTACCGGAGCAGCTCCTGCAGCTCTTTAAAGAGAGCGATGTCATCAGCCTTCAGACGCAGATTGGAGGATACCTCCCGTCCGTCGGGAGATGTGACACGGAATTCGATTACCGTGCCTTCTTCCATACTCTTTTGGCAAACAGCAGAAAGAAAGCGGAGGAATTTGGGATGGTTGGATTTAAATTGTGTCCAGGCGCCTTGCAGCTGGAGCAGATTCATAGGATTCATTGCATTGTCCTTTCTAATGATGATAGAGCCCTTATACTTGCCTTACCCGTGAGGTAAAACCATGGAAGCGGATGGAAAAAACGATGGCCCGGAATATCCAGTCAATGAACATTCCCCACCATATGCCCATCACACCTACCTGCCATACCTTGACAAACAGATAGGCAAAGCCGATTCGAAATGCCCACATGGAGAATACGGATACCACCATGGTAAACCGTGAGTCCAGTCCTGCCCTCAGCGCATTCGGAAGAGGAAATGCCAGCGGCCATACCAGCATTCCACAGGAATGCATCAGAATCATATGCCGGGTCAGCACAGATGCTTCTGAGGAGAGATGATAGATACTCACGATCTGGCGGCTGAAGATGGCCATGATTCCGCAGATAACGACCAGGAATGCATAGTTGGCCAGAATCAGCTTTCTGGTATATTGCTTCGCCTGCTCATATTCTCCGGCACCGATGCATTGTCCGACAATCGTGATCAGCCCCAGAGCGAGGGCATTGCCCGGGAGATAGTGGAAGGTGACCAGATTGGAGGAGACGGCAAAGCTGGCAATGGCAGCAGTGCCCAGGGTAGATACCAGGCTTTGCAGAGCGATCTTTCCGAATTGGAACATTCCGTTCTCCAGACCGCTTGGGACACCTACTCCCATAATATTTTTCATCAGCTCCCGGTCAGGAAGCAGCTTTCTAAAATCAGATACGTGAATGAGATTATCCGGGCGGGTAATCATAATCAGCATCAGCATCGCGGCTACAATGCGGGAGATCAGAGTCGGTATGGCAACGCCTTCCACGCCCATATGAAGTCCGTAGATGCAGATGGCATTTCCAACAATGTTCAGGCCGTTCATGACAAGAGAGGCCATCATGGAAGCACGTGAATTACCCATGGAGCGCAGCAGGGCGGCGCAGGAATTATAAAGCGCCAGAAACAGATAGGAAAATGCGGTAATCCGAAAATAGACTGCCGCGTTATTCATAACTGCCTCCTCAGCCTTTCCGAAGATCAGGTTCAGTAAATGGCGTCCGCCAAGAAGAGCGGTTCCCGCAAACAGCAGAGAAAAAGCCATAGTAATCGTGATCAGCTGCCCGGCCCCATGACAGGCGGCCTCCAGATTCTGTTTGCCGATATACTGGGAACATACCACAGCGCCGCCGGTGGCCAGTGCCGCCAAAAGCTGAATGATCAATATGCTGATAGAATCCACCAACGCCACACCGGATACGGCAGCCTCTCCGACAGCAGCTACCATCACCACATCTACCATGCCTACCAGCACATTCAGAATCTGTTCTATAATAAGAGGCCCCAGCAGCTTTATCAGGTCTTTTCTCGAAAATAACATAGTCGATTCCTCTTTTTCTACCCCCAATATGAGACACAAACCAGAAATCCATTCCCATATTACAGGGTTGCTTTGTAAGATATTTTTACGATTGTATCTTATCATACTCACTTTACAAAGGTTTGGCAAGAGGAAAATTAATTATCGCTTTTGCCATTCGTTACTTTTCACAGGGGTTCCGGGAGGTACGCTCTGGAAAAAGGATTCCCCGGCTTGCGGGTTTCGGATGCAGAAACTCGCAAGCCGGGGAACCCTTTTTCCAGAGCTGACACCTGCCGACATCGAAAGAACCAACCTGTGAGAAAATGTCTGTTCATTTAGGAAAGGGATGTTCAGCCTTGGAAACAGAGGAAACCTCTGTTTTCCGGTTGCGGATACTTGGGAAAGCTGATAAAATAAGGAAAAAGATTCCTGGTCTGTGAGACCGGGGAAAGAGGGCAGAAATGAGAGGTTATAGGATGAAACGGGAATGTGGGATGCTTTTGCCGGTAGCAAGTCTGCCGTCCCGATATGGGATCGGTGCGTTTTCCAGAGAGGCTTATGAGTTCGTAGATAAATTGGTGGAAGCAGGACAGCAGTACTGGCAGATTCTGCCGCTGGGGCCGACCGGGTATGGGGATTCACCCTACCAGTCCTTCAGTGCATTTGCAGGGAATCCGTACTTTATTGATCTGGAAAAGCTGACAGAGGACGGGCTTTTGACAAAGCAGGAATGCGAGGCGGCGGATTTTGGAGAGGATGAGAGGGATATTGATTACGGAAAGCTCTATAAGAATCGTTTTCCGCTGCTGAGAAAAGCTTTCGTGCGCTGGAAAAAGCGGCAGGCACGCCTGGGACAGGATGGAATTCGGTTGTTTCTGGAGAATGCACTGGCCCCGGAGACCCGGGAGTATTGCTTCTTTATGGCAGTGAAGAATGATTTTGCCGGAAAAAGCTGGGAAGAATGGGATGAGGACATCCGTCTTCGGGATATGGTTGCCATGGAGAAATACCAGGAGCGTCTACAGGATGAGATCCTTTTTTATGAGTTCCAGCAATACCTGTTTGAACGTCAGTGGCAGCAGCTGAAAAGATATGCGAACCGAAGGGGGATTCGGATTCTGGGAGATATCCCGATCTATGTGGCATTTGACGGGGCAGACAGCTGGGCTTGTCCGGAGCTGTTCCAGTTTGACGAGGATGGCCGTCCGGAGGCGGTGGCAGGATGTCCGCCGGATGCATTTTCGGCAACCGGACAACTGTGGGGGAATCCGTTGTACCGGTGGGACTATCATAAGAAGACCGGGTACAGCTGGTGGATCCGGCGGATGGAGTATTGCTTCCGGCTGTATGATATGGTCCGGGTGGATCATTTCCGGGGCTTTGATGAGTACTGGTCGATTCCGGCAGGAGATAAGACCGCGCAGGGAGGACACTGGGAGAAGGGGCCGGGACTGGAGCTTTTCCGGACCCTGCAGAGCCACTTTGGCAGGCTGGACATTATTGCAGAGGATCTGGGATTCCTGACGCCGTCTGTGAAAAAGCTGGTACAGGATACGGGATTTCCGGGGATGAAGGTGTTGGAGTTTGCCTTTGATGACACAGAGGACAGTGACTATCTGACACATAAATATACGGAGAATTGTGTGGTATATACGGGTACCCATGACAATGATACCCTTCAGGGCTGGTATGAAAGCCTGGATCCGGATCTGAAACAGTTCGCGGTGAATTATGTGGGAAATGAATGGACGCCACAGAGTGAGATTCACTGGGATTATATCCGTCTGGCGCTGCAAAGCGCGGCAAAGCTGGCAGTGATCCCGGTACAGGATTATCTGGGTCTGGGGAGCGAGGCACGGATCAATGAGCCGTCAACGCTTGGCAAGAACTGGCGCTGGCGGATGAAATCTGAGGATCTGACAGAGGAGATTCTGGAGAGATGCAAGAAGATGTCCAGGTGGTACGGGCGTGCCGGGCAGACGGAGAAGGCCAGCTCCGGACATACGGACCAGACGGAGAAAGTCAGCTCCGGACGTATGGATCAGACGGAGAAAGTCAGCTCCGGACGTATGGATCAGACGGAGAAGATCAGCTCCGGACATACGGACCAGACGGAGAAAGTCAGCTCCGGACGTATGGATCAGACGGAGAAGATCAGCTCCGGACATACGGACCAGACGGAGAAAGTCAAGTCCGGACGATGATAGTGAGTGCGTTCCGTGGCAATGAGTCAAGTACCGTACTTTAGAGCGTATTTAACAAAGTGGGACGTATTTAGAAGTCCTTAAATTTCTGAGTTTTGCGCTGAAACGAAAATTCACACTGTTTGAGCGAAGCGAGTTTGTGAATTTTCGTTTCGTTTTTAGTAAAAATCAGGAATTTTAGGAATTCTTGATCTCGAAACCGGAAAAAACAGCAGACCATTTCTCATTGCTGCTCTCCCCGTTTCCCTGGCGTACCTTTTGGAACAGCTTAACTAACTGACATTGCCCATGAACGATAACCGTTGCAAGTTTGATGCCCCATCCGCTTGCGGCGGGGGATTTGGCTCACCGGAATTTACGGGATTACAATGTCAGCAGAGCTATTGCCAGCGGAGGTATTGTCCGGGGCCTGGGACTCGGATATACCGACCTCAGTTTCACTTTCTTCTGCCTGTGCAGATACGGCCGCTTCTCTCTGAGGGCCCTCTTCATCGTTGACCTCCAGTACGTCCAGGTTCCCTTCCTTATGGGTGGAGAAGGTCCGGCGGGCTTCATTGCCGGCTTTATCCTGAACATAGACATGCAGGCCATGGAGATCCATCTCAAACAGAACCTCATAACTGGCGGTGTTGTCTGCCGTGTTCTCGATGCGTTCCACGGACAGAGGACTGAGAACCTGATCGGCAGAGTCCGTGGCATAGATGCTGTCCGGATTGATGAGGGACTGGCTGTCTGATACGCGCAGGGTCAGGATACCGTCCTCAAGGGAAGCATTTTCGAAAGCAGGGGGATTGTCGTCCAGGATATTCACATGCCGAAAAACGGTGGAGGACATCCCGTTAAGATTGACAATCGTGGCTTCGAGCACGCCATTGCGGGTTACCGGGATCGTGTAGGTACGCCTCTTGCCCTTTGTCAGCTCCAGTTCCTCACCGTCCATATTCACAGAGATGGATTTCGTGGGGAACCAGGAGTCAATCGTCATGGAAGCCTCGGCAGTGACATAATCATTGGTGTCGCGAATCTCCAGAGTGACCTTGGGTGTGGAGGTGACGCAGTAGAACAGAATTCCATTAAAAATAAGAAAAGGCAGTATATAAAAAAGAAACAATGACGGCAGATCGCCGGAAGGTCTCTGATAATATCTTCCGCCTGAGCGATAAGATGATTTGCGACGGTATTCCATAAGTATCGGACTCCTTTGAATTTAGTAATTTACAGATACCCTTTAGCATAGCAGAAATGCATGAGATTTACAAGTGAACTTTTTCTTACGCTTAAGGAAAGGAAGGTCTTTTCAGAGATGGTGAGATGTGGTATGATAGTCAGGAAGGAATGGTAGCGGAAGGCGGATTGGGAATATCTGACAAAGGGGAAAGAACATGATAAAAAAAGCGGCAAGGTTTGCTACAAAAGCGCATGAGGGAATGTTGCGCAAGGGCGGCAGGATGCCATATATCTATCATCCGATGGAAGTGGCGCTGCTGGTTTCAAGGATGACAAGAGATGAGGAGGTGATCGCAGCTGCGTATCTGCACGATGTGCTGGAGGATACGGCAGTAACGGCGCAGGAGCTGCTGCTGGAGTTTGGAGAGCGGGTTCTTAAGCTGGTGCAGGCAGAGACGGAGGACAAGTCACTGACCTGGAAGGAGAGAAAGGGGAATACGATTCGCCATCTGGGATGTGCGTCTCATGAGGTTAAGTTGCTTACCCTGGCGGACAAGCTGAGCAATATGCGTTCGACAGCGCGGGATTATATGGTTCTGGGAGATGAGCTTTGGCTGCGATTCAATGAAAAGAGAAGAGCCTGCCATCAGTGGTATGCGAAGGGGATTCTGGACGGATTGAAAGATTTGGAGGAGTACCCGGCATATCAGGAATATAAGGATCTATATCAGTTTGTCTTTGGGGCTTGAAAATTCAGGCTCCTTTTTGTATAATATTATTGTTCTGTCAGTTCTTGGCAGAATTCTGAGAGGCGGGTCAGTTCTTGGCCGGTTATCCCATTGGATGCATGATTGAATGGAAGATTTGCAGAGAAAAGGAGCTTCCTGTATAATTTAAATATAGGAAATTCCAAGAAAGAAGGTTGAGAAAAAAATACCTCAGAGTAAAATAAGATTACTGACTTTAGGCGGTTAGTAAAAATCTTATTGAACAGA
>CAJTEM010000053.1 GCA_910575255.1 Lachnospiraceae bacterium | reverse complement strand
AGACCTATAGACCTACTATACAATTATACCATAAAACAATAAAAAAAGCAAGGAAAACCTTGCAAAATAAAGAAATTTTTTATGAAGCCGGTTTATTCAAGTGGCAAACTCGGGAAAAAAAGAAATCCTACAAAAGATGTCGGAAAATGCACAAAAAATCTTAAGAATAAATATAAAATTTGTTCACTATTTTTGAATTCTGTGTTATAATTGATTTCATAGAAATACTTTGTGCGTTCACGTGTGACGCACTATCATGCATGAAAGTATTCCGGCGTACTTGATGTGCCTGATTGCAGTCGCCTGTGGCGATGGAACTTTCATAGTAAATACTACAGCGAGGTGATAGCGTGATTAAAAAAGAAATGATTGCCATGCTATTGGCGGGAGGACAGGGCAGCCGTTTGGGAGTGCTGACGCAGAAGGTGGCTAAGCCAGCTGTTTCCTTTGGCGGAAAGTACAGGATTATTGACTTCCCCCTGAGCAATTGCATCAATTCAGGCGTAGATACCGTGGGAGTACTGACACAGTATCAGCCGCTGCGTCTGAATACTCATATCGGAATCGGCATTCCGTGGGATTTAGACCGTAATGTGGGAGGAGTCACGATTCTTCCGCCTTACGAAAAGAGCATGGGCAGTGACTGGTACACCGGCACCGCCAATGCGATCTTCCAGAACCTGGAGTTTATGGAGACCTATAACCCGGATTATGTACTGATCCTTTCGGGTGACCATATTTACAAGATGGATTATGAGGTAATGCTGGAATATCACAAGGCGAACAATGCGGATGTTACCATCGCTGCCATGCCGGTACCGATGGAAGAGGCCAGCCGTTTTGGCATTGTCATCACGGATGAGACGAACCGCATTACAGAGTTCGAGGAGAAACCGGCAAAGCCCAGAAGCAACCTGGCATCTATGGGGATCTACATCTTCAGCTGGCCGGTGCTTCGCCGGGCGTTGATTCATCTTTCAGAGGAACCGGGATGCGATTTCGGCAAGCATATCATTCCTTACTGCCATGGCGGGGGCAAGCGAATCTTTGCTTACGAATACAACGGATACTGGAAGGATGTGGGAACTCTCGGCTCTTACTGGGAAGCGAATATGGAGCTGATCGACATTATTCCAGAGTTCAATCTTTACGAGGAATACTGGAAGATTTATACCAAAAGCGATATTATTCCACCGCAGTACGTGGCGGCAGAGGCTATAATTGAGCGCAGCATTATCGGTGAAGGCACGGAGATCTACGGAGAGGTACATAATTCCGTGATCGGAGCCGGTGTTACGATTAAGAAGGGGGCGGTGATTCGGGATTCCATTATCATGCGGGACAGCGTGATCGGAGAGAACGCCAGGATTATAAAGGCAATTGTGGCAGAGGATGTTTCCGTGGGAGCAGGATGCGAGCTGGGAGTCGGAGAATTTGCCCCCAGCAAATACGATCCCAAGGTATATCAGTTTGATCTGGTCACCATCGGTGAGCATAGTGTGATCCCGGATCAGGTAAAGATCGGTAAGAATACGGCCATATCCGGCGTGACAACCGCAGAGGACTATCCTGACGGTGCTTTAGCCAGCGGCGAATCCATTATAAAGGCAGGTGGTGTACGATGAGAGCGATTGGTATTGTTTTGGCAGGCGGAAACAGTAAGAGAATGCGGGAGTTGTCCAACAAGCGGGCCATATCGGCAATGCCGGTTGCCGGGAGCTATCGCAGCATTGATTTTGTGCTGAGCAATATGAGCAATTCCCACATTCAGAATGTGGCAGTGTTCACGCAGTACAATTCCCGCTCTCTGAATGAGCATTTGAGTTCTTCCAAATGGTGGGATTTTGGAAGAAAGCAGGGCGGCCTGTATGTATTTACGCCGACGATCACCGCGGAGAACAGCGACTGGTATCGGGGAACCGCGGATGCTCTTTATCAGAACCTGGCATTTTTAAAGAACAGCCATGAGCCTTATGTGGTGATTACCTCCGGAGACGGTATCTACAAGCTGGATTACAATAAGGTACTGGAGTACCATATTGAGAAGAAAGCGGATATCACCGTAGTGTGCACGGAGCTGCTTCAGGGCGATGATATGACCCGGTTCGGCAATGTGGCGGTCAATGATGACGGGCGGATCGTGGAGTTTGAGGAGAAGCCGGTGGCCGCCGCGAGCAATACGGTATCCTGCGGAATCTATGTAATCCGCCGGCGTCAGCTGATTGAGCTGATTGAGCGGTGCGCGGCAGAGGATCGGGTGGATTTCGTGAGAGATATTCTGGTGCGTTACAAGAATCTCAAGCGGATCTACGCATATCGCCTCAACACCTACTGGAGCAATATTGCTTCTGTGGATGCTTATTACCGGACCAATATGGACTTTCTAAAGCCGGAGGTTCGGAACTATTTCTTCAAGGAATACCCGGATATCTATTCCAAGGTGGATGATCTTCCGCCGGCAAAGTACAATCCGGGAGCGCTGGTGAAGAACAGCCTGATATCCAGCGGTTCGATCATCAATGGCACGGTGGAGAACTCCATCCTGTTCAAAAAAGCCTATGTGGGCAACAATTGTGTGATCAAAAATTCCATCATTTTAAATGATGTTTACATTGGAGACAACACCGTAATCGAGAACTGTATCGTGGAAAGCCGTGATACGATCCGGGCGAATACCACTTACATCGGAGATCCTGAGAATGTCAAGGTTGTGGTGGAAAAGAATGAAAGATATACGCTGTAAGACACTGACATGAGATTATTTTGTACCTGAACAGAACAGAAAACAGAACATATTTTGTGGCAGATTGGAATGTACTAGGGAAAGGGTTATTGATATGCAGATAACAGATGTAAGAGTGAGAAGGATAGAAAAAGAAGGTAAAATGAAGGCGATTGTTTCGATCACGCTGGACAATGAATTTGTCATCCATGATATTAAGGTGATCGAAGGTGAGAAGGGTATGTTCATTGCGATGCCAAGCCGCAAGGCAGCGGACGGCGAGTATCGGGACATCGCTCATCCAATCAACTCAGAGACGCGGGACATGATACAAGGCATGATTTTACGGAAGTACGAGATGACAGCATTGGAGAATCAGGGACAGGAGGGAGAAGGTACTTCGGGCTGAATCGTGGTATTTGAAGAAAGGGGCAGATCTAAAGGATCTGCTCCTTTTTCTTTTGGTACCATTTTTGCGCATGGCTGATAAATTCTTTTTGCTGAGGACAGAGACGTTCGTTACGTGTAGCGAGTGCTAACCGGACAGTTGGGGCATTTTTAATGGAAACATATTTGAATTCCGGACCGTTGAAATAGTTCCGGGCTTTTAATTCACTGGTGACAGTCAGACGCATTCCATGGGAAATGTAACGGCGGATTGTTGAGGTACGGACATCGGAAAGAGTCAGGCGCGGCGAAAAACCGGCCGCTCCGCAGAGTTCCAGAAAAAGCTGAAAGAATCCGGTTTCTTCCCGGGGAAGGCAGAACATGGCATTCTGGGCGTTTTCAAGAAAAAATTCTTCCATATTGGCAAGCGGATGGGAGCGGTTCATGACAATAACAACAGAGTCTTCATACAGAGGATAGATGTTATACCGTTCCTGCTCAGCCCAGAAATCGGAGTATCCGATACAAAAATCTACAATGTGGTTGTTTAAGCAATATAACATGATATTGTGCTCTTTTTCATGAGTTTCCGCAATGGTTTCGGGATGGGTAAGCTCATATTGGATTACCATGTCAGTAATGTGATAATAGCTCATGCCCAGAGGAGCAGCAAGAGAAAGGCGGTTCTTATTGATATTTTTGAGATCCGATAAATCATGAAGCATCCGTTCGTGTTCCCCGATCATTCTCTGTGCAGGTGAAATAATTTTTTCCCCGGCCTGGGTAAGATGAATGGTATGCGTACTGCGGTCAAACAGCTGGACGCCTAAGGTTTCTTCCAGATTCTTTAATTGCTTGGAAAGTGCGGACTGACTAAGAAAAAGGCTCTCTGCAGCTTCAGAGAAGCTTCGGTATTTCTCAATTGCTAAAAAGCATTTCAACCAGGCAATCTTCATGGGAATCTCCTTCCTGTATAGAATTGGTTCGTGCCGGAATGACGTTTGCACTAAATTATAGTGCTTTTTTTGATCCTTGTAAAGAGGAAAGAAATATGATTATTCCACAATGGAATCCTGGCCATTGGATAATCGAATTGATAATATTGCACGAAATAATATATAATTAAGGTGTTAAAAATAGTGAATTTGCAAAAAAAGAAAGGAGAACTAATCGTGGGTAAGCAGCTTCATTCTATATTAGATCCCAGAGGGGCACAGGAGCGTCCGCTGATACCATTGGCAAAACGTCCAAGCCTGGAGGAACTGAAAAGCGGGAAGATTCTTTTTTACAACAACACCAAGCTTGGGTTCTGCAATTATTACACGGTATTTGACCGTATTAAAGAACGGCTGAGGGAGATAGGCTGTGATGACAGCAAATGGGTAGAGTATACAGAAACCGTCCGTGGAAAGAATGCAGAACAGCTTGGGGAGTATGCCAGGATGCTTGCCGAGGAGAAGCCTGTTGCGGCGATTGTTGCATTGGGTGATATGGGAACCTCATCCTCGACAACGGTTTTGACGATTGCCTTAGAGAGGCAGGGCGTTCCGGCCGTGTATATGACCGCGCCTCCAGGGACAGCGATTACAGAAGGGGTAGGGGTATATCGGGCAGGGGAATTGTGCCTGTGTTCTGTAGATATCTACCAGGCAAGTACGGTAGAAGAAGTTGCAGAGCAGGTGGACAGGAAATGGAATTACATTTTGGAGTCATTGACGAGCAATGGAGAAAGGTTAAAAGAATTGGCTCATATTGATTTTAAAATGGATAAGATTCCGCCGGCAAAGGATGGCCTGCTTCCCTATCTGCCAGGGTTTGATGAGGAGGAACTGCTGGAACCGGGATCTTACCTGGAAGCGGTTATGGACTATTTTGAGAAGGAGCATATATCGGACGGACTTCCCTTTGTACCGCCGACAAAACGTCGCTATCAGACTATGATGGAATATTGTCCCTGGGATGAAAATACAAAGCTGGTAGATCCTTCCGGGCCTTCCGGAAAAGAGATTACTGTCCGGGATATAGCGATTGCTGCAATTATGGCGGGTTGCAAACCGACAGCTATGCCCGTGCTGGTAGCTGCATTTAAAGCGCTGAACAGTCCGCTGTATAACTTCAATCAGTCTGTTACGACTTCACATCCGGGAGGAAATTTATGTATTGTATCAGGACCGATTGCACAGGAACTGGGAATATCGGGAAAGCAGGGCTGTCAGGGGCCGGGATGGCCGGCAAACGCCACGATCGGAAGAGCCATTAACCTGGTATTGATGAATGTCCTTCGTACTGTGCCGGGGATATGCGATCTGGATTGTATTGCCTCGCAGGCGGAATTTACCTACTGCTTTGCAGAGGAGCCGTCCCTGGCACAGTGGAATATGATCAATGAAGATCATTACGATACACAAACAACGACCGTATATCTGCTGAAGGCAGAACCCCTTCATGATATTATTGATTTTCTCAGTCTGAATGGACATGACCTTTTGGATACCATTACGGCGTGCTGCACAACGCTTGGCTCCAATAATGCCTACATGCCAGGGCCGCTGATTGTATGCCTGACACCAGATCATGCAATGATGTTAAAAAAAGATGGTTATACTAAAAAAATGATACAAGAGCATATCCACCAGTATGTATATCACCAGACTCCTATGGTAAAGGGAAGAGGGCTGGTTCCGGTTCGTCCAAAGGAATGGGAGAACCGGCATCCATTGCCGGTTACGAGATCACCGAAGGATGTGGAGGTGGTAACCATCGGAGGACGTGGGGGGCATTCCGGGGTGATTCTTCCGTGGGCGCTTCACAGCGAGGGCTGTGTGGAAGCGCTGCGGACTCCGGATGGCAGGATTGCAAAAAGTATTATGGATTTTAAATGCTGACAGAAAAAAGAACAGGAGGTAAAAAAATGAGTGGTTATGATGTACAGTATGACGTGATTATCTGCGGCGGCGGAACTTCCGGGGTAGCAGCCGCGGTGTCAGCGGCCAGGGAAGGTGCGAAGACATTGCTGATAGAGAGAACCGGAAGCCTGGGCGGCCAGATGAGTGTCTCTGGCCCGCCGGGATTTGCTTATGCACGTCTGTTTAACTGTTATGGGGAACAGGATACCGCAGGATTTGTGGAAGAAACCCATCAGAGACTTTACAAGGCAGGGCATGCGCTTCCGCATCTGCGCCCGGCTCACAGATCTCCCGGCGCTTATACCTTTTCTTATGTGGATCCGGAGTGGTGGACCCTCCTGATGTTTGAAATGATGGAAGAAAACGGAGTCATTATGCTTTTGGATACCCTGGTGACCGGGGTGCTGAAGGAAGGTGACAAGGTAACCGGGGTTATCGTGGAGAATGCCAACGGGAGAAATGAGATAAAAGGTAAGATTGTGATCGATTGTACCGGAGAGGCCTATGTTGCGGCATTTGCAGGCTGTGAGACGGAATGTGTATCCCGGGACGAGATGCAGCCCCACACGATCTGCTTTACAGCGGATGGCATTAACTGGGAGAAGGTTTTGCAGTATATTCATAATCACCCGGATCAGTTTACTTATGCCCAGCTGCTTCACAGAACCTCAGACCTTACCAGGGAAGATATTTACGAGGCATACCGGAATGTGGTAGATGTGAAAGAATTAGGGGAGATTATGGGATTTTTCCAGCTTCGTGATAATGCTCTTTTAAACGGAGACTGGCATCCCTACAGCGGTGCGGGATTTTTCCTGCAGCCCAAAGAAGGGGGGAGGATTTTGGCCCATTTTCAGCACTCGACACAATCTGATCACTGTTTGCCGACAGACGCATGGGATTTGACGCGCTGCCATATCGAATGTCGGAAACAGCTTCAAGTGGCGTGGAGATTCTTTAAAAATTATGTTCCAGGCTTCGAGGATGCCTATATTGTTAAAATCGGGACAGAGCTGCGTTTGCGGGAAGGTCCGCGTATTGTGGGGGATTACCGGCTGGTGCGGGATGACATTCTTAATACCCGGACATTTCCGGATGCGATTGGTAAATCTTCGTTCCCGGCAGGAGCCTATCATACGGCAAATGTCCATAGTCTTTCCAGCATTGGAAGCCAGAAGATCGGCAGCGAGAAGGCACAGCCGGAGGGTTCCTATGATATCCCATACCGGTGTATGGTTCCGAAAAAGATCGAGAATTTGCTGGCAGCAGGAAAATGTGTATCCACAGACCGTCCGGCATATCTGCGGTATGTACAGCAGACGATGGTTACCGGACAGGCGGCCGGGGTGGCGGCAGCTTTGTGCGTAAAACATGGAATAACGCCCCGGGAAATGGAAAAGGATGTATCAGAACTGCAGAAGACGCTTGAATCCCAGGGGGCGATTATATTTAAGACCAGGACATTAGAGGATGCAGTAAAAGATTACGAGTATAAGCTCTGGCTATAAGAAAAGAGGGCGGCGTCAGTGGAGTGTTTCCCTGTGGCAAAAGGGAAGCAGAGGCAACAGACAGTTCAGATAGCCTGAGCTGTCTGCTCCTTTGGTAAAAGAGGATGGGAAAGCATGGAGGCCTGATCGTTTTCGGAAAGGAGAAGAGTAAGATGAGAAAATGGCGTATATATGCCCTGATAGGGTTGGCAGTATTGGGAACTATGGCATGCGGAGGAAAGAAAAATACGGCAGACGAAGTAAAAGAGATGAATACAAAGGAGACGAATACAAAAGAGCAACCAGCCGATGGTGCGGACGCATCAAGAGATCCGCAAGTAAAGCTTTCGTTTGGGGGAACAGCTGCGGCGGATGATTTAATAACGAAGGGAATGGAACGGGTGGCGGAGCTGGCAAAGGAGCGTTCCGGAGGGAGCATTACGATTCAGGTGTTTCCGGCATCCCAGCTGGGAGATGCCGTAGCGCAGCTGGAAAGTATGATCGGAGGCGGTCAGGATATGCTGATTGAAGCACAGGGGAGCTATATGCAGCAATATGGCGTTGCAGATGCGGCCGTCAATAGTTTCGGCCTGGTGGCGACCCAGGAGGCGCTGGCACAGGAAATAAGCAGTGATATGTGGAAAAATCTGGAGACGCAGTTTAAGGAAATCAATGATATTGACACTCTTGCCAACAATTGGATACGTCAGCCCACAGCAATCGCCTGTAAAAAACCATTGTATACTTTAGAGGATTGCAGCGGGGTGAAACTTAGAGTGGTGCCGTCTGCCACTACAACGGCTGTCTATGAAGCGTTAGGTTTCAGTCCAACCCCGGTAGCTTACAGTGAGACTTATTTAAGCCTTTCCCAGGGCGTGATCGATGGGACAATAGCCTCCTATGATGCCATGTATACCATGAAATTTTATGAGGTAGCCCCTAATATTACCAGGTATGGGAATTCGTGTACGAATGTGGCGGTCTGGATCAATGGAAAACGGTATGAATCCATGACACCTGCGCAGCAACAGATCTTAAAGAGCGTATGTGAGGAGGTAGGAGAGTGGTACACAAAGGAGAGCAACCGGATTATGTCAGAATATGAGGAAAAGATGAGGGAAGGAGGGGCAACCATTATTGAAGTAGATGATGCTTTTGTACAGGAGGCGAATGAAAAGCTGAGCAGTGTCGCATATCGATTTGAAGAAGAGGGAAAAATGCAGAAAGGAATCTATGATAAGCTTGCTGAAATTGTGAGGCAGTGACGGGGAGGTACAATGAATGATACTGTTAAACAAATTTGTGTTTTGGTGTAATAAAATAATCGGTGTTATCGGGTGTCTGGTATTGTCAGCAATTATGCTTTTGATTACAGCAGGAATTATCAGCAGGTATTTTTTTAACTCACCCTTCAGCTGGACGGAAGAGGTCACTACTTTTTTGATGGTGTATCTTTGTTACATCAGCGCGGCATTGACTACCGTGGCAAAAAAACATATTGTGGCGGATTTTTTTATCGGGAAAGCGCCGGAAAAGTTTCAGAAGGCCGTCTCTTATTTCAGCCGAGGGTTAATGCTTCTTTTTTTTCTGGTAGTTTGTATCAGCGTGGCAAAATTGATTCCGCAGCTTACCTGGACCAGTGCGGTGCTGGAAATCCCACGGAAATATTATTACCTTCCTGTTTTTTCCATGTGTGCATTTATGTTTGCAGCAGTTTCGGTTGATATTCTGAATGATATTTTTCCGGGATATGACATCATATCTCAGGAGAACGCAAGAATTCAGGAAGAAGAACGGCAGAAGGAGCAGGAGGAGGCGGAGGTGATTCAGAAAAATATGGACGCATTTCTGGAAAGCTCCGGGGTGGTATTTTCTCAGAAAGAGGAATCAGAGAAATCGTGAAAGAGGAGGGGGATTATGGCCAATATCATTATTATTGGTATAGCATTCATTCTGTTGCTTCTGCTGGGGGTTCCGGTAGCATTTGCATTGGGGGTTCCGACTCTGGGATGGCTGTTGCTGAATCCATCTATGCCGGTTACGGTAGTGTCACAAAACATCATGAAATATATGCTTTCTTTTACCTTGATCTCCATGCCGGGATTTTTGTTTGTAGGACGTATGATGAATACCTGTGGAATCACGGACCGCCTGTTCCGGTTTGCCATTGCCATGGTAGGGCGGTTCCGGGGCGGACTCGCCCATGCAAATGCGCTTGCCAGCATGATGTTTGCAGCAATGTCAGGAACAGCGATTGGTGACGCCGGGGGACTGGGGCTTGTAGAAATAAAAATGATGAAGGATGCCGGATATGATGCGGATTTTGCGGCCGGAATTACAGCATCTTCCAGTATTTTGGGTCCGATTATTCCGCCCAGCTCCTGCATGGTTATGCTGGGGTCGATTGCCGAGATCTCTGTGGCGTCGCTCTTTTATGGAGGAGTGTTTCCGGGAATCATCATGGCGGGATCTTTAATGGGGATGGTAGCTTTGCGTGCCCGGTTTACAAAGAAAGGAAGAACCTGGCCTAAAACTGTGATTCCATGGAAAGAGGCGTTAAAGACGATTCCCCAGGCAATTCCCCCTATGTTTACTTTTGTAGTGATTTTAGGTTCTATTATGGGCGGAATCTGTACACCTACGGAAGCGGCAGTGCTGGCGGTATGGTATTCTATATTTCTTGGGATCTGCTATAAGAAGCTTACCTGGAAGACTCTGTGGAAGACACTGCATGAAACCGTGAATGCCTGTGGGGTGTTTATGCTGATCGTATCAGTGGCGAGCTATCTTGCGTGGATTTTTACGATTGAAGGGCTTCCCCAGATGCTTCGCTCAGCGCTGATGTCTATGGCAGGCGGAAATCAAATTGCCATGTATCTGATCTGTACCGTGATCTTTTTGATAATCGGATGCTTCCTGGATACCAGTGCAGGAGTGCTGCTGCTTGCCCCGATCATTATGCCTGTGGTAAGCTCTCTGGGAATCAATGTCGTGCATTTCGGGGTGATTATGGTTATTGCGCTGATGATTGGTATTATTACCCCGCCATTTGGAATCTGTCTGTTTGTTGTAGCTGAGGTAGGGGGAGTTCCGGTGCGTTCTGTGACAAAGGAGGCGGTAAAATATATTCCGGCTATGTTAATAACGTTGCTGCTGGTGATTATCTTCCCGCAGTTGGTAACCTGGCTGCCATCCGTACTTTTGGGCGGTTAAATTATGGAAGGGGGATGAGGATGGAGGGATGGATGCGTCTGCTTCTTCGGATTTTAGTCTATGCGGCCGGACTGTTTTTTATGGCAGCAGGGGTGGCATTGGCGATTAATTCCAATCTGGGGGTATCGCCGGTTAATTCCCTTCCTTATGTCATCAGCCTCATATCCGGAGCAGATATGGGAACCTGTGTGACAGTTGTATTTGGTTTTTATATTTTGGTACAGATTTTGCTTAAGAGGAAAAACTTCGCATGGGTGAATCTTACCCAGATGATTTTTTCGGCAATGTTCGGTTATTTTGTGGATTTTGCAAAAATGCTGGCAGGAGGATTTGTGCTGCCTGGCTACATAGGCCAACTGATGACATTGATGATGAGCATGGTTCTTGTGGCGATTGGTCTCTCTCTTTATATGGGGGTAAAGCTGGTAAATATGCCAATGGAGGGAATGACACTGGCTATCAGTGAGTGCATTCCTGGAATTCCATTTCACAGAGTGAAAATGACAGTGGATTGCGGAGCGGTTGCCTTTGGGATTGTATTGTCGTTTCTGTTTTTGGGGGATTTGCAGGGGATTCGGGAGGGAACTATATTGAGCGCTGTTTTTACGGGGAAGCTGCTGTCATTGGTGCAAAAGATCGTTAGTCCGGTTGTAAATCGGATTTGTTTTGGGGAAGACTAAGGGCGGTTTAGGAAACGCCATTTAGTTAAAAAGGGAATCTCATTTCAGGAGATTCCCTTTTTGACATTGGGCTGACATTAAGAAATAATAAGATGGACAGATCATCCATCATTCTGTATACTGTTTTATAAAGGCATGAGAGTGATGGAACCGTTCCGGTTTCTATGTTATTTAGTTGGATTCTGAGAATATCCAGCCTTGGATAAGGGGAGGGGAAGACATGCAGTTATCGAATCTCAAGAGCAAGCTGCTGGCAGAGCAGGTGCAGGATCAGATTTACCGGTACATCCTGGAAAAGCCGTTGGAGGAAGGGGATAAGCTTCCGAATGAATTTCAGCTGGGGGAGAGGTTCGGGGTGGGCCGGAGTACGATCCGTGAGGCAGTGAAGCTTTTGGTATCCCGGGGGATCGTGGAGGTAAGGCGGGGATCCGGAACCTATGTGGTCAGTACAACGCCGGTGGATCTGGATCCGTTGGGACTGCGCGCCATTGAGGATAAGATGGCATTGGCGATGGATCTGGTAAATGTGCGGATGCTTCTGGAGCCCGGCATTGCAGAGATGGCAGCGCTGAATGCCACAGACGCAGGAATTGAAAAGCTGCAAAGCCTCTGCGATCTGGTGGAACGTAAGATTGAACGGGGAGAGAGCTATATTGCCGATGATATTGCATTTCATACATGCGTGGCAGAGTGTTCGGGGAATAAAGTAGTGGAGCAGCTGATTCCGATTATTGATACAGCAGTTCTGATGTTCGTGAATGTGACACACCAAAAGCTGAAGAAGGAAACCATTATGACACATCGGGCGGTGACGGATGCGATTATTGAGAGAGATCCGGTTGGGGCGCGAAGTGCTATGATGATGCACATGACATTTAACCGCAATATGATTAAAGAAATGTTGAAGGAATCTTGAAAAACGTCATTTCAGAAAATCAATGATGCTTAAGCATAGCTTTTGCAGAAGAATATGGACAACAGGGCAGCAAAGGGTTCAGCAGGTCTGTTGTCCATATTTTATCAAGGCAAAATACATCAGACGTATTATGTTTTTGCAACGAGAAAAATTTAAATAAAAAGATATTATATGAAGATACAGCACATAAATTTGGGTGATATGCACAAAATAATAAAAAAATCTCGTGAAAATAGTAAGATATATATCTGATGACTTGAAAGGGAAACAGGGAAATGGTATTATAAGAATATAAACATCAGATGTTTGAAACAGGAGGATTCATTATGGAACTGAACAGTCAGAGGGTGCGAAAACTGGCTCCGGAGAACGATCCGCTGAAAATGGGCATGGGATGGACCGAGGCGGATCTGGATAAGCCGCAGATTCTGGTTGAAAGTACATTTGGGGACAGCCATCCGGGAAGCGCTCATCTGGATCAGCTTGTGGGAAGAGCTATGGAGGGAATCCGGGACATAGGAGGAAAGGGGGCAAGGTATTATACAACGGATATCTGTGACGGTATCGCCCAGGGGCATGACGGGATTAATTATTCCCTGGCTCACCGGGATATGATTGCCAATATGATTGAGATTCACGGCAATTCTACCGGTTTTGACGGCGGAATCTTTATTGCCAGCTGCGACAAATCCGTTCCTGCATGTCTGATGGGAATGGCGAGGCTGGATATTCCGGCCATTATGATTACAGGCGGGGTCATGGATGCCGGTCCGAATTTACTGACACTGGAGCAGATCGGCATGTATTCGGCTATGTACCAGAGAGGAGAAATCCCGGAAGAGACACTGACAGAATACAAGCATCATGCCTGTCCGTCGTGTGGAGCCTGCTCTTTCATGGGGACAGCTTCTACCATGCAGATAACGGCAGAGGCGCTGGGACTGATGCTTCCCGGGTCTGCATTGATGCCGGCGACCTGCGAAGATCTGAAAAAGTATGCTTACGCGGCAGGAAAACGGGTGACAGAGCTGGCAAGAGAAGGAAGAAGGGTCAGTGACATTGTGACGATGAAATCCTTCGAGAATGCAATAATGGTTCATGCAGCGATCTCTGGTTCGACGAATTCCCTGCTTCATATTCCGGCAATTGCCCATGAGCTGGGAATGGAGATCGATGCCGATACCTTTGACCGGATGCACCGGGGGGCACACTATTTGCTGGATATCCGGCCGTCCGGAAGATGGCCGGCACAGTTTTTCTATTATGCCGGCGGAGTGCCTGCAGTAATGGAAGAGATAAAATCCATGCTGCACCTGGATGTGATGACTGTAACTGGCAAAACTCTGGGGGAAAATCTGGAACAGCTGAAAGCGGATGATTTTTATGGGAAATGCGAAGATTATCTGAAAAAATGGAACTTAAAACGGACGGATGTGATCCGTACCTTTGATAATCCGATCGGGAGTGACGGAACCGTGGCGATTTTAAAGGGAAATCTGGCACCTGAGGGCGCTGTGGTCAAGCACTCGGCAGTGCCAAAGGAGATGTTCCAGGCTAAACTGAGAGCAAGGCCATTTGACTGCGAGGAGGAAGCGATTGAGGCCGTGTTGTCTCATAAAATTCATCCGGGAGATGCTGTTTTTATCCGCTATGAGGGACCAAAAGGTTCCGGGATGCCGGAGATGTTCTATACAACGGAAGCGATTGCGTCCGATTCCGAACTGGGGAAGACCATAGCGCTGATTACCGATGGCAGATTTTCAGGAGCATCGAAAGGGCCGGCGATTGGTCACGTATCTCCGGAAGCGGCAGCCGGAGGTCCGATCGGACTGGTAGAGGAGGATGATTTGATCTGGATTGATATTCCCGGGAGACGGCTGGAGATCATAGGAGCAGGGGGAAAAGAGCTGTCGGCAGAGGAGATCGAAAGGATTCTGGAACAGAGAAGGATGGCATGGAAGCCAAAGAAGCCCAAATATACGAAGGGGGTGCTGAAGCTGTATTCGGAGCATGCCGTGTCGCCCATGAAAGGCGCTTATATGATTTAGGACGATGGTTTGCTTATTTGTTTCTATGTTAACAGATGCGTATGTCTGACCAGGGAGGCGAGAAGCCAATTAGAAAAGGATTGCCTGATTGCAGAATTATGCCTTGAGGGAAAGAAAGGAATGTGAGCCAGGATGGAGAAATTAAAAACAGGAATTGTAGGATGCGGCAAGGTGGGGGATTTTCACGCAAAGGCGTTTGCAGGCTTAAACAGCAGTGAATTTACTGCGGTCTGTGACCGGGATATCACGAGAGCCAGGGCTTTTGCAGAGCGTTATGGAGTAAAGGCATATGACAATATCGGAGAAATGATCCGGGAGTGCGGATTGGATGTGGTCAGTATCTGCACACCGCACCCGCTTCATGCCGATGCGGCCGTGGAGGCAGCGAACTGCAGGTGCCATGTACTGATTGAGAAGCCTCTGGCATCTACATTGGAGGATTGTGACCGGATTATTGAGGCGGGAGACAAAAACAGGGTAACCATAGGAACCATGGTTCAACGGAGGTTTTATCGCCCATGCATGAGGATAAGGGAAGCAATTGATGCGGGGAAGCTGGGGCGTCCGATACTGGGAATGGTGACAATGCTTGGATGGAGAGACCGGAACTATTATGAAAGCGATCCATGGCGGGGAAGTTGGAAGGGAGAAGGAGGAGGGGTTCTGGTGAATCAGGCGCCCCATCAGATCGACCTTTTGCAATGGTATATGGGAGAGGTGGATGAAATTTATGGAATATGGAAAAACCTGAATCATCCTTATATCGAAGTGGAAGATACGGCAGTAGCTGTGATTAAATTCAAAAATGGCGGAGTGGGAAATATTGTAGTATCAAACAGTCAGAATCCGGCGCTCTATGGAAAGGTTCACATATTCGGAGAAAACGGGGCGGCAGCAGGAGTACAGACAGACGGAGGAGCGATGTTTGTGGCAGGAATGTCTGAGATTGCAGAGGCGCCTTACAATGATCTGTGGACGATAGAAGGGGAAGCCGATATGCTGCAGGAATGGAAGAAGGCGGATTCGGATTTCTTTTATCAGGTGGATTCCATGTATTATTACCATCAGGAACAGATTCGGGATTTCCTGAATGCTGTTTTAGAAGGGAAAAAGCCGATGGTTGACGGAAGAGAGGGGAGAAAGACGGTGGAGATATTTACCGGGATTTACCGAGCCACAAAGACGAATCAGGCGATCCGGTTTCCCATCTGTTGAGGAAGGAAAAAGGCGAAAGGAATAACTGCTATTATGAAGATTTCTTATAATGAAGCAACAGCAAAAGGATGCTCCAGCCTGGAAAAGGATCTGGAATTGTGTGAACAAATGGGATTTGATTATCTGGAAATCCGTCTGGATATGCTGCGTGACTATTTGACCAGGCACAGTCTGTCAGAGCTGGCTGCATTTTTTCATACCAGCAGGCTGAAGCCTCATGCCCTGAATGCAGTCTATCTGTATCCGGAATTTCTGAGTGAAAGGGATTCCGAGGACAAAAAGGCAGAGGTGATGAATGATTTTATGCTGGCATGTGAGGCAGGAATTGCAATAGGAAGCCAGTACATGATTGTAGTGCCGCCCCTGCAGAGGGATCCGCTGGGAGGACCGTTTCCTGGCAACAGAGAAGAGACGGCAAAGGAGTGTATCCGGATCCTGTCCGCGCTCTCCGAAATGGCGCTTCCTTATGGAATGAATCTCTGTTTTGAACCAGTGGGATTCAATCGCAGCAGTGTGAGAAATGTGAAGGAGGCAGCAGCAATTGTCAACGAGGTGGACAGGCCGAATGTGGGGTTTGCGCTGGATTCCTATAATCTTTATCTTTATGAAGGCAGTAATGACTTTTCTTCGATTGGGGAGGCAGATCCCGGGAAAATATTTGCCGTTCATATGATGAGCGGGCTGGATGTTCCGGCAGAAGAGCGGGGGCAGGATAAACGGTGCTATCCCGACCGGGGCGTGGTAGATACCGGGAATTTTCTGAGGAATTTAAAACAGGCCGGCTATGAGGGAATGGTATCCATAGAGACATTCAACCCGCATTACTGGAGGGAAAAGCCGGAGCATGTGATTGCCATGGCGTACGAAACAACGAGAAAAGTATTGGAACAATATGAATGCTTATAAAAGGAGCTTCCTGTATAATTTAAATATAGGAAATTCCAAGAAAGAAGGTTGAGAAAAAAATACCTCAGAGTAAAATAAGATTACTGACTTTAGGCGGTTAGTAAAAATCTTATTGAA
>CAJTEM010000052.1 GCA_910575255.1 Lachnospiraceae bacterium | reverse complement strand
ACGTACACTGTGGTAAATGCGATACTTACCTCCAAAAGTGTGGAACAACAGACCTACCGGGGCTGTATGGGGCTTCTGAAACTGGCTGAGAAATATTCAGCCCGTCGTCTGGAAGCGGCCTGCCAAAAGGCTCTATCCTATACGGCATCCCCAAGTTACAAGAGCATCAAAAACATTCTCGTAACAGGTTCCGACCAGACCGGCTCATCCGGCGAGGATTCCACAACCACTCAACCAAAAGCACACGGCATTACGCGTGGTGCCGACTACTACAGGAGGTAAAACTATATGACCAATCAGAGTACGATTGATAAATTAATGGAAATGCGCCTTACCGCAATGGCAGATGCATTCCGCAGCCAACAGGATGATCCCAAGCTAAAAACAGTACCGTTTGAGGATCGTTTCGGCATGCTGGTTGATATCGAATTCAGCAGCCGGAAGAACAACCGCTTAAAGAGGCTGATCAAAAATGCCGGATTCGACCAGCCGGATGCAAGTATCATGGATATCAATTACACATCCGGGCGCAAGTTGAACAAGGAGCTCATACGCCGTCTTGCCACCTGCGAATATATCACTGAACACCGGAACCTGTTC
Source organism: Lachnospiraceae bacterium (assembly GCA_910575255.1). GTDB lineage: Bacteria > Bacillota > Clostridia > Lachnospirales > Lachnospiraceae > Brotaphodocola. The sequence goes on along the minus strand of CAJTEM010000052.1, from coordinate 18,855 downwards.
ATCACCGGTGCAACAGGCTGCGGCAAGACCTACATGGCTTGTGCGTTCGGCATGGAGGCCTGTAAGCAGTACTTCAATACCCGATACGTCCGTCTCCCGATCTGCTCATCGACTTGGAGCTGGCTCGGACTGACGGCACTTATAAGAAGGTAATGGCAAAATATGCCAACCCCTTGGTATTGATCCTTGATGAGTGGCTCCTGCTGAAGCCGACGGAGGCAGAACAACGTGATATCTTCGAACTCCTGCACAGGAGGCGGAAGAAATCATCCACCATCTTCTGCTCCCAGTATGAGCGTTCCGAGTGGTATGACCAGCTTGGTGGGGATGCAAGCCCTCTTGCCGATGCCATCATAGACCGTATTGCTCACGACAGCTATGTTATCAACATCACCAGCATCGATCCTGAAAAAGACAGATCAATGCGTGAGGTGTATGGATTAGATAAGAACCTACGCGAGTAAACTCGCAAGAGATGATTTCCGTCTTCCGGTTATCTGATTTCCAGATTTCCGGAAGCGCGATTTCATCGCGCAAGAATAATCACCTGGCAGTACCGCTCATATTCATGATTTTTCATGTACTAATGCAATCTGCCTTGGGCCTGTCCGTTACGATGCAATCCCACTTTCCATAATCTACCATGTATAAAAAGTATTCCCCTTTTTCTAGCTATGCAAACACTAATACTGTCAGAGAATTTCTCTACATTTATGCTGATATTGAGCCTATATATGCTACTGAAAATTCCAACAATATTAGGAAAAAGGCTCGACCACAATTGTACTATCGAAAAAGAAGAAAAAGCAACAAAAAGGCCATCCGATATTTACGGCGGATGACCTTATCTAACGTATTTTCACTTTAATCCAAAGAATTATATTTATTTTATAGATCTCTATTATTGGGAATTAACTGTTCAAGATACAGCCATTCCTCTATGTTCTTGTCACCGTGTTCTCATGTAGTGTAATTGAAACAATTAGACTGATGACAGTTGGAATAAATGTATTGAATGCAATATATCAAAAATTTTGCTTTTCTTTATTGCTCACGAAATTCCTCTTTTGCTCCGGTGATTTTACTTATTTGATCAATGAATGTATCTCTTGCTTTTTCCCACACATTAAGGGCAATCGGGGTTAATTCAAACATCGTTTCAATTTGCTCTTTGAAAGTGTTTAGTCTCGCTTTATTATCGGCCTTGAACCATATGGGCTGCTTGTCCAATAATCCATTTATTTTCTTTTCATCAAAATTGGGCATCAGAATTTCCTGGTATTTTTTCTTCATCGCCCAGATAGCTCCGGCTTCATTTAAACAAGCGGGACTGTCAAAATATCTGTCTGTATACCACAAAATATAAAACACATGCTTATCTGTGTTAAGCATGTCCCGAATTTTATCCAGATTTCGCTCCCCATTTTTAATGTATCCTTCGGGATGGGAAGTACAGAAAATTATACTTTCTGAATCTTCTACGGTTGTTCGTGGTATTCCAATTACATGAAGAAGTTCTATAAACGCAGCAACTTGATCTGCGTCTCTCTCTCGGTGACTGATGAATATTTTTTCATAAGCATCTTTTAACAAATCGTGCTTTATCAAAATTAAATTATGCCTAATCTCTGCTATCTCACTTGGATACAGTGTAGTATTCGAATAAGGTTTCCAGTACATATGCAGAATGACATACGGTGCATAATTACTATCTTCTAAATCATATGCAGTGCAAAAACTATTGATTCGCTTACAATATGTACGATAATACTCGTGATTTGACTTAATGTATCCTGTTTTATACACTACATCCATCATTTGGTCACACCATTTAATTATTTCATTAATCTCTTTCAATTTTAGATTCATCGAAACAACTCTCTTTCTTTATTCCGTTATTTAGTCGTATAAACAAATAGTCATACCGATTCTATTAGTAGTAAAATAAAAATTCATATTAATAACGATTTTCGTATATTTTTCTTATGCTTTTTTACGTACTAAATATGTACACAACAAGGCATTTTTATCTCGCTCCTGCTAGAAAATGTCAGTATAGGGTGCGGATAAAACCAGCGATTGCCGTATGATCTCACTTTCTTTTGTGTGTTTTGTTGCAGACTTATACACGTAAGTACATCATTAAGGTATCTTTTGTTAAATCCATGTAAAGTGATGTCTAATAAATATCTTTTTTCAAGACGTATCACTGTTTGGGGTTCACATCATATGGCACTGAATCCTCCGCCACCATCGAAACCCCCGTTCTTGCCTGGAAATCATAGACTGTGGCTTTCGGCTTTATATTACTGCTCATCAGCTCCGCCTGTTTAATTACAATATCTACAGCTCCCTTAGCTTTCTCCGGGGGATACTTATACTTTCTTAAAAGATGTTTTACCTGCGTTCTCATATAAGCACGGGCAGACTCCTTTTTATCCCAGTCAACCGTCCTGCTCCTGCGGATTAATTCTGTCAATTCCTGTGCCATTTCCACCAAAACCTTATCCTGCATCTTTCTAAGGACTTCGGGATCTGCCACCAGCGCATCATAAAAAGCCAGTTCCTCTGTTGACAATCCTTTTTCACTCCCGGCATGATAAGCCTCTGTCATTTCTTTTGACAGATTCAATAATTCCTCAATCACCTCCGCGCTGGTAATTAACCTGTTATTATACATCTTTAATAATTTCTGCATCTTCTCTGAAAAAAGCTGTGACTTCACAACCCCGGTTCTTGCAAATACACGGATATTATCCTCCAATAGTTTTCGCAGCATCTCCGCAGCAATATTCTTGTGCTTCATCCTGCGAATCTTCTCCATATATTCCTCCGATAAAATCGAAATCTCCGGATTCTTTTTCCCCGCCTCCGCAAAGATATTATAAACGCCATCCTGCTCTATCGCCTGTTCCAACAATTTCATAATCCTTGCGTTTATCTCATTTGTCGTAATCCCCATCCGTCCTGCAGTCTTACAGATTCCTGCTTTCACACATTTAAAAAACTCAATTTCCTGCTTTACTCTGACATCAAGCATACTCCGGCAAAGCGTTTCCGCCTGACTAAGCGCCGTAGCCTCACGGATAAAACTTTTCTGTTCCTCCTCTACGTCCATCCCAAGGGCAAAATTAACCCCATCCGCTATCACGGCAAGGCGCGCCGAATCGTCCTGTCCAAAAAAATCAGAATAATCAAATCCATAAAACATATCCCGCATGATTTCCAGCTTCTCCAATGCTATGGATAATGCCTGCCCTAAATCTGGGATCTTATCCTGGTCACGTTTGGTATACTGGCTTAACGCACTCTTCAATTCTGCCGCCATACCTATGTAATCAACAATCAGACCTGCCTCTTTATCCTCATACACACGGTTGACACGGGCGATTGCCTGCATCAGATTGTGCCCTTTCATCGGCTTGTCGATATACATGGTTGCCATAGATGGAACATCAAAACCCGTAAGCCACATATCCACTACGATTGCAATTTTAAACTCACTGGTGTCATCCTTAAATTCCAGCATCAATCCATCCCGATATGCTTTATTTCCAATAATATCATGCCAGTCTTCATCATCCTGATTACTGGAAGTCAAAACCACCTTCACTTTCTGTTTCCATTCCGGCCGCTTTTCCAGAATAATCCGGTACAGATTAATCGCTATACGCCGGCTCATACATACAATCATTGCTTTTCCAGTAAGCACATACTGTCGATCCTCATAGTGGGCGATAATATCATCCGCTAAAAGGGACAGCCTTTCCTTAGAACCTATGATTGTTTCAATAGTAGACAAGTCTGATTTCGATTTTTCAATCGCCGTCTCTGACGCCTCACCTGTCATTTTTTCATATTCCGCATCTATCTTTTTCAGCAATTCCTCATTCAGCTTTATCTTCGCAGTACGGTTTTCATAATAAATCGGCACAGTTGCCCCATCCTCTACCGCCTGCGTCATATCATAAATATCAATATATTCCCCAAAAACTTCCACAGTTGACCTGTCATCAAAATCAATGGGTGTCCCAGTAAAACCGATAAACGTAGCGTTAGGCAAAGAATCCCTCATATACTTTGCCATGCCATATTTCCACTCACCGGTTTCCCTGTCCAACTTCCCTTCCAGGCCGTATTGAGAACGATGCGCCTCATCTGCCATAAATATGATATTGTTCCGCTCACTCAATACTTCACTGCTCTCCTCAAATTTCTGGATGGTAGTAAAAATAATACCGCCAGCCTTTACCTTTAACAGTTCTTTCAGATTCTCCCGGCTCTTTGCCTGCTTCGGAGTCTGCCGCAGCAACAGCTTGGAACTGGAACAAAACGTATCAAAAAGCTGATTATCCAGATCATTTCTGTCCGTCAACACTACAATGGTAGGATTATTAAATTCCGGATTGCTGACGATGCAGCCCGTGTAGAACACCATAGACAGACTCTTCCCACTGCCCTGGGTATGCCAGACTACCCCAACCTTTCTGCTGCATTCCTCCAAAGCATTCCTTGTACGCTCCACCGCTTTTCTCACCGCAAAATACTGATGGTATCCGGCAATGATTTTGATTGTCTTTCCCTTGCTATTCTGAAAAACAATAAAATTCCGTATCAGGTCTAAAAGCCTTGCTTTCGGAAATACTCCATTTAAAAGAACCGAAAAATAATTAAGCCCTCCCTCTTCCGGTTTTTCTCCATTTTCAGATTTCCACACCATATACCGGGTAAAATCGGATGTAATAGTTCCCATGCGGGTATCCAAGCCGTCACTGATTACATTAAAAGCATTGTAATAAAACAGAGACGGAATGTCCATCTGGTAGTTTTTAACCTGTTTATATGCGTTTTCAACCGTAGCGTCTTCGTTGGTGATATTTTTCAGTTCAAACAATACCAACGGAATACCATTCACAAATACCAACACATCCGGCCGCTTATTCTTATACTCAATAATTGTATATTGATTGACAACATGAAATTCATTTTTGTCTGGATTTAAAAAATCAATCAATTTTACCGTATAAGTACGTTGCTCTCCGTTCACACGATAATTAACGGGAACCCCCTCAATCAGATATTTATGAAAAGCTGCATTCATATCCTCCAACTTAAGCAAACCAAGGTTCCTAATCGTTTTATATGCTTCCCCCACAATATCCACAGTGATTTTGGGGTTAATTTTATACATGGCAGTCTCAAAGTAATCTTTCAAAATTACTTCATGGTAATCCCGGTCAATATCAGGGCCATAGAGATATTCATAACCATTTCCCTGTAGCTGTGCAATCACCGCTTGTTCCAGAGTGTTTTCATTAATTGGCATGATATCGCATCCTTCTTTCGTCTTTCTTTGCCATATGTCAAAAAGCAGCAGCTATCCACAAATGTAGATACTGTTATCAAAAATCATGATAAACATTTTCAGCGTATGTTCATTATGATCTGTCATTCTCCCTGTCCCTTCTCCTGAAAATGGAACTCTTTCCAAAATGCCTTTTCTTTCTGCTCTTGATCATAATCCTGATACTTCAGTCCAAGTCTGGCAAGCATCAAAGTTCCTTCCCAATCGTCTATGTTGGAGTAATTTCTGGCTTTACATACTCCTGTCAAAGCTCCAATAACAAGCCCCGTTGCATCTAATGCAAATTCAATCAATTCTTGCATATCCGTATAGAAAAGAGGATTTTTTTCTAATACTTCTTCCAAATTAAAGATACCCTTCACATCATTATGCGCATATATTTTATTACGTTGTTCCGATATATTATCCCTCTTTTTGCTCAGAGCCACATATCTCTTTTGATACAACTTTAAAAACTCGCTAAAAGTCAATTCAACTGTAACAGGGGCTGTATCTGCCGAAGAAATATCAAATAATTTATAAATATTTCTCTGAACGTGAACTTCTTCCCTGAAAAAGCATTCTTCTGTAGGTTTAAGGCTATGCTGGTAGGGTACTGGAAAAATATAATTCTTTCCATCATCCTCAATTTCTACAGTATCTCTATATTCCGAAAAGAATTTTAAATTTTCTTCACAGAAATTGAGCATAGTACCAATACTATATGCCCCCTTTGTTCTATCATATAATTTTGCAAGTTCAATAAAGCACGCCTTTTGAAGCGCCTCATAAATTACAGAATAAAATGCAGGTGACAAACTCATTTCATCCAGATATTCCTTTTGCATTTCTCTATATTGCTGCATAATAAGGAAATAAGCATTCGCAGCAAATGCTTCTTGATATAATTCCTCTGCAAGTTTATTTAATTGCTCCTTATCCAAAGAAATCCCTCCTAGCATAAACGATAATTTACCACCGCATCGTGAATGAGAATATGCGGACATAGTATATTGCGGCGGTAACGAGGAAACGGCAGAGCCGTTTTCAAGTCTACAAGCAGCTTAGAGCTTAATGCTGGAGACATCCAACTCGTCGGACATAAGTTTGGGGAGAAGGGTATCGCGCAGTTCGACCAACCTCGTGTTTTCGAAAGAGTTATAGCGCATTTTTAGAAACATCGGTGTTACCGCTTTTCTAAATGTCGCTAGGTTCTGCTCATCCAATTTGTGGAGCTGGAACTGTCCTATTGTTTCAGCTGAGACGCGTTGTCTTCCGCTACTACCATTCATGTTTTTGACTGCGTAATCAACAAACGCAGGGTAACGAGCCAGACAATATAGCATCTCTGGCGGCACACCATCTCTGGGTGCAAGGACAATATATTCTGTTGAGCCAAACGCAACCTCGCCTTTATCAAGAAAGTCGATGAAAGCAGTCTTGCCGTTTTCAAGACATGGGGTAATACGTGCTAAAATTGTATCGCCATTAGTAAAACGCATTCCCCCGTTATATGGCTTCATGTCCCATCCTGAAGGAAACGCTCCGCTTGTCGATAACTGACTCATATCAATACTTCGGGCAATCTGACCCTTTGACAATACTCGCCTCGGGTTGAGATATGCGTAATCAGCTACTGTGCAGATGTCATTGTCGGCATCAACCATGAGATTGTCAAAAAGGGCAAATGCTTGTTGCTGTAAATTATCGTTCATCTCATTGTTCACTTCAATCTTCTTATCTAAATTCGCTAATAATTTAGCAATTTTTCTTTGTTTTTTTAATTCGAATATAGGAATCTGTAATTTTTCAAGATGCGGTATTCGCAAATTGCTTACTGTTGTTCCGGTCCCTTCACTCCATGATATTTGATTTTGAACATATGGAGACATTAGAGCATAAAGCAAGTAATTATTATCCACCAAATCCCTATTTGGTTTCAACAAAACCATCCGTTGACCAAGGCAACACTCTAAATCATCAGGTATCATACATACCTCTCCCATGGGAGCTTCCCTGGTAATTATGATATCACCTGCATTAGGTAATGCTCTTTTTATCCGCTTATCATAATCTTCCTGAGTGGTATATGATACTGATGATATATCTAATCTTCCGTTTCTTATATTCTGATTCCGTATTACAATTTTTCCAGCATTTGTCCATTTAGGAGTTGAATGTGAACAATCCGTCACTGAATAACATAAATCTATTAAAGAAACTGTTTTCATAACTTCTCTTCCTTTAGCTTTAGGTATTGTTTTCTCCATGATGCAGATGGTCTTTTACAGATATTATCATCTCTAACAAATGCACATATCTCTTCCAAATTAGCATTCCCACAAATATCTGGATTAGAATGCCGACACCCATATGTCTGATTCTCCGTATCTCCTATATTAAGCGGTGCCCGAAATTTATAACACAATTCTTTTTCAGATTTCATATCCAATCGCTCCTAAACTTTCCCTTATTTCATTCTGTAACTCCAAAGACTTATCAAATAATTCCGATAATTCCGTAGTAAATCTTTTCATTTTTTCATCAAAAGATTCTCCGTCATCTTCCTGTTCTTCTATCCCCACATATCTTCCCGGAGTCAAAATATAATCCTGTTCATCTATTTCTTCTAAAGAAGCTTCCTTACAGAATCCTTGAATATCCTCATATTCTTTTCCCTGTCTCCAATTCTGGTATGTATCCGCAATCTTTCTAATATCATCTTCTGACAATTCCCGAACCCTTCGATCTATCATATGCCCTAATTTTCTTGCATCGATGAAAAGCACTTTATTTTGAGATTGCTCTGTTTTTCCTTTCCGTAAAATCCAAAGAGATACCGGAATCCCTGTAGAATAAAACAATTGACCTGGCATTGCCACAATACACTCGACAACATCACCTATAATCATATTTTTTCTAATAATTCCCTCATTGGATGTACTAGAACTCAAGGAACCATTCGCTAATACTGTCCCACATACTCCACCTACCGGACTCAAATGATAAATCATATGCTGTAGCCATGCAAAGTTGGCATTGCCAACCGGCGGAACCCCATACTTCCACCGAACATCGTCCTGTAGCCTTTCCCCTCCCCAATCTGATACGTTAAATGGCGGATTGGCCAAAATATAATTTGCCTTTAACGTCTTGTGTTGATCATCGTGGAATGAATCCGCATTATGCTTTCCAAGATTTGCCTCCAGCTGGCGAATTGCCAGATTCATCTTTGCCAATTTCCATGTTGTCGGGTTACTCTCCTGTCCAAAAATAGAAATATCTCTAACATTCCCCTGATGCTCTCTTACAAATCGGGCTGACTGGCAAAACATACCGCCACTACCGCACGCCGGATCAAAAATCTGTCCTTCAAACGGCTCAATCATCTCTACCAAAGTTCTTACAATACAGGATGGGGTATAAAATTCTCCCCCCAACTTGCCTTCCGCACTTGCAAATTTGCTTAAAAAATATTCATATACGCGCCCCAGAATATCTCTTTCCTGTGCCGCCGTCGAACCAACCTCTATATTAGTAAACAAAGTTACCAATTCGCCCAAGCGTGTTTTATCAAGTTCTGCTCTTGAATAATTCTTTGTCAAAACACCTTTTAATGAGTTATTTTCATTTTCTATCACTTCCATTGCATGGTCAATTACACTGCCTATATCCGCACTGGTTGCATGTTTCTGAATTTCTGACCATCTTGCCTCTTTAGGAACCCAGAAAATATTATCCGCCAAATACTCATCTCTGTCTTCTTCATCACCATATCCTTCTTCCAGCAAAACCAGATACTTTTCCTCAAAAGAATCTGATACATATTTTAGAAATATTAACCCTAAAACCACATGTTTATATTCTGCCGCATCCATATTGGAGCGCAACTTGTCTGCTGCCTGCCATAACTTTTCTTCAAATCCAATACTGGTAGTTCCTACTGCCATAACCTTTCTCTCCATATCCATTCTTACTTTTTCGTTTTACAATTCTAAATAAACTGATTGTTATTTACTTATTTTTGTCTTGCTCTGTCACGCCCACGTTCTCTCTCTGTTTGACGTCTTCTCACTCTGGCATTTGCACTTAACCTGTTATATAATTGAATATCTTCCTTGCTTTCATAAGAAAAAGTAACAGCTAATGCATAATCTTGTGGCATTTCTTGTTCTGCATACTTGAACTTTTCTTTACCAGTAACCAAAATATATATGTATGGCTCATTTACATCCCAAAGTAAGTCTTTTCCGCCTCCTGCCTTCTTCTTCCAAATACGTTGTTGTAACGTACCCTTGCTAATTTCTTTATACCCAGGAACAAACTTAGCCTTATACTCATTCGGGAATCTATCCAAATCATCTTCCTCATCTTCTCCTGATTCCTTTTTTGCCTTATATTGAACTAAGGTATCTTCATCTATCTTTCTAAATACTTCAAACCATAAATTATTCGTTAAATAGTCTTTTCTGCTAAGTCTCGTTATAGGATTGTATGCTAAACTGATAGATATCGTCTTGTCCGCTTTCATCAACAGAAATTCTTTAGGCACAGGTATTTTATAGAGGTGAAAAGAACGTAACGAGAGTTTATCTTCTGCAAACAATGTCACCCTATTATAATCTGAATACAGTAAACAATCATTTGCTTTTCCAAACCCATATAATCTAAGCCTTCTTTCCTGTTTGGGATTGCTATTCCCGACATAGGATTCATCTTTAGATTTTTCACCCCATTCAATCATATCTTCTGTACATCTTGCCGAATTTATCAAGATTGCCCGTATCAAATTGGCGGACGGCTTTTCATGCAATTGTTTTTCTAATGCTCTTTCTATTCTTGCCGCTATATGGGTAACATGTGGAGCAGAAAAACTTGTCCCGCAATATCCTCTGAAAATTTTATCATTCCCATTATTCAGTGTAGGTTCCACCAATCTCATATCATTTATAACCCACTGGTTTCTACCTCTCATCATCTGCGAAACAGCAAAATTCCCACCATAATCAACAAGATCCGGTTTTACAGCTTTGTTTATCCCTTTTCCTATTCTGGTAAATACAGATAAATAATCTTTCTTACCGACGGAAATCCTTGCTGTCCTACTAGGAATTGCAGAAGGTTCATCAAATCTGGTTATAGAACCAACTGTTATTCCCAATGCTGATGTTGCAGGATCAATAAGCCTATGTTCTTGACAAAATAGCCGATCACGACATTGCTCCATCAGTTGTTCACGGGAAGTAAATTCTTTCAATTCCGGATTACTTACATTTCCTGCACTAATAACAATGACAATATCTTTTTCTCTTGCTAACTGATCAAGCATTTCAGCCCATGCAAATTGTCTTCCGCCACAATATAAATGGTCACGATCTCCAACAGATAAGTTAAATATTCTACATCCAAATTCTGTATGAAAATATTCAATGGCTTCCTTTACTATTTGTTCTGGTCTTTTATCCAATGGAAAACATGTATCGCCATTTTCATCATGCAATATTTTTCCATTGCATATCCGTACTAATGGTTTAAAACTATTGGTCTGCAAACACTTATCAAAATCACCATACACTACAATTCCTGCAACACCTGTACCATGTCCATTCATATCTGTTGTTGTATTTTCTGTTATATCAAATTCTTCCTCAGCAACAACGACATTCTCTAACAAAGGATTTCCAGTAAATACTCCTGAATCTAAAACTGCCGCCAATGGAGCGTCATCTGTCAATTCGTCTTGCATCACGGGCTCATAGTCCGACTTTAATAATTCATAGGGTTCCGAAGACACCTTACCAAATGGCAATTCTACCATTGCAATAATATCCATATCTAGTAAAGCATTCAGCGTAAACTCATTTACTAATACTCTTCCCAATAATAAACTTGGTGTTTGAAATAAATCTCCTAATAGTTTACTTCCTCCAGTTCCTAAAACTTTCCTGATTTGTCCTTCTACTTCAAGGGCTGTTGTTTTCTCTCCGTTAAACCAAACATCTATATTTACAACAAAAAATCCCTTTGGCAATAAAGAAGCATCATTAAAATATTGTTTCAGTCTAACTCCAATTCTGTCTTCCCTAGTTACTGTTCTTATGTTATCTATGCAACTAAATATATCTCTTCGCTTCGCATATGTCAAAGTAGCCTCATTTTCATCATCGTCCTCCCACAATTTCCTTTCACGGTTAAATACCTGTATGTCAGTCAAATTTTCAAATTGAACTACCAACTTTGACTTATTACTATTTGGTATGTCAGTCTCTTCTACTAAATACATGTTAAATTTGCGCAACAAATGTTCAAGCAAGCTAGGTGAAAGTGCATCACTCATTAATTCTAAAACAACAAGATTTTCAGACTGAATTCCTACATCTCGTCTTTTAGATAAAACTTCTCCTAATGACGCTTCCAATTGTACCTTCAAATCCCCTCCATGCTGTTTCCTGTTACGTATAGGTGGACGCGGTGCACTTCTATTTGGTGTGAACTTATATGGCCGTACCATCTCTTCTCTCATGATTTCAATATGATTATATTCTGCCATACCCCAATCCCCCTTAATATTGAGTCTTTCTCAAAGAAACATTTTTCTCTTGTTTTTTTACTGCTTGCTCAATATCATTTTTTGTATAAATCTTTTTCCCGTCCAATATACACTGCTTCATTATTATCTGGCAAACCTTTTCAACATCTGAATGTGAGAACATTTCCAGCTCATTCATGTATTGTTCCAAAACATGTACAGGTCCTTTAAATCTCTTCATTTTTAGTTCAAACAACTTCATTTTTTCATCATGAGAAGGCATATCAAAGCGTATAGTTTCATCAAACCGTCTCCAAATCGCATAATCTAATGACTGTTCAAAGTTAGTTGCTGCAATAATTAATGAACGCCCCTTATAATTATCAATTTGCTGTAAAAAGGCATTAACTACTCTTTTTATTTCCCCATGCTCTGTAGAGTCATTACGGCTTCTTCCAATTGCATCAAACTCATCAAAAAAAATCAACCAGCTATCTTTTTTTGCATAGTCAAACACTTTACTAATATTACTTGCTGTTTCTCCTAAATAAGATGAAATCAACGCATCAAATCTTACATATAACATTGGAATTCCAATTTCCCCAGCCAACGCTTGTGCTGCTAATGTTTTACCACATCCAGGCGGTCCATAGAATAATGCCCTCCTTGTGGGGAAAACCCCATTACTTACCAATACTTCCCAATTATTAAATTCTTTTATTATCTGTTCTAATTGAATAATTCTATTATCCGAAAGAATCAAATCAGAAAAATACTTTTCCGGATACATTACTTCTATTAAAGGCATATCTTTATCTTTATCTCTTGGGGTGTTTTCAGATAAAGTATTTATACTTTTCTTTTGGTAATTCCCATTCAAAATTAATTTTAAATCATCCGCTAATATACCATGATTTTTCTTTTTTTCGTCTTCAATTATTTCTGATGCCACGGCATAGAACATTTCTTTATTATCCTGTTTAAAACTACTAAATAATTTTTTTAACAAATCGGCCCTGGCCATTACTAATCTCCTTTCAAATCAGCATTGTTTAAAGATTATTGCCACGCTAAAGTTTTTCTAATTCAGATATCACACTTATATCTACATTATTATTTTTGCAAAATTCTATTAAACATACTATCGCTAATTTTTTAGGAACTCTATGTCCGTTTTCCCACCTGTTGATTGTAGAGAAACTTACATTCAGCTCATGAGCCAATTGCTCCTGTGTAATTCCTAATTGTTTTCTAATGAACTTAATTATTTCGCTAAATGTCATATGCCCATACCTCCACATATAAAATATAGCACATGCTATAGCATAAAACAAGATTTTTACATTATTTTGTATCTATTTTCTTTGCATAACTCAACCCTTTTGTCTAATTTTACTATTTTAAAACTATAAGGATTTTATCCATAGCATTCCTTTTGGGTATGCTATGTGATAAAATCCCTATTATATCCACTTCAATGAAATATTTGATTTATATATTTTTTATGTCTTGACATACAAATATTAGATAAATATTTCGCAGTAACTATTCCATCCATTTTCTCCCATTCATCTGAAACACATCATGCCCCATAATACTCCTTACCGCCTGCCCCAGACTCCCAGCCCTCCCATGCTGATGATAGGGCTGGGAAGCCCTGTGCTTATGGAAAATAATGCACTCCCCTTCCCCCGGATACTCCGGATTATGGATATACCAGATATGCCCCGTATTCTTAGACTGAATCGTCACATCATAGTTCTCCGCCAAGATAATATTAAAATAGGACTTATCCAGCTTCTCTATCTCTTCCGTCCGGAACATCTGCATCCCCTCCCTTCCCGAACCATGCCGCCAGCGCTTCCTCCACAATCCCTGCCACGTCCGCAGGTTTCACACCGTCAAAATACCTCTCATACACATCCGCCGGCAGCTTGACAGATTTTCCGGCAGAATCTTTCTTCCCTTTCCCGCCGTCAAGCGTTTCCAGCACCCTCTTCTCCGTCACATTTCCAGCCATGCCCCTGACGCACTTCGCCGTCTTCACATCCAGCCTAATCTTCCCCTTCTCCGCCAGCCCAGACACCACCTTCTGCTCCTTCCCCGACAGATAAGACAGATCCACCGCCGCCACCAGAGGCAGCGTCCCCTCGTCCAGCCGCTCCTTCAAAGATTCCTCCAACTGCTGCACCCGCATATACCTGGCAATATTCCTCCCGGTCATCCCATACTCTTCCCCAATGGCATCCCGGCTCTTCAACTTGTGGACATCATGTCCACAAGTCCCCGCCGTGTCCTGCCCGTTCAGCCTTGCAATCTCTTCCAGAATGTCATTCCGCCTCCCCTGGCTGCTGACCTTCTCATACCGCTCCGCCAGCACCGCCGCCTTCTCGGACGGCAGGAGCTCCGCAAAGCCCCTCTGTATCACGTTGGTCTCAATCACATACACATAAGCATCCTCTTCCGTCAGGCCCGTCTTCACGATAGCCGGAATCTCCGCCAGCCCGGCCAGCTTCCCCGCCATCTGCCGGTTATGTCCGGCCAGCATCTCATATCCCTCCCCCTCCTGCCACACAATCACCGGATTCAGAACGCCATGCTCCCTAATGCTCTCCACCATGTCCTCCAGACGCTCCCCCTCATACAGCCGGAAAGGATGCTTCCGAAACGGACGAATACTGTCAATGGGCAGCATCCTGATCCCGTTCTCCGGAGCGGAAACCTCTTCCGCCCCCGCCAGAAGGTCCACAGCGTCATTAAAAATCTTCCTCTTCGTCCCATTAGCCTTCATACGAAACCAGCTCCTTTGCAAACTTTCTATAAGCCATCCCCGCGCTCGCCTTCGGGCTGTACTCCGCCACCGGCAGGCTGTAATAAATGCTCTCCCCCACCTTCACCGTACTGGGAATCCTCGTCTCAAACACCCGTATCTGCTCCTGGAAACTCTCTGTCACTTCCTCCGTCAAAACCCTGCACAGCTTCGTCCTGGACTCGCACATGGTCATCAGGATACCCGCAATCCCCAGCCCCGGATTGATCCGCTTCCTGATCTTCACCACCGTCCGCAGAAAATCCTGCATCCCCATCATAGCCAGAAGCTGGGGGTTCACCGTGATAATGACCTCATCCGAAGCAGCCAGGGCATTGATCGTCAAAGTCCCAAGGGACGGACAGGTATCAATCAGGATATAATCATACTTCTCCCGCAGCAGCTCCAGAATCCCGGACAGCATCTTCTCCGCCCCCATTTCCAGCCGCAGCTTCGCATCCACCACCGACAGATATATAGACGATGGGATGAAGTCCACTCCGTCCTTCGTCCGTATGTACTTCTTCGGGGACGGCAGCTTCATATCCTCAATCTGCGCCATCATCAGATGCCCAATAGTATCATCCAAAATTCCCGTGTCCTCCACGCCGAAGCACGTTGTCAGATTTGCCTGGCTGTCAAAATCCACAGCCAGAACCCTCTTCCCCATCTTCCGCAGGCAGTACGCCAGATTGAACGTAGTTGTTGTCTTCGCCGTACCCCCTTTTTGTGAACCGATCATATAAATCTTACCCATATATCAAAACCTCACTTTCCTCTCTGCCACCATGCTCAACTGCTGTTCCTCAAACACATCAATGTAATCCACCGACTCCCTCGGCTCAATGACCAGCTTCCCTTCCTCGCACCGGACCGTCAGGAGTGTCCCCGCCCCAAAGCCCAATTCCTCCAGCCAAAGCCCCTTTAACGTGATCGTCGGCGTCGGCTTATAATTATGCCCGCTCTGCTCATATACCTTAAATTTTCTGACATCCTTCTTCATCTGCTCCCTATCCTTTCAACGATCCCAGACCGGACCTGCCAATGATTCTCTGTTACTGAACTTCCCTATGGAATTTTACAGGAACCGCTCCCAGGCGCACTGGCCTGTGCCTTTCCCTGTAAAAAAGAAATATTTGTTTCCGAACGAAACGATAAGCTAATCTATAAAAACTATCACAACAATATGGGCGCTGTAAGTTCCCCGGCTTTCTGTAAATAAATCTCATTTATCCCCATGGTACAGAAACGCAGGTTTAACCCTCCCATAGCGCCCGGTTCACATTAAACCCGGCCGAAACCTGTCAACCAATATTACAACGCCCCCGTTGCAACCCGTCAGCATTTATAAGGACTTCGGACCTTCAAATCCATCTCCAAAGGATGGTATGGTTGCTTTAATCGCTATCAGACTTTCATACTGCTGGCCAGCAATATATGTACGGCTTCCGGACGGAAACCAGAAATGCGGTGATTCCGTTTACCCTTTTTCGGGCAAAAAAATAAGGGGACAAGTTAGTGCAACCCCTTGATTTTTCTGGGTTCTTCTAACTTGTCCCTATTATAACACCAGCATCCCTGTCTTCAGTCTTCAGTTCGGAGGTAATTTCGAAAAGCGCGTGGAACACGGTGGGGATGATATAGTCATCCAAGATTGCATTGTAGCAGTTGACCGCATCTAAAATCACACTCAGACCATCCACGGATTCCCGCAGGATTCTTGCTGTAAGGATGCAGGAGATATTCAGATAACGAGCCACTTCTCCCGTGAGGGAGAATTCGCTGTATTTCATATTTTCCTGCAAATGGTCAATGTTTTTTTCTTTCACTGTGGTGTCTTGAGCAAGGCTGTCACGTTCATACATGACACTTGCATACCTGGAGAGGTCAGCATCCACTAACCGGAAGTCTACCGGTGCAGAATATTCCTTTTCATGGAGCGTATACTCATGCCATACACGTTTGAGTGTGATTGTTCTTGGCGGCGGCAGGACGCGTACCTGATATTTACGATGCTTTGCGTTTGCTGCATTTTTGATGTCCTTGATTTCCATATTGAAGTTCTTATGAAGTTCATCGTCCAGGGTATCGTAATTCTCCTTGGAGAGGAATACTGTGGCTGTCAGACGCTTATCTGTAATAGCGCGGAGACAGCGCATGGTAGCCTGGAGAACGAATATCTTTGATTTTGGACTTCGAAAAAGTGCCACGCCAAAAAGAGACCTACAGTTCCAACCTTCCTTTCCTTTCTCAACGAGGATGATGAACTGTTTCTCATTGCCTTCTGTTCCGGGTACATCGAGATTGTTGAAATCCCGGATGTCATCGTTCTTCGTGTATTTCGCATCACCGACATTGAGAAGTATTTTTGATGTCGGGATACCGAGTTTTGCAAGTATTTTTTCAAGAGCAGGTTTGACCTCTGTGGCGGCTTCTTCCACACCTGCCGCATAGATGGCAAGTTTCGGATTCAGTCCCTCGTAGGCTTGATTACCGTATCGTTCCCAGAATGTTGTAACCGCAGCAGTAAGGAATTCGTTGCTCTTGACGTTTTCAAAGCCGAGTGGGTCGGCATCTTTCAGGAATCCATTCCAGATGGATTCACGCAGACCATATGCATAGACTACTTCCGGAAGAAGCTGGTTCTTGACATATGGCGTTCCTGTATAGTTATAGCAAGCAACAATGGATGTGTTCTCCGCAAGCAAATTGATGGTATCGCGGAGGCTTGTTTTATTTGCTCCGCCGGAACGGATCTGTTTCTCCAAATCGGCGCCGAAGAGGTGGTGCGCTTCATCCACATAAACACCGAGCTGCGGAAGACGGCAGAGTTTTTTAAAACGTTGATTATCCATTAGTGTAGTATCGTCCCACACATCGTCCTCGTCATCAGCGTTGCCGCCGTAGACGGCGGATAAGAGAGAGCCAGAGCTATGGAAAAGCATTTGACCAGGAGTTTCTTCCTTACGTTTTTTCTTTACAATGATTTTCTGCGTATTGGAGATGATGATATTAAAGTCGGAATCATCAATTGTATGGAGAATTGTCCCTGCCTCATCCAGAAAATGGAACTTGATATTGGAATCAAGAACACGGGCATACTCTGGCGGCACCACCTTTGTTTTATCAAAGGTCATGATTTCGCGAAGTGACTGAAGGACCGTTTTGTCCGGCGCAAATACGAGGGCGTTATGGCAGAAACGTTTGTCCCTCGGATACTTCTTCACGAGCAGAAATTCATAGAAGATACAGGTAGCCATGAGGATGGTTTTGCCAAGGCCCATTGTAAGGGCGTAAATATAGTTCGGGTACTCTTCGCGGTATTTCTTCATCTGCTTAAAAAGCGTATCTGTCTGCTTTTCAGTCAGATCGGTTCCAATTCTAAGCTGGCCGCTTTTTTCGATAGCATAGTAGGAAGCATCGGAGAAGCGGTCTCTTTTATGGCGCCAGTCATCGAACATTTCATAGACCTGTTTGTTGTTCATGAATTCCTTCACGAAGATATACATCTCCAGGGCCTCGAACTGCGGTTTGCGCAGAAAAGCGTGGGGATTCTCATCGCTGTCGTTGTATGCAAGAAACTTCCTTGTAAGGTCGTTATAACGGGAGCGAATCTTTCCTCGGTTTGTGGTGTAGTAGAACCACAGTTGTTGATTAAAGGAAAAATTGGAGTCAAATTCTACAGCCATTCAGCGCACCTCCACTTCCAACGATTCGGAGAGCAGGTCGGTAATCTTAACTTTAATCGTACCAGAACCCTCTGGGATATGGTAAATACCGCTGACCATCTCATTCTTACCGGGAACATCGGTAATGGCCGGCTGCATAACCACGCCATCGTAGTTCCAATCAATCATGATGGAATCGACAAGCTGACGCCAGTCCTCCACATATTCTTTCTGGAGGGAGAGTTTCTGCATCAGATTCATCGGGTAGAATGCACGGATGACAAGCTTACTGCCTTCACGGACGATTTCTGCCTCTGAGTCACGCTTCAGCTGAAGATCTGCTTTGTCGCGGAGGATATCCATAATCTGGATATCTACTTTGTAACTCAAACTTCGCACTTGCATAAGTGCCTATGCACCTTGAAAATTCAATAAAAACAGGCAATAAAATAGCATGAAACACTCTGGTTTTGGTATAATTGAATTGCTCAGAAACAACATACCA
>CAJTEM010000051.1 GCA_910575255.1 Lachnospiraceae bacterium | reverse complement strand
TGGTATGTTGTTTCTGAGCAATTCAATTATACCAAAACCAGAGTGTTTCATGCTATTTTATTGCCTGTTTTTATTGAATTTTCAAGGTGCATAGGCACTTATGCAAGTGCGAAGTTTGAGTAAGGCTCTAAAAATCAACTCTATATACCCTTACATACAGAATACACAGCTTGCACATTTATCCCTTCGTCAGTCAAATGGAAGTAGGGTATCATCATCTACTGCAACAAAATCATCTTCTGCTAGTTCATATCCTTTTACAACATTTCTTACAGTTCTTCCATTAACAGTTCCACTTGTCGCAAATATACCCTTTACCTTTAATTCTGTAAAAAAATTTCCTTTGTTTTCTATTCCACATCCAGAAGCCGAACACCATTTTGAATAAGTTTCATAGACTGTCTTCGCAGATACATTCTTGTCGGACTTCACCAAACATTCAGAGATAAACCGCCCAATCTTATCAGAATCATTTTCGTATTCTTCTGTAGAACCTTGTACGGCAGCAGGCGGCGTTAATCCCTCCCGGCGATATAAATATAACCCCTCAATCATCCAGTTCAAAATTCCTGCTGATTCTGCTTTCAAATCATCCTTTAACTTCTTATTTTGCTCACTCTCTTCAAAATGTTTATTAAAACTAACCACTCGTACACGTCCACTTTTGAAAATGGTATTATCTGTGATTGTCGGCAAATAATTTGTATTCAAAATCAACTTAAACTTAGGTGTAAAACTAAATTCATTCTGATGCAGAAATCTAGCTGTTACCC
Organism: Lachnospiraceae bacterium; assembly: GCA_910575255.1. Classification (GTDB taxonomy): domain Bacteria; phylum Bacillota; class Clostridia; order Lachnospirales; family Lachnospiraceae; genus Brotaphodocola. The sequence goes on along the minus strand of CAJTEM010000051.1, from coordinate 18,687 downwards.
GATCTCGTCCTGTCAGTGTTTTTACAAGCGAAGTATCAAATATCATTCTCTTTGGCGGCTCCGATGCAATAACAAGCCTTGCCCCTGCCAATTTTGCGATATCCGGTGACGCCGTCCGGCTGTCCTTATTTTGTTTGACTGCTAAAGTTTCTGGGGATATTGTCGCTCCATAGTCCGCCAATATAAATAAAGCCGATTCACAAACTGTACTTTTCCCATTTCTCGTAGAACCGCCAAAAAAGAAATATAATTCTTCCTCTGCTGTACATCCTGTTAGGGATACGCCAAAAACTTTTTGCAGATACTTTATTTTTCCAATATCGTCCTCCATGATTTCAGAAATAGTCTTTTTCCATAGTGGACATTGGTCAGCAGGCTCATAACTAGTATTACAAACCTTTGACAATAATAAATCAGCATTATGCTTTAATATCGTTGGCTTATTTCCCGATAAATCTAAGACACAATTCTTGCAATTCAAGAGAAAATCTTCTTTGTCGAGTTCCTCATTTTCAAAATAATTCAAGTCCTTTGCGTCATTTATCATTGTATTTCTATCACGATAATTCATTAAGCGTGATGCATATTTCAGATAGCTTTCTCTCTGTTTTTCATCTAATTCGGGATTACTGACCACATAAGATAACAGAGCATCTGCTAATTCTTTAGCATTCCTTTTCGCCCTCATTCCCTCGGCATCTGCTACCCATTTAATACCGTTGTAGTACATCCAATCCTTCTGCGTTGGATTATACCGGCTTACATCTTTAAATACAGTGGAAAACAGTTCTGCGCTCCCTTTGTCATTTGTTGCATAGTTTTTAGCAGCATCCAGTTCAATCAGCTTGTCTACGAGATTAATTTTTCGGTTCTCTACATGCCTTACGGATTCTTTAACGGTACTCTTATTGAGTGCATTTTCAATCAATGTTTGCAAATTTTCCTTCGTGTGATTCTTCATATAATCGCTAATATCGCCCTTTTCTGGCACTTCTGGCGGTATAATCATGGTTGCAGTTCCTACCGTATTTAGTAATGCTGTAATACGCTCCGCATCTGCAATTCCAGCTCTGTCGTTATCGCCAAATACTGCAAATCTACCACCCTTTAAATATGGCAATAACTCTTGTTTAAAAGTATTTGTACCTCCACAAGTGAAACTGATACAATCATTATTCCATAAGCATTTAGTATCTTTTTCTCCCTCCGTATAGCAAACAAGACTTTTCTTCTCAATGGCGTTCTTCACTTCCTTTAAATGTCCGTTACAGAAAACCGCATAAGTTGTATCAACTCCATCTGTTCCCTTTGTAACGTGTTCGCCGTCTCTTATACCTCTTGGAAAACCCTGTTTTTCTTTGTCTTTCATGCGAAAATGTGAACATAAATATTTTTCTGTCACAAAATCGTACATTTTATATTCATCTTCTGTATTGTAGTAAAGAAACTTTTCAAATGGTGTAAACCCTCCGCTATCGGATTTATCCTGCCACAATCCAGCATCTTTCTTTAGTTGATGATAAATACTTCCACACACAGAGCAAAAACACATAGGCATCCCATTTCTTCCAATTTTCATAGAGGCACTTGGTAAATTATCATTGTGATAGAAACAGTTAAAAATAATACCGTTACCACTCCTTTTTACCTTACTACTGCGTGACCTTATGTATTGCTCTAATGCGGTAAATTCTTCTTGCCCTGTCATTCTCATTCACAGCACCCCATTTCTAACACATGGCGTATCTGCTCTGCTTCCTCGTCGATGGCATCCATTTCTTTCTGTGCATACCTGTAAAAATATTCATCTCCACTGTGTTCTGTCTGCAACTGTTCCAATATCGCATATCTACGCACTAACTCTTTTTGCTGTTTTTTCAGTCGGTATCTTTTCAAAATATTCATTTTGATGTACCTCCTTTATAAAGGAAGCCTGTTTCCTCGTAGAACTTCTTAGGATAAATCAGATAAGAATATTGTCGGCTCTTTGGTGTCCTGTGGTATGCAATTCCCCAGTTTACTGCGCCACTTTGAAGCAACAGCCTTACTGTCTGACAATCTACTTTTAAGGCTTTAGAAGCGACTGCAACAGGGATATTTGCACATTCAAAAATAGGTTCACTCATATCATCACCGCCTTACCGCTCCGCTGCTAGTCGATCAATAATTTCATATATTATTTTTCTCTCTTCTATACTAACCTTGTCATCGTAGCGAAGCATTCTACTGAAATTACTATCTGACAGCCCATATTCTTTTGCTGCTTTCCATAATGGAACTCCTTTTGATTTTGCATACTTCTTTATCTCTGTTCTCAAATCCATATTTCATACCTCTCTTTACAAATACAACAATTTGTTATTTACAACCGGCTGTAATTGTAGTATAGTGAATACAACAAGAAAAATATATCTTTTTATATGTCTGTTTTATAATATTTTTCCGCAATAAAAAGATAATTTTATCTTTTATTGATAGGAGGTGTAATTATTGGCATTTAAGTCAGAAAACCATGAGGATATGTCTTTGTTCAAGAATAGATTATGGAAATTAATGGAGAATAGCGGCGTTTTTACAGCAAAAGGTCTTGCCAAAAAACTCTATAAAGAAAAACTTGTCATCGTTAAGCACAGAGATACTACTGAATACCCTTATGAGCGCAGCAAAGCCGATGCTGCAATAGGTTCTATAGAAAAGAAAATACAAACTCATTTAAATTCAGATGATACCAGCAAGCTGCAAGGAGAATACGCAAAAGCATATAGTACTTTTTTCCATTGTTCCACTGACTATTTATTTGGAAATATTGAATGCACAACCCACCAGAAACAGATATGCAAGGATTTAACCGGGCTTGCAGAAGATGCTATAGACATATTAATAGAAAGCAATAACTCTTACGTTCCTTATGCAGTAAGCACAATAAATTTTCTGCTGGAAAAAGATAGTCACATTAATGATAAGCTAGAATTACTCCGTTTAATACCTCAATATATTTTATCTAGTCAAAATATAAAATCATTTGATGAATGTGGTGTTCCACGTATGGAAAATAAGAATATAGCATTGCGTGACGAATACGGAACGTCTCTTGGACTTGTTCCCGTTGATAAAATGGCAAATATATTTTTACTTTCTATTAACGAATTATTATCAAAATTAAAAAATAGTATATCAACTAAACAACTCCGAAAAACTCCAAGTATTTTCGAGATTCTTGATGATATGTTATTCGATTTGATTCGTATGGAGGAAATCAGAAATAATCTTGACGGATTCAATTTTGATATTGATAATCTATCAAGAATGGATCGCCGTTTTAACGAAAACAAAAAAAGATTAGTTTACTTATATGACTGTGATAATATCAATGATATTGACTTTAAAGAATTTAAAACTAAATATCCACAATATAGTGATGCTGATATAAATTTATTAAAAGATATGTTAGATTTTTAGAAAGGAAGTGATTTAATGGCGTTACTAAAGTGTCCAGAGTGCAAACATGATGTATCAGACAAAGCCGCCGCCTGTCCTCATTGTGGTTATCCTATTAATAGTCCTACCAGTACAAAACCACGTATCAGAAATGGCAAACCTACAAAATTACCTAACGGGTACGGAACAATCTACAAACTGCCCGGAAAGCGTTCAAAACCGTTTAGGGCTATCAAAACTGATAAATGGGTATTGGATGCCGCTACAGGTAAAAGCAAGCAAATACGCTTTACTATCGGCTATTACGCCACTCGTGAAGAAGCTATGATTGCTCTTGCTGAATACAACGAAAATCCGTATGACATTAAAGCGGATAGCATTACATTTTCAGAAGTCTATGAAAAATGGAATGAGGGGTATTTCCCTACACTCTCCAATCCATCCAGTATCAGGACTATCACAGCAGCATACGCTTATTGTAACGGTCTTTATAATATGCGTATGAAAGATATAAGGGTATCACATTTAGAGGGTACTATCTTAAATGCAGATGTCGGAGACAGTACAAAGGGCAGAATTAAAAGCCTATTTAATATGATGTATAAGTACGCTGTAGCGCATGATATTGTAGATAAAGATTATGCTTCTGTTATGTTTGCAAACGGTAATCCTATCAAGAGAGAACGCACAAAAGAACCCATACCGTTTACGGGTGAAGAAGTGCAGCAGTTATGGGATAACAAAGACTTGATACCTTTTGCCGATATGGTACTGATAGGGATATACAGCGGATGGCGGCCACAAGAATTATCTATACTGCAAATTGCAGATATTGACCTTGAATCCGGAACCATGAAAGGCGGCTTGAAAACAGATGCCGGTAAAAATAGAATTGTTCCCATCCATCCAATAATAAAGCCGTTAATTGAAAACCGTATGAAAGAAGCTGACAATCTGCAATCTGAATATCTCTTTAATGATGTAAACGGACAGCAGGGTACATATATGACATACGACAAATACCGCAAGAGATTCCAGAAAGTCATGGACAGATTAAAAATGACACACCATCCACATGAAACCCGGCATACATTCATTACAAAGGCAAAATCATGTGGCGTTGATGAATATATCTTAAAATTGATTGTAGGACATGCCATAGAGGATATTACCGAAAAGGTATATACCCATAGAACAATGGAACAGTTAAAATCCGAAATGGAGAAAATCACAAAATAGGAAGGAGTTGATGCAGATTGATTGTAGCAATTAAAAAGGCTCTACAGTACCACAAATACCATAGAGCCGATACCCAGTAATAAGCCACTACGCAAATTAAAGGGAATATGTTCATTGTAGCATACTTCCCAACCAAAAGAAAGGATTATAATTATGAGTATAGCATATGATTCTATTGTAAATCGTGATGTACCGTACACATACGCCGTTTCTACTGACGAACTGAAATCAAAAGATATATTCTACCTTGAAAGAATACATCATGTAAATCCAAAAGAATTTGTACTTGTAAAGCATACAAGGGAATGTATTGTTCTGAATAAGAACTTGAAAAACCTTAAAGAAATTAAGGAAATCATTGAAAAGGTCATGCAGTCAAAGTATCTGCCCGAAAAACTGTTAGACAGATTCGAAATATTTACTGATGAAAAGTCTGCCGAAATTCTCTTGGAATATTATTCGGATTGGAGAAAAGAAATCCAAAAGAGGGAACTTAACAGACAAGCCTTGTCAATGCTAAAAACCGCTAAATCGTTGCGTATCAGTTGGAAAGTCAAGCGTAACAAGCAGATTATAAAGGAACTTTTCGACATTGGATTTGGAATATATGAGAAAAAGGCGGTTTGCGATTATCAGCAAGGAGCAGAAAACGCCTTTATGTATGGTTATCTTTTAGGTGTTCAATCACAGAAAAATAATACTTCACAGGATTCTAAGTATAAGAAGTGACCGTTACATTGAACCGTATCAAAAGGTGTCTGTAAAATGCAGATGCCCTTTTCTTTATCCTAAAAATTTGTGTGCTACCTCATGTGTGCTACCCGTGTGTTACTTGTGTGCTACATGGCAAAATTAAGGGCTTCCGCTGACAACTCACATCAACGGAAACCCCTATAAATACGCTATTTCTTAGAACTTCCCGGCCTTAGCTGCTTCCTCGATCGCAACTGCCACAGAAACCGTCATACCAACCATCGGGTTATTGCCTGCACCGATCAGACCCATCATTTCAACATGAGCCGGTACGGAAGAGGAACCGGCAAACTGAGCATCAGAATGCATACGGCCCATGGTATCGGTCATACCGTAAGAAGCCGGGCCTGCTGCCATGTTGTCCGGATGTAAGGTACGGCCGGTGCCGCCGCCGGAAGCAACGGAGAAGTACTTCTTGCCTTTCTCCACGCACTCCTTCTTATAAGTACCTGCAACCGGATGCTGGAATCTGGTAGGATTGGTGGAGTTACCGGTAATAGAAACATCCACGCCCTCTTTCCACATAATCGCAACGCCCTCGGTTACATCGTTGGCACCATAGCAGTTTACCTTTGCGCGGGGGCCGTCAGAGTATGCTTTTCTGTAGACCTCTTTTACTTCGCCGGTATAGTAATCCATCTCGGTCTCAACAAAGGTAAAGCCGTTGATTCTTGCGATAACCTGTGCGGCATCCTTGCCAAGACCGTTTAAGATAACGCGCAGAGGTTTCTGACGGACGCGGTTCGCCTTCTCGGCAATACCGATCGCACCCTCAGCCGCCGCAAAGGACTCATGGCCGGCCAGAAATGCAAAGCAGTCGGTCTCTTCTTCCAAAAGCATCTTGCCCAGATTTCCATGTCCTAAGCCAACCTTCCTCTGGTCGGCAACCGATCCCGGAATACAGAATGCCTGCAGGCCCTCACCGATAGCTGCTGCAGCATCTGCCGCTCTCTTGCAGCCCTTCTTGATCGCGATAGCCGCGCCTACTGTGTATGCCCACTTTGCATTCTCAAAACAGATGGGCTGAATGCCCTCGACCATCTTATAAACATCAAGGCCGGCATCCTTGGTGATCTTTTCCGCCTCTTCGATGGAAGCAATTCCATAGCTGTTCAGTGCTGCATCAATTTGTTTGATACGTCTCTCATAGGATTCAAATAATGCCATGACTTTCAATTCCTCCTTCAATTACCTGTATTAGACATGTCGGGAAACGCAAACTCCGCTTTTCTCCGTTTGCATAGCGAAAAATTTACGTTTCACGTAAATTTTTCGCTATTCTTGTCTGGGATCGATAATCTTTACTGCATCTGCTACGCGGCCGTACTGACCTTTGGCTTTCTCCCATGCGGTGTTGGGATCATCGCCTTTCTTGATAAAGTCAGTCATCTTGCCAAGGCTCACAAACTGATAACCGATAATCTGGTCATCCGCATCCAATGCAATGCCGGTCACATAGCCTTCTGCCATCTCCAGGTAACGAGGACCTTTCTTCAGGGTTCCGTACATCGTACCAACCTGGGAACGAAGTCCCTTGCCCAAATCCTCCAGACCGGCGCCGATAGGCAGACCGTCCTCAGAAAATGCACTCTGGGTTCTGCCGTAAGCGATCTGCAAAAACAGCTCTCTCATAGCAGTATTGATTGCATCACATACCAGATCGGTATTCAATGCTTCCAGCACGGTCAGACCAGGGAGAATCTCGGATGCCATAGCTGCGGAGTGTGTCATACCGGAGCAGCCGATCGTCTCTACCAACGCCTCCTGAATGATTCCCTCCTTCACATTAAGGGTCAGCTTGCATGCGCCCTGCTGCGGAGCACACCAGCCAATACCATGGGTCAGACCGGAAATATCGCCAACCTGTTTGGACTTTACCCATTTTGCTTCTTCCGGAATGGGAGCGGCGCCATGATGAACGCCCTGTGCGACTGTGCACATTTTCTCAACTTCATGTGAATAAATCATGTTAAAACTCCTTTCAACTATGTAATTTCCTGAAGTACGCGGTTTTAACAGTTTCCTGGCCTCCGTCTCTTCTCCTGTCATCAGACGGCATGCCATGAAATCGTTAAATTAATCACATCATACCTGCTTGTATTTTCTCACAAAACAGGGAATTAGTCCAGTGCTTTTTGAGAAAATATGTCACTTTTTTCCCCTGCCTCTCTGCCCTGTCAGCGCATCAGCTGATAGAGAAGCGCATTGCAGACTGCCGCCGCAATCGTACTTCCGCCCTTCCGCCCTCTTGCTATGATACAGGGAACCCCCGCCGTGAGGATCCGCTCCTTGGACTCTGTCACATTCACAAAGCCCACCGGAACCGCAATCACCAAGGCAGGCCTGATTGCCCCTGCCCGTATCAGCCCGTCCAGGCAAAGCAGGGCTGTGGGGGCATTGCCGATGGCAAATATCATCGGCCCTGCCAGTCTGGCTGCCCTCTCCATGCTGACTGTTGCCCGGGTAACTCCTCTTTTCTTCGCTTCCTCTGCCACATCCTCTTCTGCCATAAAGCAATGCACGGATCCTCCCAGCTTTTTTACGACCCTCTGATTGATCCCTGCTGCCGCCATATTCGTATCCGTAACAATCCCGGCGCCATTTTTCAGCGCTTCCAGCGCCTGCTCCACCGCTCCTGCCGAAAAGTACAGATTCGCCGCATAGTCAAAATCCGCCGAGGCATGAATGCAGCGCTTAACCACCGCCAGCTCCCCCGGTGACCAGTCCCCGGCCGGCATTTCCCGGCCAATAATCTCCATACTACAGCGTTCGATCTCCTCTGGACGCAATTGCCTCTGATCCTCCATCCTCCCCATGCTCCTTTCTTCCCCTGCCCGGACAGGAATACTCTTTTATTGGTCTTTTTCTCCCGCTGCACTCTTCTCCAGGATGTCATAGATCCGCTTCATATCCAGAGAGTTCCTTACCAGATCTGCCAGCCTGTCATATTGGCGCTCCTTGTATTCCTCCGGAGATTCCCTCGTCTCGTCTTTACTGGTCTGCGAAAAAAGAATTCCTCTGTTTTCCATCAGCCTTTGAATCAGAGTATCCGTCAGCTCTTCATTGTCAAACAAACCATGGAGATAGCTGCCCAATACCCGTCCGTCCTCCCGTTCCATGCCATCCTCTCGGCCATCGGCAAGACGTATGACCATCCGGCTATGATCTTTTACTGCCCCATTTTCCTCCTGTCTCTGATCGTTTCCTTCTCTCCTGTTCTCCTCCTTCCAGATCTCCTTATGGAGGTTATCCTGTTTTTCTCCGGCATTTTCCGGTTCATCCAAAACGGTTTCTCCCATATGAATCTCATAACCGGTAAGCGGCCCGCCGGAATATCCCCGAAACATCCGGCTTTCTTCTGTCAGAAGCCCGGTAATCTGTGTCCGTGTCTTCTTTTTTGTAAAAAGCGTGCTTGCCGGCAGCAGTCCTATCCCCTGCAAGCTGCCTCCTGCCGGTCCCTCCACTCCTTCCGGATCCTGCAGCCGGTTGCCAAGCATCTGATAACCGCCGCAGATTCCGATGATATACGTCCTTTGTCCGGCAGCCAGCTTTCGGATCGCTGCCTCCAGCCCCGTCTGCCGCAGCCAGGACAGATCCGACATCGTATTTTTAGTCCCTGGCAGAATCAGCAAATCCGGTTCTCCCAGCCATTCTGTTCTTTCCACATAACGGAAAAAAACTCCTGGTTTCCGCTCCCAGATCGTAAAATCCGTAAAATTGGAAATATGCGGCAGGCGGATCACAGCAACATCCAGAAATTCTGTGTCGCGTTCTCTTTTCGAAGCATCCCCGGAGCATTCCGGAATCGCCTCCTTCTCTCCTGCCGCTTTCTGCCTCTGACCGGTCCGGTTCAGGCGCCCCGAAAGGCTGTCTTCATCATCCAGGTCAATCTTCTCCAAAGGAATCACCCCCACGACCGGGATACCCAGGCGTTCTTCTATCATCTCCAAACCCGGCTTTAAGATCTCCGGATCCCCGCAAAACTTATTGATTACCAGACCCTTGATTCTGGCCCGTTCCTTCGGTTCCAGAAGCATCACGGTTCCATAAAGAGAGGCGAAGACGCCTCCCCGGTCAATATCTCCCACCAGTAATACCGGCGCGTCGGCAAGTTCTGCCATCCCCATATTTACAATATCGTTCTCCTTCAGATTGATCTCCGCCGGACTCCCTGCCCCCTCAAGCACAATTACCTCAAACTGCTCTTCCAGTCTCTGAAAGGCCTCCCGGATCAGAGGAATAAATTCCGCCTTCCTTTGATAATAATCCATGGCTCTCCAGTTGCCTGCCACCTCGCCCATAAGAATCACCTGACTTCCCATATGGCTGGTCGGCTTGAGCAAAATGGGATTCATATCCGCAACCGGACAGATTCCGGCTGCCTCCGCCTGCATTGCCTGGGCACGGCCGATCTCCAGTCCTTCCTTTGTAACATAGGAATTCAATGCCATATTCTGCGACTTGAAAGGCGCCGTCCGATACCCGTCCTGACGGAAGATCCTGCACAAGGCAGCCACCAGAAAGCTTTTTCCCGAATTAGACATCGTCCCCTGAATCATGATCCTTTTTGCTGCCATCTCTTCTCCTGTCTCTCCTGTCGGCGCTGTCACTTTCTCTTTGTTTCCCACGCCCGCATATACTGCCCTAACTTTTTCCTTTCTCTTTGCGGTACTCATGGCCAAATCCCGGATCGTAAAGCTTCGACTTTTCAAATTCATCCCCCAAAAATCCGCCTACCAGCACCAGTGCCGTCTTACGGATTCCTGCCTCCTGCACCTTCCCTGCCAGATCCTTTAATGTTCCGCGTACAATCTTTTCCTCCTTCCAGGAGGCCTTGCAGACAACAGCAGCCGGGGTATCCTCACGATAGCCCCCCTTCCTCAGCTGTTCACACAGCTGCCCGATCCTTCCGACACTAAGAAAGATCACCATCGTTGCCTGATGCGCTGCCAGCTTTGCAATCTGCTCCGACTCCGGCACAGGCGTTCTTCCCTCCATCCGGGTCAGGATCACAGTCTGGCTGACTCCGGGCAGCGTATACTCCTGTTTCAAGGCAGCCGCTGCTGCCAGAAAAGAACTCACCCCCGGAATCACCTCATAAGCAATTCCCAGATGATCGAGCTCTGCCATCTGTTCCCGGATGGCTCCATAGAGGGAAGGGTCTCCGGTATGGACCCGGACCACCTGCTTTTGTTTCCTCTCTCCCTGCTCCATCAGGGCAACCACCTCATCCAATGTCATTACCGCACTGTCATAGAGCTCCGCATCCGGCTTTGCTCCTGCCAGCACCTGCGGATTGACCAGAGACCCCGTATAAATCACCACATCCGCTTCCTCTATCAGACGCTGTCCCTTTACCGTAATCAAATCCGGATCCCCGGGACCCGCCCCAATAAAATATACCATAACCTTCCTCCTGCCTGTTCTTCTTACAAGAAGTCCTCAATCCAGCCGTTCATAGGCCTCAATCCGGATATCCGAAAAGGTACTGTTCTGCCGGTATACGGCTTCTGCCATATCCAGCAAAGGGAAAAGCATGACTGCCCCTGTACCCTCCCCCAGCGCCAGACGGCCGTGGATCAGCGGCTCCAGCCCCAGACGACGCAGGGCAAGCCCGCACGCAGGCTCTCTTCCCACATGAGAAGCCAGCAGATAGTCCGTCACTGCCGGACAGAGCTTCTGCGCCAGCAATGCTGCCGACAAAGAGATCATTCCGTCCAGCACGATCGGAATCCGGTAAATGGCTCCTCCCAGCATCAGTCCGCACATCCCGGCGATGTCAAAGCCTCCCAGTGCTGCCAGCACGGCAACCGGATCCTCCGGATCCGGCTGATGAAGCCGAATCGCGTCCCGAATTACCTGCAGTTTTCGCTGCAGTCCCTCTGTTGACAGGCCAGCTCCCCGGCCGGTTACCGTCTCTGCCTCCTCCTTCAGCATGACACTGGCAATGGCACTGCCGGTCGTGGTATTGCCGATTCCCATCTCTCCTACTGCCAGGATCTCATATCCGGCATCTTTCATGCTGCCGGCAATGCGGATTCCCGTATGAATGGCTGTCAAAGCCTGTTCCTGAGTCATTGCCTTCTCCCGGCGCAGATTCGCCGTCCCTGGCGCGATCTTTAAGATCTGCACTCCGGGTTCCCGGATCTCTCCGGCCACCCCGATATCGATTGGCATCACATCCGCCCCGGCCACGAAAGCCATCCGGTTGACACTGGCAATTCCCTTGGCAAAATTCTCTGTCACAACTGCTGTCACACTGCTGTCGGTCTGAGTCACCCCCTCTTCCGCCACACCGTTATCGGCACAGAAAATCACCACACCCTTGCGGTCTAAGGAAATCTCCTCCGTTCCCCGGATCCCGGCAATCCTTGTGATCATATCTTCCAAAAGTCCCAGTCCGCCGATCGGCTTGGCAATCCCGTCCCAGCGCCGGCGGCTTGCCTCCTTTGCGGCCTCATCCGCTGTACGTACATTTTTGCAAAGGCATTCCAGCTGTTGGCGATAATACTGCTCCATCCTTTTCCCTCCTGGCTGCTTTCCTTCTGTAATTTTATCAAGCTCTGCGCCGATTTTCACCGCATTCAAACGCAGAAGCTGCTCTCTGGCGACCCCCTTTTTCAGGAACCCGCCTGTTCCCCAATCCGGTACCCCCGCGGAGTCACCATTCTCCCCGCACATCTTCTGGTCTGTGAATTCCCGATAAATACTGTAGTAAACATGTCGGTCTGCTGCCTTCGCAGTTCCTTTAACGTCAGAATCTGGTAATGTTCCCCTTCCCTGCCGATCTGAACTGCCAGTCCGCAGACCCGATCCTCCTTAAGCACTTCCAGCAGAACATCACAGGCCCGCTGCAGATAATCGGCTCTCTTTTTGCTGGACGGATTGTAGATGCAGATCGACAGATCTGCCATCGCCGCATACCGAAGCCGTCGTTCAATGACCTCCCACGGAGTCAGCAGATCACTGAGGCTGATCACAGCAAAATCATGTCCCAGCGGCGCTCCCAAAAGCGCTCCGCCCGAGAGTGCGGCTGTCACCCCTGGCACCACCTCTACCGTACAGTCCGGATATTCTTTTGCCAGCTCCAGCATCAGTCCCGCCATTCCGTAAACACCGGCATCCCCGCTGCATACCATGGCAGCTCTCTTCCCTTTTTTTGCTTCCTCAAAGGCCATGCGGCATCGCTCCACCTCCTGCGTCATCGGGGTGGTAAGATACTCCTTTCCCGGCAGCCATCCCTTCAGCAGATCCACATAGACCGTATAGCCGATAATTACATCGCATTCCCCCAGAATTGCCTGTGCCTGACGGGTGATCTGCCCCTCGCTGCCAGAGCCGATTCCCACTACATAGATCCGATTCTTCTCCTTGTCCTGCCCTCTCTTTTCCATCCGGTTCCCCTCCTGATCCAACGTTATTTCATTTTGGATAATTCAGCCATGGAAAAAGCAGCAAACCATTTCCACCCGCCTCTCTCCGCTTTTTCCATAGCATACCTTTTAAGCAGAATTTAACTATTCCAGCTCACTCAGTCCGGTATACAGTTCATAATACCGCCCCTTTTGTGCCACCAGATCCTCATGGTCACCTCTTTCGATGATCTCACCATGCTCCAGCACCATGATCGCATTGGCATTGCGCACAGTGGACAGGCGGTGGGCGATCACAAAGGTAGTCCGGTTTGCCATCAGACGATCCATTCCATGCTCAATATGCTTTTCTGTCCGGGTATCCACCGAGCTGGTAGCCTCATCCAATATCAGGATCGGCGCCCTGGAAATCGCTGCCCGGGCAATGTTAAGCAGCTGACGCTGCCCCTGGCTTAGGTTTGCCCCGTCTCCTTCCAGCATGGTCTGATAGCCTTGCGGCAGACGGTTGATAAAGGAATGAGCCGATGCCGTCTTTGCTGCCTGGATCACCTCCTCGTCCGTGGCATCCAGCCTGCCGTAACGGATATTCTCCATCACGGTGCCGGTAAAGAGATGCGTGTCCTGAAGCACCATGGCAATATTCTTCCGCAGATTATCCCTCCGGATATGACGGATATCTACCCCGTCAATGGTGATCGTACCGCCCTGAATGTCATAAAACCGGTTGATCAGATTGGTAATCGTCGTCTTTCCTGCCCCGGTGGATCCTACAAAGGCAATCTTCTGCCCCGGTTTTGCATAGAGACTGATATCCTTCAGAATTACCTGTTCCGGATAGTAGCCAAAGGTCACATGATCGAGCGCCACATGCCCCTTCATCGGCTCCAGCACCGCCGCGTCGGTATCGTCCGCCGGTTCCGGCGCCTCATCCATCACAGAAAACACCCGCTCCGCTCCTGCCAGGGCAGAAAACACATTGCTGATCTGCATGGAAATCTCATTAATCGGGCGCGAGAACTGCCGGGAAAAATTCAGGAATACAGTCAGTCCGCCGACATCAAAATTACGAAAAATGCACAGCAGACCGCCGATACAGGCAGTCAGGGAATAATTCACCTGGCTCAGATTTCCCATCACCGGCCCCATGACCCCTCCGAAAAACTGCGCGCGGATCTGATTGTCCCGCAGATCTCTGTTGAGCAGGTCGAATTCCTCCTGCGCCGCCTGCTCATGGCAGAACACCTTTACTACCTTCTGTCCGGTAATCATCTCCTCAATATAGCCGTTGACGGCCCCCAGAGAGGCCTGCTGTGCGGAAAAAAACCGATGGCTCCGCTTCGCCACTGCCTTTCCGGCCCGCATCATAAGCGGAATCATAACCAAGGTTACCAGGGTAAGCCAGAGATTGGTGTAGATCATCAGAAGCAGGGTCCCGATAATGCTTAAAATCCCGGCAAACAGCTGTACCAGGGTATTGCTCAGCATCATTCCTACCGTATCCACATCATTGGTAAACCGGCTCATGAGATCTCCGTTGCTGTTCGTGTCATAGAAACGCACCGGAAAACTCTGCATTTTTCCGAACAGATCATTGCGGATCTTTTTCAGCGCCGTCTGTGCCACAGTCAGCATAATCCTGGCCTGCAGATAGTTCGCCCCCACTCCCACCAGATAGATAAACGCCATCAAAGCCAGCGCCCGGGTCAGCCCTGCCGGATCGCCGCGGCTGCCGTCTGCCGGTACAATATACGTATTGATAATCGGACGCAGCAAATAGGAGCCAAGCAAGGTTCCTATGGTATTCAGAATGATGCAGACAAAAGCCAGAAACAGCTTTAACGTGTCCCCCTTCAGATAGCCAAGGAGCCGGAGAATCGTCCCTTTTCCATTAGCCGGCCGGCCAAAGCCCATACGCTTCGCCCGGCCGGGGCCTCCCGGGCCAGGACCGGGACCTGCCGGCCCGCCAAAGCCTTCGGCCGGTCTTTTCCTTCCATAACGCTTTTTCAGGCTTTCCAGCTTTTCCTCCTGACTCACACACTCACCTCCCGTTCCCTGTCTCGCTGAGAATAATAGATCTCCTGATAGGCTTTGCACGAGGCCAGAAGCTCCTCGTGCCTGCCTCTGCCGATAATCCTTCCCTCATCCAGTACCAGAATCTGGTCCGCCTCCTCCACGGAACCGATCCGCTGGGCTATGATAATCTTGGTCGTGTGCTCCAGCGTGGCAGAAAAACATTCCCGGATTCTTGCTTCCGTTGCCGTATCCACCGCGCTGGTGGAATCGTCCAGGATCAGAATTTTCGGCTGCTTTAACAATGCACGGGCAATGCAGATCCTCTGCTTCTGGCCCCCGGATACATTGACGCCGCCCTGCCCCATATCCGTACCATAGCCTTCCGGAAAGGAGCGGATGAAATCATCTGCCTGTGCTGCCCTGGCAAAGCTGCGCAGTTCCTCATCAGAAGCGTCTTCATTCCCCCACCGCAGATTCTCCTCAATGGTTCCGGAAAAAAGCACATTCTTTTGCAGCACCATGGCCACACCGTCCCGCAGATTCTGCAGGGAATATTCCCGCACATCCACGCCATCCACCAGCACCCTCCCTGCTGTCACGTCATAAAGCCGCGGAATCAGCTGCACCAGCGAAGTCTTGCCGCTGCCGGTTGCCCCGATAATACCGGTAACCTGCCCCGGTTCCGCCGTAAAGCTGATCCTGCTAAGCACCTCATCCCCGGCATTCTCGCGATAGCGAAAGGAAACATCACAGAATTCCACCTTGCCCAAAGTCACCTTTTTGTCCTTCTGCCCGGCCTCCCGATCTGTCAGCCGGATCTCTGTCTGCATCACCTCATGAATCCTCTTAACCGATGCCATGGCCCGTGAACTCTGTAAAAATACCATGGAAAGCATCATCAGCGACATCAGGATCTGCACGATATAGGTGGTAAAAGCCGTCAGATCTCCCACCTGCATCCTTCCGCCGATGATCAGATTCCCCCCATACCACACAACCGCAAGTGTCGTCACATTCATCGCCAGCATCATCACTGGCATTGTCATAATTACAATCCTCATGGCACGCAGGCTGTTGCTCTGCAGATCTTCATTGGCCAGCCGGAACCGTTCCTTCTCAAAGTCCTCCCGCACAAAGGATTTGATTACCCGTACATTGACCAGCGCCTCCTGAATACCGGAATTCAGCTTATCCAGCTTTGTCTGCATGATCCCAAACCGGGGATACGCCGTGACCAGAATCATGGCTATGATTCCTCCCAGTACCGGAATCACCACCAGAATGATCATTGCCAGCCGATAATTCATAAGAAATGCCATAATCAGAGCCCCGATCAGCATCCCCGGCGCTCTTAAAGCCAGCCGCAGAATCATCATCATGACCATCTGGATCTGTTGGATATCATTGGTCAGCCGGGTCACCAGCGAGCCGGTACTGAAATCATCGATATTCTGGAAGGAAAACTCCTGCACCCTGGCAAACAGATCTCTCCGCAGGTCACTGGTAAAACAGATGGACGCCTTTGCCGAAAAATAAGCACCCCCGATTCCGCTTAATGCCATCAGAAATGCCACCCCGACCATCAGAAGCCCTGTCTGCAAAATATAACCGCTGTTTCTTTCTGCCACCCCGTAATTGATAATCAGGGACATCAGCTTCGGCAGCATGATCTCCCCCAAAACCTCCATAATCATCAGGCAAGGCCCGATAATAAATGCACTCAGATAGGGCCTTGCATATTTTCCATAGCTTTTCATCGCCGCTCCTTTTTCTGTCTGCCAGTACTACAATTCCCTACCCCTTGGATAAAGAAGCTGCCTCTATCCGTTCCGCCAGGTCATTCAGGTAGATCCACCGCTCCAGCTTCTCCTCCAGGCACTGTTCTGTCTTTGATTTCTCCTCCATCAGAAGATTCAGCTTGCCAAACACGGTTGCTGATTCTTCTATCTGCCTGTCCAGATCCGCCACCTTCTGTTCCAGGCCGGCAATCTCATCCTCGATCGTTTCCCATTCCCTCTGTTCCTTGTATGTGAACTTCAGCTTCTTCTGACGGGTCCGGTCCCCGCATGCCGCCTGTCCGCCGGTTCCCTCTCCTCCCTTTCCCTGGCGTGTCCGGGCAGCACCGACACTGCCGCCAGCATCAGCCGATGCCGCCGGATGCTTTCTGGCATATGCCGCCTGGTAATCCGTAAACCCACCCTCATACTGCACCACTGCGCCGGCACCTTCCAGGGCAAGGATCCTGCGCACCGCCCGATCCAGGAAATAGCGGTCATGCGAAACCGCAATCACAATCCCCGAAAAACCGTCCAGATAATCCTCCAGAATCGTCAGTGTCCTGATATCCAAATCATTGGTCGGCTCGTCCAGCAGCAGGACATTCGGCGCTTCCATCAGAATCCGCAGCAGATACAGACGCCGTTTTTCCCCGCCGGAAAGACGGCGGATCACAGTCTGCTGCACGCTTCCCGGAAACAGGAAACGCTCCAGCATCTGTGAGGCGCTGACGCTTCCCTCCCTTGTCTGGATATATTCTGCCACATCCCGAATATAATCAATCACCTTTTTATTCTCATCCATGGCCTCGTTTTCCTGAGAAAAATACCCCAGCTTCACGGTTTGTCCGATGCGGATCTCTCCCTCATCCGGCTCTGTCCAGCCCGCAATCATCTTCATCAGCGTGGACTTCCCGCTTCCGTTAGGGCCAATGATCCCCACGCGGTCATTCTTAAGAAAAATATAAGAGAAATCCCGTATCAGGACCTTCTCTCCATAAGCCTTGCCCACCCCGTCAAGCTCCACGGTCGTCCGTCCCAGGCGGCTGGATACAGACTCCAGCCCGATCTCGCCATCTGTCTTTGGCGCCTCCTGATTCTTCAATGCCTCGTATCGCTGAATATGTGCTTTCTGCTTCGTCGACCGCGCCCGTGCCCCCCGCTGCATCCATTCCAGCTCCGTGCGAAGAATCGACTGCCGCTTGCGCTCCGAGGCCAGAGCCATGTCCATCCGCTCCGCCTTCAACTTAAGAAATCCCTCATAATTCGCCTGATAGCTGTACAGCTTTCCTTTATCCAGTTCCACGATCCGTTCTGTCACACTGTCCAGGAAATAACGGTCATGGGTAATCATCAGCAAGGCGCCGCCAAAACGCTTCAGATATTCCTCCAGCCAGTCTGCCATCTCACTGTCCAGGTGATTGGTCGGCTCATCCAGAATCAGCAGATCTGCCGTAGACAAAAGTACGCCGGCCAGGGCCACCCGCTTCCTCTGGCCGCCGGACAGCGTCTCTATCCTGGCCTCATAATCCGAAATTCCTAACCGGGTGAGAATCCTTTTTGCACTGGCCTCAATCTCCTCCCGGGAGGTAAACTGCGGTTCTTTTCTGTTGTCCTTTACAATACTTTCCAATACAGTATCTCCTGCCGTAAATTCCGGTATCTGAGGAAGATATCGGATATAGAGATTTCTCTGATATACCACGCTGCCCTGATCCGGCTCCTCGATCCCTGCTGCCAGCTTTAAAAGTGTGGACTTTCCCGTACCATTGATCCCGATCAGCCCTACCTTTTCTCCTTCCTGGATGCTGAATGAAGTATCATCAAACAGCAGTCGTTCCGTATATGATTTCGTTAAATGCTCTATAGTCAACAAGCTCATACGTCTGTTCCTCTGCTTTTCCAAATTCCGTCCTGTTACGGGTTCCCCGCTTATTCTATCACGCTTTTTCACAGCTTTCAATGCTGCAAAATGAAAAAACTCCGTCCGCTTTCGCTGTAAGGTAACATTTCACGGGATGGGGTTCCAGAAGGTACGCCTTGGAACAAGGGGAGGGCCGCGGTGGGAAATGGTCTGCAGACCATTTCCCACCGCG
>CAJTEM010000050.1 GCA_910575255.1 Lachnospiraceae bacterium | reverse complement strand
TGAAAATTGTAATAATCACAGGTGAATAATTTTGCAAAATTATTGTGTATTCACGGTTAAATCCAAAAGAAGCTGCAAAAAAACAGCGCCAATGCACAGGAGGAATCTTAAAAAGTTGGATTCCTCCTGACTTTCTATAATCTCACATTATTCTGTTGCCGCTGGTATCTCCCCGACAAAGTTATAAATGATTTTGATTTCCTGAAACTTCTCCCCGTCAACCTTTTTCACCTCCCCCACCAGAATCCGGCTGATAAGGCGGTTCAAGATACCCTCGTCCAGTTCCCGGACTGCGGCGTACTGCCGGATTTCCCGGATAAAGGTGCGGACATCACTTTCCTGCTCATTGGAGCGGCGCAGGGAGAGTGTCAATTCTTTTAGCTGCTTCTGGTTTTCCTCCTGTTCCCGTTCCATTGCCGCCGTCAGCTTCACAAACCGCTGCTCGGACAGGATTCCCTTTGCCTTGTCGGTATACAGGTTCAGGAACATATCGTCAATCTCCCGGTTCCTTGCTTCCAGCCGCTCCCGTTCCTTCTCCATCTCTGAAGCGTCCGCCAGATACCGCCGCTCCATGCGGCTGCTGATCCGCTGGTAGAACGATTCCACGTCTTTAAGCGCCATTGCCGCAAGTTCCTGAATGTCCTTCAACACAAGATTGTATAAATCCCTTGCTTCCACCTTATGGCTGGTGCAGGCATCCTTCCCAAGCCGGTTATACGTCTGGCAGATATAATACGCCTTGTCTATCGGCTCCCGTTCCTCGCCGGTAAAGCGGTTCTTCCCGGTTCTGCCCACCTTCTCATAGCGTACCTGCATGGACTTCCCGCAGGTGGCGCAGTAGATAATGCCGTGGAACAGGTTGTAGAAGGGGCAGGCGTTCCCCTCCATGATAGGCGGGCGGCGGTCAATGAGTTCCTGCACCTTCTCCCAGTCCTCCGGGCTTACGATGGCTTCATGGCAGCCCTCAATGACTTCCCATTCCTCACGTGGGATAATGTCATAGGTGTTGGAGCGGATTCCTTTCTGGTGCGTCCGGCAGACAAGATGTGCGCCTTTGTAAAACGGGTTCCGCAGGATATGGCTGATTCTTGCACTCCCCCACGAATAATAATTCAATTCCAGCAGCTTTATATTGTTTTTTCCAAATTGTGCGTTGTGCAAATCAGAAATCTGTGCTATCCGAAACCCGGAAAATGAATCAGGAATATGGTTGCTTGAAATTTTAATTGTACTTACTGTTAATGCCGTATCGCCCCATATCGTCCAAATGAGCAGAACAACAAAAATTATACCTGGTATACATATCTTTGTCATCAGAGCCTTTTTAGTCATCAGTTTTCTCATTTTTCCTCACCACTTTTCAGACTGCCTGCAAAAGAATCTAATTACGAACAGGCTGTGCAGGAAAATATAATCCCAACTACAATTATGGTATTCAAATATTTATTCAATATTTTCACACTCTCCTTATTGAAGAAAAGTTAAAAACAATGCCAGAACAATAATCCCACTAACCAGTAAAAGTAACAATCCACTGATAATTGTAGAGATAATATTTATCAGGCTCCGGCTTTCATTATTTTTAACACAGATGATAGACAGACACAGCCCAGTAATAACACAGGCAATATTGATACCACTCCAAACTGTACGTATTCCATCGGGCAATATGATTTGCAAAAATGCAGGAATCAGTGTTGCAAAGGGAAGTATACTGATAATAAGGGCGATAATACTTATATTTTGTAATTTTTTCTTCTCCATAGTTTACCTCATTTCTTTCTTACCAAATTTTCTAACAGCCAACAAAAGAGCTAATATAAAAACCACTATTGCACATGGCAAAAATGGAAATACCGAAAATATTGTACTTGTGCCTTCTGCCGTAAAATCATGTAACGAACAAGATACCAAATAACCACTGTAACAATAAGGATATGCAATCCAAAGCGGTGTATTGGCTATTAAAACGCCGGGAATAACAAGAAACAGATTAAATCCTACGGAAAGCAATGTTTTTTCAAACAATACTGTAATTGCCCACATAGCTGCTAGACAAGGCAGCATTGTAAGAAATAATCCTGCACACCACTTTATAAGATAAAGCAATGGTAAAGTTTCTGTGATTCCTGCCATGTGTGTAGCAACAATACCAGAAATCAAAAACACAATAAGAAAAACAACCATTTCCATAAACAGGTAAAACATCAAAACACCAAATTTTGCTAAAGATAAAGCATAACGGCTAACTGGCAATGCCAACATCTTCAGAATACCATTATGCTGTGTTTCACGCCCTGCAATCATCACGCATACAACAATCATGGAAAACGGTAACAGATAATAGGCATAGACTAATGCGCTTTGAATAAACATTGCAGACCACGCATTTGTATATTCCGGAGAAAAGTACCTGCTTAAATTGGCAATCCCCGATATTACTACCAACAAAGGTGCAATAAATATCAAAGGAACGATTTTTGACCGCTTTACCTTTTTAAATTCAATTTTCAATAAATCAAAAAAATTCACACAAATCCCTCCCTATTCATAACGTAAATGTTTCGCCATCCACAAACCCATTCCTAAAAACAAAAATGTTTCTGCCATAGATATAATAGCTATTTCATTGTCAGGCTGTGCGCTCATGGCAACAGCAGGCTTTAACATTACAACAAATGGGTGAACCAATAATAAACTAACATTTGAATTTGCCAAAGCCATTCCGCTTAGAAATCCGGCAACTCCAATTCCAAGAGGTATCCACATATTTTCAAAACGTGAGGAAACCAAAACCATAAAAGATAATGTCGGCATAGAAGTAATAAAGGAATATACCGTAAATTTAAGCAAAGTGCTTATTTCAAAAGTGCCTTTTGGCAAGTCACTGATGCCGATTTTTAACAGAGCCAAATTCTGTAACACAATCGCTGCCAAAAGCAACACTGTTAAAATCAGGAATTTGCACAGATACATTTTAGGAACGCTGATTGGCAGCATATACATCTTTTTAATTGCAGTTCCTTTAAATTCCATGTTATAAACCATGCAGGCAGCTACAACAATACCAAACATATTCAAAACCATAATCATTCCGTAAAGCTGTGTTAAAAGAACATCCATCGGAGCCAGCGGAAGATTCAGTAATGTATCCTTGCGTACAATAAAATTGACAAACGCATAGGCGGCACCCAAAACACCAATTAACAACAGCAGCGGAATAACACCAGTCCTTTTTTCTTTCCGAAGTTCAATGATAAGAGTATTCATAATTGCGCCCTCTGCTTTCTGGCTGCGTTATCCTTATCAATCATGGAAAGGAACATATCTTCCAGATTAGCCGAACTAATCTTATTGTCTGCTGCGAAACCTGCCTGTACTGCATTCTGCCTAAGCTCGTCAAGACTTCCCTCAAACAGCAGCCGACCATGATTAAGAATACCAATGTCATCTGCCATCAGTTCTATTTCTGACAGCATATGAGAAGATATCAAGACAGTACAATCATAAAGGCTCGGCAATGACTTTATCAGATTACGGATTTCGTGAATGCCGGAAGGATCAAGACCATTTGTAGGTTCGTCTAAAATCAGGATTGGCGGACGTCCAAGCAAAGCACCCGCAAGCCCAAGGCGCTGTTTCATGCCCAACGAATATTTTTTTGCAAGCCGATTACCAAACTCTGTCAAACCGACTAACTCCAATGCATCATCCACCGCATTCTCCGGCAACCCCAAAATTCTGCGGATAATATCAAGGTTTTCCCGACCTGTCAAATTTGCATAAAAAGACGGAGATTCGATAAAAGAACCTACTTTCTTTAAAATGCTAATCCGGTCATCTGGAAAACGACCTCCGTCAACCGTGAAACTTCCACCCGTAGGCGATGTCAGCCCCAACAACATCTTCATTGTGGTAGATTTTCCTGCTCCATTAGGACCGAGAAAGCCATAGATACTGCCTTTCTGAATGTGCATGGAAACCTTATTGACCGAAATAAAATTCTTATATTTCTTTGTCAACTGCTCCGTTGTAATAATATAGTCCATAAAAACTCTCCTTTCTTTTTTCTTTAATCTATACCCCCAATCTGACATTAACTTTCTCGTGTCCTTACTTTTACCTTACTTTTTTGCCATAAGATTCCGAAAACCGTTCCGTTATGCTATAATGTTACTGTTGTTATTGATTGATTTTTTAAAGGTGTAGACAATGGAACAATCATTTTTGCATACAAAAAAAATTCTGTTGGTTGATGATGAACCGGAATTGTGTAAATTAGTAATCGACATTCTTTCAGATGACGGTTTTTCAAATATCATTGATGCAGGCACTGCCCAGACCGGACTTAACTTTGCCAGGCAGGAAAAACCCGACCTTGCAATCCTTGATGTTATGCTGCCGGACGGGGACGGTTTTTCCCTTATGAAGAAATTACGGACATTTACAGATATTCCAATTATATTTCTGACAGCCAAAGATGAAGCGGCTGATAAACTTGCAGGCTTAGGACTTGGGGCAGATGATTATGTGGTAAAGCCTTTTTTGCCACAGGAGCTGTTACTGCGTGTCCATGCAGTTTTACGCCGATGTTATAAAGCAGATTCCCCATTATTAGAGCTGGAAGGCTGCACGATAGATTTCAGTCGTGCCGAAGTTAATAAAAATGGAATTATAGTTACTTTGACCGCAAAAGAACACACACTGTTAGAAACGTTATCCCGCAACGAAGGGAGAATTGTAAGCATTGATGCCTTATGCGAGGCATTATGGGGCGATAATCCTTTTGGGTATGAAAACAGCCTGAATGCCCATATCCGGCGCATACGTGAAAAAATTGAAACTGATCCTTCAAAACCTGTATCACTCATAACCATTAAAGGACTTGGTTATAAATTAAATGCAAGGAAGTGAAGCCATGAAAGTATTCAGCAAATATATTTCAAAACATTTACTGTCTTTTATTGGACTTATTTCATCTCTTGTTGTGTTGAACATAGCTGCATTCGCTTTTACATTTTACAGTGCAGTATCAAAAAACTTTGGAAGTACCTCTCCACAGAATATGCTAAAGGAAGTGGCGGCAGCTTCCTCTTCCAACGGCATAACGGACGAGGCAGAAAGAATGTTAATAACCAACTTTTTATGGGCAATGTATCTGAATACAGAAGGCTCCTGCAATTGGACTGTAAATTTACCAGAGGAAATTCCAACTGAATATTCCATTCAGGATATTGCAATATTTTCTAGAGGATATTTGAAAGACTATCCCGTATTTGTATGGAGTGATGAAAACGGCTTATTAGTTATTGGTTATCCCCAAAACAGCTATATGAAAATTACCAGCAATTATTATCCCATTGATACGGTTCGTAAAATCCCTCTCTTTTTTCTCGGCATCCTTGTATTCGACCTGCTGGTTCTGTTTCTCGCCTATTCACGTTCTAAAGCGAAAATCAGCAAAAATACAGAGCCAATTATATCCTCGATTGCAACCTTGTCAGAAGGGAAAAGCATCAACCTTTCTGTAAGCGGAGAACTGTCAGAAATAGCTGACAGTATAAATAAAGCATCCAATATCATCAGCCGCCAAAACACCGCACGGGCAAATTGGATCAGCGGTGTATCCCATGACATTCGCACTCCGTTATCCATGATTATGGGATATGCGGATAGAATTGTTAATGACAAAAATGCCAGCAACCAAATTAAGGAACAGGCTGCCGTTATATCCCGGCAAAGTATCAAAATAAAAGATTTAGTGCAGGACTTGAATCTCGTGTCAAAGCTTGAATATGAAATGCAGCCTCTACAGAAAGAAAATACCCGGCTTTCAAAACTATTACGTTCCTATGCGATAGACCTGATAAACAGCGGTCTGTCGGAGTCCTATTCTTTAGAGGTAAATATTTCTCCTGACTCCGAAAACAGCATGATAGAATGTGATACAAAACTGATTACACGAGCCGTAAATAATCTGGTTCAAAACAGCATTCACAGCAATCCCAAAGGCTGCATAATTACTTTGTCACTGCAAATAACAGAAAACAGACTGCTTTTAACCGTTCAGGATAATGGTATTGGTATTTCTGCTGAAAAGTTAGAAGAACTGAAAAACAAACCACATTACATGGAAAGTATCGATGACCGCTTAGATCTTCGTCATGGTTTAGGACTTCTCTTAGTACGGCAGATTATTGAAGCACATCACGGAACAATCGACGTAGAGAGCAGACTGCATGAAGGCTATAAAACTAACATATACTTCTCGAGCAATCCTAGACCGTGAACATATTACAAAATCGCATCATGGAAAAGTGTATAACTGCCTTATCCTTAAGACATTTTTATCCCCATCTTTTTGAAACTGCCCGTATCCTTGGTGTTTAAGCACAAAAAGATGAGGATAAAAATCAATCCGTATGCCATCATATAATCACCATTACAAATTTGGAGGTGATTTTATGATTAAGCACTACAATGACTATGTCCAAGAGATGGTCAATCTCATGGTCGAAAGCGGTTTTGGCGAGTATGGAAGAACTGCCCGTAAACGCTGGTATGAAGCTTTTGGCCGCTATTTATCAGAGGCCGGACTTGTATACTCTGATGAAAATGTTTCAAAATGGCTTGAGGAGGTGGTAAAACCGGCAAATACCAGACAACAATACCATGTGACTGCAAGGTATATGGAACAGCTCCGGGAATTCATCCGCACAGGGGAAATACGGATCGAGAATCTCCTTTTGGTGAAGCCTGACCACGATAAGCTGCCCCCGGAGATACGGGGCACTCTCGATGAATATCTTGCTTCCCGCGAACCGGATTACAGCCCGGAATCTATGCGTCTTGCAAAACTGCACACGGCCAACTTCCTTTTGCGGCTCTGCGCAGAAGGGATGATGAGAATGGAGATGCTCTCCTATGAAATGCTGGCGGCAGTATTCCGGAGCCGTTGGAACGTTACTCCAGAACAAAGATCGGTGATCCTGAGCCATGGCCGCCAACTGCTTGGCTTTCTTCATGAAAAGCATGGTTTCCGGCGGGGATTCTCCATTCTGTTAGAAGATTCCGTGTTCCAGTATGCATATGTCCCCGGATTGTCCGATGATGCCGTCATGACAGAGCTGCTGCGTCTGAGCCGTGAGCACTCTGTCTGCACTACGGAAGAAATGTATCCCATGATCGCCCGGTTTGCGGACGGGTACAGTGACAGAGGGTATTCCTACACCATGATCAAGAGGGTTACCCATACCCTCCGGTGTCTGTATGTTTTTCTGGATATGCATGGTCTGGACTACTGCCCGGAAGTTTCATGGGAATGGTACACGCTGATCGGAGACAGGATAGGCCGTAACCGCCGGGCGTGGAAGCGTGTACTGGCTCTTTTTGGCAGCTTTGCCGCAGACAGGGAAATACGCTTCCATAAAAACTGTGGGATGACGTCCGCCCAGGCGAAGCGTATGAGGCATTACCCGGCATGGTGTGCGGACGCAGTCAACGGATATGTGGATTGGCTTGCACGCAGTTTCCATAGAGAGTCAACTGTTCAGAACTATAGATACGGCGTCTGGAGTTTATGCGACTACCTTCTGGCCTGCGGCATAAATGGCTTTGGGGACATTACCCCGCAGATGCTTAGGGAATATATAGCCCAGGATCATCACGCCACGTTGAAAGGGCGTTCCACGAGGATAACCATTGTAAACCAGTTCCTGTGGTATGTAGAAACGGGCATCCTTGGAGAGGAAAAGAAACTCTATACCGTGCTCACGGCCGGCACTGCGAAATCTGTGACGGTGCCGGTGGTCCTGACCGATGATGAAGTGAAGCGCATCTATACATACAGGGCAGGATGCCGTACCGGTATCGAACTGCGTAATGCCGCCATGCTGATGCTGGGCCTGCGCCTTGGCTTCCGGGCAAGTGATGTGGTCAACCTCAAGATCGAAGACATAGACTGGAAGCAGCGCAGGATATCGATCATACAGGAAAAAACAAAGCACCCGCTCGTCCTGCCACTATCCATCGATGCAGGAAATTCCCTGTATTCCTATCTGAGCTCATCCAGGCCGAAAGCAGAAAATAACCACGTTTTCATCCGGCACAAAGCGCCTTTCGGCAGGCTCACGATAAAAAGCTGTGAGAACGCCTTCAAAGCTGCGCTTCCGGAAATGGCGGACAGGCCTGGCGTGAGCTTCCACACCTTGAGGCGTACCTTTGCGACCGGCATCCTGCGGAACAATGCGGGCATGGATGCTGTCATGGATGCGCTGGGGCACCACGACAACTCGACTGTTGTAAAATACCTTTCTTTTGATGACGAACGGATGATGGAATGCCCATTGTCATTAAGCGGCATTGCCGTGGAAGGAGGTGCCTTATGACGCTTGATACTTATGAATTCAGCAGTTGTTTTGCGCCATACATCGAGGGGCTGATCCAGCGTAAGCATGAGGAAGGTTTCCTTTTTAACAGCGCAAGACATATCCTGATAAGCTTTGACCGCTTCTGTATCCGGAATGGGTATCATACTCCGGTGGTCACAAAAGAAATCTCAAGCGAATGGGGGATGCAGAGAAGCGGGGAAGGCAGAGCCTATCTCGGGAACAGGATGTCCGCCCTGCGCCAGCTGTCATTATATATGGCTTCCCTTGGGATCGACTGCTATATCCCGGCAAAGTTCTCGGCAAAAAGCAAAACATTGGCCTATGTCCTCAACGAGGATGAGGTCAGGAGTTTTTTCAGGGAACTGGACAGCTACCAGCCTGCCATCCGGGGAACCCGCTTCGAAAGGCTGGCCATGGAATACAGGGCAATCTACAGGCTTATTTTCTGCTGCGGCCTCAGGGTGTCGGAAGCAAGGCTGTTGAAACGGTCGGATGTGGACCTGTCTGCCGGGAAGGCGAAAGCCATGATAAAACAGTCAAAGGGCCGTAAGGACAGGGTGGTTTTCATAGCGGATGATGTTGCAGGCCTTTGTTCCGAATGTATAAACATCCTGCAGGAACGGTACGGTATTTACTCCGAATACCTTTTCCCGGCAGGTGATCCTGAAAAACCATTCCGGGCGGCTTCCCTGAATGCGAAATTCAAGGAGATCTGGTCACGGACACCATACGCCAGGCCCGGCTGCAGACAGCCGACGATACATTCCCTGAGACATAGTTTTGTCGTCATAAGGATGAACAAGTGGATGGAGGAAGGGAAAAACCTAAATGCGATGATGCCCTATCTGAGTGCTTACCTTGGCCATACAAGTCCGCAGGATACCTTTTATTACTACCACCAGATTGAATCCTCATTCCGGATAATAAGGAAGAAAGATATCTCTTCCGGCAGCATAATACCGGAGGTGGGCGGCTATGAGTGAGAGGAACGGTTTCCGCAATGATTTGTTTTTTTCAAGGACAAACGATTTTCTGAATATTTATCTGCCATCGCAGGCGGTAAGAAGTGCCTGCACGGTAAAAACCTATCTTGACGGTCTGACGGTTTTCCGCAGGTATGTCACGGACACAAGGAAAATATCCATGAAGAAGTTCCGTTTTTCCGACTGTACACACGATTTCCTGCTCGACTTCATGGCCCATCTCAGGGACAGGGGCTGTAAGGAAAGCACCTGCAACAACCGGCTTGCCGCTGTGAAATCCTACTTATGGTATGCGGCGGATGGGGATGTGTTTCTGCAGAGTATAGCCCTTGGCGCATCCCGGGTCCCGTTCATGAAGGAAACGAAGCCCATCAGGGAGACCATTCCGGACGGGGCATGCGCCGCAATGCTCGCAGCTCCCAACCTGCAGAAGAAAAATGGCCTGCGGGATATGGCGATCATGGTACTTCTCTATGATTCGGCAATGAGGGTATCCGAACTCCTTGGGCTGACACTGTCATCATTATATCTTGATGCGGCTATCCCCTATGTGCGTATCCATGGGAAAGGAGATAAGGAACGGATTGTATCTCTGACAGATAAAACTGTCGCGCATCTGCGGACATATCTCTCAAGGTTCCATGTTGAGGGGTGTCTGGACAAGCCGCTGTTCTACACGGTGATAAAAGGCCACCTGTCGGCTATGTCATCCGGGAATGTAGAACGGATCATCACCAAATATGCCGATCAAGTCCGGAAAGAGCATCCGGAAATGCCAAGGCGGCCTGGGCCGCATATGCTGAGGCGCACGCGGGCGACAGGTCTCTATCAGGACGGCGTTGAGCTTGAACTGGTTTCAAGGATACTGGGTCACTCATCGACCCAGACAACGAGGATATATGCTACGCCATCAATGAAAATGATGCAGGAAGCGATGGGAGGGAGTATTGGAGGTATGCCTGAGGAAGAACCCCTTTGGACAGACAATGAGGACGAGCTGGCAAGGATTTGTGGTCTGAGATGAATTTTTATCCTCATCTTTTTGTGTTTAAACACCAAGGATACGGGCAGTTTCAAAAAGATGGGGATAAAAATATCTTAAGGATAATTTCTAAGGAAAGAACCGGAGGTGGGTTGAATAAGGGGGCAATCTCTTCTGCCCCCTTATTCAACCCACTTTCGGTTTTTCCGAATTGAACAAAGTCGCGTCCGGTATGGGGATTCAATGTCCCCTGCTTCCAGCGGCTGACTGCTGTTCCGGATATTTTCAGGTCTTATTTTTGAAGAATTTTCCCAGCTTAGGGCATACTCCCCCCTTACCCCCAGATTTTATGTCTTATATCCGGTTGTTCCAGGGTCAGGCGCTGTTCCTTTTGGGCGCCCGCCCAGTGCACACTTCATAGGACATGGACCCGCCACAGCACGGGCATACAGTGACATCCTTCTTGTACAGTATCCTGATTGCCTGCGCCTTGTCGTCTTTCCTGAACCGTCTCAGGAACTCACGGCAGCCGGTCAGGTTCCTGCATATGGGGATCAGCTTCCGCTTGTTCTGGTTGCTTAAGATTCCATAATGCCGTATCCTGACAAAACCCTTCGGAGGGACATGCATCAGAAAGCGGCGGACGAACTCGACACCATCCAGGGTCAGCTCCTTCCACTGGCCGCCGCTTCTGTAATCCTTCACCTTTATGGTCACGGTGTCTTCGCCCATGCAGAGGATGCGGCTGTTGCCGATTGCTATTCGGTGCGTGTAACGTCCGAGGTAATGCATCACGGTCTCAGCTCCGGCAAAAGACTCTCTGATATCCGTGACCCAGTTTTTTCCATAACAGGCATCCAGCAGTTCCTGGTATTTATACTGGTTGCGGTACCTGGCCGCCTCCCCCTC
Organism: Lachnospiraceae bacterium; assembly: GCA_910575255.1. GTDB lineage: Bacteria > Bacillota > Clostridia > Lachnospirales > Lachnospiraceae > Brotaphodocola. The sequence goes on along the minus strand of CAJTEM010000050.1, from coordinate 8,301 downwards.
ATAGCTTAGGTTTCCCGCCTTATGCAGCGCCTTCAGCCCGGACAGGAACTTGCCCTTAAAAAGTGCGGCCATCGCCTTTCCCGGCAGGAAGAAGCCGTCCTTTTTCTGGTGCCAGTTCCGGTCCGTGTCAAGCCCGCCGCCTGTGCAGAGCACATGGATATGGGGATGGTAGGACAGGTTCGACCCCCATGTGTGCATGATGCTGATGAAGCCGGGAGTGCCGCCCATATGTGCCGGATCTCGGGAAAGCTCCATGACAGTCTCTGCCACAGCATGGAAGAACAGGGAATACAGCTCCTTCTGGTTGCAGTAGATCAGGGCGTTCAGCTCGCTTGGGCAGGTAAATACCAGATGATAATAATCGATATCCAGCACATGCTCGTTCTGCGCATCGACCCACAGCTCATTCGACAGTGCCTGGCACATGGGGCAGGATCTGTCGCGGCAGGAATTGTTATGTATCTGGATATGTCCGCATTGGCTGCATCTGGAGACGTTCGTCCCGTATGCACCTGTCTTGCAGTTGAGGATGTGGGCTGCCGCCTTTGCCTGTCCGGCACCCGGGGTATATCTCTCCAGGTATCCGGGGTAGAACTGCCGCAGGACATCCTGGACAGTCGGCTTACCTTCCATCACCGCAGGCCTCCATCCCCATTTTTTCAAACGTGTCGAATGGACTCCTGATCCCCATGAGGGCCTTTGATGTCATCTGCAGGTACACATCGGTGGAATTCGGACTGCGGTGCCCTAAAAGCTGCTGGATGAACGTGTGGCTGATACCGTCCTCCAGGGCATGGCAGGCGAAACAGTGACGCATCGTATGTGGTGTCACCCCTTCCGGCAGCCCCAGCGCACGGGCATGGTCCTTGATGAACGTTTCAACGGCTGCCGTTGTCAGGGGCTCATCCCTTACGGTGCTGGGGAACAGCCATCCCCTTGGCCGGTTGTAGCGGTACCAGTACTCCGTGAGGATCTCCAGGTTGCGGTCGCTGAGTATGGTATACCGGTCCTGCCTGTTCTTCGACAGCGGCACATGGATCATCCTCTGTGACCTGCGGATATCCTCATAGCGCAGACGGCAGACCTCGCTCACCCTCAGCCCTGAAGAATACATGGTGGAGGTGATCGCCTTGTGTTTGTAGTTATCCATGGAATCGATCAGCAGGCCGACCTGCTCCCGCGTAAGGATCACGGGAAGCTGGCGGTCCCGCTTCATCTTTGGTATCTTTTTCGGATCCCATGCATAGCCCAGGGTGTATTCAAAAAAGAACCGGATCGCCGCTGTATAGACGTTGATGGTGGAAGCCTTTTTTGATTCATTATCCTTCATGTGGAAAATGAACCTCCGTATGTCGGCGTAGGTGATGGACATGGCTTCTTTTCCAGTGAATTCCAGGAACCGTTTTGTAAAGCGGTAATAGTCATCACATGTGTTCTGGGTAAAGTTTTTGAGCCGCAGGTCTTCCTGCAGTCTGAGAAGATATTTTTCGTTCATGAAAACGCCCTCCATAATGTTATGATTTTAGTGGCTGATACGGTCCAACCGTCTATGGAGGTGCACGGGCAATATAAAACCGCTTGCCTGCTGAGCGGATACATGGTATGATTTTGTCCATAGCAGTAGTGATGATTCCTATACGTATAAGGTTTGTTGGTTTGTGGTGAATTAACAATACCTTATTCAGGGCTCATTTACTACTGCTTTTTTATGAAAAAGAAAAATCGCTATGCGCAACCTTGGCAGGCCATCGCGCAGCGATTTTGTTCAAGCAAGTTTATCTTAATTTAAGGATAAACTTGCTATTCCGTTATGGATAACTATATTCACAGCACGTGGAAAAGCAAAGTGCAGCTTTCCCACGTCCTGTGAATATAGTTACCCACAACTCCATAAAATAGGCAGTTATACACTTTTCCACAATGCTACTACGCCTACGGAATCCATCTCATTCATTCCCTTTTTATAACTTTTAGACATTATGTCCAAAAGCAAAAAGCCCTGCATATTATCGTACACAGAGCCTTTCTAATCTTTTTTATCCTCTACATAGAGTGTTTTCTTTTCGTAAAACTCATTTTATAGAGTTATACCTGCCTTTTGTGCGAAGTCAGCTTTTCTCCCGATAATTGCCGATTGTTTTTCTTTTGAAAGGCGGCTGAATACTTCCCCATAGAGAATATCATCTAACTTCATTTCCTTTGCTGTCAGATATAGTGTTGTATTAAACCATTCCTGCCAAAGCGCATCAAACAATACCCTGCTGTCCGTAAAGGTTGCATCTTCTTCAAATCCATACGGCGGCTTATAATATTTCAATTCCACAAAACCATATCTGCCCGCATCAAGCACTACGATATTTTCCATTTCATACAGCTCCGCAAACGCATCCGCCACCTTTTGGCACTTTGCCCGTTCTTCCTCTGTGATATAAACCTGCTTTTCCATATTGATTTACCTCGTTTCTTCTAAGATTTTACCATGTTTCTTTTATGAGGGCTATCTACATACACCAGATTTTCACTTTGCTTATTCTTCCCATTTTTCACTTTACTCACAATTTACACCTGTTACTGCTGTTGTAAAGAAACTCATAAATTTTTACCTCTTTCTTTCCTTAAATTTGATTTTTTGATAAAGAAAGAGCTTTGATATGCAAATCCCCTGCCCTTTGTGGTAAAATAAGGGCAGGGAAATCCTTTGGGAGAACCCTGCGGGCATCCGGTACATTCAGTTTGGCGATTGGCTGTGCCGGGTGCTTTGATTTTTGTCCTTTCCCAAATACATTCAAAACTCCGTTTCATGGCTTCCGGTCTTTTTGTCCGAAAGTCCTGTGGCTGGTTTACAGTTCCATATTCAGTTTTCAGTTCTGCACTTTTGGACATGATGTCCAGAAGTCGCTATTCAGTTGTACTTGGGGAATCTTCTTCCTGCCCGCTGACTTCCCCACAGTCAAAGGCATCGTCCACCTCTGTATTTAAAGTGACTTTCATGTGCTGCAAATGCTTCACATAGTCCTCTATATCAAAGGTATTTTTCTGGTCATAATCGGACAGCTCCTTGTACCTGCCATGCTTTGTTATATCGAATTTATTCGAGAAGAATGGTCTGACGCCTCTAAGCTGCATGATACATTTCCCGCCATCCATGACCGCAATCTCGTCCTGCGACATCAATTCTTTTATCAATTTCTGGAAATCCATAAAGCTCAGACGGGCATCTTCCTGCCCGTCTATGCCGCCCAAACTGCTGCTTAAACGGTTATTTCAATCGGATTCTCCTCATATCTTAATTGTTCCGTCAACGAATTGACGGCTTCTTTTGTACCAACTCACTTTCCGGCTCCGCCATCTCGCCATTCTTCTTCACCCTTTTCCGGTCCCGTCCCCTGTAATAAGAGACAAAATAGCGATAATCCAGGCCGGCATTGGAAAAAGACTTCAGAATCTCAGATATGACGAAGGTCTCAAAAATATGGCCGCTAAAAGCCCCACAGGCAAGGGTCTCTGCAGTCAGCCACCGGGTCAGATAACAGGCCAGACCCGTATCCCTGAAATACAGCTTCGGTGTCCGGATGGTTCTTTCAGCACATTGGCTGTGTACGGCTTCAGTAAATAAGTCACCCCCGAAGCCTCCAGAACCGGTTCCCACAGCCCCGGTGATCGGGTAAGCCTTGTGAACCTGCCCCACGGAAATAGAACGGACGCAAAGATCCATCTCCTCCGCCTTCACCAGATTGCCGTCCAAATCCGTATAATCCTGTGCCGGGCTGACAATAGCCACCTCCGGCACAGTAGCCGACTTCACCCGGGCCTCCTGCCAATGTTCCACAAACTTTGTGCCAAAAAACAACTAAAAGAGGCAAAAAACTTTTTAATCCAAAATCTTCCCCTCCACCGAAAGAGTCACAATCTGCCAGGGAATAAACTTCCCGCTGGCCTGCAGCGCCTTTTTTGCAGCCATTTCCAGGCCGCCGCAGCAAGGGACCTCCATGCGCACCACTGTCACGCTCTGAATCTCATTATTCTTGATAATCTCCGTCAGCTTCTCACTGTAATCGATCCCATCCAGCTTCGGACAGCCGATCAGCGTTACCTTCCCCCGCATCATATCATCATGGAAATTCCCATAGGCATACGCCGTACAATCCGCCGCAATCAGAAGTCTGGCGCCGTCAAAATGAGGAGCTTTCACTGGCGCCAGCTTAATCTGTACCGGCCAGTTCAAAAGCCTGGATTGTGCCGGAACACCCAAAACACCCGTATGCCCGCCTTTGCTTTCTGACAGCTCTCTGCCGTTTTGGCTCACCGAAATCTGCCTCGGTTCCCTTTTCCTTTGTTTCATATTCTTCTGAGCGGCCTCTTTATCATATTCGGCGGCCTCTCTCGTCTCAAAGGTAATCGCCCCGGTGGGACAGGCAGGCAGACAGTCCCCCAAGCCGTCACAATAGTCATCCCTCACCAGCCCAGCCTTTCCGTCAATCATGGCAATCGCCCCTTCATGACAGGCCTCGGCACAAATCCCGCATCCGTTGCACTTTTCCTCGTCTATTTTGATAATCTGTCTGATCATAAAATTTTCTCCTTTTTGCTTTTTAATGATTTTTTGATAATCTGTCACTGTTCACAGGTGCCCTGTGAACGGATGCACCCGTAGCCCCCCTTGACTGCATAGGCAAATTATAATATACTTTTCGGGATAAGTCTGTTGTTTTTACAACAAGGAGGAATCTCTTTGAACCATTTTATCCCAATCCTGAAGCAAACCCGGCTGTTCACCGGCATGGACGAAGAACCGATAGAGGACATGGTCTCCTGCCTGAACGCAAATTTTCACAAATATAGAAAAAATGAATATGTATACCATTCCGGCACACATATCCATTCTGTCTCTATCCTTACCAAAGGCTCACTGTTTATTCAAAAAGACGACTACTGGGGAAACCGCAGCATTCTCCAGGATATCACAGAAGGGGAGATATTCGGAGAAGCCTATGCCATGCCAGGCAGCGAACCTCTTATTTATGACGTCGTTGCACGGGAAGACAGCAGCATCCTCTCCTTTTCTATGAGCCGTCTTCTGACCACCTGCCCCAATGCCTGCATGTTTCACACACAAATCATTCAAAATCTGGTGTGTTCCCTCTCCGCCAGAAACCGCACTCTCACTCAGAAAATCGATTACATGGCACAGCGATCCATCCGGGAAAAGCTGATTGCCTACCTGTCCGCGCAGTCAAAAAAGAGCGGGAAATCTGCCTTTGACATCCCATTTAACCGACAACAGCTTGCTGACTTTCTCTGTGTTGACCGAAGCGCCATGTCCCATGAACTCAGCAAAATGCGGGACGACGGAATGCTCTCCTTTTACCGCAATCACTTTGAGCTGATCCATTAGTACTGACACGTTTACATTTCGCGGGAATATCCACCCCCTTTCCTTTAGGGAGTACTATAGCTATGTCGGCGGGGAAAAGACAGAGGCTTATGAAGAATATGCCCTGTACGGCGGTATGCCTCTGGTACTGTTTCGGAAAACAAAGGATGATAAATTCCAATACCTGGCTTCCCTTTTTGAAGAGGTGTATTTTAAGGATATCTTAGAGCGATACCCGATCGGGCTCCCGGAAGTCTTACACGAACTGACGGATGATCTGTGTTCTTCCATAGGCTCTCTCACCAATTCTGCAAAAATCGCGAATACACTTCAGACTGTAAAGGGAATCAAAGTAGACAGTGAGACTGCATCTGGGGCTTTATGAATTCCTGTTGAATCCTTCTTCCCTGGATTTCTAGTACTACAGCGCACATTCCGAAATCAGTCTATGTGAAACTACGGTATTCGGCTATAATTACTGCTGATTTCACAAAAATTTCGTTGTAAAAAGCAGGTATCATGTCATAAGTTCGCTGTAGTACCAGCACTCTGCTTCGCGGCATCAGAAAACCATAGACTTTGTATTTTGATTATGGTATACTCATTTTAACACTGTAATTTTGTTTCTGTAATCAGGAGGTGCAAAATGTCAGAAAAAGAAGTGCTGCAAAGAAATGTTGAGGAGTTTTCCCGGTTGCAAAGCTATATGCTATCCTGTGAAAAGGATTCCAAAGCTTATGAACTTATGAAGCAAAGGTATATCGAGTTAAAAATAATTCTTACGGCTTCCGGTATCAGCCTGACTGAACTTGACAAGATTAAAGAATAGAAGATCTAAGGGTGCAACGTCTGTCATGACAGCACCCTTTATTCACGGAATCCCATTCTGAAACAGCTTACCTGCTTTCCTCCGTTCTCTTGGAGTGTATTGCTCTAATTCGCTACCAGCTCCTTCAGCCTCCTGCCCAGCTCTGTCTTGGGAATAAACTCATCAATCATCCTGTTTTTCAGATACCAGTCAAACCGAGAAACATCAAGACCGCTCATCAATACCAGGCGTATCTGTGGGTTCAGTCTGCGGATCATAGCCGACAGCTCCAGTCCGTTCATAGAAGGCATCTGGTAATCGGTCAGAAGCATATCATAGTCATTTTTCTGCTTCTGCACAAGGGACAGTGCTGCTGCCGGATGGCCGCAGTATTCCACCTTCACCGGAATATCCCTCAGCATGGAATCCAATGCTTTTAAAACCTTGGGATCATCATCCACCACCACCATCCGGCATGCCACCTGACATGCCTCTGCAACCTCTCTGCGCAGATCCTGAGCGATCCACTCTCCGTAGCTGTCCTGACGGCTGAAATCCAGCAGCCGTCTGGATAAAGCTGCCGCTTCCTCCACGGATTTTATGATACCGTGGATCATCTCCTGATTCTGCGCACTGATACTGTCATCACTTTCCAATATCTCTCCGTAAAGCAGAACCGGAGTCAGATAATTATTAAATTCATGGGCAATATGGCTGCTCATCTGGCCAATGGACTGCATTCTCTCATAACGCTGAATCTCCTCCTCCTTATGCCTGAGCAGCTCCATCCCCTGATTGATCTCCTTCAGATAGACAATCTCCTTTTTCTGCGCCCCCGCCTGCATCAGGATTCTTGTCATAAAATATACAAAAGCAGTGAGGAGCAAAAGAAAAAGAGCACTCATGCCGCAAAGTCTTCTTACCATACGGCTTAAAGGTTCATTCAGTTCCTCGTAGGGCAGGGTGGAATTGACAATCCATTCCTCTCCGGAAACGTGGATGGTAGTGTAAGCTACGATTCGTTTCTCCGGAGCAAGCTTTGGATCATCCCAAACATAAGAATGGATAATTCTGCTGCTTTCCGGCTGATTTTGCTGCATGGTAACCCATTCAAACAAATCCTGCAGATTCAGCTGAGGATAACGCACATTCCGGTCATAGGCCGCATCAATGCCAATCTGGGAAGGGGCATGGTGCATAAGAATCACCAGATCCCGATCCTTGACAATCGAATATCCCCCTTTTCCGATCTGAACCGGGGCCACAATCTGCTGATAAATCTGGTTCAGATTCATAGCGCACACAACCGTGCATGGCTCCTTGGTAAAGACCTGCCCGGGATGTTCCAGAAAAAACCGGAACAGCACCAGTTCCCTGGCTGTCAGATTCAGGCGCTCTCCATTCTTGTAACATTCCAGCTTCATAGTATCGAAGCGAAATGGCCCCACTAAAACCCCGTTGTTTTTCTGATAACTGTAAACACGGTTCCGGCGAATCAGAGCCTTGGCCTTCTGAATCAGCACAGACAAATGAAACGGCTTTGTCAGATAATCATCCGCCCCCATCCCCAGGCCAAGAACCTGATCCGTCTCCTCCTGCTTCCCGCTGAGCATCAGAACCGGTGTCATGACGCCATCTGCTCTCAGCTGCTGTAAGATCGCATAACCGTCAATATCCTCCATCATAATATCCAGCACAATCAGATCGAACTCCTGCGTCTTTAAAAGAGCCAGCGCCTCGGTTCCGCAGGACGCCTCTGACACCTCCATACGCTCTCTGGCAAAGGCCGCCTTCAGTGCCATCCGAATTGCCAGTTCATCATCCACAATCAATAGTCTCTCATCTGCCATAAGGCTTCTTCCTTTTCTCTGCGCGAAATATCCCTCTGCATCATTATAGCCTTTTCCCGGTAAAATTACAAGGAAATCGGTCTCATCACCAAAAAGCCGCACACTTTCTGTTCACATCCAATGTCGTTTCGTTAAGTTTTACCAAAAGGTACGCCATGGAAAAAGGAGCGGCAAGAGGCCGGAGCTGGTCTGCTGCTTTTTCCGGTTTCGGGATCAAGAATTCCTGCAAAGTCAAAATCATCAGACCAGCTCCGGCCTCTTGCCGCTCC
>CAJTEM010000049.1 GCA_910575255.1 Lachnospiraceae bacterium | reverse complement strand
GGAAACGGATGGGCTTCCGTGACCAGGTTCTTTTGAACCTGATGTATGCCAGCGGAGCCAGGGCACAGGAAATCTGCGATCTCAAAGTCAGGGACTTCCTGGCCGAGAAAAACCTCTATAAGCTTACAATTACTGGAAAGGGAAACAAAACCCGGAGGATCGTGATTGCAAGGCCTAGCGGAACTCTCCTGGAACGATATCTGGAGGAAACGGGAAAGGCCGGTCGGTTGGAGGCCTACATCTTTTCCAGCCAGACCCATCCGCAGATGAGCATTTCCTGTATTGAGGAGATTTATAAAAAATATATCATGCTCGCAAGAGCAGGGCATCCGGAAATGTTCCTTGAAAAACACTACACCCCGCACACCATGAGGCATACGACCGCCACACATATGTTGGAAGCCGGGGTACCAATTATGGCAATCAAAAATTTCCTCGGACATTCCTCGATCTCCACAACAGAACGGTATGCTGAACTTTCACAGGGAACCGTAAACAGGCATATCCGGGATTGGAACGAAAAGTGGTTTTCCCATCAAAAAGAAAATCCTGTTACACAAAAGAAAGAGCATCAGATCCCTGACTTCCTGAAATAGTTCTTACATTATCCGAGGCAACTTCTCTGAAAGCCTTTTATGCTGGAGGTTTTGAGAGTTTCCTCGGATAATTGATTATCTCGGATAATGCACCCTATCCAAGAACTCGGATAGGGCGCACTTATACACGCTTCGCGTGTGTGCGCCCTGCGGGGCTTTGCCTGCCTTCGGCAGTCAACAGGGGAAACGACAATTCCCCTACGGGCTTGCGCCCTACCCTTTAGTGGACTTTGCGTTCAGATAAAGGCTAAAAAGCAGCCTTTATCTGCCCACAAAGTTTTATAGTGCCGCCCGCCACGTTTCGGCAGATAATTTCTATGAATGCTCTTTATTCATTTCCGTCGGGGATTGTGGGTTTACTTTTTCTGTCAAAATATTTTGCATCGTCCAGCGGAAATACGAATCAGAAAAGAGAGTATTCAGAATATCTTTTACTGAATCATCATTCAGGGCGGCAAGCTGTTCTTTGGCAATATTCAGCCTTTCTCTGATAAGGTATTCAAAGTGGCTTCCCCATACGATGTTGCGGTGTCGGCGTTCCTTTTCTGTCATACCTTTTATCTGGTTACGGAGTTTCGCCTGCCTGTGTTGTGCAATGGCAAGCTCGGCTTTCGTTTTCTGCAATTCCGCATCAATTACCGCTCTGTTTCTTAATTTATTTTCGCTCATTTTCTCACTTCCTCCCTGCCTGTAACGCTGTTAATATTGCATATCAATAACAGGCACACAAAAAGAGGACACCCGTATCCAGAATGCCCCCTGTTTCATCACGCCTGTTTATTTTTCATCATAGTCCGTCTTAAACCGTACCGTTATAAGCATGACTTTCCGCACGAGCCTTTCATACAGTTCCCTGTTGAATCTGCCTTCCTCAATGCTAAGCCTTGCCATGTACGGCTTGAACAGACGTATCACCTCCTGCATGGCAAAACAATCGCCATTTACTGCCTTTTCCAGTGTTTCAAAGGAAATGTTCCTGTCTTTAAATTTATTCTCCATGACCCATTCCCTCCACCAGCCGCCGCAGTGTTTTTACCGTATCATTCCTCCATTTGCAGACAGTGCTTTTTGCCAGACCGAGGATTCCCCCAATCTCCCTGTCCGTCCATCCGATGAAGTAATACATCAGCACAATCTGTAACTGTCTGTCCGGCAGTTCCTTTAATGCCTGTGCCAAATCACCGTCCACTATGCCGATTTCATAACCCATGACATAAAAATAGTCAGCGTGGTATGTATCAAAGATTTTATCAACCGTTTCCAACTGCTTTTCGGAAAACATCTCCATATACGATTCCCGTTCCGCCATGCGCTTGCGTTCGTTGTAATAGTTAATTTTTTCGTATCTCAATGCCATGCGGCAGTATGTCACAAACTGGCGCACCACCCTGTCCTTTTTATCTTTGTTTATCAATGTCCTGTCCTCCATTTCTGAAAAATTGATTTATCTGAAACGAAGTCAGGACTGGCGGGGAACGGCAGTGCATTGTTGCTTTAAAAAACAGAAAAGCGTTCATTGGGTTTCTTCCAACAAACGCTTTCCCGCCTTTACAATATGATTTACATGATAACTACATGACGCTTTATCTTCAGCTTTTTATGCAGAAAATCTAAAATCACTCATTCTCCCATTCGTATGTTTTTAACCGTCCGACTCTCTATCGTCAGGTTTTCATAAACTCGAATCCCGCCATTTCCAGTCGGTGCCTGTGCTAAAAGTCCTACCTTCATGGTTTTTTTTGCAGGCAGGTTGAAAAACCTCATCATATAGAACCTTTCCCCATCTATTGAATAGTGAAAAGCAAACGATTGTCCTACCCGACACACCTGTAACCAAACAAAGTCATTTTTGATATTACAACCATTGGCATCATCAGACTCCTCTTTTGTAACAACACTGACAACTGCATGTGTATTGAAATCTGTAAGTTCAAAACAGGCTTTTGCCCAATTCTTACTATCCTCCATGACCATAATCGAAGAAGAATCATAAGTATCTTTAAAATCAAGCGATACTTTTACCCGCATCACAAAGTCTCCGCTAATTTCTGTATAATAAAAGGGGGCATTGCTTAACGATTCCGGAGTAATACCTTCTTCTCCAACGGAACCATTATTACAAAAAAAATCACTCTCTTTTGGAGCGGTTATCTCCCACCTATCCCCCGTTTTATTAATTGCGCTTTCATTAAGCCATTTAAATTCCATCTTAAATCGACTCCTTTTCTATATAAAATCCCATGCATTCCATTAGTCACGCCAATCTGCATCTGATTCCCACTGGCATTCTGTAATCTGCATATCTGAGAAAGTTGCCTTGTATGAACCTTCTGTCGGGCTGCAGGCATATATTCCATATGTAATTTTTTCTGCCCCCTCCCACATATGGAAAATCCGCATTTGTCTGAAATTTATACCGTCCTCACTACATTCAATGCAGTAGTCGCTGTTCCTGCGTGAAAAGCGATACCACATACTTTTAATATTAGAAGATATGTCTGTTGTTGCCCAGTCAGAATATCCATGATTCGTGACAACACTTCCCAACCGCTGTATCTTTTCATCTTCATATTCGATAGATGCCTTAAACCAGTTATCACTATTTAAATACATAACCACACCGCACTGGTCAAAGCGGCAGGCACTCTCAAATTCTGTTTTAACAATAAAGGAAAAATACTTATCAGTTGTTTCAATCTGAAACACTGGAGCATTATCATTTTGAAAGCCGTAATAAGTGCGCGCCCATAAGTCAGTTCCCCTTTCCGTAATAATCACAACTTTATCCTCGCTAATCTGTACCTGCTTCGGTTGACGTGTCCATTTTGGACTGCATTTCAAAAAATCCATCTTTTTTCCTCTCTTTCTCTTTTTATTTTTGATAGGCAACTATTTGATGCCTATTTTTTCACTACATATCCTTCTTCTATAAATATTTTTTCCTGCATATTATGAGAATTCTCCTTTTGTTTTTTTACAAAGAATGATTCCCATGAGTAGCAGCACTGGAAAAATAATACCTGCCAAAATTCCCATCTTTAGGTTATCCCCCAGTGTCCCTGATACCATTCCAACCAATGTAGGGCCTCCCGAACAGCCTATATCTCCACCTAAAGCCAATAACGCAAACATGGCTGTTCCACCTTTGGGCAAAGCTGCTGATGCCTTGCTGAAAGTTCCCGGCCACATGATTCCAACTGACAGCCCACAGACAGCACAGGCAATCAGGTTAAACAGCGGAATGGGAAAAAGAGAAATTCCCAAATAAGACAAAACACACAAAAAACTACTATAAACCATAAAGCGCTCCAAATGAATACGATCGCCATACTTACCATAAAATAATCTTGACATCCCCATTAAAACTGCAAACGCCATCGGTCCCGCTAAATCACCCGCTGCCTTGGAAATTCCAAGTCCTTTTTCTGCAAAAGCTGACGCCCATTGGCTTACTGCCTGCTCGCTTGCCCCTGCGCATACCATCATAATCAGCAAGATCCAAAATACTTTTATCCGAAACAAATCCTTTAATTCAAGCCCTGACTCTCCGTCCTCAATCAACGGTGCAATTGGAATCTTGGCAAATGCAAAAGCATTTCCAATTGGGATAACTGCCCAAATAGCAGCTAAAATTTTCCAATTTTCTATACCAGCCACATAAAAAAATAATGTTGAAATGAGTACGACTCCGGCATGTCCCCAACAATAAAAAGAATGAAGCATACTCATTGCCTTCTCCTTATTGTCAGAAGGGCACGCCTCAACAACTGGACTGACTAGAACTTCCAAAAGTCCACCACCAATTGCATAAATCATTACAGCAATCAAAATTCCGATAAAGGGTACTGGTAAAATCTCCGGCAAGACCGTAAGAAGAATTAAACCTGCCGCTGATAGAACATGAGCTATAATCATTGATGCACGATACCCTATTTTATCTATAAATCCGACTGAAAGAAGATCAACCAACAGTTGTATTCCAAAATTAAAAGTCACCAGCAACGTAATCTGAGAAAGCGCAATATGATAGCTTTTCTGAAAAAACAAAAACAGCAGTGGTGTAAAATTGTTGACTACAGCCTGTACGATATATCCCACAAAGCAGGCTGTAATTGTTTTATTATATTGGTTTTCCATTTTATTCCCTCCTAACGAATGAGATTATATCGCATAATTTATATCCAGTCATTGCACAAAATCACATATTTATGGTATAATATAACAAATTCTATTTTGTTTTAATGAGGAGATACGCTATGGGCATTTTTAAGATAACTACAGATGAAACACTGCGAGAAACCATCCAGCATGGCAACAATAGTTATCCTTTTGCATACTATCCCGAAAATATTTGGCAATTTGACTTCCACCGCATTGACTGGCACTGGCATCATGAACTGGAATTCCTGTTTGTTGCCGAAGGCACTGCACTCTGCCTTGTAGGAACAAGCAAAATAGAACTGCATAAAGGTTACGGAATATTTGTCAACAGCGGTATACTGCACCGTTTTGAAGCACAATACAGTACATATACCCCAAATATTGTTTTTTCACCAACCCTGTTAGCGCCTGAAAAAAGTCTTATTTACGAAAAGTATATCCTCCCTGTTATAAACTCGTCTGTTCCATATCAGATTTTTAGTCCATACGCAACATGGGAAAGCAATGCTCTGCAACTTTTGTCACAAATTTTTACCCTTCAGGAGACAGAGCAGGATAATGAATTATGTACAGTACAACTTCTATTTCAGCTTTGGAACATATTGTTAAAAAATATAGACTTGGATTCCGGTTCTAGCGATAATCATCGTTTAAATCACAAGCAGGCAAGGTTACAAGCTATGATGCAGTATATTCATGATCACTACATGGAAGAAATTACTCTTGAAATGATTGCAGCATCTGCATCTATCAGCAAAAGTGGGGCTTTAAACATTTTTCAGTCGGGTATCCATATTTCTCCGGTAGCGTATCTCATCCAATACAGACTAGCGCAGGCTGCCGAACAGCTCTATGCCACTCAAAAATCTGTTTCTTCCATTGCAGAAGAAACGGGATTTTCAAGTTCTGGCTATTTTTGCCGTAAGTTTAGACAGCATTATCATATGAGTCCAAATGAATACAGGCAGAAGAAAAGTGATTGGTTTTCTTAATTTCAAATTATTTTCGTAATCTTATGCCTTGTTTTGTAACTCCCGCAAATGCCTAAGCTGTGCTTCACTCAATGTTCTTGGTTTCCCTATCTTTACAAGATTCTTTGGGAGAACATATGTCTTGCTAATTTCTGTCCACGATTTTAACCGGATTATCTCCGGAAATTCATTGCACAGCTTATCCATTTTCCGCACCCACGCCGGATTAGCTGTGTAAACTGTTGCTTCCTTCTCATCTGCATTGAAGTTGATTACAATTTCTTGTTCATATCTTGATAATTTCATTCCATACCCCTTTCTCCGGTTCCCATTCTCTGCCCCAAATTGGGCGGTTTTATAAATCTGCTGTTCTCCCCTTGCTGTTTCCTGACAGGCAACCCTTGTCGGCACTGTGTCGTCCAGTATTGGCGCTCAAATTACTTTAAAATTGGTCTTGGCGGTATATGTCAGCTTGGACAGTCATTTAATTGTACTGCCATTATCCAGCAAAACAGCCTGCTTTCCCGTATATCCATCATGTCAGAAATTCGCCCTAAAACTAAAAATTTCTATCATGCTGGAAAAATATGGTAGTAATCCGTCGTTTTATGTGATATTCTGTTTTTCGTGAAAGGAAATGTGAAAAGAAATTCTAAGGTGATAAAGAACACCACCTAAGAATTCCTTAGTTTTACATAGGATTTATCAATGAAAACACAATTAAGTATTCAGGAACGCCTGAAAGACCTGCGTGTGGAAAACGGACTGACTTTAGAGCAGCTATCACAGCAGACAAAAATTCCGGCTTCCACGCTTGGTTCTTACGAATCTGATGATTATAAGGAAATACCCCACAGGAATATCTTTGACTTGGCAAAATTCTACGGAGTATCAGCCGACTATCTGCTTGGTATGACCGAAAACAGGCAGCTTGGCAATATCTCCATATCCGACCTGCACCTGAGCGACGCCGCCCTGTCGCTTCTCAAAGACCGGAAATTAAACACGCTGCTCCTGTCAGAACTTATCACCCATGAGCAGTTCCGAAAGCTCATGCTTGACTTGGAGATATATGTGGACGGTCTTGCCGATATGCAGGTCAAGTCACTCAACCTTGCGGTGGAAACAGGCAGAAAGATATTGCTCAAACGCCACAATCCCGATGAATATAACCTGCAATTAAATGTATTAAAAGCATCACACCTTGAATTGAATGAGTATTTTTCCCATGTGATTGATGATGATATGCATACCATTATCAGGGACATCAGGAACGCCCACAAAGGCGATATTGATTCTGCCCCGCCCAAAACCGTAACTGAGCATTTTGAAGAAATCATCGAAAAGGCAGAAAGCTTCGCAGGCACTTCCAAACAGAAACTTGCTTACATATTCAGCCAGTTTTTGAAAATCAAGCCGACTGAAAAGAATATTGACGATATGGCGGATATACTCGGTCAGTCTGAAATCTTGGAGCCTGATGCGAAAAAACGGCGGAACAGTGCAAGGCAGAAACGCAAAAAGGACTGATTTTCTGCAAAACAAAAGGAACTGCATGGTATCTGCTCTTGACTGTTGGCGGTATTTCCTGTTGTTTTGCCAATCATATTTTTGTTACACCTATTTAGGTATGAAGTGATTCGTCCCCAGGTTTCCGCTGTCTTTACTTTCCCCTATATCATAGGTCCCGGCCTGTTTTCCATTAACCGTAATGATATAAGACCGTTCATCCCCTGTATGAAAGAACTGCAGTCCGTACTGAGCCTCCAAAAACCGTTCATCCAAGGTCATGGTCACAGTCTTGCCTGCAGGCATGTTCACACATCCCCTATCCACAATATCTGCGGCGGCCACATCGTCAAAGGTTTTTTCATCCACTGGAATCCTTATGTCTGTTTTCGGCACCAGACGAATGGTTTTTACCCAGGTATACCTGCTGCCGGACTCTGCTGTCAGCTTTAAGGTTTCATTTCCTGTCAGGTTCAGACTTCCCATGCTTTCTGCTGTCTTCTGACTTCCCCAGTCAAAACCGGATGGAGGAAGAATCAGCTCAAGGGAAGCGCCGCCTGCTTCTGCCTGCATCACCTGTCCTGTGCCTGCATAGTCTAACTCTATCCGGTATTCCTTGGCTTTAAAGTTTGGCACGATAGTCTGAAGGGGGATTTCTATAGACTCTCCCGGCTGCAGATCCGCGCCTATGCCGTCAGAGGTTGTATTTCCGTTATAATGCCTCTTTGCCGGAAACTCATAAACTCCGTTATTCTCCAGATAATCCGGGTCTGGCTCTGATATCCACTTAAGCATTACATCCCGCAGCCAGCCGTAATTATCGGTGGGAGATACTATGGTTATCCCACAAATACCTCCTCCTCCATTTTCCCTAAGCTGGCGCTGTTCCTTTTCATGGTCTTGGTGGTTCCCCGAAACAGGGGAGACTCCCACTCAAACTGTTCATTTTTTGTCAGGCTCTCGATCAGCTCAATGCCGCACATACGAGATGTGTACTTAGCCCAGTCATTGACCTCCGGCTCTGACTCCGACTGGTAACGCCGTATAGATTCCACAATACTTTTAGACTCTGCCGTGCGCACCTGTTCCATGGTGATTTCTCCGTTTAAACACCCCTTAATATCTGCATAGTCATCCAAAAGGGATGTGTAAGCATTGACCTCTACCTGGAAAGGCCTTGCAGAATTGTCTACACCCTGGCTGATATATGCCGCCACCTCCGGAGCTTCCTGCTCCAGCCCCGGATGATTTACCACCTCGTCAAAAAACAGATTCAGCATTTTTACGATCACTTCCGGATTGGAGTATCCCTTCCGCACCACCATGTATCCGTTTCCTGCATTGCTGTGGGCTACATTGACCCGCCCATCCGGATCACAGACCGTAAAGGCGGCAAACTGTGCTTCTGGATTCATTCCCTTTACATTATTTAAAAGCCAGTCCGGAATATGCCAGGGACCAAAGGCAATACCAAGCTGGTTGTTGGTCAAAAGCGCCGTAATATCATCCCATGTCCGTGTCCCGAACTGAGGATCCAAAACTCCCTCGTTAAACCATTTTGCCAACTGACCCAATGTCTCCTTCATTTCCGGAGTAACGGATCCATACACCACAGCCCCCTTATCATCCCGGATCCACAGCTTTGGAAATGCCCCGAAAGCCGAGGTCACCGCATTGATGGTATAACCACTTCCGCCGAAATCATCTGCTGTCAGATAAGGCACAAAGGCCATTCCCACCGGATTGCCGGACCCACCCGGATCCTTTTCCAAAAACGTTTTGGCAATCAGCTCCAGCTCCTCAACGGTCAGGCAGTGATCTTTATCCTCATCCACCGAAATCCCAGTCTTCTCCAGCCAGTCCTGCCTTACATAAGCCACACAGGGCGCGCTGTCCAGATTCGTTCCTGGTATAGCCATCAGCCTTCCGTCATAAGTAGCCGTATCCAGACAGCGCCCGTCATAGGAATCATAGATTTCCTTAATATAATCACTGGCATATTCTTCATAGACATCTGTCAGATCCTCCACCAGCTCATTTTCCACCAGCTCGTCTAAAATATCCTTAGAACCGATAAACAAGGCGTCCGGCAATTCCCCGGAGGCGATGGCCAGGGACACCTGCCGGTCATAATCCTCCCCATTTGCTTCAAAATCATCCAGAATTTGCACATTCAGTTTATCCATCACATACCGGGTATAAGCATTGTCCTCGTAAGTATCCCCTTCCGGAAATTTGGGATTTGCCAAAGTCCTGCGCCCCATAGAACATGAAAGCACCTCATGATAGCCCCCCATAGTTCCTTCCTCGGCCGCTACAGGCTCCTGGTTCTTCTTTCCGCCCTGGCTGCATCCTGAAAGCCCTGCCGCCATCACACATGCAAGCCCAGCCATATACCATCTCATGCCACACACGTTCATTGCCATTCCTCCTCTGCTTCTCCGCCTGATATTATTTATTATAATTAGTGTTTTTTTCTACGTAAACGACAAAAAATACCGGTTCATGTTACATTTTCCGTTATTTTTATACAATCGATATTATTGCTTTTCCATCAAAAAAAGAGCAGCTATGGCAAGTTCACCGCTCCTTTTATCCCTTTGTCATCGGCCTATTCTGTTTTATCCCTTCCTGGCTTTGGCTTATATTGTTCTTCTCCTGTCCCAATATAAATATTCACCGGTCAGCCTTTTCGGTATCCTCACCACCACCCTGGTCCCTTCCCCTGGCCGACTCTCAATCTTCAGCCCATACTCCTCCCCATAATACAGCCGGATCCGGTAATGTACATTCTGCATCCCATATCCTTTGGAGTCTGCATTCAGCACCTCCTCCGCCTCCCCTGGAGACATTCCGCATCCATTATCCCTCACCTCAAATTCCAGGCAGTCCCCGTCCTCACGGCCTAAGACCCACAGCTTTTTCTGTCCCTTCCCCTCTTTGTGGTCCAATCCATGTCCAATGGCATTTTCCACCAGAGGCTGGAGAATCAGATTCAGCATTTCATACTTCATCATAGATTCCTCCGCCTGCTGCTCCACCTGGAATTTGCCGGAATGCATGATACTCTGAATCCGGATATAAGAGCTGGTATTATCCCACTCTCCCTTAACCGTGGTGACACTTTTCCCTTTATTCAGCGTAGTCCGGTAAAATGTAGACAAAAGCTGAGCCATCTCGCTGATCTCCTGCTGATCTGCCATGATGGCCTTCCAGTTGATCAGGGACAGGCTGTTATATAGGAAGTGAGGATTAATCTGGGCCTGCAGCGCCTTCATCTCATATTCCTGCTGGGAAATCCTGCTTTTATATACCTCGTTCACCAGGGTGTTAAGACGCTCCATCATCCGGGAAAAGCTTTGGATCAGATGGCCGATCTCATCCCTGGACTCTTCCTGCACTACCACCTGCAGATTCTCCCCTTCAATCTGGTCAATATTCTGAATCAGCCTGGCCAAAGGCTGTACCACACTTTTAGCCAGCAAAACACTGACCATAAAAATAATGATGAGACATAACCCCACTGCACCCACAATCAAAAATGTAATGCTGATTGCCGAAGAAGATACGGTATTTAAAGGACGATACAGATAGATCTTCCAAGCATTAGCCGGAATCTCCCGCTTTTCCAGCACATAGTCCTCCAAGCATCCTGCCCCGCAGGACAGTTCCTCCAAAGTCAGCCCACATGCTCCCTTTCCGTTCTCCGAAACAAAAAAAGAGTAAGCCGGGGATGCTCCGCCATTGGCAATCATGATTCCATAGTTGTTCTCAAAAAGCCCTGAAAGCCAGTCAAACATCTCCTGGTAATCCAGTTCTATATAAACCACATTCCGGCTTGTCTTTTCTTTACCATAGATCCGGCAGTACAGCTTCAGTGTTCCCTGTCCTTCTGCTTTCCAGTGAATCCGGTAATCCTGATACGCATCCTCGTGCCGGGGCGCTTCTTCTATCCTCCTTAGGATATCTCCATGAGGATGCAGGGTCTCATTAGAACTGTAGATGGTCAGCCTTTGAATCTGTGGATAGAAAAGTTTCATCTGTCTGACTGCAGGGTCAATTACATCCCGGTAAGCCCGGTACATGGCCAGCGAAGAATCCATCCGCAGCACACTCTGTTCCAAGGTTTCCCTTAAGACCTCCCGCTCCCTCTGGATCAAAAGCCTTCTGGTCTGCAGATAACAAAAGACCCCCAGTATCACCACCGGAATCAGGCTGACTGCCAGATGGCTTAAAAACACCTTTTTCCGGAATACCAGATTTTTATACCATTTCCCTACGCCTGCCATCCTTCCTCCCATCCAAATCCTACCGGCGGTACTGCTCCGGCGTCACCCCATATTCATTCCGAAAGCTGCGGCAAAAATAAGACACACTTCCATACCCCACCTGCTCACAGATATCACTGATCTTCATATTTGTGCCCTTCAACTGCACTCTGGCCTTTTCCATCCTGACATTTTTTATATACTTGTTAATGCCAATCCCCTTTTCCTGAATAAAAATACTGCTCAGATAATGAGGCGTCCGAAAAGCCTTCTCAGCCAGAAGATCCAGACTTAAAGGCTGGTCATAATGCTCTTTAATATACTGCTCCACCAGGGCAATCGTCCTTTTGGGAGAATCCTCACCCGTCAAAAATAATCGCTCCGTCTCTCCTGCCACCTGCCAGATCACGGCCTCCAAGTCGGCAAAATTTCCACAGGAATAAAGCTTTTCCACCAACCCAGCCAGACGATCCCTTCCGTCAGAAAGCTCCTTCACCAGAATCTTAATCAGGCTGGCACAGACAAAACGGGTATAAATATACGACTGAAACCCATTATTCCGGCACACCTCCATAAGAATTTCCACATTCCTTCTTAAACTATAGCCGTCACGACAGGCCACATCCTTCTCGATTGCCTGCAGAAGCTGACCGTCACTGATTTTTACCGTCTCCTGCTCTGCCTGGCTTCTTCTGGGATATACATAGCTGTCCTGATAGAAAAAACGCTCCTCTAAGCTTCTCTCTGCCTGCCGGTATGCATTTCCCATATCCTCTCCGCCTTCAATCCGCCCGCTTACCGCCAGATAACAGGTCTTCCCAAACTCATTTTCCACCGCCAAATGAATGCACCGGGCCAGCTCCTGTAAGTATTCCTCCTTTAAGTCCATGCCTTTTAAGAAAAACACTCCCTGGGAGGGCGTCAGATCCAGAAAGTCAAATTCACCGGAAATCACCCCCCTGACAGGTTGGAAAACGCTTTTATATCCGAGATTATGCTTCCGAATACATCCTCCTCAAACTCAATCACAATCAGTCTGGTATACTCCCTCAAAAAACAGAGCTGCTCCTTGCCGTACTCCTGGATCAGCTTTTCATAGGATACCTGATTCAGCAGACGCGCAATCACATAACTTTTCAAAAATGCTTCATTTTGGGTAATGGTTTCCTTTTCCCGCGTCAAACGCTCCACTACCCGTCCGATTACCCGGTTAAATTCCGCCGGATCCACGGGTTTTAAAATATAATCCACTGCCTGCAGGGAAAAGGCCTGCTTCACATACTCAAAATCATCATAGCCACTGAAAAATATGATCTGCATATCCGGAAATTGTTCCCGGACCTTTGCCGCCAGATCTATGCCGTTTAAAAACGGCATTTTTACATCGGTTACCAGAATATCCGCCGGAAATTCCCCAAGCCCCTTTAATGCCTCCATGCCGTCCGGCGCCTCCCGGATCTCAAAGGCATATCCAAACTTATGCAGCAGGAAACGTATTCCCATACGTTCCGCATCCTCATCGTCTGCAATCATCAACCGGAACATAGCCTTTTTATATCTCCCTCCAAACATTTTTCCGCCACTGTGTGCGAGGCCTTTTATGAGACTGCAAAGTATTTCACAAAACGGTTTCTCTATTATTGCCAGCCTTTTCCAGATACATCCGGGCCTCATAGGGCTTTAACACGCCTGCCTCCCTGTCCTCATAATTCCCGATCAGAAGTATTTCCTGATCCCATTCCTCAGCCAATGCGCACTCCACAGGATTTCCAAAGAAATTGCATATTACCAGCATCCGGCATTGGTCATTCTCCCGCAGATAGGAAAAAACCTGCTCATCCTTTTCCATGAGCATCAAAAACCGACCGTCTGTCAGAACCGGATATTCCTTTCTCAAAGCCACAAGCCTTCGGTAATACTCAAACACAGACCCTGGCACTCCTACCTGAGCCGCGGCATGAATCTCCTGATAATTAGGATTTACTTTCATCCACGGTATTCCGTCTGTAAACCCGGCATGAATCCCATTGTCCCACTGCATCGGCGTCCTGGCATTATCCCGGCTTTTTGCATAAACAGATGCCATTACATCCTCTTTCTCATATCCTGCCTCCATCCGTTCCCGGTATAGATTCAAGGTCTCTATATCCCGGTACTCCTCAATCGAATAGCGGACATTGGTCATTCCCAGTTCCTCTCCCTGGTAAATATAGGGCGTCCCCTGCATGCCATGGAGCAATGTAGCCAGCATCTTGGCTGACTCTGTACGGTATCTCTTGTCATCTCCCCAGCGGGACACAATCCGGGGCAGATCATGATTATCCCAAAACAGGCTGTTCCAGCCACATTGATACAGGCTGGTCTGCCACTGATTAAAAATCTCCTTCAGCTTCAAAAAAGGCAGCGGCGCCAAATCCCATTTCTCCTTGCCTTCCTGCTGATCCAACAGAATATGTTCAAACTGAAACACCATGGAAAACTCAGTGCCGTCCGGACTGCTGTAAAGCCTTGCCAGATCCGGGGTGGCTCCCCAGGCTTCCCCCACTGTCACCAAATCTCCCTTCTGAAACGTTTCCCTGCTCAGCTCCCGAATATATGTGTGAAGCATTGGCCCGTTGTTGGTAATCCTCTCATCCGGAACCTTGGCGATCTGATCAATCACATCCAGCCGAAAGCCTCCCACCCCCTTTTCCATCCACCACCGAATCATCTGATATATCTCCTGACGCACCTTTGGATTATCCCAATTCAAATCCGGCTGTTTAGCAGAAAACTGATGAAAATAATACTGTCCTGCCTCCGGCGACCACTCCCAGGCTGAGCCTCCAAAGCCGGCCTTCATATCATTCGGTGGTGTTTTCGGATCCCCGTCCCTCCACACATAATAATCATGATACGGATTCTCCCGCCCTGACTTTGCCTCCACAAACCAGGGATGCTCGTCTGATGTATGGTTTAAAACCAAATCCATGATAATGCGGATGCCCCGCTTTCCTGCCTCTGAGATCAGTTCTTCCATGTCTTTTAGGGTTCCGAACATGGGATCAATGTCCTGATAATCCGAAATATCATAACCATTGTCATCCTGAGGCGACCGACACACCGGTGAAAGCCAGATCGCATCCACCCCCAGCGTCCCCAGATAATCCAGCCGGGAAATGATCCCCTGCAGATCCCCGATTCCATCCCCATTACTGTCCTGAAAGCTTCTGGGATAGATCTGGTAAATCACTGCATTCTGCCACCATTTCTCAAAACCAATTTTCTTCTTTTCTGCCTGAACCATATTTTCTCGTACCATATCTATCTCCCTTTCCTGCAAACCAATGATTTGATGTCGGGTTCAAAAGGTCTTTTGATCCCATCACCATTTTATAGAATAATTTTAAAAATGTATAGAATAAATTTTCCTTTTTTATATTAATCCCTACACTTCCCGTCAAAATGTATTAAGCCTTCAAAAAACCTCGCAGTGTTTTTGAAATGATCCTTTTTTTCTCTTATGGTAGGATATAGGTACCGAAAAGGTGATGATTCCGGCTTACAGTTGTGGCATTTGAACCAGACGGTGCCGCTGCAAAGCCAGGATACTGATCAGTGATCCTGACATTGTAGTTTTGCGTTTGGTATAAGGTTTGATAATGATGTTTGTAAAGGCTTTAATTTTGCCTGTTTTAAGATGGGGAGAACCCCTGAAACGTATATGCTCTTTTTGATGTATTACCTGGTTTTGTCGATTGTTTATAGAGGAAAGGAATCGGTCAGACAAAAATCATGTCGCCCGATATGCTTTGCAGCAGCAATTTTTTCCTGGTCGAAGGAAATCAGTTTATCACCGATACACACTTTTTGTCCTTCTGTCACAAAACACTGGAAACCATCACCTTTCATGGCTACGGTATCCACACCCACATGGATCAATAGTTCTATACCATCCGCAGAAGAAATCCCAACTGCGTGTTTCGTATCGGTAGTGAATGAGATCACACCATCAAAAGGAGCCACTACCATTCCTTCCGTGGGTTCAATACCCACGCCCCGCCCCAAAACACCAGCCGCAAAAGTATCATCAGGGACTTCTTCTGAAGGAATTACTTTACCGGAAACAGGAGCATAAACCGTCCCAGGTTGGCAGCCGATATTTACAGGAACAGTTTCCGTCTGAATGTGTGCTTCTTCCTGAGTTTCCGGCTGTATTTCTGTTCCAGAGGTATTTTCATCTGCTTCCATAACCTCTTTAGGAATACCAAACAAACAAGTCAAAACAAAACACATGACTACTGCAAGGACTGAAATCACAAAATACCAAAGCAGCTGCCGCCACTCATAAATATACATCAGATAAGAGGGCAAAACTGCCAGCCCATAGGAATTTGACTGTATGTTCATGATCGAAAGCAGCGCAGCACCCGTGCCGGAGGTGAGCAGCATAATCAGCAGAGGACGCAGATTAAAGCGCAGCTGGATACCGAACAGAACAGGCTCGCTGATTCCAAAAAGCTGAGAAAGCATAGCTCCAATACTGGTCTGACGGACGCTCTCCTTTTTTGCCTTAAAGAAAAATGCCAGACAGGTTCCGACATTAGCAAAACCATACATAGCGCACAAAGTGATTACCGGATTAAATCCTGTGTTAGCCAACAGAGAGGTTTCAATCATCGTATAGGTATGGTGTAAACCGGTAATGACTAACAAAGGATATGTAGCACCAATAATGAATCCGCCGATTCCAAACGGAATCGTAACCAGGAATTCCACAATCGCAACAAGTTTCAGTTCCACCATATGCATAACAGGGCCAATACCCAAAATCACCACCAGGAATGTACCAAGCATTACTGCAAATGGTGTCATAATAAGATCCAGAGCATTTGGCATAACCTTTCGCAGCTTCTTTTCCAGTGTTGCTCCGATCAATGCTGTGAGAATTGCTGTAAGGACACTGCCCTGACAGCCCACAAGGTAGTGCCTTCTCCAGCGCCTTTTTTGCCAATTCAGTATTGATATAGGTTCCGTTTACACTTGCAACAATAGAGCGGTCATATAAGTCCAAGATACTGCAGTTATATCTCATTTTTCCATTTGCCAGTCGGATATAGGTAAAATCAGTGCACCATATCTTGTTTTTGGTCTCTGCTCTAAAATCCTGCTTTAGAAGGTTGGTAAAGATTTTATTTTTTGCTCCCCTTACATACCTGGGCTTTTTCCTCATGACAGCGGCATGTAAGCATAAATCTTTATTCATATATTTATGAACCGTTGTTTTGCTTAAACGAATCCCTTTGCGCAACAAAAAGATTCTCATCACTCTATGACCCAGGAGGCGATTATTGTTGTAATAGATCTGTTTTATTTCCTCTTTGACTTGATTTTTTTGTTGTTGGTATGCAGCTTTGCGCTGTTTCAAATAATTATAGTAAGCATTAGGAGAAATTTGGAACTTTCTAAGAAGCCAACGCAGCCCCAAAATCGTTTTATATTGATCAATGAAGCGATACACCACTAATCTGCTTCCCTTGCAAAGAAAGCCGCGGCTTTTTTTAGGAAAAGGTTTTCCTTTTCCGGTTCTGCGATTCTTTTGTGAAGATCCTGGATTTCTTTTGGGGAAAAGACAGGGAAATTTGTAGTATGTGGTTGTGAGATCTGGCATTCTTCGCTATATTTTTTTACCCATCCGGAAAGGGTTGACTTGGCAACCCCATACTCTTTTTCAAGAGAAGGATAACTTTTCCCTTGGATATACTCTTTCACTAATTGCTTTTTGAATTCTTCGTTATAGACTTTGGCCATGCTGCTGGTTCCTCCTTTGTTCATTTTTATTATACCTTATCCGAACCAACTGTTACAACTTTAGTATACCAGAACACCCCCGTAACTGGCAGGAACTTCTTTCCCACGGAAGAAATGTTGTCGCCCAACGTCTGCAGCTTTTCCCCCGAGGCCGCAATCTTCTGCACCGCCGTAGCCGACTGGTTCGCCTGCTGCTCCAGATTCCGCAGAGCATTCTCCGTCTCTATAATCTCCCGCTGCAGCGCATCGTACTGCTCCTGCGATATCTCCCCCATTGGCGAGGGCGGTATTCGCCTGCTCCGCCGCCGTCTTCAAAGTTTCCAGCTTCTCCTTGGTCTCCGAGACTGCCTGCCCCAGAAGCCGGTGCCGCTGAGCCAGCAGCTCCGTATTGCCAGGGTCAAGTTTCAGCAGTTTCTCCACATCCCGCAGCTGGGACTGGGTATTCCGAATCTCCGAATTGACCCCTTTCAAGGCGGTCTGTAGCTTGGTAGCATCGCCGCCAATCTCCACCGTAATGCCCTTGATCCGGTTCGCCACCAAGACCACCTCCCCTCAAAAACGGCATGAAAAAAGCCCGGACGAATCCGAGCCGCAGGCATAAAGAAAGCACCGGCTATTTCTAACCGATGCCTCACATATATTTCATCTATAATTTCCAACCAAATATAAATTATATTATGTAAATCTACTTATCTTCATCTTCTTTATCCTCTAATGGCAATCCTAAAAATTGATCTAATGCTACCTTTCCTCCAATAAAAACTAAAGCAGATAATAACGCCGCTACTGTTGCTTTAACATATTTGCTATTAAGGTTCTCATAAAATTTCTTGTTTTCTTTATCCATAATAGGAACCATTTTTGTCACTTCCATAAGGTTCTGCCAAATAAGAACCCGTTCCTCTGGTGTAATATCTTCTCTATTTAATTGCTCTTTACAAATAGATTGCGTCTCCTTTATTATTTCGAGACTTATACGATAGTCTTCACTATTTTTATCAATCGTTTTCAGTATTGTTTCTCGTAATGATTCTAACAGCTCATTTCCATACTTCGTAAATTCCGGGAATGTTCGAATAATCTCTAACATAACCTCTTATCCATATCAGGCATCATAGCTGCAAATCGAATCACCTTATCCCTACTGAGGTTTCTCCAACTTTCTATTCCCATTGCCTTTTTAATTTGGATCTCATTTTTATATTTCATCTGGTTATCCTTTTCTCAACATATTTTTACATAGAATCTAATAAACAATTTCCCTAATGGTACTTGCCATAGGTGCTACATCATGTATATTAAATAACACGACATTTTTACCAGCGATTTTATTTGTCCTCGTGCAAGGATAAATAATACCTGTAACCCCTTTTTTCTCTAAATAATCTGATAATATGTGAAATGATTTATATGCTATCTCTCTTTTATCATCATCTTTCTCATCCACTTTTTTATATATACAGCTACAAACCATTTTTAAATACTGCTTTGCCACAGCATCTTCAATAACACTCTTATCCATCATGCTCTCTGATTTTTGCTTTATGGCTTTTCTTAATTTCTTATCATTTCTTTTATACTGCTCAACTTTTATTGGATCAGATATAATATCAGTAAATATTTGAACTTCTAACATATTCTGATAATCATCAAGCATTCGCCTCAATGCCCCTAAATTGATATCATTATATGATAAGTCCAATATATTCCCTTCGTTTAAAGCCTCAAAAAAGCAAAATGAATATTTCTCTCCTTTGACAGCGCGATATTCTTCCAAACACACATATTCACTAATAGAAAGTTCTGAATTATAATTTTGTTTCTTTTCTGCAAAGGACAAATATAAGTATGTCCTTCCAGGCGGATTCCAACGGTTCTGCACTTTATTAGGCCATGGTATAAATCGGTCTGTATCATGCCCCCAATCAGATACAACACGGCACAAAACATCTGTTTTTTTCAAGGGATGAAAAAATTCCTCTTTTCTTTTTTCAATACATTGTGTAAACATCTCACCAAAAATTTCCATGAAAGTTTTGGAACCATCATCAGAAGAATTTATATTCTCCCATTTTTTGTCAATAATTGCCTTTGCATTTTCAAGATAAATGCCATCTATCAAATCCTCATAATAATTTGTATCCAGTTTAGGATTAATAAATATTCCATATTTCCCTAAAGTATCTGCATAACTTAATACGGCTCCAATACCACATACACCCCTATCTGGAAATTGAGTTTCAAGAGAATTATTTAATGCCTTTAACACACTTGCCAACATCAAATCATTTCCGTCTTTCCATATGTCATTTCTGATTTTTTTACTCAAAAATCTAAGTTCAGATTGATATACATTGCTAAATTGCTCTAATCGTTCCAATTCGATTAGGATTTTATATGAATAATCCATATTGTATCAAAACCTTCTTTTGATTTATTACTGAATATACCAGCCGTTTTCCAGTATATAATAAAACAGCTGGATATTCAATAATTGAACTACTTTCATCTCTCAAAACCGTTATTGTCTTATACCCTATCAGCAGAAATCGTACAGTTTTTACTCATGTAGGTTACCCGTTTCTTTTTCATTTCCGTATAATCCCACAAAAACCGGTAATTTATGTAAATCCAATCCCATATGTAATACATACGCTTGCTTTCAGCATACAATAGTGCTATAATAATCACAACTCGAATACGAAAGGAGAGATACCTATGGCACTGGCAACTTTAACCGCAAGGGTAGACGAAAAAGATAAGGCCAGCTTTGACACCTTCTGCTCCAATGTTGGCCTGAATACTTCTACCGCAATCAACCTTTTTGTGAAAGCAGTTTTACGCGAAAACCGCATCCCGTTTGAGATCACCCAGACTACTGACCCATTTTTCTCCGAGGCGAACATGGCCTATGTGAAGAAATCCGTCCAGGAGCTGAGGGCCGGGAAAGGCACCGCCCATGAACTGATCGAGGTGGACGATGAGTGAAAAAATATGGTCGGATGATGCCTGGGAGGACTACCTCTACTGGCAGACGCAGGATAAAAAAACACTAAAGCGAATCAACCAGCTCATTCAGGATATCGAGCGGAACGGCTGCATGAAAGGGATCGGAAAGCCCGAACCCCTCTCCGGCGACCTGCAGGGCGAATACAGCCGCCGCATCAACGAAAAAGACCGCCTCGTCTACCATATGGAAAATGGGCGGCTCTACATCGCCCACTGCAGAGGCCACTATGGCGATAAATAACCCACCCCAATCCCCGCCTGTATCGAGGACGGGGATTTATCCTGCAATCCGAACACACTCAATAATTGTCGAAATCCGCCTGCGTCGCCAATTCCACATACGCCTCCGAACACCCATCATTCCGGCTCTCCACATACATATCATTCACCATCCCGATAGTAAGCAGATCCAGATCCCGGATAGAAAGCCCCATCTGCACACACCTAAGCAGGAACAGCGGCGTTGTCATTGGCCGGTCTGTTGGGCGAAGTTTTTTTAGCCTCCGCATCCGTCCTCACATTCAGCCCCCACAGCTCAATCAGCTTCGGCAGCACCTGGTAAATGGAGAACGTCCCGAACCCGTCCAGCCATTCCTCCGGCGTATCCGGCTGGCCGGACGGCTTATCCCTGCTGCCAGCCTTCCGCATACCTTCCGGCAGGATGCCGAACAGCCCGCAGGCGAAACGGAACGCCTCCATCTGATGACGGTACGGCACAGCCCTGATCGGCATAGGGAACTCCGCCCCTTTCTCCTTACGCCCCGCCATGGCTTCCCACCTCCGGCACTTCCTGCAGGGACAGAGCCTTCACGCTGTCACCGGGGACAATGATCGCCACCCGGCGCACCTCGCCCAATAGGCACCGGAGAACCCGCTCCCGCAAGGCCACCTTCCTGCAGCGCACAATTCCTCCGGAACCCCGCGCCGGAGGGAACGCCGCCCCTCTGGCCACGCTGATCTTCAAGTTATGTTTCATATGCCTTTCACCTCTTTCCGAGAGCCATATATTTAATGCCCTCACTATATAGCCACAGGAAAGGCAAAACCGCAGGGTCTATTCCAGATATTTTTTCATTTTTTTATGTATCCGCCTGATCCGGTCGCGGACGGCGCTCTCCCCAACCCCTTCCTCGCGGGCGATATCCACAATCCGCATTCCATTAAAATAAACTTTTAACACCAGTTCCCTCTGCTCCGGGGAAAGCATCTTCAACGCCTGCGTGAGCCGCCCCATATCCTCTTGGCATAGAGCCGCCCCTTCCGTATCCTCCGAAGATACAAACCATTCCCCCTCAAAATCCATGCCGTCCAGCGACATATGGCGGCGGGTCTCCCTCCGCTCATTATTTTTCTCCTGCCGGTCAAACTCCAACAGCACCTCCCCCAAGGCATCCTCTGCCTCAATCTCCAAAACCTCTCCCGTTACAAACTCATACTTGATCTCCATCTCTGCCGTTCTCCTTCCGGAGCCCGGCAGGCGGCATCCCCCAGCCGCCGCAAATAAATAAGTGCCTTCGGCACATCAGCTCCCCCTGCCCCCTCAATCTTTGAGGGGGTATTGCTTTCCGTCCACATTTATTGCATAATAATCTCATGAACATCCTGCAAGAGAT
>CAJTEM010000048.1 GCA_910575255.1 Lachnospiraceae bacterium | reverse complement strand
GTTTCAACGCAAAACTCAGGAATTTAAGGACTTCTAAATCTCTGCAAAGTCAAAATCCGCAGACCCTTTTCGATGGCTGCTCTCCCCGTTTCCCTGACTGTGTTTCGCGATTTCTTAACTTACTGACATTGGTTCACAGGCAATGTCATTTCGTTTAGCCGTTCCAAAAGGTACGCTCTGGAAAAACGGGGAACGGGATGTTCAGCCTTGGAACTTCACCCCACCCCGCAAAAAGTAACGAAAGATGGCAGACGACAACTCACGGGGTTCAGTCAGGACAACTTCTTTCTGTCTGAGTTGCGACGGCAAATTCTGTCATATAAGGCCGGAAACGCAGAGGAAGCATATTCTGCTGGCATTTCAGATTCCGTCGCTGCTCTATGGCAATAGCAGTATGGAAGGCTCTCCAGAGGTCTTCATACCGCGCTTCATCCGTCTGCTGATTCAGCCGCTCCTGCCACCAGGAAGAATCGGCGCGCACGATCACCCATCCCGAATCCGCCTGGTGCACAGCTGCCTTCTTCCTTCCACAATCATACAGAATCCAGTTCTCTCCGGAAAGACGGTCTGCAAAATGTACGGCCACCAGAGACAGAATATCGTTCCTCGGCTTGATACGGCCGTACAATATGCCTTCCTCCATCTGGGAAAAACGGGCGAATTCGATGATATGCGTATATTCCCTTCCCAGATAACGAACCATACGAAACACCTCATATACAGCTGGAATCTGCAGCTGATCAACTACCCCGACTCCTATAGCAAAGGCATAGATCAAAAAACGATAGATCTTATCCGCCCGGTCTCTGTCCTCCGACAGCGCCGCCCGGTAAACCGTCTCATAAAGATCCTCGGAAAGTTTCTGTCGGATACTCTTGACCACCTTCTCTGCTTTCTCCGGCTCTGCAATCACCTCCCGATATTCGCAGAACAGCTCCCGATCTCTTCCCGGCGGTTCCAGGCGGACATTCTTATGGCCCAGGCGGCTCATCCAGGCATCATAAATACCGCACCAGATCTCTTCCACTTCCCATCCGCATATAAATACTGTCATCAAGTGCCTCCCTGGTATCATAATGTAGTGCCCCTTCACGTTCGTTCGGCGGCATGTCGTCGGAAAGCATCCGGAAAATGCTTCGCATTTGCCCTCCTTCTATAGCGTACCCGTCACCACGGACACGACATCCTCTCTGCTCACTGGCGCCGCAACCTGATAATCGTCAAACAGGCTGAGCTGGCGATAGCTGTCGTGGTTCTCGATATCCCATGCCTTTCGTGATTCTACCCCAATCAGCTGACTGGTAATAAAATTCTCATTCATACGGATCGGATACATCATCCGTCCGGAACAGGTAAGAAAGTACACGGCACGCTTTAATACCACTCCCAATTTCTTTAAATCCGGAAAATCCAGGGCACCGCTTCTGCGGGCTGCCACAATCCGCCTGGCTGACTTCACTCCCAGCCCCGGTACCCGCAGAAGCGTCCCATAATCTGCCCGATTTACCTCCACCGGGAATTGTTCCAGATGGCGCAGCGCCCAGTCGCACTTGGGATCTAACAGTACATTAAAGTTCGGTCGTTCCTCTGTCAGAAGCTCCTCTGCCCCAAATCCATAGAATCGCAGCAGCCAGTCTGCCTGATACAGACGGTGTTCCCGCAGAAGCGGCGGACCTCCCGGCAATACCGGAAGCATACTGTCTTCATTCACCCGTACAAATGCAGAATAAAACACCCTCTTCAGATCATAATTCTGATACAAAGCCTCCGCTACTCGTATCATCTGATAATCATTCTCCGGTGTTGCGCCTACAATCATCTGCGTACTCTGTCCTGCCGGGACAAAATTTCTCCCGCTTGCTGATGAATCCGGACTCCAGACATTACGTCCCGGATGATTGACCGAATCTGCCATTCCGATCTCCCGGTCTCTCTTCGCTCCATTCTTCCCTGTATTCGATAAACGAAGTCCGGCAGAGATTCCACTCTTTCCGGAATCCCACCATTGGACTTTTGATTGCATGGATCGGTTCCCCGAATCCTCCAGCCGCCTTTGTACACCTGCTCTGTCTGACCGTGAATCTCCCAATACCTTCAGATTCTGTGCTGCAATCCCCAGCTGCACCTGACGCATAGGCATCAGAATCTTCTCCCGGGTCTTTCCCGGAGCCAGACGCCGAAGTCCTTCTGCCGTAGGAAGCTCCAGGTTTACACTCATTCGGTCTGTCAGAAATCCCGTTCGCTCAATCAGCTCCGGAGATGCTCCTGGTATCGCTTTTACATGAACATATCCATTGAAATGATATTCATTCCGCAACCGATACAGCGTCTCATAAATCTGTTCCATTGTATAATCCGGAGAATGCAGAATCCCCGAACTCAAAAACAACCCTTCGATATAATTCCGTCGGTAAAACTCAATCGTCAGGGTACATACCTCAGCCGGAGTAAATGCGGTTCGCACTACATCATTAGAGCATCGGTTCACACAATAACGACAGTCATAGATACATTGGTTGGTAAACAATATCTTCAAAAGGGAAATACATCTGCCATCCGCCGCAAAGCTGTGGCAAATCCCTGCCGCTAACGTATTCCCAATCGTTCCCTTCTTCCCCTTCCTGGCAATCCCGCTGCTGGAACAGGACACATCATACTTGGCGGCATCGGAAAGTATCCTCAGCTTTTCCTGAATATCCATCTCCTCCTGTATCAGCATTCCATACACCCTCCTGAAGCTCAAGAAATCCAAAAAATTCACATCAATCTTTTAGAACATCTGTTCTTTTTTATATTATCACAGATTCCGCAAATTCGCAAGCCATTTCCGAACATTTGTTTTGTTTTCTATTACTTACTTTCAGTTTATAGATACTTCAACCTAAAGTAATCACTTTCCTTGTACACTAAAAGTAAATGGAGGTGTAAACATATAATGAATACTGGTGAACGCCTGAAGCAATTAAGAGAGCAATATCATTTATCACAAAGTGACGTTGCAAAGGTATTGCACGTGACAACATCCTTGATCAGCTCTTACGAACATGGAGAGCGGACTCCCAGCCCGCCCAAACTTATTCAGCTTGCAGATCTTTACCACACTACTACAGATTATCTTCTGTGCCGCAACAATATTTATGATGAGGCCATACTACTTTCACTTAACGGATTAAGCAGCCGTCAGATTATTCTGATTCGGGAGCTGGTTGACACCATGCGCATCCGATAGATAAAAAACTTCGAGAACCAGTCCGCAACATGTTATGCATCCTTGTGGAACATGTCGCCTCACAGGATAAGCTTTCTTTTGAAACAGTTATGCCGCTGATGCTCCTGTCCGGCCATCAGCGGCATATTTTTCATCCTGGATTCATCCGTAACCGATCCGTCTCCTGCTCTGCTGACAACTTATAACTTACGTCCGCACTCCATACACATAAACTGTCCCGGTTCAATTCTGGCTCCGCAGATACAGTTTCTGGATTCCTCCTCCTTTACCGGCGCTCCGCATTTCCCGCAAAAACGCATCTTTCCTTCCAGCCTGGCACCACAATTGGTACACACATTTTTTCCTGAATTCGTTTTCTCTTGCTCTTTCTCCTCGATCTGCTGATTGATTGCTCTGATTGCTTCGTCAAACTCCTCCAGCTTTTCCAGATCCATAGAAAACTCTCTGAACTCCAGTCCCTGTTCCCGATGCAAATCATAGACAGCCATCCCAAGATACCCAAAATATTTCTGTTTTTCCTGAACCAGCTCCGCCTTGCGCTGTTTTAACCCCTTTATCGTTGCTCCGTCTTTTTCCTGAGAGCTGGTCTCAACTATCCGGGCTGTTAAATTTTCTGCCTTTCCCTTGATCTGTCCCAACATCTGATTAAAACCTGCCATCTCGTCTTATCCTCCCCATGATTGATATTCGGCCAAAAGCATAGCTGCGGCATTCGTTTTTTCTGGCATTTCCTCCAGAGGTGTTAAAACCAGCTTCTGATTCACAAATTCATAATGTTTCCGGTATAGATTCTGAATTCTCTGGCTCAGTCCCTTTAAAGAAGCTTCCGCTGCCAGTTTCCATGGTTTATCTGCCACAAATCCCCGCAACTGCTGCTGTGCATATCCGCCGAGATTTCGAATCAGAACGTTCTGACAAATTCTTTTGACAATCAAAACATACAAAAAATACAGCCATCAAAAAAAGAGCACTGCCAGTACCAGATTAAAGCTCACACCTGCTGCCCCCTTATCCTGAAGCAGCGGAAAAACTGTCTGGATCACTCCAAGAATCCTCTCCGGTGTAGCTTCTCCGCTCTGAGCCATCCGTTCCAAAAGCATATTCACTAATTTTTCCTGAATTCCCTCCTTTTGAATCACATAAGTATCCACAATATATTTTATCAGATACAAAACCAAGGGAATCAAATACAAAAGCCGAGTAAACTGTTCCTGTTTTTTCCATATTTTTTCCAGCCCTGCCCCACATTGCATGGCAAAGCCTTCAAAAGCTGTTTCCTCCAGACAAACAGAAGCTGCTTCTGTCTGAAGCCGGGAATGAAGCAGATCCAAATTATGACCGCCTTTCTCATACCACTCTTTTTCTGTCATATGAAAGGCTTCCAGCGGTGTATTGATCACTTGGCCTTTTACTGACTCAAAACACCGGTCATATTCCCCGATAAGTTCCTGTGAAAAAGGTGCTGCTGCTCTGAGACGACTATTAAAATTATTTACCTTTGAAAGAATGAGAGTCCGGAAATTCTGACTGTTTTTCATCATCCTTTTGTTCACTCCGGCATTACATGCCTCCTGCAGTTCGTCCTTTAAAATCTCAAACTCTGGCTCCATTGCCGCAATCTGTCGTTCCAGAACAGACTCACACCGACTGCCGCAGCCAGACAGCTGCCTCTGAACGTTCCGTAAAAATCTCTCTTTTTCCTTGTACTCCGCCAATTCTGTATTTTCCGGTCCGCTCTGATTCTGATGAACTCTCAGAATTTTTTCTACCCGTTTCATTTCCAGATGCTTCTGCTCCTCTGAAACATCGTATCCCAGAATCTCTTCAATTTCCTCAAGCATATCAACTTCATGCCGGTTCCACTGCTCCCCTTGGGCTAATTCTCTTACTTTCCTTACAAATGCGATAATATCTGGCTGCATCTACCATACCTCCAATGATTTCATGAAATGATCAAACAGCTGCTCTACAGACTGTATCTTATCCTCCAAAAGAGGAATATTTCTGCTGTCAATATTCGTGGTGGCGCGGAATGGTAAAAAAGCCTTATCCACATTGCCAAGCATCTGTCCGAAAACCTGCTCCATCTGCTCTCCTACCTGAGAAATCATTGTTTCCTTGATTTCTTCTACGCTCTTCCGGAAGTCAGCAATGTGCTTTTCCATGTTTTTTTCAAAATGTCCGCCATAAAAACACTCAAAAAGCTGCATTCCTGCATAGATCCCCGCTGTTCCTACTACCACAGCTCCCATGATAGGCAGCATAGAAGAAGCCAGTCCAACTGCTGCCGCTGTCCCGGATGTACCCGCAACCGCTGCTGCTCCCACTGTCTGCAACCCCAAAGCAGCCGCTCCTCCGGACAGGACACTTCCCACCATAGCCGATACCCGTTTCATCCGGTCGTAACGTTCCGTTTCTCCTTTTACTTTTTGGTAAAACTCTTCTGTGACCTGAGAAAGACTCGAAAACTGCTCTTTAGAGGACTGTGCCACCTCAACGGTCTGACTCACAATTTCCTGCTTTCCCTTTTGCATGGATCCATAAAATCGGTCATCCAGCCCAATATAATGTTTTCTTCCGTTCAGACGTCCTGTAACTTCCTCATACACAGCTGCCAGGTCATCATAATACCAGCGCATTACCCGTTGTGTCTGATCCTGGACTTTTTGCTTCAAAATCCGTTCACGCTTTTCCAGTTCATGCTGCAACCATTCTTTAAATGCTCTCTTATCGCTGACATCCATATCATTTTGCAGCTTCTTGGGATCCAGCTTTTTAATGATGCATTCGCGATAACTGTCTATTTCCTGCCTGATCACAGAAAAAACCTCGGATTTCAGATGCTTCACCTTGTCCTGCTGCTGTCGATAGAAACCGTCCATTTTCTCATCCATATACAGCAAAATCCGGTGATCCTCCGCATATTGGAGCTGACGCTGTTCAAAGGATGTCTTTAACTCCTGAAGCAGGGAGGACACCATCATAATATTTGCTCCGTATCGTTCCATGACCGGATTTTTCCCCAGTAACTCCTCTCTGATATAGCATCGCAGCCCTTCCAGACCTTCTGTTTCTTTCTCTCCCTTCAGGGAGACAACAAACATGGATGCCTGAATTTTTGCCTCCTCCATGTATCCCTGCAACCGTCTTTGCTTTTTTTCAATCATCTCCCGCGGATACAAATCCGATTTATTTAACACGCAGACGGTTTTTTTCCGGACAATAACGTTCTAAAAAGCTCCAAACCTTCGGATTCTGAATATTTTCCGAAGAAAAAACCGCCAGAACTGCCTGTGCATCCTCCGCCATTGCCGTCACCCTGGGATCCGTATAGAAGTTCTCCTCACCGACATCCGTAAGTACAAGTCCCTCCAATCCCCGGTCTGTAGAAAACCGCCTTGTGAGATAATCATTCACTCTCATCTTCGCTTCTGCTGCACCGAAACGAATTTCCTCAACCCCGTGAGTCTTTCTGTTCATGCCTCTCTTCCTGCCAGAATCCGGCTGCATAAACACATATTCTAAAAGAGATGTCCTTCCTGCTCCCTCTTCTCCAACCACGATGACACGATAAGCTTCTGCCACTCTCTGAACAGCTGCATCCAGCTTTTCCTTTGCCTCCCGATCATCCGTATCCTTCAGGACATCCTAATTGGGTATTGTCTTTGCTTTTGGTCTGTCAAACATTTTGATACCCATTCTGCCTATTTATGCCTATTGGGGATATTCTACCTTTTATTTTGCTTTAAATTACAACAAAATGTATGTCCAGACTCTTATTCAAAAAGGTTTTACCCCTGCCACTGAGACAGACGAGCACATTCTTATCTCCAAGGGCTACCTCGCTTCTTCTTTCAATTAATGGCATATAAAAAATAAAAAAGAACCCGCCCACCGAAATCACTTCCGGCAGCGGGTTCTCTTTTTTCAATTCCTGTCCGACTTACTCTGCAAACTCATACTCCTTAATCTCTCTCACCACATCCAGCACCGTCCCGTCCCGGCTCTCAATAATCCCCACGACCCGCTCTCCAAACTGCACCGGATCCGGCTCGCCTACAATGGCATATGCTTTATCCCTCAGCTCCTCGATGGTGCAGAAAGGCAGCTTCACATCCTTCATGCACTCGATCAGATCCTGCCTTCTGGGATTGATGGCAATCCCATAATCCGTGATTACCACATCCACCGTTTCTCCCGGCGTGGTCACAGTAGTCACATTCGTACAGATCGCCGGAATCCTTCCCTGCAAAAGGGGGGCGATCACGATGGTGCACTTCGCCCCTGCGGCCGTATCCGGATGGCCTCCCTGGGCGCCGGTAATCATTCCGTCAGACCCCACCACCACATTGCAGTTAAAGTTCACATCTACCTCCAGGGAAGCCAGAATCACGAAATCCAGCTTATTGACATAAGCTCCTTTATTAAAAGGATCGGCATACTCGGAAGCCGAGATCTCGATATGATTGGGATTCGACTTGATGGATTCAATGGCTCCCATGTCAAAATCCTGGGTATCCACAATCTTATGAATCAGCCCCTTGGCCAGCAGATTGCACATAGGCGTGGTAATGCCCCCCAGGCCCAGTCCCATGTGGATGCCCCTCTCCTCCATGATCTTCCCCAGGGAGATGGTGGAAGCGATGGACGCGCCCCCCACCCCTGTCTGGTAGGAAAAGCCCTCCTTAAAATAAGGGGTATTGATCACAAACCGGGTACAGTAATCCGCCATCATAATCTTTCGCACATCCGTGGTGGGCTTTGCCGCCCCTGTGGCGATTTTCGCCGGATTTCCGATCTCATCCACCACACACACAAAATCCACCTGTGTCATGGAAATACTGGCAGGAATATTCGGAAACGGAACCAGACAATCCGTAATCGCCACCACTTTGTCTGCATACTGAGCATCCACCATGGCATAGGACAGTACACCGCAGTCGCTCTTGCCGCCGTTGGCCTTCATATTACCATACTCATCACAGGTCGGCGCACCGATAAAGGCAATGTCGATATGAACCTCACCCGATTCAATCGCCCGCACCCTGCCTCCGTGGGAACGCATGATCGCCAGATCCCGCAGCCTTCCGGTAGAAATCGCCTCACCGATCTTCCCCCTCACCCCGGAGGACTGGATTCCCACGATCGTCCCGTCGTCAATGTAAGGAACAATCGGGTCATTGGCTTTTCCCAAAGAACTGGCGCAGATAGTCAGTCCTTTGATTCCCATCTTATGGATCTCCTCCATCACCATATTGACCACATAATCTCCTTCACGGAAATGATGGTGGAAGGAAATGGTCATTCCGTCTTTGATCTCACTTTTTACCAGAGCCTCATGGATATTCTCCACCATCTTGCTCCGCTTTGGGTCCATCATGGTCCTGGCTTTGGGAGCTGCCTTGGTATATTCATAATTGTCATAGGCGTAAGCGCCTTTAAACGCCTCCTTGCCGGTTGCCTTCAATACTTCTTCCGGGATTTCTCTACCTACTGCATTTATCATCTTACAGATCCCCCTCATAAACGCCTGATGCCTTCGCTAATGCGATTGTCCTCTTTGCTCCGTCGTAGAACGCAATATCAATCATCTTGCCGTCCACAGTAAATACACCAATCCCCAATGCCTTCTTCTCCTCAATCTCCCTCACAACCTTCTCTGCGAAAATGATCTCCTTCTGGCTCGGAGTAAATATTTTGTGAACCACATCGATCTGCCGCGGATTCACCAGGGATTTGCCGTCAAATCCCATCATCTTGATCATCCGCACCTCTTCCTCAAACACATCCATGGCATCCAGATTGGTAAATACCGTATCCCAGCACTGAACTCCGGCGGCCCGTGCCGCAATAATCATCTGCTGGCGGGCTCCCTGCAGTTCCACACCGGTCCCTGTGATCACGGTCTGCAGATCCTTTGTGTAGTCGCCGCCGCTTAATGCAATCCCGATCAGGCGGTCTGAAGACTCACAGACCTCCAGGGCATGCAGTACACCCCTGCAGGACTCCAGGGCTGCCATCAGGAGGGTGGATCCCTCCGGCCTGCCAAACTCCCTCTCAGCCGCCAGCACATACTCTTCCACGGTATGGACATCCTTTGCACTCTCTGTCTTGGCAATCCGGATTGTATCCGCTCCCCCTGCCACACATACCCGGATATCCTCCCTCCAGTGGGGCGTATCCAGTCCGTTGATCCGCACCACCCGCTCCACACCGCGGTAATCAATCTCCTTCAGTGCATGGAACAGGGAATATCTGGCCGCATCCTTCTGGTTCTCCGCCACCGCATCCTCCAAATCCAGCATAATGGAATCCGGCTTATAGATATAGGGATCTTTGATCAATCCCGGCTTCTGACAATTCAAAAACATCATGGAACGTCTTAATCTCTTTTTATATGGATGGCTCATCTGATTACACCTCCCCAGGGAAGATCTTCTGTCATGCCATTGGAACGATACACCGCACACTCCACACGCGCCTTCAAGGTACAGTCCAGTGCCCCCTTGTCCACCACAGTCACCTTGGCATCATCCACCTCTAACCGTCCCAGTGTCTCCAGGATCGTTGCCCGAATCTGCTTTCCAAACTGATGAATGACACTGCTTTCTATAGAAAGCTCAATTGTGCCGTTCCCTGGCTCCACCGTGACCTGCGCATCACTGGACTCAAGAGTACCCGCCATTGCGGCTTTCTTAATCTCCATATCCGTCCTCCTCCTATCGATAAGTTTTGCTGATAAAAGTGTATCACTTTCAGCCCTATTATTCAAATACATATATAATTATACAGGAAATAGGTAAAATCTTATTCCCTTTGCTATTCTTCCCGTCTTATGTTATCATTAAAAAAATTCCGGTATATTTTTAACCCGGCAGATAAGGCAAAGTAACAGATGCCGGTACCTAAGAGTACTCTCGGAAACCCTTTGTGTCCAGATTTGTGAGATGTTTTTTCAGAAGCACGCATATTTATGAGGCGTACGTGGAGTGCTTCTGGCGGAAAATCAGCCGCAAAGATGGATACAAGGGAATTTCCGCGGGTGCTCCCTAACATAAAAGGGGGGCAACACATGAATATCAAACATGCACAGTATATGCTGACAGTATTGCAGGAAGGCAGTATTACCAATGCGGCCCGAAAGCTCTATATCTCTCAGCCTTCTTTAAGTCAGATGATCAAGCTGGTAGAGAACAATCTGGGCGCACCGATCTTCAACCGCAATACGGATCCGATTACACTTACCTACGCCGGACAACGCTATATTGACGCTGCCAGACAGGTTCTCACCATCAACGAAAACCTGAAAAAAGAGATCGAAGAGATCGTCCAGGAAGATCACGGCAAATTCCGGCTCGGGATCCCGATTCAGCGCGGCATGCAGGTGCTTCCATATGTCCTGCCCAAGTTCTTTGCCCGATACCCCCATGTGGATATCGAACTGATCGAATCCGGTTCTACTGAAACAGAAAAGCTTCTTTTGGAGGGCAAGGTGGATATCACCTGTATGACCACGGTCCCCCGCCATGAAGAACTCCAGTATATCCTGGTGGAAAATGAAGAGCTTGTTCTTCTTACCAGCAAAAACACCGAGCTTGCCCGCCGTATTCCCAATGGAACCCCCATCTCCATCCTGGAGGCCAGGAACGAGAATTTTATCTCCAATAAGATCGGCCATAGTGTAAGGGTAATTCAGGACAGTCTTTTCGTATCCCACAACATTTCCCCTAAGATTCTTCTGGAGACTGCCAGCATTGAGATCGAAAAAAAGGTTACCATTGCCTGCAACGCTGTCATGATCTGTCCGCTCAACTATATTGAAAAGGACGACCGTTTCCGCTCCCAGGCCCATATCTATCCGCTAAAGGACATTGACAGCAAACGGCATTGCTATATCTGCCACCGCAAGGATCTTTATCTCGCTAAATACATGCGCGACTTTATCAGCATCCTTTCAGAGGCAGAGAATCCTTTTCTGTAAACACATTCACAGGACACTCTTCTATTGAAACAAAAGGCAGCACGGTTGGCCGCGCTGCCTTTCTGCATTCGCGCCTGCTATAGCACCCGAATGCTTATGCTTCCTTTTTCTTTGCAATAAACGGCTTCACAAACGGATACAGCAGCATAATCACGCAAGCTGTCATAATCACCGCTGTGATTGGCTTTGTAAAAATCTGAACCAGGCTGCCGTTGGTCAAAGTATAGGCACGGCGGAAGTTCGATTCGCACATCTGGCCCAGGACCAGGCCCAGAACCAGAGCCGCTGAGTTATATCCCAGCTTGACAAACATATAACCGATAATACCGGCGCCTGCCATCAGAACCACATCACCGGTATTGTTATTCAATGCATAGGCGCCGATTGCCGCCAGCATGACGATCACCGGACCCAGAACACTGTAGGGCACTGCCAGAATCTTGGCAAATACTTTTGCCACGCCCATGGCCACGATAACCATAACGATATTCGTCAGCAGCATAGAGCCAAATACGCTGGCCAGGTATTCTGGCTGTGTCTTGATCAGCATCGGGCCGATCTGTACTCCCTTGATCACCAGTGCCGTCATCATGATCGCGGCCGCGTTTCCTCCGGGGATGCCCAGAGAAAGCAGCGGAACCATGGATCCGCCGGTAGCCGCATTATTGGCTGCCTCAGATGCCACAATTCCATCCGGGATGCCGGTTCCCAGCTTCTCCGGATGCTTGGAAACTTTTTTCTCAATCGCATAGGACAGGAAGGAAGCAATCGTAGCGCCGGCTCCTGGCAGAATTCCTACTACCGTGCCCAGAATGGAAGCACGCAGCATGGTAATCTTGGTCTCCCACAATTCCACAAAGCTGGGCAATACCGTCTTCATCTTACCATTGCTCTCAGACTCCTCCGCCCCGTCGATCTTCTTCTGTTTCACGGTCTGCTTCAGCACCTCGGTAACCGCAAACAGACCAATCATTACAGGTATCATCTCAATACCGGAAAGCAGAGTGGAATTCCCCCAGGTAAAACGTGCGATTCCCAGCATCGGATCCATACCTACACAGGCCAGAAGAAGACCCAGTAAGCCGGAAATCAATGTTTTTACGATATTGCCGCTGTCCAGGCAGGACAGAACAGAAAGTCCCAGAAAGGATACGGCAAACAGCTCGGACGGGCCGAATTTCAGCGCCACTGCAGAAAGCTGCGGAGAAATCAACGCCATCGCAAATGCTGCAATCAGGCCGCCCACTGCAGAAGCCACCAGAGAAAAGCCCAATGCCTTTCCTGCCTCTCCCCGCTGCGCCATCGGGTAACCATCAAAGGTCGTCGGTGCGCTGGAAGGGGTTCCCGGAATCCGAAACAGAATCGCCGTAATGCCGCCGCCGGTAATCGATGCACAATACACTGCAACCAAAAAGGCAATGGCAATCACCGGATTCATCGCATAGGCAAAAGGCAGCGCCAGAGCCACTGCCATAGATGCACTGACTCCCGGCATGGCGCCAAAAATAACACCTAATATCGTTCCTGCAGTAATCAACAGGAAAGTAGAAGGTGTAAAAACGATTTTTAAACCAGTAAATAATGTACTAAACATACGTTACACCTCCTTTTTAAAATGGCAGCAGCATCTCGAAGAACAAGGCAAACTCACGGAACGGGCCCACGCCGCGGGCCAGCATGATATCCAGCGCTCCCTGAAAGATCACATAGAGAACCGCCGTAATCGCCAGCGAACGGATCACCAGAAGCGGAATCCTTCTCTCGCCCAGCAAAAAGCCATAGGCAATCAGGAACAACAGACAGTCTGGCATAAATCCGATCACAGACATGAAAAGCGCCATCACTGCTACCAGGATCATGCCGACAAACAGCTTGCTCTTAAAAAATCCGCCCAGATTCATTTCACCCAAAAGGCTGCTTTTATTTTCCTTCTGCGCTTTCAGACTGTTGACAATATTTACCACCAAAAGGATAATCATCAGTACCAGAATAATCCTCGGCCAGAAAGCCGCCCCCAGCTCTGTGGGAGTCGATGCAGGAGATTCTGCTCCTACCAGGAAAAAGCAGTAGACACAAAATATCGCTAAGATAAGGGAAAAAATTATATCCAACTTATTCCTACCACCTTTCTATGTTATTCATTTTTCCTTAGAAAAGATACCGCCGCGATGTGCGGCA
Organism: Lachnospiraceae bacterium; assembly: GCA_910575255.1. GTDB lineage: Bacteria > Bacillota > Clostridia > Lachnospirales > Lachnospiraceae > Brotaphodocola. The sequence goes on along the minus strand of CAJTEM010000048.1, from coordinate 9,046 downwards.
GAAAATGACAGGCACCAGCCTCTCTCACACCGCAGCTGTTATCATTTCGGGGAAAGCCGCTGCCTTCCCCGATTCTTCTCAAGTCTCTGTCTGATTTTAGAATGACCAGTTATTTTATTTTCCGAACAACTCAGTCAGATCCTTATAATCCGCATCCCAGGCAGCCTTGAAATCAGCCATATTCATCCAGCCCTGTCTCTGATCCAGCCCCTCCTGCTTTGCCCAGTTCTGGAAATCGTCACTGGCAATTGCCTTCTCGGCTGCAGCCTCAAATGCCTTGATTGCAGCTTCCGGCGTCCCCTCGGTATAGAAGATCCCGCGGGACGGCCCGAAGAAGCAGTCCAGCCCCACTTCCTTTGCACATTCTACATTCTCCATGCCTGCCAGGCTCAGTCTTTCCTCCGTACAGGACAGAATCACCTTCATGTCGCCGGAAGCGATCATCGCGGAAACCTCAGCCGGCCCTACACAGGCCAGATCCACATGTCCGCCGATTACATCTGCATTCAGCTGAGAACCTTCGGTATAGGCAACCGGCTCAACCGTGCCGCCAAAGCCGGCTTCTACGCAGGCAGCATCCAGACCCGTGATCGTCATGACGCCGCATTTTACCTTGCCTGGGTTTGCTGCTATGTAATCAGTCAGTTCCTGATAATTATTATAAGGCGAAGAAGCTCCGGTTACGAAAATATTACAGTCATGCACCATCTGGCACAGCGGATTGATCTTGCCGTATACATCATAATCCGTAGCCCCGGAAATCTGTGCCAGCATCGGGGACGGGGTACACATCAGATAAGTATAGCCGTCTGCCGGCTGGCTGCAGGCAAATTCCACACCAGTAACACCGCCCGCACCGGACTTGTTATTCACTACTACTGAAACGCCAAGCTCTTTCTCCAGTGCTGTGGCAAAGGTCCTGACTGTAGTGTCCGCGCCGCCGCCGGTCCCCCATGGACAGATGATCTCAACCTTTCTTTCCCACTTCCATTCCCCGTTATCCGCGGAACCTCCCGAAGAACCGGAATTGCCGCAGCCGGCCAGGGCCGTAACTGCCATTGCAGCTGCCATCGTCAATGCCAACAGTTTTTTCTTCATACTCTTTATTCTCCTTTTTGTTATTTTGCCTGTGTTTTCCTCTTTTTCCCGCTCACAGGCTTTATGTATTTTATTATAAACACTTTCTCGAAAAATGGCAAGCGTTTTTTGTGCGTTTTTTACATTTTTATCATTGTTTTGTTTTGTATAATTGTGCACTTATGCCATATATAACAAAAAACTTATGGGCTGTTTTTACTAATCACAAAAAGAGAACTGTCAAAGCAGCTCTCTTTTTGTGATTTCTCTTCTCTTTTATCAATCCAAAAATCTCCGTATCGTCTTCGGCCTCCGGTAGTTCCAGGTAGAAATCTTAATTCCGCTCCTGCGGCTGGCCGCATGGACAATCTGTCCGTTACCGATATACATTGCCACATGGTTCACCACGCCGCTGCTGTTGGTATAAAAAATCAGGTCACCCGGCAACATCTCACTGGCAGTGACTGCCCGTCCTGCCTTTGCCTGCTCTCTGGAGGTTCTCGGCAGACTTACCCCGGCAGCATTCCGCAGCACATACTGGACAAATCCCGAGCAATCCGCCCCGGTGTTGGGATTCGTTCCTCCCCAGACATAGCGGTTGCCCACAAACTGCAGTGCATAATTGACCACCTTGCCGCGCAGAGCTGCCTGCTGATTCGCCCGCTCCTCCACCGGTGAGAACTTAATCGCCTCCGTCAAGGCATAACGCACCTCGACATTATTATCACGGGTGGCAATAAAGGCCTTGTCCGAAGCCTCTCCGTCCTCACTGTCGCCGGTATCCAGCTCAATCTGAACCCAGCCGTCCATCTGATCCAGCACGGAATAGCGGTCCTCTTTTGAGATCTGGGTCCAAATCCGGGCGCTTGTCGTAGGCTCGGAACGGACATTCAGACGGTCTGTATTGACAATTGCCATCAATGTTGCTGATTCCAGCGCCAGATCCCTGGCCTCCTGCCCCACTGCCACAAGCTCTGGGTCCGCAGTAACATAACCGGTAATCGCACCCGATTTTACCTTATACCAGCCATCCAGGGTTTCAAGGATCTCTCCTGCCGCTTTTCCTGGGAATTTACCGATTACATTCGTGTCATCCCCAGTCTCCGGGCTGCTTCGGATATTCAGATAGCTGTCGACCTTGGAAATCACCAGATGATCATACTGGTTCAGCGCCATGGTCCTCAGATCCAGCTTCCGCGCCTCATTCAATGCATATTTTACCGTCACATAATCCGTAGAAATATATCCTTCCTCTATCCGAATCCATCCGTCCAGCTCCTCCAGCACAGGATATCGCTCATGAATCAATGCCTGTGCCACTACATTCGCCGCATCCTCCCGATTCGGTTCGGAACGGATATTCAGTTTTTCCGTATTCACCTCCGCCATCTGCTCTACCTGTGATATCGCCGCCTGGCGGGCCTCTGTTCCGCTGATCACGTAGCGGTTATGAATATATCCCTCAATTCCGCCAGAGGTAATGTGACACCATTCTCCATCCGTGTCCAGAATCTCACAGGCACTGTTTTGCTGCAGCTTTCCAATGATCTTCCCATTAGATCCGGGAGACTCCCGAACATTCAGATAACCTGCTACCTGAACCAGCCCCAGATTATTATAGGAATCTACCACCTCCTGCTTTTCTTTGAGAATCTGCTGACGCTGCTGCTCTTCGGCAGACAGGGTAGACTCAATGGCAATTGTCGTCTCAGGAACAGATTCCTGATCCGCCGCAACAGCCTCCTGCTCTTCGGCTTGCTGACGCCGGGCGACCACGGCCCGCCCGGCAAGAACGGCGGAAGTAAATACGACAACAGCGCCGACAGCCACAAGGATATGGCGACGGTCAGGAATGCGTTTTCTTCTTTTGCGGGATTTGTTGAGAACCTTTGTATAGTCTTTGATATAATGGTCTTTTTTATCGGACATTGCTTTCTCCTTGGGAAAGGGATATCTGTTTTTTGTTTTTCGCCTCTGCGGAGGCAGGTTGCGATGGACTCTCTGCCAGGGGCCGCTTTGGGCCTGGCTGAGGGAGAGTTGCGCTGGGGTACTCCGCAGTGCGCTCGCCTTTGGCTCGCTCACGGGCCTTCGGCCCTATGGAAAAATTCAGGCGGAAAGCCGCTTTTGTGCGAGCACAACGCTGCTTTCCGCCTGAATTTTTCCGCACTGCTCTTCGCTTTCGTGGACATTATACCACACTTTTCCTGTCTTTTCGATATGGGAGGAAAGAAAAATTATTAAAATTCTATTACATAGTTTTTTTCAAGGGGTGGGGTGAGGTTCCAGAAGGTGCGCCTTGAAACTCTTAGCTCGCAGAAATCTGCGTCAGGAGCAAAAATACAGCTGTCTGAGCGTACCTTCCGGAACATCATCCCAATATCAACCCCAGAACAGCCGCAATCAAGATCGTCTTGGGAATCGACAGCTTTCCCTTAATCAGAATAACGCCGCTGATCACTGCAATCAATATCATATTCCAGGCAATGGTATTGCCGTCTGGCAGAAATGTGGTAACTGCCAGTGTCACGGCCGCTGCTGCCAGCATTCCCATGCTGGCCGGGCGGACCCCACGCATGGCGCTTTCCAGGATCCGGTTGCCCTTCAATCGTAAAATAAAGTGTGCCGCCATCATGGAAAGGGTCAGAGAAGGCATCATCACACCCAGGCTGGCACACAAAGCGCCGATTGCCCCGGCCGTACGCAGTCCCACAAAGGTTGCGCAGTTGATTCCCAAAGAGCCCGGTGTCATCTCGGCAACAGCCACGATATCCATAACTTCTGCCGAAGTCATCCAGCCATATTTCAAGACTTCGTCATTGATAACCGGAATCATGGTCATACCGCCGAAGCTGCAGAAACCAATCTTCATAAAGGACAGAAACAGTCTAAGACATGTCATCCGGAATCTCTCCTCTCCATATCAAAAGCCCTGCCACCAGAGCCGCTGCCACCACCAAAAGCTTATTCACTCCTGTCAGCACGCAGACGAAAAAGGAAACTGCCAGAATCGCATAGGCAGATTTCCCCTGAAGCGCCGTCTTCTTTAACTTGATACAGGCACTGATGATGATCGGCACTACCACGCTGCGCACTCCGCATAAAATCTTCGCCACCCAGACATTATCCCGCAGAGAAGAGTAAAAATAAGTTACCAACGCAATCGCCGCCAAAGCCGGGGCGGAAAGTCCGACTGCTGCGAGCACGGCTCCCGGAATCCCTGCCATCGTATATCCGCAAAATACCGACATATTGATAATCATTACCCCTGGAAAGGACTTGGCCAGCGACATGTAATCCACCACCTGCTCCTCTGTCAGCCACCTTCTTTTATCCACAAACTCATTCTGCATCTGTGCAATAATGCTCCAGCCTCCGCCAAAGGTAAACAGCCCGATTTTTGCCATAATATAAAATATGATGCCTAATCTTTTGTATCTTTCCATAAGAAAAATACCGCCTTCCCGCTTTTCTCACGTTCCTGCTTTTTCTTTTTATCATAATCTTCTTTTCTGGTAAGGTCAAGTAGCAAAAACCTATGGCTGTTATAGTCAGAACCTGATAGGTAAAGCATCTGCCTTCCTTGTCTTCATCCCCTTATATTCCGGTTCATTCAGATGAGTTTCACAGAATATTCACAGTCTAAGCGAAATTTAATAAAAATTCAATAGTTTTTTCCTTTCATTTGTAGTAAACTCTTGTTTGCAGCAGTCGTTTCCTTTATGGAGACGGTTAACCGAATTTTCACAAGAGGAGTGATTTGCAATTATGAAAAAAACAACACTAGCTATTGCCATGCTCGCCATCATGCTGGGCACGGCCGCCTGTTCTTCCACAGGCAAGGACACTGCCACCACGGCTGCCCCCTCTGCCGAGGCTTCCACAGAAGCTGTCACAGAGACAGAGAGCCAGGAGGAAGAGGAACAAGGGGAGGAGGAAGATGTGGAGGAGGACTCCATCACCGGAGAAATTACGGCTATTGACGGTGACATCCTGACCGTCAGAAGCGATGACGATGACAGTGAGAAGAATTATGATCTCTCCAAAGCAGAGATCACACAGGAATTCCCCTTCGCAGAAGGCGATCTGGTAGACATTATTTTCCCTTATGAGACCACTGAGGATCCGGTTCCGGTAATCGCTCTGGAGGTTCTGGAGTCCGTCATTGGCCAGAATGCCGATCCGTCCGCTACCGGCAAAGTCACAGAGATCACGGATACCACCCTCACTCTGGAGCTGGAAGAGGGAGAAAGCTATACTCTCAGCATTGCCAATGCCTATATCGTATCCAAAGAAGGAATCAAGGCCGACAGCGAAGCTACTGTTACCTATATCGGTGACCTGGATGACGATGCTATGGCTACCAAGGTTGTGACGGAGGATTCCTATGATACCGCAGAGGCTGAGCTGAGTGCCTTTATCGGTAAGGTGGCCCAGAACGAAGAAGATAACATCGTATTGGAATCTGCCGAAGGCGACTTTTACACCTTTGTCTCCGACGATATTGATTTCTCTGCTTACAGCACCGGCGACACCCTGCAGATCTTCTACACCGGTACAATCACCGACAAGGAGATCAGCGCTGATAAGGTGGAGAAAAAATAAATCCTCACAGAACCGTCAAAAAGCAGCCCTTTAGGGCAGCACTCATAAGACAGTATTAGAAATGTTTCCGGGAAACGGCGTAGCTTGCAGGCTATGCCGTTTCTCCATTTTGCAGGTCATTCAGTAAAGACGCGGGGAGTATTCCCACAAGGTCATAGGAAATGTCAATCTGCTGTTCCCTATGCCCCTTTGATTTATCCGGCGCGTGAACGTACACCGCCTTTACCATGTCGTTTAAGACAGAGGGTGTCAACTCGTCCAAGTCAAGATATTTCCGTACTTTGCTGATGAACCTGTCAATGTCCTCTGTTTGTTCTTCCTGTTCGCTAATTTCTTCATTCAATCGCAACAGCTTTTCCGCAGTTCTTCCTGCTCCTGCTCGTAATCGTCGGAGAGCATTTGAAATCTGCTGTCAGATAGTTTTCCGCCTACGTTGTCCTCGTAAATACGCTTGAATAATCGGTCAAGTTCTTCTATCCGGCGTTCCGCTTGCGTTAGTTGCCGCCGCTTCGCCGCCAGTTCCTTTTTCGCTTCGGCTTTCTGCTTCGCACCCATAGCTTTTCGGAATTGTTCTTCGTGGTTAGCGACACAGGCAATCGTCAATCTCATGTGAGCGAGTACGCCCTGTTCCAAGACAACGGCGCGGATAAAATGAGTAGAGCAAATCTCTTTCCCCTTGAGCCTTGAAGTAGAGCAAACAAAATGGTCTTGTCTTGCTTCAAAGTTCTTGCTTGTGCAGTAATACAGCTTTTCGCCGCAATCGGCACAGCGCACAATGCCGGAAAACATATTTGTCTTTCCTGTCCTCGTCGGGCGTCGTTTGTTTTTCCGTAGTTCCTGCACCCTCGCCCATGTGTCGGCGTCAATGATTGCTTCGTGGGTATTCTCAAACACAAGCCATTTTTCCTCTGGATTGTAACAGGTTTTCTTGCTTTTGTAGGACTGCTTATAGGTCTTGAAGTTTACCGTATGCCCTTGATATTCTGGACGCTCCAAAATGTCGGCTATGGTATCGCCCGTCCAGTTATAGGGATTGTCCGGCGGCGCGTTTCTCGTTGCCCTGCCTGTCTGCTGAAAATGGATTGTCGGCGTTATGACTTTATCCTCTTTCAGAATACGGGCAATCTGCGACGGTCCGTAACCGTCCAGACAAAGGGCAAATATCCGCTTGACTACTTCGGCGGCTTCTCCGTCCACAATCCACCGTTTTCTGTTATCAGGGTCTTTCCTGTACCCATAGGGCGGGTTGGTGCAAAGGTGCTCGCCCGCTTCTCCTTTGGACTTCATCACAGCGCGGATTTTCTTGCTTGTATCTTTTGCGTACCATTCGTTGATGATAGCGATAAACCGCACTCCTTTTTCCACGAACAGGATTTCGGTATAAAATCCCACTTTCAGATAATCACGTCCAAGCCGCGACATATCTTTGACAATCAGCGTCGCCACTTCTCCGTTTTCAATCCGTTCCAGAAGTTCGCTCCAACTCGGACGGTTGAAGTTCGTTCCAGAGTATCCGTCGTCCACGAAAAACGCAGTATTTGAGAAATGATTTTCTTTTGCGTATTTACTTAAAATTGCCTTTTGAGAGGTAATATGTAAAGGGTGGTTTCTGCCACCAAATACATATGGCTGGCGGCTCATTTGTGGTAAGTGGCACAGGCTGGAAGGGCGGTGACAGACCAGGCCGATGCGGGGGTGTCCGGGGTTGACCTGGATACCCTCTTCCTTGTTACAGGCCCCCGGCAAAGGCGCACTTACTCACCACCCGCAAGCGGGCGGCGGTACTGCTTGCGGCATTCGTGCGCTCGACCAGGGAGGCCCGCCGGATGCGCATCCAGCTTCATAGTCTGGTTGCTGGTACGCCAATTTTCTTTTGCCGGGCAAGTCTGGTGCTGCCGTTCTCCAGTGTTCTGATGGGTGCTGCTCCTGCCCGTTTTCACTTTGTCGGGCAATACAACGTTCGTGAAACGAATGCGCAGCCAGCCCCGGCCACTGGGCTGTTCACGGGGTTTGGGGTACGACCCCAACAAGCAGAAACTGCGGTTTTCGGCAACGCCGGAAATCGCAGTTTCGAGTCTTTGTGGGAACAAAGACACTGCTTGCAACTTTGGTGAATGCCCCAAAATGAGGTTGAATGCCGGTCGATTTTGTGCTATACTTTGAAAATGTCAATTCGACAAATCGGGAATTTACCTTATGGAGGTATCTATCTAAATGAACCCACTTTATGAAAAATATAAAAACTTGAAGATAGATGGTAGCTGGATTGGTTTAGAGGCTGGAGCACAAACACCGTGTTTTTGCACTCCCATTGGAGCGGAAATCATTGGCTGGGATAATGGCATCCACTACTGCTTTATTAAGGGCTTTGGAGATATGGTGTTCTGCGTCAACCCAGAAACTTGCTGCGATTACAATGTCTATCCGATTGCCCGTAATTTCTGCGACTTCTTAGGGCTGATACTCGCCACTGGTAATACAAATACTTTGCAACAGATTATTTGGTGGGACAAAAAAAGGTTTGAGGATTTTGTTAATAGTCCAGAAGAACAGGAATATAGAGTTCGGCCCGAAGTGCAAGGTGTCTTGAGTACAATTCGCAAAGGGATAGATATAGCACCGATAGATACCCTGTTTGAATATATCAAGGATTTGCAAAGCAATTTCCCCTATGAACAAATTCCATTTACAAATGAATATTATGATACTTTAGGAATTGAGCGGCCAGACGGAACAGAGCCAGAGGAAAATGGCTTCGAGTTTAGAACTGTAGAATTTAAGGTTGATAAAAACTAAGTTCCAGTTTGTCGGGAGCTTTCATCTTTTGGGTGAAAGCCCCCTTGACAAATGCCCTCTTGATTAACAATGCTGTTGCTGTCGCCCTGTAATTCGTCGTCGCGTGATAAGCGGCAATAGAGGGCGGTAATTTTGTCAGACTGCCTTAACATAGTTTCTGCTCCTTTCATCGGCGGGCAGTCTGCTAATACAGGATTGCTTACCCCTATTTTATCGGCTCCGGCATTTTTAATCAACATCTTTTTTGCCCTTTTCCTGCTCCATAAGGCGTAAAACCTTGTGGGGCAGGCTCCTTTCCCCGTCATAACTGCCTGTAAAGCGATACAGCGTCCTGCCAGATTTTATCGTTACTTCATGCGTTGGCAATTCTTGAAACAGCGGATTTTCCACCACGATATGCCCGTCCTTGATTTTGCGTTTCCGTTCCATTTCTTTCCCGTCCTTTCTAAAGATAAAACTGAATAGTAAATAAGTGCCTTCGGCACATCAGCTCCCCCTGCCCCCTCAATCTTTGAGGGGGTATTGCTTTCCGTCCACATTTATTGCATAATAATCTCATGAACATCCTGCA
>CAJTEM010000047.1 GCA_910575255.1 Lachnospiraceae bacterium | reverse complement strand
TCCGCTCTGGGAAAAAGGTTCCCCGGATTGCGAGTTTCTAAACATCCTGCAAACGCAATCCGGGGAACCTTTTTCCCAGAGCGGACGGCTGCTGCTCTCCCTTTGCTCCAAGGCTGAATATTCCTTTCCTAAACAGGCATCCTTTCAAAGAACGTGTTCTTTGAGGATGACAGCTGCCAGCCTTGAAGAAACTATTTTGTGAAACAATTTCAGTAAGCTGAGAAAAGGGCGTACTCTTCGCAGGGTGGAGTTCGAGAGGTACGCTCTGGAAAAAGGGCTGACACTTGTCGGCATCGAAAGAAGCAACCTGTGAAATAATGTCAGTTCATTTAAGAAAGGGATATTCAGCCTTGGAGCAGGAGGAGAACCGCAACAGGAAATGGCCTGCAGATGTTGACTTTGCAGAGAGCTAGAAGTCCTTAAATTTCTGGGTTTTGCATTGAAACGCAAATCTACACTGTCTGAGCGGAGCGAGTTTGTGGATTTGCGTTTCGCTTTTTGCAAAAATCAGAAATTTTAGGAATTCTTGATCTCGAAACCGGAAACATCTGCAGGCCATTTCCTGTTGCGGTTCTCCTCCTGTTCCAAGGCGTACCTTTTGGAAACCCACCCTACCCCATGAACAGTAATCCTGCGGCTGAGTTGTTGACTTTTCGGCGTATCCCCATTATAATGAATAGGTATTAGGCAAACGCCTCGATCCACGTCTGTCAGGGAAAATCTCTGACAGGCGTATTTTTTTGAGGATGAAGATCTGTAAATGATAGAAAAGGAGAAGGAGAACACAGATATGAACGGAAAGCAAAGTCTGCCGCATGCATTCATTCTGCTGATGCTGGTAGTAGCAGGAAACCTGCTTTATGCAATGACAGTGAAGCTTTTTCTGCTTCCCGCAGGGCTGGTGACAGGGGGAACAACCGGAATTGCATTGGCAATACATCAGGCTCTGGGGATTCCGGTATCCCTTTTTGTGCTGATTTTTAATGTATTGATGCTGGTAATCGGCTATTTCCTGTTAGGAAGGACATTTGCGATTACCACCATTATCAGTACCTTCACCTATCCGGCTGCTCTGGAGCTTTGGGATCAGCTTCTGGGAGATTGGGTAGTAACACAGGATATTCTGCTGTGTACCTTGTTTTCCGGTCTGGGGATCGGGCTGTCGCTGGGAATTGTGATTCGTGCAGGCGCCTCTACAGGAGGTATGGATATCCCGCCTCTGGTGTTGAACCGTTACTTTCGGATCCCGGTTTCGCTGAGTCTGTATGTGTTTGATTTCTGCATTCTTCTGACACAGGCCTTTTGGAGTACACCGGAAAAGCTTCTCTACGGAATCGTTCTGGTGATGACATACACCATCGTACTGGATAAGCTGATGCTGATGGGAACAGCACGGACAGAGGTAAAGGTGGTTACCCGTTATCCTCAGCAGGTGCGGGATGCAATTCTGCAGAAGCTGGATCGGGGAGTGACTCTGTTTTATGGGGAGGGTGGCTATCTGCATCAGGAAACACAGGTGGTTTTCAGCATTATTTCCAATCGTGAGCTTCCGCAGGCGGAAAAGCTCATCCGTTCCATTGATCCGGAGAGCTTTATGGTGGTGAGCCGGGTCAGCGAGGTACGGGGACGGGGTTTTTCCATGAGTAAGAAATATCAGTAGATCGATAGAAAATGACAAAAATATTTGCCGTTTCCTATAAAAGAAAAAGGAGCCGGTTACGGCTCCTCCATCATTTCCAAAAATTCTTTAAATGCCTGCTTGGCTTCTTCAATGATTCCCTGATCGTATGTGTTTAATGCCTTCTCGAACTTGCGGATCGCAGATTCTACAAACAGGCGGTCTTCGCCCAGGCTTTCCTCATAGACACGCTCCCCCCGCAGCAGCAGATATTTATTCTCCTCCCGGTCTCTGGGGTGGATTTTCAGATAGGAGAGAGTCTTTAAGCGTTCCTCGATCTCCTCCGGAGTCATATCCACATCTCTGCCAAAGAAAACCTTTTTCATCACATTCTGGTTAGAGACGACCTTGACCTCTACCTCCAACAGGGAGTTGATATCATAGGTATAGGTGACATCCACGGCTTCCTGTCCGGCCTTGGCCGCCGGAACATCGATCAGCAGCTCACCCAGTGACAGATTGTTGGCAGCAAAGCGGCTTTCTCCCTGAAGGACATTGACGCGGATCTTATCCTGATTGTCACGGACCGTATAGAGACGCTCCGTGCGGCTGGCCGGAATCACGGTGTTGCGCTCAATGATAGGACAGAAGACTCCGTTCTCATAACGGTTTTCCGCCCATTCCCGAACCACCTCGGTGCCTAAAGTGAAGGGGCAGACATCAGTGAGGATTACTTCCCGGATCGCTTCCTTGCGTTCTTTCATGGCACCTTGAATCGCAGCGCCCAGAGCCACGGCTTCATCGGGATTGATATTCGTGTCCGGAAGCATTTTGAAAAGCTTGCTTACAAAGCGGCGGACAATGGGGCTTTTGGTGGCTCCGCCTACCAGTACAACCTTGTCGATATCAGACAGGCGTACGTGCGCATCGGCCAGACTGCGCTTTACCGGCTTACGGATCCTTTCCAGAAGATCACTGCAGGCTTCCTCATATTTGGTCAGATCAATCTCCAGTTCATAGGTCTCCTCGTTCACACGGCAGCGCATCACGGATACGCGCTTGTCAGAAAAGCCCAGCTTGCACTGTTCGGCCTGCTTGTGGATATGACGCAGTGTCTTCTCATTGAGAGAGAGGCGATCCAGCTGAGGGTATTTGTCAAAGAACATATTTTCCAATACTGCGGTGAAATCCTCGCCGCCTAAAAAATTGTCTCCGGCTACAGCCCGCACCTCGAGTATCGTGTCAAACAGCTCCAGTATGGAGACATCAAAGGTTCCGCCGCCCAGGTCGAACACGAGAAAGCGGGCGGAATTCGGATTCTGATACAGGCCATAAGCAATGGCCGCAGCGGTTGGCTCACTGATGATCCGCTCTACCTTTAAGCCGGCCATCTCCCCGGCTCGTTTAGTCGCCTTGCGGCGCTGATCGTTGAAATAGGCGGGAACACTGATGACGGCTTCTGTCACCTCCTCGCCCAGATAGCTTTCCGCGTCCTCCTTGAGGACACGCAACACCAGGGCGGATAATTCTTCTGCCAGAAATGTCTTATGAAGCAGCTGAAACTGCTTTTTGCTGCCCATGTCCCGCTTGAATACAGAGGCAGCGCTGCCAGGGTACAGAAGGCTGCGCTCCACTGCCGATTCCCCTACATAGACCTGCTCCTCCTCGTCAATACTGACAACCGAAGGAGTCAAATGTTTGCCGAGCCGGTTGGGAATGATCTTCGGCCCGTTTTCCGTAAAATAGGCCACCAGGCTGTTGGTGGTTCCAAGGTCAATTCCAATAATCATAATCTGCCTTTCTTATTCTGTCATTATGCTGCAGTTTTGGTAACAGTTCAAAGGGTTATCGGAACTGTTACCGGTTCCGATGCATTCCCTTGCCTTTCCTGCAGTATGGGTATTATTTTTTCTTTGCCAGTTGCCGTTGTAAGTGAGTCAGGGTAGCCCGGGCAGTGATACTGTGGGGATTCGCCTGCAGGCTCTTTTCATAGTAGGCGATTGCCTGATCATAATCTTCGATGGCCTCATAATACATGGCCAGGTACAGATAGCTTTCAAAGCATACCTGGTGGCGGCATTGCCGGCAGCGCAGGCATTCGTTCATCTGGTGAAAATAGCTCAGTCCCTTTTCTGTCTCTCCCAGACAGATATAGATCCAGGCCTGGCGCATCAGGCGGGCCGGGCGGTATGGCCGGTAGTTCAGATAGATCTCCTCAGAGGCCCATTTGGTACGGGCAAAATGCTCTAAGGACTTCTGAGCATGAAGCCTGGCATCCTTAAAACGTCTCATGCGGAAGCAGAGAGAAGCCAGCTCCCATTCCAGCTCATGTAGCTCGTCGGGATCCGTTTCTATAGCCAAAGCCTTCAGGTAACAGGATTCCGCTTTTTTAAAATCCATAAGCTGATCCTTGTAGTAGGCGGCAAGGTCGCTGTAACGATCCGCCTTCTGATCCTTCTTTGCAGCCTGTACCCCCTTTTTGTAGGTGAGGAGAGCCCGGGCAGTATGGCCTTGCAAATACTGTACGTCCCCGATCCGGGCATAGTAGGATTTGTTTTCCGGATCCTTTTCGAAATATTTGATTGCCTGCTTATAGTCTCCCAGATAACGGTACAAAAAGCCCAGTTCCTTGAAAATGCTTTTGTCGTCCGGTTCATTCTTCAGATTGTTCTGGTAGCATTCGATCGCCTTTTCAAAGTCCCCCAGAGCTTCGTAGCAGTCGGCCAGATTGCCGTAGGGCAGCTGGCTTTTCTTATCTCCCAGATGCTCCAAAGCCTGTTCAAAATACGAGATCGCCTTCTGAAATTCGCCCAGACGTTCATAACAGCAGCCGATATTGTTGTAGATGACCCATTCGTCAGGGCCGTATTTCAAAGCCTCCTCAAAATCGCGGATTGCTTCCTCAATGTCCATATTGTGCATGTAAAATAATCCGCGGTGAACGAGGTCATGGCAGGAGGGGCGGGCCTCAATCTGCCGGTCCATGTAGGCGATTGCCTTTTTAAAGTCCTCGGGATCGTTTCGATCCTGATAGCGCTCTTTATAAAAATCCGCCAGCTTCTCACAGGCTTCCCGATGAACCTGCTTATATTTCAGTGCTTCCTCATAACACTCGACAGCCAGTACCTTCATACCCAGCGCTTCCTGGCACAGGCCCATGTTATAATGGAGAACCGCCGAATCCTCATATTGCTTTCTGGCAACGCTATAATCTGCCAGCGCTGCTTTATATTTGCCGTGATCCAGATAAACATGGCCGCGAATCATGCGATACTGCATCCGATCGGGGTTCTGGTCAATGGCTGTACTCAGATGGGTGAGGGCATCCGCCAGATCGTTATTGTCCCAATGGAGCAGACCGATCTCATATTCGATCTCTGACAGATCCTCGATATCCGTGTCCGGGTTGTCATGTTCGGAAAGCAGGGCAGTGGCCAGGGGGAAGATCTTGTCCCGGTCTTCGCGGTTGTCGGCAAGGTTGCGCAGAATCTTGATTTCGTAAAGTCGAAGACAGGGGCTGAATTCCACCTGATTCTCCCTGGCGCGGTCCAGGACGCCCTTGGCATCCTGAAACTGGTCATGATAGAAAAACACCTGGGCAGCAAGCAGATATGGCTTATAATGACCGGCAAAAATGTTGATGGCATGATAATAATCATCCACAACCTGCTGTCCCTTGCGTAGCTCATAGGCGGCTTCCTGACGCTGAACATACGCAGGATAATAGCCTTCATCTTCCTGAATGACCTGATCGCAGGCATCCATGCAGCGTTCATACTCTTTATATTGATAGAGAAGATAGGCTCTGTACTGCATGGCAGCAAGCTTGTCCCGAAGATTCTTTGCAGTAGAAGCAGCAGTTTCGACATATTGCAGGGCCTGTTCAGAATCCTTCAGTTCATGGTAGCAGCCGCTCAAAAGGTGGCAGGCCTGAAATTCCCGGGAAATGCGCTTACGGTTCTCTTCAGAGCCGTCATCTACAGTCTGGCGGATCAGCTCAAGCCAGCGCAGGAGATGGGGCAGGGCATCCGAATAACGGTCAATCCGGTAAAGAAGACGTCCATAGAGATTCTCATAGGAATACTCGGTCTCCTCATCGAACGTAAAATCGTCCAGCAGAGACACTGCGTCTTCCGGGCGTTCATTCTGAAACAGGCACCATCCCAGCTCGATGACGTTATTTTTGCGGGTACTTTCCTCGATCTCCGGATCCTCAAGAGAGGCCTGGTATTCGGCAATCAGGGCATCATTGGTGAAGCTCATCAGCCCCAGAACCTCCTCGTCCTGCCCGTCCATGTCCAGAAGCTGCAGCATCCGCTCTTTGGCTTCATGAAAGTCCTTTTTGTCGATGAGATAGCGGACCATCCCTAATTTAGCCATATAATGGGTGGGAAGCCGTTCTAAAAGCTGCTGCCAAAGGCTTGCTGCTTCCTCCTTTTCCTCTAAGGCCCAATGGGCATAAGCACAGTAAAGAAGAATATAATCATCCGTGCCAGGGGTACCCTCCAACCGTCCGGTCAGTAGACGGGCGGCCTGTATCAGAAGCTGGTGCAGGCTGCTTCCCTCCTCTTCTGAGTAGGAGAGGCTGTCCGGCGAGGCAGTGCCGGTGAGCTTACAGGCACAGATGGCACCTTCAGCCTTCATGCGGGCATTTTCCTCCGGATTATCCGGCTGGGCCAGCTTTTCCTTGCGGAAGGTTTCCAGGGCATCTGTCAGAATCCGCAGCCGCTCGGCATCCTCATAAGGATGATAAAGCGAAAAGGCAGACAGGTCATCCAGTTTGGTCTGGCAGCCTTCGATCTGCCGCCGGCTGATCTGTCGTCGGATGTCCAGATAGTTGCGGATGTAGCCGTCCGCGTCCATATTCTCCGGATTGACAACCTGAAACAGATTAAAATCAATGGCTTCTGCGTTCTCTATGTAGTAGAGCACATAATTCATAAAGTTCTCTGGAAACTGCTGCTTTAAATTCTCCTGATCTTCTGTGATCTGGAAAGTATGGTCAAGCAGCTGCCAGACCGCCTGAGGCAGATAGATATGATCCATCAGATATGCCATGAGTGCCTCTCTGGTCTGGAGTGAGGTGTCCAGATCCTCACAGAGCGGATCCGAGAGCAACTCCTGCCAGGGCGGGAGCAGCCGTCGCTGGCGGATATCGAGATAAACCTGGTCAACACGGTCAATCCAGAATTCGATCTCTGTTTTCTCCTTTTGTTCTTCCTGCTTGGGCTGGCGGGCATAGGCAATGGCACCCTCATAGGCTTCGCGGAGACGCTTGAAGCCATCCGGGTCGTCTTCCGGATTCGTGCTTTTTAATAAATTGAGATAGGCGGATTTGATGGCCGCCTCATCGGAAGTCTCGGGAATCCCGAGTACATGGAAAATAATAGCGTGTTCCATAATCGAAAGCTCCTCGTCAGTTTGTCCTGGGAATATTGTACCACCTTTGAGGAGAAAGGGGAAGGGAGAAAAATGGGAGTTTTACAGAAAAATGAAACTGGAGTTACTTTTCATGGGCGGGGTTCTGAGAGGTACGCCATGGGAAAAGGGAAGAGAAGCCGCTCAAAAGGGTCTGCCGCTTTTTCCGGTTTCGAGATTAAGAATTCCTAAAATCCCCAATTTTTGCTAAGAGCGAAACGAAAAAACCGGGAATTTAAGGACTTCTAAATCTCTGCAAAGTCAAAAGTGGCAGACCCTTTTGAGCGGCTTCTCTTCCCTTTTCCCATGGCTGAATATTCTCAGTTATGAACGGAATGACATTGATTAACGGGGGAATGTTGTTTAAGATGGGAAGACTGTTTCTTTAGCTGATATCAGGTGTGAACAATAGTGATTCGCATTGCTTTTCAGGCGGTATGTTTTTCGAGATCGGTAGATTTATGCTCCGAGAAAAGGGTACTTTAGATTGCAAGTTTCTAGCATCATGTCATTTTCATTTAGGAAAAGGAAGATTCAGCCTAGGAACAAAGGGAGAGCGGCAGCCGTCAGCTCCGGAAAAGAGTTCCCCGGATTGCGTTTGCAGGATGTTTAGAAACTCTTAGCGCGCAGGAATCTGCGTTAGGAATAAAAATACAGCTGTTTGAGCGAAGCGAGTTCTGTATTTTTATTCCTGTTTTTAGCAGATTTCTACAAGCTTAGAGTTTCTACATCCGAAACCCGCAATCCGGGGAACTCTTTTCCGGAGCTGACGGCTGCCGCTCTCCCTTTGTTCCTAGTATGACCCACACCAATTAACCATATGTTTCGCTTGTCTAAATTTCCCCCTGCTTCGTTGTCGTCGGTCAACGATGCCACCGCATCGCCTCCCTCCTCCGCCTTGCAGGATGAAAATTTATCCTGCGCGAAACATAATGGTAATTGGTGTGGGTCATACTAGGCGTACCTTTTGGAACCATGTCCTGAGAAAAGCAACAGCCAAGAGGTTTGGAGAAAATTATAAATGCAATACCCGGTCACGGATCTCCTGGGTGCGTCCCTGGTTCCAGAACTGGGTGCCGATGTAGCCGCAGGTGCGGCGGGCAACTGTCAGCTTGTTCTGGTCGCGGTTGCCGCAGTTGGGGCACTCCCAGACCAGCTTGCCGGATTCGTCCTCCACGATCTGAATCTCGCCGTCAAAGCCGCAGCACTCACAGTAATCGCTCTTGGTGTTCAGCTCTGCGTACATGATATTATCATAGATGAACTGCATGACGCTTAAAACAGCGGGAATATTGTGCTGCATATTGGGAACTTCCACGTAGCTGATGGCTCCGCCCGGAGACAGCTTCTGGAAATCAGCCTCGAATTTAAGCTTGGTGAAGGCGTCGATCTCTTCGCTTACATGCACATGGTAGCTGTTGGTAATATAATTCTTGTCAGTCACGCCCGGAATGATGCCGAAACGCTTCTGCAGGCATTTGGCAAAGCGGTAGGTAGTGGACTCCATGGGGGTGCCATATACGGAGTAGCTGATATGTTCAGCCGCCTTCCACTCGGCACATTTGTCGTTGAGGCGCTGCATGACGCTGAGAGCGAATTCCTTGGCTTCCGGATCCGTATGCGGCTTGCCCATCATACGCATAGTCATCTCACAGAGGCCGGCATAGCCAAGAGAGATGGTGGAATAGCCATTGTACAAAAGCTTGTCGATCCGTTCCCCCTTTTCCAAGCGGGCCAGGGCGCCATTCTGCCATAAGATGGGCGCCACATCAGAAGGGGTGCCAAGAAGGCGTTCGTGACGGCAGCGAAGAGCCCGATGGCACAGCTCCAGCCGTTCATCAAGAATCCGCCAGAATTGATCCTTATCGCCGTCTGAGGAACAGGCGACATCTACCAGATTGATCGTCACAACGCCCTGGTTAAATCGTCCGTAGAACTTGTGGGAGCCGTCAGAATTGGTCTGGCTGTCTTCTACAGTGAGGAAGGAACGGCAGCCCATACAGGGATAGACATCGCCCTTTTTCAGCTCTTTCATAACCTTGGCGGAAATGTAGTCCGGAACCATACGTTTGGCAGTACACCGGGCAGCAAGCTCAGTCAGATACCAGTAGGGGGACTCTGGAGTGATATTGTCCTCATCCAGTACATAGATCAGCTTGGGGAAGGCAGGGGTAATCCACACACCGTGCTGATTCTTTACTCCCTGCATCCGCTGACGCATGACTTCCTCAATGATCATGGCAAGGTCATTGCGGGTCTGCCCCTCGGGAACCTCTCCCAGATACATGAACACGGTTACAAACGGCGCCTGTCCGTTACAGGTCATGAGGGTGATCAGCTGGTACTGGATAGTCTGGATTCCGCGGGTAATCTCGTCCTTGAGCTGTTCCTCCGTGATTCGCTCAATAATGCGCGCATCCAGAGGTTCTCCCAGCTCCTTGCGGAGATTGATGGTATTCTCCCGGATCTTTTTGCGGCTGATCTCTACAAACGGAGCCAGATGTGATAAAGTAAAGGTCTGCCCGCCGTACTGATTGCTGGCTACCTGGGCCACGATCTGCGTGGTAATATTACAGGCAGTGTAAAAGGAGTGGGGCTTTTCGATCATGGTCTCACTGATGACGGTTCCGTTCTGCAGCATGTCCTCCAGATCGATCAGGTCACAGTTATGTTCGCGCTGGGCAAAATAATCGGAATCATGAAAATGGATGATACCAGCCTGATGCGCACGGACGATCTCCTCCGGCAGAAGAAGACGCATGGTCAGATCCTTACTGACTTCACCAGCCATATAGTCTCTCTGCGTGGAGTTGATCACCGGATTTTTATTGGAGTTTTCCTGCTTGACCTCCTCATTCATACGGTCAATCAAAGACAGGATGCCGTTATCCGTGGTGTTGGCCTTGCGCGCCAGCTCACGTTTGAAACGGTAGCGGACATATTTTTGCGCAACCTCGTAGCCGCGCATCTCCATGATGCCCTTTTCCACCATATCTTGTATATCTTCTACATTAGCAGCATGAGGGAGCTCATGAAGCTGCTTTTCGATCGTGTCGGCAATGGCGTCGATCTGGTATGAATTCAGCTGGTGAATCTTAGGAATCTCCAGATTGGCCTTGGCGATAGCGTTCTTAATTTTGGCAATTTCAAAGGAAACCTCTTCTCCGTTCCGTTTGATGACCTTTAATATCATTGGATACCTCCCATGTAGAGCATAAATGTCAATTACTATAAATAGTCATCACAAAAAAGAGAAACACAAGATATAGTGACGACGGATTCTATTATAGTCGGTTTGGACGGAGATTGCAAGAGGAAAATCAGAAAAATTTTGCTTCTCCGAACTGTTGCTACAGGGGGATTAGCTCATAGTCCCGATTGCCGAGACCGATTTTCTCAGCATGTTCCAGGCAGGACCTCCACTCGGACTCCGGTGCGGAGTTGATGAAATGATCCTGGTGGTCCTGAAAGCCGGGCTGGGCCAGGTGATCGGTAAGCTGGCTGTGAGGCATGGGCTCGGCAGCCAGGCAGGCATCCGCACAGGCCTGATCCAGAGCCAGAGGATCAAAGGAGGCAAACATCCCGATATCAGGCAGGATGGGGGTATCATTTTCTCCATGGCAGTCACAGTTGGGGGAGACATCCACGATCAGAGAAATGTGGAAATGGGGACGTCCGTCCACAACTGCCTTGGTGTATTCAGCCATCTTGCAGTTTAAAATAGAGTTGGCGTTGCTGTCATTGAATTCGATCGCATCAAAGTTGCAGGCGCCAAGACAGCGGCTGCAGCCGACACAGTGCTCTTGATCGACCTGCATTTTCTTGGTGTTTTCATCAAATACCAGGCCATTGTTAGCGCATTCCCGCAGGCAGCGGCGACATCCGCGGCAGCGCTCTTTCGCAATATGGGGCTTGCCGTTAGAGTGCTGCTCGGTCTTGCCTGCACGGGAGCCGCAGCCCATACCGATATTTTTGATGGCGCCTCCGAAGCCAGTCATCTCATGGCCCTTGAAATGGGTGAGGCTGATGAACACATCGGCATCCATGACAGCACGTCCGATTTTGGCCTCTGAGACATATTCGCCGCCGACAACAGGAACACTGATATCATCGGTACCCTTGAGGCCGTCACCGATAATCACCGGACAGCCGACCGTCAGCGGGGTAAAGCCGTTCTGCCAGGCACATTCCAGGTGCTCCAGGGCATTTTTGCGGCTGCCAGGGTACATGGTATTGCAGTCTGTAAGGAATGGCTTTCCGCCCAACTCTTTAATCAGATCCACTACAGCGCGGGCGTA
This sequence comes from Lachnospiraceae bacterium, assembly GCA_910575255.1. Taxonomy (GTDB): domain Bacteria; phylum Bacillota; class Clostridia; order Lachnospirales; family Lachnospiraceae; genus Brotaphodocola. The sequence continues at coordinate 12,451 of CAJTEM010000047.1, read as the reverse complement.
ATTGGGGCGCAGATAGCTGATGTTACCCAGTTCTCCGAAATGCAGCTTGACAGCGACAAATTTGCCGTCCATGTCAATGGTGCCGATTCCGGCTTTGCGCAGCAGCTTCTGCAGCTTGGCGGGAAGTCCGTCTCCGAAAGCAGTAGTGCGGAAATCAGTAAAATACACTTTCGATTGTTCCATTATGTACCTCCTCATATTATTGGAGCACTCTATTGAATCAGGGGTCGGTACGTGCCGGTTCGCGTCATCTGGCGGAACCGATGCAGACCGCCCTGTTGTAGAGTGTGTATCAAATATAATAACCAGAGACGAGGGGAAAGTCAATGAAAAGATAGGATTTGGATAAAATGGAGACAGAGTGGTTATATTATTGTGGGAAACATTTCCGGCGTTTTTGAAATGTCCGTATAGGGAACGATGAGTTCTGTCAAAAGGTCAAGGATTCAAAGAAAGGAGAGAAAATGATGGATCGTGACGAAGTGGTATGCAATTGCATGGGGGTAACGGCCGGTGAAATTATAGACGCGATAAATTCCGGTGCAGGTACAATCGAGGAGATACAGGAGGCGACCGGTGCGGGCACTGTGTGCGGTGGCTGTATCAGTGATATTGAAGAGCTTCTGAAGAATCGCGAGTAATAAATTTGTAAGAGAAACGTCTGCATTTATCAATAGCTTTGTCATGGTTGTTTTGCTATACTGAGCTTGTTGCAGGAGACTGCAAAAGTGAAAAGCAGTATCGAGAAAAGGAGAGGAAACAAATCATGGGAAAGATAACAAAGAAAATGATGACAGCAGTGTGCTGTGTTGGTGTATTGGCATTAGGGTGTGTCGGCCTGGCACAGGCAGGGGCGCAGGAGGAAACAGGGGAACAGGTTGAGACAACTGCGGCAGCCGTTGAATATGAGACACAGTCCCCGACTATTTTAGCAGGCACCGGGAAGCAGGAGAGTGCAGGCGGGCCGGGCGAGGAGTCGGCAGTATACAGTGACAGGATCCGGATCTGGGGTCCGGTACTGGGGGTGGAGGAAGGGATGATTCGGATTGACAATCAGTCCGGCATTTCCTCAGCGGGAGAAATCCTGCTCAACATCAGTGAGGACTATTCTTTGGTACTGGATGCAGTGAACGGATTCCCGGTCAGTCTGAGCGATATCCAGGTGGGTGAATTTATCTATGCCTATATTGGCCCGGCCATGACCATGAGCCTGCCGCCGATGACGACCGCAGAGATGGTGATTTGTCAGATTCCCGCGGATTTCCGGGCCCCGGACTATGTGAAGGTGAAGTCTATGCAGCAGAAGGCAGATGAGAGCTGGACGCTGACGGCAACGGACGGTACGGTCTATCAGGTGCCGTCGGATTGCGAGATTCTTCCCTACCTTACCAGGAATCTGGTGAGACTGAATGATGTGACGGCAGCCTCAGACTGTCTTGTATGGACAGACGAGATAGGAAGCGTACGAAAGATCGTGCTGTTTGCACAGGATCCGGAATGATGGAACCGTAACAGTCAGAAGAGAGCCAGAGGCAGCAGTGCTGCTTTTCTGGCTTTTTCTATGGAGACGATTTTCCAGAGCTGACACCTGCCGATATCGAAAAAACCAATCTGTGAAACAATATCAGTTCATTTGGGCGTACCTTTTGGATCCCCACTCCGCCCTGTGAAAAGCAGCAGAAAAGCAGACCATCAGGGAAGCCATGGAAGTCTCTTCTCTGGATGCTTGTCATTGAAAGGGTATCATGATAAAATAGGGGCATGGTTTTAAGAAAGTGCGGCAAAGACGAGGAGGAGAACATGGAAGCTGAAAAGACAATGAAGATCACCTGGCTGGGACATTCCTGCTTTCAGGTGGAGAGTGATGGGTATGCGGTTGTTTTTGATCCTTATGAGGATGGGTATGTACCGGGCCTGAGGCCTTTGCGGGTGAAGGGCAATCTGGTGTTGTGCAGCCATAATCACGGGGATCATAATGCGGTGCAGACAGTGGATCTCCTGCCGGCAGAGGGGTGCCCATTTACGGTTAAGGAGATTCCGACCTTTCATGATGATCAGGGAGGGACACTGCGGGGAGAGAACCGGATCCATATTCTGGATAATGGCAGCTTGCGGATCGCACACCTGGGAGATCTGGGATGTGATCTGGATCCGGAGCAGGAAAAAGCTCTCTTGGATCTGGATGCGGTCATGATTCCTGTGGGCGGCTTTTATACGATTGACGCGGTGCAGGCGAAGCATCTGGTGGATCGGATCCGCCCGAGGGTGGTGATTCCGATGCACTATCGGAGTGAGAGATTTGGGTTTGATGTGTTGGGAACCCTGGAGGATTTTACGGAACAATGTGAGCTGGTAGCGGAGTATCCGGGGGATAGTCTGGAGCTGACGAAGGAGACCAGGTCACATATAGCAGTATTGAAGTTGCCGGATGAGGGATCCCGATGATACATAGACACAAGGAGACACGACAGGACCACGTGCAGCAGAATCAGGAAAGGGATGTCAGGTTCTGTGTATCCTGCGGGGGACAACTGGAGAGGAAAAATCCGTATCTTTACCAGTGCAGCTCTTGCAAAAGGACTTATTACATCTCTGCGAACCGGAAACACAGGATATCTGTCCGTCTGTCAGCGGGAAGGGTGATATTGTTTTGTGCGATCGCGGCTATTGTGATCACAGCATTAGCCATGATGGGGTATCAGTATTACACAGGGCGCCTGGTGGTCTCGGCCAGCCGGTTTTGCGTGGTGTTCCGGGATTTTCTGATCGAGGCCTATGAGAAACCAGTGGCAGAGATCCGCGCAGAGGATCTGGCCAGGATCCGCTATCTGAAGATTGAGCGGGACAAGAAATACCGTTTTACCTACAGCTATGAAGATTACTATGGATTCCAGGATGCCGACAGCTTTGAAAAAACTCTGCAGGTTATTGAGATTGCCGGAAGGACGGAGGATTTTTCCCCCACGAACGTGCAGTATTTTACCGGCCTTACCCGGCTGGAGCTGTACACGGAAGGATGGGAGAATTATGTGCTGCCAAAAGGCAATGAGCTGCGTGGGATTGTCTGTGTGGACGGATTGTCCAAATATGGGACACCGCAGTTTTTTCAGGCAGTGAATCCGGATACGCTGGAGGAGGTTGTGCTTTTGGGAGCCGAGGGGAGGAAGGATTTCTCCTTTATGGAGCAGCTGCGGGGGGTAAAGCGTCTGACACTGTCAGAGGCAACGCTGCCGGATGAGGGCCTGTTGGACGGATTTGATAATCTGGAGGAATTATACCTGTACTATGTGGTGACAGAGGAAGAGGAGGCTGCGGCGATACTGGAAAGGTTTTTGTTGCTTCCGTCTCTGAAGCATTTTTATATAGAAGGAAAGACCGCATGGTATATCACAAAGGAGCAGTGGACGAATTGGGAAAAGATTTATGGGAATCGGATCCTTTTGGAAAGAAAGTAGGATCCGGAGAGGAATCTGTGATAAAAACCTCCAATCAGCAGGAGAAGGCAGAGCTGTTGAAGCTGGAGTGTGAGAACTGCGGCGCCGCTTTGGATCTGACAGATAAGTCGCATGCGATTTGTCCCTATTGCGGTCAGCGGTATCGGATTGATGAGGCAAAGGGAACCATCGTCCATGTTCAGGTGGACTATAGCGGCAATGATGACATGGTGGAGGCGGTCAGTAATACCGGCAAGGTGCTGATCGTGTTTCTGATTGTGGCTGTAACGATTACCCTGGTGGTTCTTGGTTTTAATATTGCTGCCAAGAAGTCTCTGTTCTCCACCTCGGACGATGATATGCCGGTGGATGCCAACGGGAGATTGCTGGTAATTTTCTGTGAGGATATTTTTGAAAAGGAGTTTAAGGAGATTACTCCAGAGGAGTTTGCTTCGATCCGCTATCTCAGATGCACTTATGAGCGGGAGGGTGCTGAGAACTTTAATGTGATCTCTTACAGCTTTGAGAATTATGAAGACTTTGACAGGGAAGAAGAGTTTCAGGAGACGGTAAAGAAGTGGAGCTACCGGACAAAGCGGGTGAACTGGCCCTCTGATTATACCATGTTTACAGGGCTGACGAGAATCGATACCACGGATACGGTATGGCTGTCTTTGCTGGAATTCTCACCGGACAGCAGAATCAGCCGGGTGGATACGGATGACCGTCTGGATACAGTATTCGGTACCCTGAATCCGGAGTACATCAAGGTGCTGCACCTGGGAATTATGGGGAATAATCTGGAGGGAATCGGTCAGTTTAAGAATCTGGAGGAACTGGAGGTGGATACGAATCTGTCCGGTCAGACAGCGGATGTCAGCGGGATTGAGGAATGTCGGCATTTAAAAAGGCTGCGGCTGCGGTGCGGAGATTCTTACACAGGTCTGGAGAGTCTGGGGGAGCTTTCCGAGCTGCAGAGCTTGTTTCTTGATCCGGTGATGTTGGCGGACTGCCGTTTTTTGGAAAAGCTGCCCCAACTGGAGGAGCTGTCCGTGGATACCGGAGAGGAGGCAGATCTTTCTCTGTTGGATTCCCTTCCCAATCTGAAGCGGGTTGATTTTTTGGATCGGGAATATATCCTGCCAGGGGAGATTTCCCGGCTGCGGGGAGTAGAAGAGCTGGCTATTGCAGTTAAGGAAAAGGAGTGTCTGGATGAACTTGCGGCCCTTGAGAGTCTGAGATGTCTGGACCTGCATCTGGCGCTGAACGAATATGGGGTGCCGGCAGATGTCTCGGCGCTGGCGCGGCTGACAAATCTGGAACGACTGGAGCTGGATAACTTCTGGGGCGGTGAAATGACGGGAGTGGAGCCGCTTTTGATGCTGCCAGAGCTTAAGGAGATCTGGTTGGGAAAGGAGACGGCAGGGGATCTGGAACCGCTGTTGGATGTCAGTCTTTTGCAGGACAACCCTGGTATTACGGAGTTGGCATTCTTAAACTGCCATCCCCGGGATGCCGCTTCGAAGGAACCGCTGGATTTCAGCTTTCTGACGCATTTCCCTCATGTGAAACGGCTGTATCTGGATGGCTGTGACCTGGAGGATATTTCCTTTGCCGCAGAGATGGAAGATCTGCGGGTATGCAGCCTGATGGAAAGCGGACTTTTGGATCTGTCACCGCTCTTAGCCTGCAGAAAGCTGGAGGCAGTGTCCGTGGATCGGGAGTCGGCGTCATCGGTGAGCTTTCCGGGAGATGTGAAGGTGAATGTGGAATCCTATGTGAGAATTTATTCCCGTAGGCAATGAGCCAGGCGTCAGCCTTGCTATACAGGTCCTTTAGGAACCTCACCCTGTGAAACAATGTCAGTAAGTTAAGAAATCGCGAAACACAGCCAGGGAAACGGGGAGAGCAGCAATCGGAAATGGTCTGCTGCTTTTGACTTTGCAGGAATTTTAGGAATTCTTGATCTCGAAACCGGAAAAAACAGCAGACTTTTTCCGATTGCTGCTCTCCCCGTTTCCCTGGCGTACCTTTCAGAAAAGCTTAACTTACTGACATTGCCTGTGAAAAGTAGCACGATAGGAGTGTTCCCTAGTGTTTTTTAGGCAATAGTACTTGACATTACATAGTAGTTGGTGTAATATGGTATCAGGCGATAACAAAGAGTAACGCCGACGCAGAAAGGTAAGGAAGATCATGAATGCGCAGTTTAAGAAAGGGGTTCTGGAGCTGATTGTGCTGGAATCGGTTCGCCAGCGGGATATGTATGGCTATGAGCTGGTGGAGGAAGTGTCTAAGGTTGTGGATGTCAATGAAGGCACCATTTACCCGCTTCTGAAGCGCCTGACCAATGAACATTATTTTGAGACCTATCTGCGGGAGTCCACAGAGGGGCCGCCCAGAAAGTATTATCATCTGACCGCGGCAGGGATCTTGTATCGGGACAGTCTGGAGAAGGAATGGAATGAACTGGCAGAAAAAGTAGGAGGTTTTTTAAAGGAGTGCCGAAATGGATAAAAAGACATTTATGAAAGAGCTGGAGCAGGCCTTATCTGTGCTTCAGGAGGAAGAACTGAATGACATTATCAGTGAATATGAACAGCATATTGACATGAAGCAGGAGCGGGGGCTGACGGAGGAAGAAGCAATTGCGGATTTTGGCAGTCTGGACGAGCTGACGGCAGAGATTCTGGAGGCATACCATGTGCGTGCGGATTATGCGGTAAAGAAGAGGCGGGGACAGGGGCTGATTCCCGGAGAGCAGAAGAGCTGCCGGGGATGGATGAAGGCTGTGTGGATACGGTTGTGGGTGTTTCTGAAGGCAGGAGCACAGGGACTGGGGAATTTTCTTTCAGGGATTAGAGGGTTCTGGAAGCAGTTAGGACAAGAGCCAGGGAAGCGGATTGCAGTCTGGAAGGGGGAGCGCCCTGATTCCGGAAAGGTTATGGAGGATTGCTCAGAAATGTCAGGGAAGCCGGAGGCAGCCGGAGGAAAAGCAGGAGAAGAGGAGCAGACAATGAGATTCGGAAAACAGCAGGGAGAGGAAGAAGCTCTGGGCAGCAGGGGGGCATTACCCGTAATGAATATGCGGGGAACTGCGGCAAAGCGGGGGTTAGGAGCAGCTGCAGGCGCTTTCTTTCGCAGCAGTGTCAGTCTGGCAGCGGATATGATGTATAGGTGTATTCGGATTGCTTTGTGGGGGATACATATGGCCTGGAACGCAGCATGGCTCGGGTTTGCTTTTGGCTGCGGACTGTTTGGTCTGTTCTGCCTGTATGGCATGGGAGTGCTGATGGTGCTGCTGTCGCAGGGGTATCCGCTGGCAGGAGTGACACTGGGATGCGCGGGACTGGTGATGTGTTCCTTTTCTGCAGCCTGTCTGGGGATGACATTTCTGTGGAGAGAACGGAAAGGTCAGAAGAGCCAGGAAAGTCGGAAAGGCAGCGATGACGAAGGCAGGCCGGGAGCCGGGAACGGGCCGGCAAAGGAGACGGAATTGCCCGTGCAGACATCTTGGGAAAAGGAGGAAGGCCAGCATGCGTAGAGTGCAGAAAGTTTTATCCGGGGTATTTTTGGGGGGCGTACTTCTGGGAGGAATCGGAACCGGGGTGGCGTTGGTGGAGTATTCATCTCTGGCTTACGCAGGAGAAAAGCATTTGGGAGAAGAGAATCTGGTTACCCGGCAGCTGGATTACAGCATGGCGCCGGGAACAGAAGAGGTCTGGCTTATCAAAAGCTATTGGGATGAGGCAGAGGCGGAGGCGGACGAAAGTGTGCCGGAAGGAATCATCCGTTATGAGATTACCTACAATGAGAAGTTGGTGAGGCCGGTTCTAAGTTATGAGGAGGATAAGGACCAGGAGGAATTGTCAGAGGCAGAGGAGTCTGTGGAAGGACAAGTGGAGGCAGAGGAAAGCACGGAAGGGGAACCGGAGGCAGAGGAAAGCACAGAAGAGGGTCAGGAAGCGGAGAAAGGAGTGGAAGGGAAGCCGGAGGAAGAGGAAAATGAGGAAAGAGTACCGGGCAAAATCAGAAGGAAAACTTTGCTGCATTTGAGTATCCGGAACACAGGCAATGACTTTGCAGTATGGATGGCATGTAAGGATGAGATTCTGGCAGAACTGAAGAAAAAGAGAATTTTCAGTTATGATATGACACCGGTTACGGATTTGACAATCAAGGTAAATCCGCGGACAATGCCTCTGGTTCACAGCGAGGATTCGGGGATTCTTTATTTCCGCGAGCGATGAGCCAAGTGCCGTGCTTGCACGGGCATTTGGCGAATGCCGCAAGGGGTGTGGCGCATGACCAGCACCAACCGAAGCGTAGACCACATGTCCCCGCAGCTTGCTGCGCTGCAAATTTGCTGCCCTGCTGTTTGCAGTAGGATATCTGACTTTCACGAGCAGTGAACCGGTTGCTGGGGTCACACGGTCATCGGACAAATGCCAGAAGGGCCGCTATGCGCTGTCAGAGCATGGCCGGAGCCGGTCAGAATCAAAAGAAGAGATGTTCAATAAGGATCTTGATGCCCATGAAGACAAGGATACAACCGCCAGCCAGCTCGGCCCGTGATTTGTAGCGGCAGCCAAAGACCACACCGGTCTTGACCCCAAGGATGGAAAGAACAAAAGTGGTGGCCCCGATCACGGATATGGCAGGCAGAAGCCGTACCTGGAGAAAGGCAAAGGTGACGCCCACGGCAAGCGCATCAATGCTGGTAGCGATGGCCAGCAATAGCATATCTTTCATATGAATAGAAGCATCGCACGACTCTTCCTCTGTATTCAGAGCTTCCCGAATCATGTTGATACCGATGATACCCAACAGGAGAAAGGCAATCCAGTGATCATAGGCAGCAATGGCATCCTGAAACCAGGTTCCAAGGTAATATCCGATAGCAGGCATCAATGCCTGAAAACCTCCGAAATAGAGTCCGACGATCCCTGCATTTCGAAGACGCATTTCCCGGAAGGAAAGCCCTTTACAGATGGATACAGCGAAAGCGTCCATGGAAAGGCCGACAGAAATAACAAACAATTCCAGAATTGACATAAAGAGATCCTCCAACAGGTAGTTTATATGCAAAGAGACAGGAAAAAAGACGTATCTGACGTCTTTTGTTATTTTATTGAAAAGACAGGAGACTGTCAAGAAAAATGATGATTACACAATCCATATTCCGGTTAACACCAGTGAAACAACAGTCTTGACTCTTTTGCGGATGTCAGGCATACTATTAGTAGCTAAAGTTAATAATTCACTTCATTGAATTTCTCAATGGGATCCTGTACAAAACCATGGAATATGGAAAGTCAGCAGCTTTAAGCCACACCAAAATGCAGTCCAGCAAAAGGAGAAGTACATGTATGTCCAGTATTTTTAATGAAGACATTAAGATCCAGTCTCCGGAAAGAGTAAATATGTTTTCCGGCGAATCAAAAAATCTGGAGTATAAGGTTTCTGTACCAGGCAACAGCGAAAAATATATGAAAACCGTGGTAGCCTATGCCAATGGTCAGGGTGGCAGGATCATCTTTGGAGTTGATGATAAAACACGGGAAGTGACCGGAATGGATACGGATACGATTTTCCAGACAATGGATGCCATTACCAATGCTATCTCAGACAGTTGTGAACCTAAGATATTTCCAGAGGTGACCTTACAGACGGTCGAGGACAAAACCGTGATCGTCGTGGAGATTGCTCCCGGTAAGATGCGTCCCTACTACTTAAAGTCCCAGGGGATTACCGACGGTACCTATGTTCGTGTTTCCGGCACCACTAGACGGGTGGCGGACTATATGCTGAAAGAACTGATTCTGGAAGGCCAGAACCGCTATTATGACTGCGAAATCTGCGAAGATCTGGCAGCATCCCCCGAAGACATCGCAAATCTCTGTGAAAAGCTAAAGGCTACAGCAATGAGAAATACCCTGACTACAGGGGAAAAGGTTCAGATCCGGGACGTGACTCCCAATGTCTTGCTCTCATGGGGTGTTCTGGCGGAAAGGAATGGTACGCTTGTTCCTACCAAAGCTTATGCCCTGCTTACCGGACAGGCAAAAAATCAGCCCACCATTCAATGCGCTGTTTTTAAAGGTACAGACCGGGCATATTTTGTAGACCGCCGGGAGTTTGAAGGCCCCATTCAGGATCAGATGGAGGCGGCATACCAGTATGTGCTGGAAAAAATCAACCGCGGGATGCAAATCCACGGCATGTTCCGGCAGGATGTTTATGAGCTTCCAGTGGACAGTCTTCGTGAGATAATCGCAAATTCCGTGGCACACCGCTCCTATCTGGACCCAGGAAATATACAAGTGGCGTTATATGATAACCGACTGGAAGTAACTTCCCCTGGCATGCTCTTAAATGGTGTATCGATCCGGAAAATGATGGAAGGATATTCCAAGCCCAGAAACCGGGCTATTGCCTATGCTTTTGCTTATATGAAGATCATTGAAAAATGGGGAAGCGGCATTCCACGGATCATCCGGGAATGTAAGGAATATGGACTGCCGGACCCGGACTTCATTGACTTTGACGGAGATTTTCGGGTGAATATGTACCGGTATTCTCTGAATATCCTTGGGAAAAAAGAATCTACTACCCAAACTACCCAAACTACCCAAACTACCCAAACTACCCAAGCTACATTGTTTGACCATTTGAATTTGACGGCTGAGGACAAATCCATACTAACTCTTGTCTGCACACATCCGGCTTTGACACAGAAAGAGCTGGCAATGGAGCTTGGATGGACAAAAGATCGTGTAAAATATTATCTGAACAAGCTGAAAAAACAACAGATTATCAAAAGAACCGGGAGCACTCATAACGGACATTGGGAACTGCTCCTGTAGCTGGAATCGTTACTGTTCACAGGCAATGTCAGTAAGTTAAGGAATCGCGAAGCACAGCCAAGGAAACGGGGAGAGCAGCCATCAGAAATGGTTTGTGAATTTTTGTTTCGTTTTTAGCAAAAATCGGAAATTTTAGGAATTCTTGATCTCGAAACCGGAAAAAGCAGCAAACCATTTCTGATGACTTCTCTCCCTGTTTCCTTGGCGTACCTTTCAGAAGCGCTTAACTAACTGACATTGGGTGTGAACAGTAACTTGGAATCATTCTTTTGTAAATAAATCTGAAAAGGGGTATGGACTTTACAAATTTACTGTGTTAAACTATCAGCAACGGCCGATGAAAGGATCTGAATGTCATTGGAGTTATCTTTGTTGAGGCATATGGGACATCAGGGTTGCATGGCCTGTTTTGAGTAAAGAGGGGAGTTTGTCATGAATAAGAAAATCAAGACGGAAGCGGTAGATCATCTTTTTCAGGCGATTTTAACGCTGCAGACGCCAGAAGAATGCTATGCATTTTTCGAGGATGTGTGTACTGTGAACGAGCTTTTGTCCTTGTCTCAGCGTTATGAGGTGGCGAAGATGCTGCGAGAGAAGCGGACTTATCTGGACATCGCAGAGAAGACTGGTGCCTCTACGGCGACGATCAGCCGTGTGAACCGGTCTTTGAATTACGGAAGTGACGGATATGACATGGTATTTGCCCGTCTTCCTAAGTAACGGGTGGAGTGGATGCAGATGGGGATGATGGCGTGAAAAAGCGCAGAATCGAGAGAAAGGCTTTGAAAAACGGGACCCGGAAAATGCGGCAGGATGTGTTCGCGTTCTCCGGGTCCGATATTATCGTTTCTTTTTGCCCTCGTTATCATCTTCCTCACGGAGTTGGTCAAGGATGTCTTCAATCATCTGCTTCTTCAGATACACATCAAAAGCCAATTCGCTGATAAAGCTGAATAACTGCAGATAGGGCCGCTCCTCTTCATCGGCATCGGGAAAGGTAGTCTTGGACGCCTCTGATTTGGCCAAGATATCTTCCTTTAAGCGTTCCATCTGGTCATGCTCTAATGAGAATACCTCTTCATAAATGTCACTCAGGGACAGGCTGGCAGAGGTATTGAAATGACGTTCGGTAATCGGACGAAACAGTTGCTCGATGTCATTGAAGGACAGCAGGCTTTTGTAATAATAGATGAAGAGCAGCAGAAGAATGTGTTCCCGGGAATACTTCTTCTTAACCGGCGGAGGGAGGAGACGGTTCTTGGCGTAGTTGTTGATCATAGTTTTAGTCAGCACCTTATCCTCCGGGTTCCGCTTGGTCTTCTGCAAATGATCCTCCATAAAAGATGTAACCTGATCCATGTACAGGTCGATCTCGGGGATCTTGTCCAGCCTGATATAAGACAGATTATCTAATCGGGCAAGGAAATCAGCGATTCTTTGATCATTATTTTTCATGTCGTCACCTCTTACCCTATTATATAGTTTTTAATACTAGATAGCAAGAGGAAAATAATATTTTCTGCCTGAACAGATAGGTTGTATGAATAAATCGCCGGCCGGCGGCATATACTTCTACTAATGGGATAACCTGCCAACTAATTATGGAAAACGGAGGGAAGACAATTATGGCGAGACGGGCAAGAAGGACGCCGTTGGAGAAATATCAGGAGGAGCTTCAGGAAGTGCAGGAAAGCATTCAGCAATATGAAAGCAGCCTGCAGACCTTGCAGGAGCGGGAAAAGGAATTGCAGGAGCAGATTATGATGGAAAAGTTTAAAGAAGTAAATGAACTGCTGGAAATGCAGAACATGTCTTTGGATGATCTGAAAGGACTGCTGGAAACTGAAGGAAACGGGATACAGATTGCCTAGAAAAGCAGAGAAACAGGCGAGGGATGCACAATCGCTGCAAATAGCAAGAAGACAGATACAGCGCGGGGGTCACAGGAAAAAGAGTGGCCTCTGCGTTTATTATTTATTGTTGTGCCCCTCTGGTTACTGTTCACAGGCAATGTCAGTAAGTTAAGCTGTTCCAAAAGGTACGCCAGGGAAACGGGGAGAGCAGCCATCGAAAAGGGTCTGCGGATTTTTCCGGTTTCGAGATCAAGAATTCCTAAAATTTCTGAATTTTGCTAAAAACGAAACGAAAATT
>CAJTEM010000046.1 GCA_910575255.1 Lachnospiraceae bacterium | reverse complement strand
AAAGACTGATTTTGTTAGTTGACGGCATATGGAGAGCCGTGTGCATCGAGAGGTGCCCGCACGGTTCGGGAGGGAGCGTCCACGAGGCGCTTACCTCATGACACTTACAACACCGGGGAGAGCTGGGGGCGGGAAACCTCCCACTCTCTCAACTATCAGAAATTGGGGAAAGATATGCCATACTTATTCGTGAAGAGTTGGCTGCCCAAAACAAAAATAAACAGAACAGGGACACGATCAGCCGACAATTCAGCTAATCATGTCTTTTTTATTTCTTTTTATCTGGTACAATTCTGTACGTCTGAAAAAGTATATAAGGGAATAATGGGTTGAATCAACCAAAACGAAAGTATGTCAGGAGGAAAAGTATGAGTGAATTAAAGGAACGGATAACGGAAAATGGTATTGATTATATACTGGCAGGGGATTATTATATCCCTGATTTGAAACTGCCGGAAGAAAACCGTCCGATTGGATATTTTGGTCGGCTACATCGGGATTATCTGAAGCAGGAACATTCAGCACGTTACACAGCATTATTACTGACTTGTGAATTGTGGACATATCTTGCCGATTTGAATGAGCAGGCAGAGAAACGGTTAGATATTATCATAGAACAGATGAAGATTGTCGAAGGAGTGACGGAGGAATTAAAAGCAAAAAATCAATGGGAATGGGGTGGAAAAATCCAAAAGTTTTGATTTTTCCATAATGCGGTCTTTAATGATAAGTCTGCAAATTTTACAAATATTTGACAAAAGTTGTGTTTTTGATTTTACAGACAGCACTTATCATAATAATCACAGAGCAAAAAATATCAGATAGAAAAGGAGAAAATGTATCATGAAAAAATTTGTCACACTTATTGCGATTGTATCACTTATGCTTACTGCTATGACAGGATGTGGGAAAACAGTCAGTGGATCGGTATCTACGGACGGTTCAACTTCTATGGAAAAAGTCATTGGCGCTTTGGGAGAAGCCTTTGAGGGAAACAATTCCGGCGTAACCTTTACATATAATCCTACCGGCTCCGGTTCTGGAGTTACAGCGGTTGCAGAGGGACGTTGTGATATTGGTCTTTCCAGCCGTAACTTAAAGGATGAAGAAAAGGCACAGGGGTTGACTGAAACGATACTGGCTCTTGATGGCATTGCCGTTATTGTAAATACTGATAATCCGGTAAATGACCTTGACCTTGAAACGATTGGCAGAATTTATAGGGGCGAAATAACGAATTGGAAGGAGATAGGCGGTAATGATTTGGAAATTGTACTGATTGGCCGTGAAGCGGGAAGTGGTACAAGAGATGGCTTTGAATCCATTACAGATACGGAAGATGTCTGCAAATACCGTCAGGAACTTACATCTACCGGAGATGTGATCACAACGGTGGCAGGCAATCCTGCGGCAATCGGTTATGCTTCCCTTGCGTCCGTAAAGGAAACTGTAAAAGCACTTTCTGTCAGCGGCATTATGCCTACGGAGGAAACAGTCAAAGATGGAAGTTATGTAGTGCAGCGCCCTTTTGTATTAGTTACAAGGAGCAATGTAGAACTTTCGGAGGCTGCACAGAAATTCTTTGACTATATTACATCATCTGAAGCAAATGAGATTATCTCATCTGCGGGTGCTGTGCCGGTAAACTAAAGGCTTTGAAAGGTGGAGTCAAATGAAAAACAGAAAACGGCTTATGGAGAATGCCATACATGGCATTTTCCTGATACTTGGTCTGATTACGGTTGGCTGTGTGCTTTTAATTACAATTTATCTTGTCATATCCGGTATTCCTGCTATCCGTAAAATAGGTGTTTTGAAATTCCTTTTTGGGAAAAAGTGGGCTTCTACGGCAGCACAGCCGCAATATGGCATTTTGCCTTTTATCCTCACAAGTATTTACGGTACGGCTGGTGCAATTGTAATCGGAGTGCCGGTTGGCTTTCTGACAGCAGTTTACCTCTCTAAAATTGCGCCGCCAAAAGTAAAAACTGTTATAGAAACGGCGGTCAGTCTGCTGGCGGGCATTCCGTCAGTGGTTTATGGACTTGTAGGAATGATGGTGCTTGTTCCGGGGATACGGACCCTCTTTCATATTCCGGACGGGGCAAGTCTGTTTGCTGCCATTATAGTGCTTGCCATTATGATTTTACCATCAATTATCAAAGTATCGCTTACGGCGTTAGAAGCAGTTCCAAAGGAATATGAGGATGCTTCCCTTGCACTTGGAGCAACGCCGGTTGAAACATATTTCCGTGTATCTGTTCCGGCAGCAAAAAGCGGTATCGCAGCGGCTGTCGTGTTAGGAGTTGGCAGGGCTATCGGAGAGGCAATGGCTATTATGATGGTGGCAGGGAACGCACCTAATATGCCGGGGATGTTTCAAAGTGTACGTTTCCTTACAACCGCCGTGGCAAGTGAAATGTCCTATGCGGCTGACGGGAGTTTACAAAAACAGGCATTGTTTTCCATTGCGTTGGTGCTGTTCCTCTTTATCATGCTGATAAATGCCGTGTTGAATTTCTTTTTGAAACATAGTAAGGAGTAAATGAAAATGCAAAAACAATCTATTTCAACTAAAAGGAAAGCATACATTACCGTCATGCGTGTGCTGATGGGAATTTCCGTGAGCGTTACCTGTGCATTGGTATTATTTTTAATCGGCTATGTATTGTGGAAAGGACTGCCGAATGTATCATGGGAACTGCTTACTACAAAACCGAGTTATCTGTCGAACCGCATAGGGATTCTGCCGGATATTCTCAATACGGTCTATATTGTGCTGGCAACTTTGGTATTGGTTCTTCCTCTTGGGGTAGGTGCTGCAATTTATCTGACGGAATATGCCAAAAATAAAAAGCTGGTAGAAATGATTGAATACACTGCTGAAACATTATCGGGGATTCCGTCTATTATTTATGGTCTTGTGGGGATGCTGTTTTTCTGTCAGTTTTTTGGTATGAAAACTTCCCTCTTAGCAGGGGCATTTACACTGGTAATCATGAATCTGCCCACGGTCATGCGTACCACTCAGGAGAGCCTGAAAACGGTGCCGCAAAGTTACCGTGAAGGTGCTTTCGGACTTGGGGCTGGAAAATGGCGTGTGATTTATACCGTTGTACTTCCCGGCTGTATTGAAGGTGTCATAACGGGCTGTATCCTGTCTGTCGGGCGTATTCTTGGGGAATCGGCGGCACTTCTTTTTACGGCTGGTTTTGCCCACGCTCTGAATGGAATCTTTGAGGGGCTTGGCAGTGCAGGGGCAACACTGACAGTTGCATTATATGTCTATGCAAAGGAAAACGGAGAATTTGGAATTGCTTTTGCTATTGCCGCTATCCTGATGATTTTGACCATGTTCATCAATTTGTCGGCGGCATTGGTGGGCAGATATTTCCAAAGAAGGAGAATTGTATGAGTAATGTTATGACAGTGAAAGACCTGTGTCTTTGGTATGGCAGTGCGCAGGCTTTGAAAGATATAAATATTGAAATTGAGGAACGGAGCATTACAGCTCTGATTGGTCCCTCCGGGTGTGGAAAATCTACTTTTCTTAAATCTTTAAATCGAATGAATGACCTTATTACTGGTGTAAGGATTACGGGAGAAGTGTGTTATAGGAATTATAATATTTTTGATGCAGATATTGATGTCAATGAGCTTCGCCGCAGCATTGGCATGGTCTTTCAAAAGCCTAATCCGTTTCCGATGAGTATTTATGATAATATTGCTTATGGACCAAGGACACATGGCATAAAAAATAAAGCAAAACTGGACGATATCGTAGAACACTCCCTGCGTGGAGCTGCAATCTGGGAGGAAGTAAAGGACAGGCTGAAAAAATCGGCATTAGGATTGTCGGGAGGTCAGCAGCAGCGGCTCTGCATTGCCCGTGCATTAGCGGTTGAACCGGATGTGCTTCTGATGGATGAGCCCACAAGCGCCCTTGATCCGATTTCCACATCTAAAATTGAGGAACTTGCAATGGAACTGAAAGATAAGTATACTATTATCATCGTTACGCACAATATGCAGCAGGCTGTACGGATTTCCGATAATACTGCATTCTTTCTCCTCGGTAGTTTAATTGAATATGGAAATACGGAAAAGATGTTTGAGCAGCCAAAAGACAAGCGGACAGAGGATTATATTACGGGGAGGTTTGGATAATGAGAAGTCGTTTTGATGAACAGCTTGCTACGCTTAATAATGAGCTTACGAGGATGGGGGCAATGTGTGAGGAAGCGATTGCAATTGCTTCAAGGGCGCTCTCTGCGGGCGATGTGAAGCTGACAGATAAGGTTATATCCCTTGACGGGGAAATTAACCATATGGAGCGCACAATAGAAACGCTGTGCCTGAAACTGTTGTTACAGCAACAGCCGGTGGCAGGGGATTTGCGGCAGATTTCCGCAGCCCTTAAAATGATTACCGATATGGAGCGTATTGGAACGCAGGCGGCGGACATTGCAGAAATTATTACATTTCTTGACGGGCGGACAGGCGGGGAATGTGAACATATCCGTTTTATGGCTGATGCGGTGAGCCAAATGGTCACAGAAAGCATTGATGCCTTTGTAAAGCAGGATGTTGCGCTGGCTGATGCGGCGATTGACCGTGACGATGTGGTTGACGATTTATTCCTGCAGGTCAAATCATCATTGATTGAACTGATAGCAGAAAAGCCGACAAATGGAGGATACGCATTAGATTTACTGATGATTGCCAAATACTTTGAACGTATTGGGGATCATGCGGTAAATATTGCAGAGTGGGTGGCTTTTTCTGTAACAGGAAAACACAAAGGAGCAGAAAATTTATGAAAATATGGTGCGTAGAGGACGATGAAAGTATCAGGGATATTGAGGTATACACGCTTAATTCTACAGATTTTGAAGCAACAGGCTTTTCGGATGCGGCGGCTTTTCGTGATGCGCTGGCCACGGATAAGCCGGATTTGATTATCCTTGATATTATGCTGCCCGGAGAGGACGGCGTGGAATTGTTGAAATTTCTGAAAGACAGTCCCGACACTTGCAGGATTCCCGTTATCATGGCAACGGCTAAGGGCATGGAGTACGATAAAATTCAGAGCCTTGATTTAGGTGCGGACGATTATCTTGTAAAGCCTTTTGGAATGATGGAAATGGTTTCCCGTGTGAAAGCTGTACTTCGCCGATGCAATCCCACAGAAGTGGAACATCTTTTGAAGGCAGGCGGCCTTGTTGTCAATTTAGACGAGCGTACTGTTACCGTTGACAGAGAAAGGATACAGCTTACTTTAAAAGAGTTTGAACTTCTCCGTCTGTTCCTCTCTCATCCGGGAATTGCATTTACCCGTGACCAGCTTTTTAATGATGTATGGGGTGCGGATTATATCAGTGAAACAAGGACGGTTGATATGCATATCCGTACATTGCGTGTGAAGCTGGGGGATTATGGGAAAATGATTGAAACAGTGCGTGGCGTTGGATATAGATTAGAGGTGCAGGCATGACAAAGAAAATTTTTAAGTCTATTATGATTGTGGCGGCGGCTGTCCTGATGGCGAGCCTTGTTATCATCATGGGGTGTCTTTACCGTTATTTCAGTGATGTTCAGGGGAAACAGTTAGAAGATGAGTTGTCTTTGGCAGCCGCAGCCGTTGAGAAGAACGGGCAGGAATATCTTGAGGAATTACAATCAAATCAGTACCGTCTGACATGGGTTGCCGGGAACGGCGATGTGATATATGATACACAGTCCGACGAGGAAAGTATGGAAAACCATGCGGACAGGGAGGAAATCAGGCAGGCATTACAGAACAGCGAAGGAAAAAGCCTGCGCTATTCCACGACACTCCTGGAAAAAACGCTTTACTGTGCCAGAAGGCTTAACGATGGTTCTGTCCTTAGAATTTCGGTTAGCAGTGCTACTGTTTGGTTGCTTGTATTGGGAATGATACAGCCGATTTTAATTGTGCTTGCCGTGGCCCTTGTGTTGTCGGGAGTGTTGGCAAGCCGGATTTCCAAACATATCATGGAGCCATTAAACAGCCTTGATTTGGAAAAACCGCTGGAAAATGATACCTATGAAGAATTAGCGCCCTTATTAAACCGTATCAATAAACAGCATAGGCAGATAGATGTACAGTTGTCGGAACTTCAGAGAAAGAATGATGAGTTTACACAGATTACGCAGGGCATGACGGAAGGACTTGTGCTTTTAAATGAAAAAAACATCATTCTGAACATCAATCCCGCAGCATTGAAACTGTTCCATACAAAAAAATCCTGCATAGGTAAAGATTTTCTGACAGTGGAGCGGAACCATGATGTGAGCCATGCTATACAGGACGCATTTTCAAACGGACACAGCGAAATCCGCATAGAACGTGAGGGAAAAGAGTATCAGCTCCATGTCAACCGCATTGAATCTAATGGTACTGTAATCGGGGCGGTTGTCCTTGCCTTTGATATAACAGAAGAAGCTTTCGCAGAAAGGAACAGGCGGGAGTTTACTGCCAATGTATCACATGAACTGAAAACGCCGCTGCAATCAATCATGGGAAGTGCGGAGTTAATGGAGAATGGTCTTGTAAAACCGGAGGATATGGCACGTTTTGTAGGGCATATCCGCACAGAGGCAGGGCGGCTTGTAACATTGATTGATGATATTATCCGTTTATCCCAATTAGACGAGGGGTGCGATATGCCTTTTGAAAATGTTGACTTATATGAGGTTGCAACGGATGTGGCTGCGGGGCTGGCGGATATAGCAGCGATAAAGGATATTGAAATTGCTGTGACAGGGGAAACAGTCAGGATAAAAAGTGTCCGGCGGTTATTGACGGAAATTATATTTAATCTTTGCGATAATGCTGTCAAATATAATAAAGATGGCGGTATGGTGGAGGTTTCTGTAAGCAGGGAGGAAAATCAGGCTGTGATCTCTGTAAAGGATTCAGGAATTGGCATTCCGGCGGAACATCAGGCAAGGATATTTGAGAGGTTTTACAGAGTGGATAAGAGCCGTTCTAAAGAGTCGGGTGGAACGGGGCTGGGACTTTCTATTGTAAAACACGCCGTACAGTATTTGAATGGTCAGATTGACTTACAGAGCAGCCCTGGAGAAGGAACAATCATACAGATTTTTTTGCAAGAGGATAAAAATGATGTGATGCAGATTTCCTAAAAAATTCAAATTTTACATAAATTATACAAAACATAGCTTTTAGATTTTACAAAGAAGTCATAAGATTAGTTTTATATATTCAATACAAACGCTAATGGTGGTTGATAATGCAATCTTTATGACATAAATATGTAATTCATAAATTAGGGAATAGTGGTTTTATTTGAGTATAAAACGCTGTTCTCTTTTTTTGTAAAAGATGGCAGAGAGGGACAGGTCATGTTTAGAAAAAAACAAAAACTGTATATATGCAAAAAACGAAAAATGCGGAATGGTTATATACATCAAGGTGTACTGCAGGGAAGGTTGAAACTTACCTGAGGTACACCTTTTTTGTTGGTGTGAAATTTGTCTGATTTTAGATGTTATTGCAGTTTCGCTTTGACTGCTGCTGTTCCGTTTTGTGGCAGAAATTTTGATACGGTTTACTGTTTCATGTATGGCTGTTTTGAGAGCATGGATTTTTGAGCGCAGAGGGGGCTAGGGGGAAACTTCCCCCTACAAGCATTTTTTCCAAGTTTCCGTCATTTGGAAAATTGGAAAAAATCAGTCTGTGAGGGAACACAGGCAGTGCTTGCTATGACGTTATCGCACTGTCTTTTGATTACCCTGTCTACACAAAGCCGGGCGAGGGCGGCGGGGTTTTCATCACGGAAAATTACAAGCCTTATACCAATACCCTCACGCTGACGGAACAGAAAACCTTATGCGGCTTATATGATAAAGCAGAGGGGAAAGAGAAAGAAATTCTTTTCCGTATCATTCATAAATACGGCGCGGACAATGGAAACCCTGGCGGCGCACCCCCACCCGGCAGACGGATTTACCGGCATGGAAGTCCGGGGCGATACGCTCACCGACAAAGAGAACGCCGGAGCCGCCCTTCTGGACGCCTGCAAGGAGGTTAAAGGCTCCGAGCCGGTGCAGGTCGGCAGCTACCGGGGATTTGCTATGTTTGTAACCTTTGACGCTTTTCAGAAGGAATATATGCTCCAACTGAAAGGCAGGATGACCCACCGTACCGCCCTGGGCGCGGACCCGCGCGGCAACCTGACCCGGATTGACAACGCGCTTTCCCAGATGCCCCAGCGGTTGGAAAGCGTCAAAGTCCAGCTGGATAACCTTTACCAGCAGCAGGCCGCCGCGAAGGAGGAAGTGGGCAAAGCCTTCCCCTATGAGGAGGAATTGCGGGTCAAGAACGCCCGTCTGGTGGAGCTGGATATGGAGCTGAACATGGACAGCAAGGGGCAGTCCCGTCCAGAAGCGGCGATTTCCAAGCGCGCAAGGCCCTCGGTGCTGGAAGGGCTGAAACGCCCCATCCCGCCCCGCAGCATGGAAAAGAAACCCAGACAACAGGGACAGGAGGCAAGATAATATGAACAGC
The DNA here is from genome assembly GCA_910575255.1 of Lachnospiraceae bacterium. Taxonomy (GTDB): domain Bacteria; phylum Bacillota; class Clostridia; order Lachnospirales; family Lachnospiraceae; genus Brotaphodocola. The sequence continues at coordinate 17,938 of CAJTEM010000046.1, read as the reverse complement.
AACGAAAAGAATACGGCCCTTTATGAGAAGATGGCCGCTGAACAGGATACCTTCCGGGATTGGCTGAAAAGCCAGTCCCCGGAGGAAGTCTTAAACCATGCTTACGAGTACACCGTCCGGGAGGACATTGTGATGGCGATGGAGGAACTGGAACTCTCCGATGCACAGGCACAGGCGCTTCTGGATTCCCCCTCCCCGCTGGCTGATGTGTACCGGCATTTTGAAAAGCTGGAAACCGGCTATATGGATGTGATCCGGGAAAGTATTGAGGAACGGGCCAATGAGATGCACAAGGCAAAAGAGGAACAGAGAGCCGCCCCGGTCTATCCCCACTCCGCCGCCTATGCGTCCGAGCATGGGGAGATGGCACAGTACCGCGCCTCCCTGCAAGTCAGTCTTGCCTGCAAAGAAGCCACCCGGCAGGCCATTAACGCCCACTATGGGGATAACCGTCTGAATACCGAGGCCGCTGTCAAAGAGGTGCTGGAACAGTTCGGGCCGGAGCGTATGCAGGTTATCCTTGCCAATACGGTGCTGAAAAAGGAGCATGACGGGCGCATCTCCCGCGATAACAAAGCCTGGGCGAAAACAATCCCCATGCCGGAGGATGGCGGTGATCCCCGCCACAGCTATGTCCTGGTGGTGGATAAGGTCAACCCCGGTCTGACCGACCTGTTTTTGAAGCAGGCGCGGAAAGTCCTTCAAGCCCCGGAGAAAGGCTCCGTCCTGGAAAAACTCAAACAGGAGCCGCCGGAACGCAGACCCGCCGCCCCTAAGAAACGGGAACCGGAACGATGAGCGCGGCAAAGCGGAAACGGGAGGTGCAGGTGAATTTCCGGGTTTCCCCGGAGGAGCTGGCCCTGATTGAGCAGAAAATGGCCCAGCTTTCCAAGCTCTCCTGACCGGATAGTTTACCCTATCTGCGGAGGGAGGAACGGCGTTCTTCGCCGCGCCTTCCTCCGCTTTTTCTTTTTGCCGCTATTTTCTTTCGTGCTACAATCATGTATAATAGTAGCACGAAAGGAAGTGAGGGCATGACACAGTTTGAACAGCTGGACACGATTTTAGAGGGACAACACGGTATGCTCCAAACATCAGAGGTGGTGAAACGGGGAATTCCAAAATCCGTTTTTTACAACTATGTGAAGGAAAAAGAATTGGAACAGGCGGCACATGGGGTTTATGTATCGCCGGATGCCTGGGTCGATGGGATGTACCTGCTCCATTTACGATGCAGCCAGGGGATTTTTTCTCATGAAACGGCGCTGTTTTTCCATGATCTGACCGACCGGGAGCCTTCCCCCTATTCCATTACCGTCAGACGGGGATACAGCACGACCAGATTGAAAGCGGACGGGATTTTGGTCTACACCATAAAACCGGAGCTGCATGACGTCGGAAAGAGTACGGCTCGAACCCCTTTCGGGCATACGGTTCCGGCTTATGATATGGAGCGGACCATCTGCGACCTGCTTCGCTGCCGGAGCAGCATTGAGATGCAGACATTTCAAGGGGCGCTCAAAATGTACGCCCGCAGGAAAGAGAAAAACCTGCGGAGGCTGATGCAGTATGCAGGGCTGTTCCGGGTTGAAAAAATTTTGCGGCAGTATTTGGAGGTGCTATTATGATAAAGACAGCAAGGCAGCTGAAAGATTTGATCCGCAATCTCGCAAAGGAGAAATCGGCGGACGCACAGATTTTGATGCGGAACTATATGATGGAGCGTTTCCTGGAACGTATTTCCCTTTCTGAATATCGGGATAACTTTATTTTGAAAGGCGGGATGCTGGTTGCCGCAATGGTAGGGTTGGATGCCCGGTCTACAATGGATTTAGAGGCAACCGTCAGAGGGGCCAGCGTGAATGTGGAGGACATTGAAAATCTGATGTCCTCTATCATAGCAGTCCCCATTGAGGACGGTGTGGAGTTCCAGGTGAAAAGCATTTCGGAAATCATGGACGAGGCCGAGTATCCGGGGATTCGGGTCAGCATGGCCACTGTCTTTGACGGGGTGGTGACGCCGCTGAAAATTGATATTTCTACCGGGGATGTGATTACGCCGAGGGCAGTCCGGTACAGGTTCCGGCTTATGCTGGAGGAACGCTCCATTGATATTTGGGCGTACAATCTGGAAACCGTACTTGCGGAAAAGCTGGAAACAATGATTGCCCGGACCATAACAAACACCCGTATGAGGGATTTTTATGACCTCTACATTCTGGAACAGCTTCATGGAAGATCGCTGGATTCCGATATTCTCCGCCACGCGCTCCTTGCTACCGCCCGCAAGCGCGGGACCGAGAGGCGTTTGAAAGAAGCGAAGGAAGTGTTTTCCGAAGTAGAAAACAGCCATGCGATGCAGGCGCTTTGGTCCGCTTACCGCAGGAAATTTTCCTATGCGGCTGATCTGGAATGGAACACCGTTATGGGGGCGGTCCACCGTTTGTATGCTCTGACAGAGGACAGTGAATCGGAATGAAAAAGCGCGGGCATTACTGCAAAATCTGCGGTGAGTATAAATCAAACGAAAAGTTTTCGGGTAAAGGCCATGCGGCGCATATCTGCAAAACGTGCGCCTCCCTGCCGCCGGAAAAGAAATCTGAAATGGCGGCAATGAACCGCCTGTTGAATCTCCCCTGGCGGCTTTCAAAGGAGCAGATTTCCTGGCTGAAAAAGAAGATGCACGATAAACGCCCGGACATTCGGGCGCTCGCAGAGGAACAATATGAAATGCGCTTTTCGCCAGCCCGGTTCGGGGAGGATGAACCAAACGGAGATTTCACAGATTTTCCCTATGACATACTTTGAATAACCAGCAACGGCCTGTTCATCAGGCCGTTATTTTTTTGAGAGGAGGATTCCATCATGGCAACCACACGCATCATGCCGCTGCACATTGGCAAGGGCCGCACCGAAAGCCAGGCGGTCAGTGACATTATTGACTATGTATCCAACCCGCAAAAGACAGATAACGGCAGGCTCGTCACCGGCTTTGCGTGTGACAGCCGGGTAGCCGACGCCGAAATAAAACTCGCTTAATTGATACAAAGGGAATGAACAGAATATTAGGAAAACCGCTGAAAACAAGGGCTTCCGGCACATCAAGAGTGCATGGGAGTCCTTGATGTTCTTTAGATCCCTATTGGCGACAGGGGAAAACGGTGGCTGGCAGAGAGAGGGGGGTTCACGTCTGCACCCTCCCCAACAGGCATTTGAACCCTGTGTCCAAAATAAAGTGAACCCCCGTGTTCATTTTGCCCCCTATATCTTCAACACAATGTCCACAAAAAATTCCGTGCCGCTGTTGGAGGCTTTTGCTGAGCCACCATACTTTTCCGCTGTGGCAGAGATGGCAGAAAGCCCGATTCCGTTTCCGTTGCGCTTTGTGGAAAGGTAGCCGTCCTTCCCTTTCCTGACCTTCCCGTCAAAACTGTTGGTGGAAACAATATACAACTGGTTCCCGTGGCGAACCTGGGAAGTCAGGCAAAAATACCGCGAGCTTTCCGGGACGGTCAGGCATCCGGCGATGGCGTTCTCCATCAGGTTTCCAAACAGCCCTGTCATGTCAAGCTCCGCGAAAGGGAGAGGCTCCGGAAGTTCAATGTTCCAGTCTGTCTGGATACCCGCAGCATCAGCCATTTCACGGTAATGGCCGAAAAGCGCATTCAGCGCTGCGTTCCTGCAGTAATTTGCAATAGAGTGCCGGTAGAGTACGGTTTCATATTCCGCCATGTGCGCCCGGATGCTGCCGACATCACCCTGCTCGGCAAGGGAGACGAGCAGCCGGATGGAATGGCGGAAGTCATGGCGGAGCTTTGTGGTCTGGCGGATGTGTTCCAGCAGGGAGAGGTACTGGCTGGACTGCATCTCAAGGAGCCGGGAGCGTTCCTTAAGTTCCGCCTGTTCCAGTATGAGTGTGGCGCCCCGGTAGAAAAGGACGTAAATGCCAACAAGAACCGCCATCGCGCCCGCCTCGAAAGCAAGGAACAGCTCGTACATCCGCCCAGCATAAAGGGTGGAGTAGGAGCGTGGGACGGCAAGCACATTGAAAACCAGGAACACGGAGGACAGCGCCACCGTGGAATACCAGAGCTTCGGGGAGTCCAGCCTATCCAACGCCCATGAGAAGTTCTCCGTGGCAGGGCGGAAAAAGGCGGCAAGCAGAAGGGTGGCAAGCCCAAGCCGGAACAGGGCAGCTTCCGGGGAGAAATCCGCCGCGCCCAACGAGGGGTGCAGCCGCGCGTCAAAAGCATAGGCGAACTGTGCAGGGAAGGTTTCTATGGCGCAGACCCCCACATAAACGGCGAGGGCGCGGGAAAGGTCCATGTCCACCGTTCGGCGGTACAGGAAAAAGAACAGCACGAGGGCGGGGAAGAACAGCGCCTCCATGCTGATGGAAAACGCCGCATGGAGGAAAGCGGTGGCAAGGGAATAAGGCAGGATCACTGCTGTGCATAGGGCGGCGGTCTTTGCGGGCGTATATTTCATCTGCTTTTTTACCGGAAGGTAACAGGACACCGCGCCGGGGATGAGGACCAGCAGCTGCAGGAGTGCTGACAGAAGCCTGTGCATATCCATGTTCATTCCCCCTTCCTGTGCCGCTGTCTGCTGCGTATTTTCTCAAAATGGTAATCGCTTGCCATCTGCTCTACCCTGGCACTGTCACGCACACGGACCGGGAACCTGGCTCCGCTTTCCATGACGCAGCATCCGTTTTTAAATTCAAGGATGAATTCGGCATTCACGGCAATACCTTTATTGATGGGGATGAAGCGGGCGTCGCCGCCTGTTTTTTCCATGAATTCCGGTATGGTCATGCGGCACCGCAGCCCCCTGCCGTCTGCAAGTGTGACCATTATGTAATGTGCGTCCGTGGCTGCGGAAGCAATGTCACTCAGGAACACGCGCACGGTTTTCCTGTCCGCGGCAAGTTCTATGTATTTCTGTTCCTGCGGCAGCACTTTCACGGCGTCCGCCAGTACGTCAAAGATGCGCTTTTCAGAAAAAGGCTTGGTGACATATTCAAAGGCGTGGCAGGAGAAGGCGTCCGGCATGAAATCCGTGCTGGAGGTCAGGAACACAAGGAGGCAGCCGCTGTCAGACTTACGCATTTCCAGTGCGGCGGCGACCCCGTCCATGCCTTCCATATAGATATCCATGAACACAAGGTCAAAGCTGCCGCCGCTAAACGCCTCAAGAAAATCCCCTGCGCTGCAGAAGGGGACTGCCTCCACAGGGTATCCGGCGCTTCTGCCGAAACTGCTGCAGAGCTTTCCCATCCCGTCCAGGTATTCCTGTTCATCATCCACTAAAGCTATCTTTAAAATAGGTTTCACCTCAATTCGTATAAAAATCCAATTTAAGTATAGCACAAAAGAAGATAAGTTTCAAATCTGCCAGCCCCCCATTTAAAAAATTCCCTGACGTTCTTGCCAGAAAATTGACGTTCCTGCCAGAAGCCTTGTTTTTTACCGGAATTCTGCTATCTTAAAAATAGAAATTTTCTGCGGAAGGAGGTTGACAGGGCATGGCACAGCGGGAGATAATTAGCGACAGACAGACAGACAGACAGACAGACAGACAGACAGACAGACAGACAGACAGACAGGATAATACTATCCTTTTGTCGTGTCTTTTTACATATAGTTCCACCCGAGTTTGCCACTTGAATAAACCGGCTTCATAAAAAATTTCTTTATTTTGCAAGGTTTTCCTTGCTTTTTTTATTGTTTTATGGTATAATTGTATAGTAGGTCTATAGGTCTAGTCTGGGAGGGTCTCATGTACGTTGAATGTTTTACGAATAATGGAAAACCTTATTTGCGCCTGGTCCAGTCTGTCCGGGTCACGAACCAGGCTGGTAAGAAAATACCGCAAAAGCAGGTCGTTTTCAATATCGGGCCTTTGGACCGCTTTGATGACGGACTGCCGGGCTATGTGGAACGTCTTAAAAAATCTTTCAAGGCCGGCACCCCACTGATCCCCGCCCTTGAACCGTACTGCCAGAACCCGAATCCTGCACAGGACTATCATTTCTCTATAAAAGAAGGCAGCCCTGACTGCTTCGGGCACCCCAAAATCTTCTCCCATGTCCTGCTGGAGCGCATCCTGGAAGAACTGGGGCTCAATACCTTTTTCTCTTCCTATAAGGGCTTCACAAAGCTGCAATACGATGTCTACGGCTTCGCAAAGCTCCTCCTTTTCGGCAGGCTCTTAAACCCCGCCTCCAAATCTGCCACAATACGGCAGAATGAAGATTACTATGAGCCTGTCCTTGGACCCCATAACCCGGATAATGTCTTCGACACCCTGGATTTCCTTTTTGCCAATAAAGACAAAATCATCCGCCGCATCAACACAAACCTTGTAAAAAAGGCACGCCGCTCCCCGGAGATCATCTATTATGATGTAACAAACTTCTATTTCGAGATCGGAGCGCCGGATGAGGATGTCCTGGATGAAGAAGGAAACGTCATAGAAAAAGGACTGCGCAAGAAGGGCGTCTGCAAGGAAGAGCGCAAGCTTCCCATTGTCCAGATGGGGCTGTTCATGGACGACGAGGGGATTCCTGTCGCGATCGAAACCTTCCCCGGCAATACCCTTGACCATCTGACTTTAAGAAAATCCCTGGAAAACAACATCGATGGCATGGCTTTCGCCCGCTTTATCCTCATTGCCGACCGCGGAATCTGCAATTACCCCAACCTCATCCGCGTATCGGATGCAGGAAACGGATACATTGTTTCCAAGAGCCTTCTCAAAAGCACAAAAAAAGAGCAGGAATGGACTTATCGTGAGGAAGGCTATCTTTCTGTCAGTAAGGATTTTAAATACAAATCCAGGATCGTTAAGAAAACAGTCAAAGACGAAAACGGAAACAAGCGCACCATAGAAGAAAAGGTGGTGGTCTATTGGAGCCGGAAATTCCAGGCACGGGCAGAGCAGGAAAACAAAAAATTCCTGGATTTTTTAAAGAAACTGGAAGAACATCCGGAAAACTTCCGGATCACAGCCGTCCAGTCCAAAAGCCTCCGGAAATTCTTCAAAAAGGAATGTGTCAATGAGAAGACCGGCGAGATCCTTGACTCTTCAAAGATCCGGGCATTTGTGGACTTTGACAAGGTGGCGGAATATAAAAAGAGCCTGGGCTATTACCAGATCGTCACCTCGGAATTGACCATGGATGCACAGGAAGTGATCGAAAAGTATCATGGCCTGACACAGATCGAGGACCAGTTCCGCGTCATGAAAAGCGACCTGGAAACCCGTCCCCTTTATGTAAGCACACCGGAACATGTCACGGCACACCTTCTTATTTGTATGATTGCCCTTATCCTGATGCGGATCATACAAAAAAGAATCCGGGACAGCGGAAGTGTTGCCATAGATCCGGATGCCTACTGGAGCAGCGGCCTGAATGCCGGGAGGATACAGGCCGCCCTTAATAAATGGAAGGTAGACCTCCTTCCCGGAGATCTGTACCGGTTCATGGATGCGGACGACCCGGACCTGAAACTGATTTTAGATGCCTTTGGAATCCGCCTGCCGCCAAAACTATACCGCCGGGCAGAACTGAAGCATATCAAAACCGAAATCAAAGTTTTCATGTAGGGCATAAATGTAGGTATATTTTCTCAAGATTCTGCAAGTCTGATAAATACGGGAAAAACTGTGTAGTTACAGCAAAATGGAGTCCATCAGGGCTCCATTTTTGTCTCTACAAGTGGCAAACTCGGGTTATAACACAGAATTCAAAAATAGTGAACAAATTTTATATTTATTCTTAAGATTTTTTGTGCATTTTCCGACATCTTTTGTAGGATTTCTTTTTTTCACGCAGATTGGCGGAAAAAGTCGGGAAAAGTCCCCCGGAAAGCCTTCTCTTGCCCTTGAATCCTTTCAGAAAATAAAGTATAATCGCCATAGGGCGGCCATTTCCTGCCAGTTTCTGTCATTTTCGGAGGAGAAAACGCAGGGTTACTGTTCACACCAAGACTAATCACTCCGCCGATTAGTCTTGAGCCAGCAGTTACAACGCAGGACCGCAAATGATCATAAAGGAGAACCGAAATGGATTTAATTACCGTAAGAGAATTGTACCGAAACCGGGAAGAATATCTGGATAAGGAGATATCCGTGGGCGGCTGGGTCCGCAGTGTCCGCGGCTCTAAGGCATTTGGCTTTATCGTCGTCAGCGACGGTAGCTATTTTGAGCCTCTGCAGGTGGTCTACCATGACACCCTGGCGAATTTTAACGAGATCAGCAAGTTAAATGTCGGCGCTGCCATCATAGTAGAGGGCACTCTCGTTGCCACTCCGGAGGCAAAGCAGCCTTTCGAGATCCAGGCTGCAAAAGTAAGCGTGGAGGGTGCGTCAGCGCCGGATTATCCCTTGCAGAAGAAGCGCCACACTCTGGAATATCTGCGTACCATCACGCATCTTCGTGCCCGTACCAATACCTTCCAGGCCGTATTCCGTGTACGCTCGCTCATTGCTTACGCGATCCATCAGTATTTCCAGGAGCGGGATTTTGTCTATGTCCACACCCCGCTGATTACCGGAAGTGACTGTGAAGGAGCCGGGGAGATGTTCCAGGTGACTACTATGGACCTGAACAATATTCCTAAGAATGAGAACAATACCGTGGATTTTAGCCAGGATTTCTTCGGCAAACCCACCAATCTGACTGTCAGCGGACAGTTAAACGGCGAGACCTATGCCATGGCTTTCCGCAATATCTATACCTTTGGTCCTACATTCCGGGCAGAGAATTCCAATACTACCCGCCACGCTGCCGAATTCTGGATGATCGAGCCGGAGATGGCATTTGCCGATCTTCAGGACAACATGGAGATTGCCGAAGGAATGCTCAAATACATCATCCGCTATGTGCTGGAGCATGCGCCGGAGGAGATGGCATTTTTCAACAGCTTTATTGACAAAGGATTGCTGGAAAGGCTGAATGGCGTGCTGAATTCGGAATTCGCCCATGTGACCTACACGGAAGCCATCCGGATTCTGGAAGAGAATAACGATAATTTTGACTACAAGGTCTCCTGGGGCTGTGACCTGCAGACCGAGCATGAGCGTTATCTGACCGAGCAGGTCTATAAGCGCCCGGTCTTTGTCATCGACTATCCGAAGGAGATCAAGGCATTCTACATGAAGATGAATCCGGACAATAAAACCGTGGCTGCTATGGACTGCCTGGTTCCCGGCATCGGTGAAATCATCGGCGGCAGCCAGCGTGAGGACGATTACGACAAGCTGTTGTCGCGCATGAAAGAACTCGGTCTCAAAGAAGAGGATTATGCCTTTTATCTTGACCTGCGCAAATATGGATCTGCCCGCCACGCCGGCTTTGGACTGGGCTTTGAACGCTGCGTCATGTATCTGACCGGCATGGGCAATATCCGCGATGTCATCCCCTTCCCGCGAACCGTCAATAACTGCGAGCTGTAAAACAATCAACAAAGGAGCTGCCATGAAATTCATCCACACTGCCGACATTCACTGGGGTATGAACCCGGATCATGATAAGCCCTGGAGCCGTGACCGCGCTCAGGCAATCAAGGACACTTTCAGCAAGATTGTCCGTCAGGCCAAGCTGCGGGACGTGGACTTTCTGTTCATTGCCGGGGATCTGTTTCACCGCCAGCCGCTGCTGCGGGATCTTAAGGAGATCAATTATCTCTTTTCCACGATCCCCGGCATCCGGGTGGTTCTGATTGCCGGCAATCACGACCGCATCCGGCAAAGCAGTGCCCTGCGAAGCTTTTCCTGGTGCTCCAATGTGACCTGGCTGATGGACAGGCAGCTCTCTACTGTGGTTTTTGAAAAGGAAGGGGTGGATGTTACCGGCTTTTCCTACCACACGGCTGAGATTACGGAACCGCTTTTAGATTCCGTTTGCGCTCCACAATCCGACAATATCCATATCCTGCTGGTTCATGGAGGCGACCCCGGCCACCTCCCTTTGAACAAAAGCTCCTTTCTTGACGCCGGCTTCTCCTATGCGGCGCTGGGGCACATCCACAAGCCCGAACTGGCAGCTGATTTAAGCTATGCCTATCCCGGTTCCCCGGAACCCTTAGACAAGACCGAGACCGGGCGGCACGGTATCGTCCTCGGTGAGATCAGCCCCGACACCCGGCGGATCACCCGCCTGGAATTCCTGCCTTTATCCCAGGCCTTGTATATCCCTCTGGTGATCCATGTGACTCCGGCTACGACCAACGGAGAGCTTGGCGACCGTATCATGGATGAAGCCGCCAAAAGGGGACTGGAACACATTTACCGTTTCCGCATCAAAGGCCGGAGAGATCCGGATATCCGCTTTGACTTAAGCTTCCTGGAAAAGAAGCTGCAGGTAATTGAGATTATCGATGAATCGGAACCGCAATATGATTTCAGCCGGCTTTTTGCCGAACATCCCGGCGATATGATCGGCTTTTATATCCGCGCCCTGCAGAAGGAAGAGATGAGTCCGGTCGAGAAGAAAGCGCTCTATTACGGGATTGATGCATTGCTTGGCACAACAGATGAGCGGAGATAAGGAGGACTGACAGGATGAAATTACTGGATTTACACATCGATGGATTCGGTAAATTCAACGACCGTGATGTGACCTTTGCAGACGGTCTGAATATCGTATACGGCAAGAATGAGGCCGGCAAATCCACAATTCACACCTTTGTCCGCTGCATGCTGTTCGGGCTGGAACGGAGCCGGGGCCGTGCTTCGAAAAATGATACCTGGTCGCATTTTGATCCCTGGGACTTTAAAGCAGCCTACGGCGGACGGATGCGTGTGGAACAGGAAGGGATGGTTTATCGAATCGAACGGAATTTTCAAAAGGATCAGAAATCCTTTCTTATTGTCAATGAGACCCTGGGAAAGCAGGTCGAACCGACCAAGGCATTCCTTGACAAACTGCTCTGTGGTCTGAATGAGACCAGCTATACGAACACAATCAGTATCGGTCAGCTGAAAAGCGCCACGGATGTCGGCATGGTTGCCGAGCTGCGTAATTATATTGCCAATATGAACACCACTGGCAATATGTCGCTCAACATCACGCGTGCCACATCCCACCTTCGAAGCCGGCGCAAGGAATTTGACCAGCAGCTGAATCCGGATGCCGCCCGCAATTATGCTACGCTCCAAAGTGAAATCCGCACCATCGAGCGGGAGATCGCGGCGCCGGAATATGAGAATCAGCTGCAGAAATATCAGGACCTGCGTACGAAGTTCAACACGGAGATCATAAAGAAGCAGGAGGAACGGGAGTTGATCCTGCAGAAGGTTGCCTCCGGGCGCCAGGCACTTTCCAGTGCCCAGTTCTCCGATGAGCAATCTGTTCTGGAATACCAGGAGGAAACGGCCCGAACCTATGGGGCCTATCAGGCTGCGGTAACTGCCTGCGGGAAACACTCCCGCACCGTGCTCTCTGTTCTGTCTCTCATTGCTGCGGTTCTCACAGGCATCTTTGCCGCAATTGTAACATTTCAGGAGCATGCCAGACGGGCGGCGCTTCCTACCGGCGGCCTGCCCGTAACTTTAAGCCTTCAGGATCCTGCCTTTTTGCTGATCTGCCTTCTGATTCTGCTGTCATTGATTTTTGCTGTCGCAGGCGTCTCTCTGCTGCTGTCCTGCAAGCGCAGCCGACAGGATCTTGCTTATACCGGCAAACTGCTTCAGGAAGTATTCTCTCGCCATTTAGGGAATCCGACGGTTTCGGAAGAAGCCATGCAGTCCTTCCTCAAACGCATGGAGGAGAATGTCCGGCTGAGCCAGGTTCTGGCCCGCTCAGAGGCTGCCGTGCAGGTCCAGGCGGAAGAGATCGCCAGGCTAAAAGCGGAATCCGCTTCCTGCGACGAGGTGATCGCCCGCCAGCAGAAGACCCAGTGGGAGCTGGAAAAAAAGCTGGATCGTCTGGCGCAATGCAAGGATCAGATAGAGTCCCTGAGCCGGGTATTAGAGGAAAATGACCGGATTCGGGAAGAGATTGCCGCAATTGATCTGGCTCTGGAGGTCATGACAGACCTTTCCTCAACCATCCGGGATTCTTTTGGATTGCATCTTAACAAAGCGGCGTCAGATATGATTGTAGAAATTACCGGCGGGATCTATGACAGCATGAGTGTGGATGAGAACCTGAATCTTTTTATGAACACCCGCACTAAGCTGGTTCCGGTATCTCAGGTCAGCAGCGGCACCATGGATCAGGTTTACCTTGCCCTGCGTCTGGCTACGGCACGTCTGGTTCAGGAAGGCCATGATCAGATGCCACTGATCTTCGACGACAGCTTTGTCCAATATGACGATGACCGTCTGAGAACCGCATTGAAGTGGATTTCCCGTGCCTATCAGGATCACCAGATTATCATTTTCACCTGCCACCAGCGCGAGGCCCAGATGATGACTGCCAACCAGATTCCATTCCATATGATTGAGATCTGATAAGGAATCCATGTCAACAGATATGCCGGAAAAAGGGGAGAGAAATGATTCTCTCCCCTTTTTCCGGCATATCTCTTTCCCTGTTTACTGACCGGCAGAAATAACCGGCGAGGTCCCACTGCCTGTCTCTTCCTCCGTAATATTCTCCTCGGATGCAGCGGCCGTCTCTGTCGCTGTCACCGTCGGCGCGTCTGTCACCGGGGCTGTCTCCGCCGCATTAAAGGTTGGTGCGCCTGCCGTCGGGAAATTCATAGCCGGCTGAGTAACTGCGGCTGCCGTCTCAGGCTCCTTCCTGACAATATTCTCAATCTTCTCGATATTGACTGTGGGCAGGCTGTCCGCACCGCCGGTCTGTATCCGATAGCGAATGATTCCCTGAAATTCTCCGGACAGTGTAATCGTATCTCCTGTGGACAGAGTTCCGTTCACAATACTCTTCCTGTACTCCCCGACTACCCGATCCTCTTCTGCACCGTCCACAGCCAGAACGATCTGCACCGATGAACTCCCCACCGCTGCAGAACGGATGATCCTTCCTGAAAACTTCACCGTCTTTTTCAGATAGGCCTCGGGATCCTCCTTCAGCTTGTCATAATCGGTATCTCTATCCGCCTGCCGGGACTCCTCCTCTGCCTTCAGAGATTCTTCCACTGCCTGCAGGGATTCCTCCATTGCCTTCAAGGATTCCTCCGCCGCCTGCAGAGATTCTCTGGCAGCCTCCAGAGACTCTGCCTCTCCGCCCTTTGCTTCTTCCTTTTCTGTCTCCTCCTGACTCTCTGCAGCGCTTGCTTCAGCAGCATTGGCAGGAACCGTCTCTGTGGTGCCGTTTGAGGCGCACCCTGCTGCCAGAAGCATGATACCTGCCACCACGCCCAGATATTTCTTTTTCATCAGTATTTCCTCCCCTGCTATTTCTTTCCATAACTGATTTCCATTTTAATCTCCTTCTTCCATGGAGTCAATCCCTATCTTTTCCTTTTCTGCCGTATTGTTTCTTTGGTGGTTACTTTCATGAGGCGGGGTGCCGAAAGGTACGCTCTGGAAAAAGAGCACCTTGCTGCTTTCAGGCCGTCCTTCGTTATGGAATGCAGGCATCTCTGCACATTTCCCTTACCTGGAACATATAATGTAACAATAATTCCCCCGGAGGCTTCTATGTCTCAATATACTCCTACTTCCGGCACCATCCTCCAGATTAACCACAACCATATTAATGCTTCACAATATGGCTGTGAGCTGACCTTGACTCTGCAAAGCATGGATCAGGGTATCGTCAACATCGCTATCTCCGGCTCTACCTATGTTTTTAACCATCATCCGCTAAAGGTCGGTGATTCGGTTACCTGCTTCTACTCTCTGCTGGCTCCGGTCCCTTTGATCTACCCGCCTCTGTATCGTGCACTGGTTGTTGTTCCTACACCTGCCGGTACCTATGCATCCCTTGATATTTACCATCGGCTATCCCACAGTAACCAGCTGGCCAACTCCGATGATACCCTGATTCTGAATCTTTCCCGTCAGATCCCGATTCAGCTTCCCAATGGCCAGCCCTTCTTTGGGGCGCTTTCTGATAAGCTGCTTTTGGTTCTCTACAGCGCCACTACCCGTAGTATCCCTGCACAGACCACTCCGGACCAGATCATCGTATTCTGCACAGGAGAATAGCCAAGTGTTCCTGCAGACGCAGCGCCTAACTCATTGCCTGCGGAAAAACAGGGAGTCCCGCATTGGGACTCCCTGTTTTATTTACTGATAAATCGGATATTTGTCACAGAGCTTTGTCACTTCTGCTCGAATATAGTCTGCCTGATTCTCAAAGTCTGTCGCTGCCAGCCAGATGCATTCCGCCACCTTCGGCATATCCTCTTCCTTCAGACCGCGGGAAGTGACTGCCGGTGTACCAATTCTCACACCCGAGGTGACAAACGGGCTTCTCGGATCATTCGGAACCGTGTTCTTATTCAAGGTGATATAGACCTCATCACAGCGATTCTGAAGCTCCTTGCCGGATACCTCCATGCCTCGCAGATCTACCAGCATCAGGTGGTTGTCCGTACCGCCGGTCAGCAGCTTAAATCCCTGTTTCGCCAGGGCATCTGCCAGAGCGACCGCATTCTTTCGTACCTGCGCCTGGTAAGTCTTGAATTCCGGCTTCAGTGCCTCTCCGAAGCAGACAGCCTTTGCTGCTATCACATGCTCTAACGGTCCGCCTTGTGTTCCCGGAAAGATCGCCTTGTTGAAGTTATATTTTTCTGCAGCTGCCTGATTGGCCAGAATCATACCGCCTCTGGGTCCCCGCAATGTCTTGTGAGTGGTCGTGGTCACCACATCGGCATAGGGAATCGGACTGGGATGCTCTCCTGCCGCCACGAGACCGGCGATATGTGCCATATCTACCATCAGGCTCGCCCCTACCTTGTCTGCCACCTCGCGGAAACGCTTGAAATCAATCTCTCTGGCATAGGCGCTGGCCCCTGCCACAATCAGCTTCGGCTGACTCTCAATGGCAATCCTCTCCAGTTCGTCATAATCAATATATCCTTCGTTATTTACCCCATAAGGCACGATATTGAAGTACAGTCCGGAAAAGTTCACCGGACTTCCATGTGTCAGATGGCCGCCATGATTCAGGTTCATGCCCATAACCGTGTCCCCCGGCTTCAGCATGGCCAGAAACACTGCCATATTGGCCTGGGCTCCGGAATGCGGCTGCACATTGGCATAATCACAGCCAAACAGCTTTTTGGCACGCTCAATCGCAATCGTTTCCACCACATCCACATACTCACAGCCGCCGTAATAGCGTTTGCCGGAATAGCCTTCCGCATATTTGTTCGTCAGAACCGTCCCCATCGCCATCATCACTGGCTCTGATACGATATTCTCGGATGCAATCAACTCCAGATTCCGTCTCTGCCGCACTGCCTCCTGTTCAACTGCTTTTCCTACCTCAGGATCATAATCCGTGAGTAATTTCATAATATCGTTTACCATAGTAAGTCTCCTTTTCCGATTTGTCTGATTATAGTATAGATTCGCCGGACATGTCAAGATTCTGCTGCGGATTTTCCACGGCATTACCAGCCTCTTTATAATTATTCACAGGCATCTGACAATGTAACTGCCTCTGTGGCATCGATTCCCGCATCATGGTCGCAGCTTATATTCCCGAATCACAATCTGCAATGTTCTCTTGCCGTTATATTCATTAATGTCCGGATAATAGACCACATCTATCCTTCTCTGGCTGCCCAGCTCCTCCAAAAAGCGGTCTCCCTCAGTGAACAGCATTCCCTCCATCGACAACCCTTTCTCGGTCACCAGTAAAAGCTTCACTGCATTTCGTTTTTTCCCCAATACTCGCGTACCGCGGATCATCAGATTCTTCTGAGCAAACTGAGGTTTCTCATTCCCCTGGCCAAAGGGCTCCAGAAGCTTTAGCTCCTGTACCAGACCTTCTGACAGATATTCCAATGGCATTGCCACATCAATCCAAATCCGGGGAATAAAGTCTTCCTCCTTTAAAGTCGCCTGCCGGTTCAGACGTTCCCGAAATTCATTCACGTGGCGTTCCTCCATGGAAAAACCAGCAGCCATGGGATGTCCGCCAAATTTCAGAAACAACTCCTGCACACCACACATCTCCTGATACATATGGTAAGCCTCTATGGAACGCCCGGATCCCTTGACGCATCCCTCTCCTCTTGTAAGCACAAAAGTAGGGCGGTTTCTGGCCTCTCTGACCCGTCCGGCGATAATTCCTGCCACCGACTCGTGACAATCCGGCAAAAAAATCACCAGCACAGAATCCTCTGCATACTGTTCCTCCGCCTGGCGCAATGCCTCCTTGGTCCCTTCCTGTGTCATGGTCTTCCGTTCTTCATTCAGCTTTATCAATTCTTCTGCTATCCTCACTGCCTCCTTCTCTTCCTGGCACAAAAGAAGCTCCAATGCCAGCTTCGCTGTCTGAAGACGTCCGCTGGCATTCAGGCATGGTCCTATTACAAAACCGATATGGTAGGCTGTCAATGCCTCAATCTTCAAGCCGCAGGCTTCCACCAGCTTTCTCAACCCCAGGCTCTTTGTCCTTGCTATCTGCTTCAATCCGCAGCGAACCAGAATTCGGTTTTCATCCTGCAGCCGCATCACGTCCCCTACTGTGGCGATGGCTGCGAATTCCAGCATTTCCATCCATTCCTCAGCAGGCACACCATACTCCTCGTACAATACCTGCACCAGCTTGTAGACTACCACACCGCCGCATATTCCCGTGAAGGGATATGGACATGCCTCCTGCTTAGGATTCACAATGGCATCCGCAGGCGGCGGCGCCTCCTTTCCCTCCCCGTCCCGTGGCACCTCATGATGATCTGTAACCAGAACCGTCATTCCCAATTCTTTTGCCAACCGGATCTGTTCTGATGCTGCAATTCCGTTATCGCAGGTAATGATGGTATCAACTCCCTCATTGCTGGCCTGCCGGATAATCGACTCATTGATCCCATATCCGTCCTTAATCCGCTCCGGAATCTGGTAATCCACCCTGGCTCTGCATCTGCTAAGGCCCTGATACAACAGATAGGTGGCGCAGATCCCGTCAATATCATAGTCTCCCACAATCCGAATCCGCGCACCTTTCTCTATCTTCCTTTTTAATATAGACACTGTAAGATCCATATTCTTAAGCAAATGGGGATCATACAGGTCCTCCAGTGTTCCATACAGATATTTCTTAATTTCATCCTCACCCTTTATATCCCGGTTGCGGATAATCCTCGCTGTCACCGGACTGATGTGAAAACGATCTGAAATTGCAGAAAAATCCGCTTTCTTTGTATATAGCATCCAGGCTGTCTGTCCGTCTTTTGTCATGATTCCTTCCCCTTATCCTGATTTGAGTTTTTCAGAATCTCTTTCTGCTCTGCTGCTGTTCTGCTGTTTGCCCGGTTCTCTCCTTCTGCTTTCAGATGTCCTCTACCATTCCTCTTCACAAAAATTATCCTCATAAGTCTCAAAAATCACACACAGATAAGGATTCTCTTCCTCGGCATCCTGCAGTACCCTTTTCACCTGTTTCAGATACCCTGCCAGCGCTTCCCTGCCGTCATCTATGCCAAAGATCCCCACGCAGGTATCCTCCCTTAATCCGGTCAGCATGTCAAACAACGCATCCAGATTCCTTCCATAGTAATCCGGGAATCCAAATGACAACATCAAATACTCCTGTACCTTTTCCTTTGTATCTGCTATTCGGAAATCCAGCAAAATTTTTCGCATTCTGCTTCCCTCCTCTCCATAATAATAGACTCTCGGAATCTCTAAGCCTTATTTTATGCGGCTTTTGGGATTCCTTTTTTATAAATTCCCCCAGCTTTTTAAAAAAAGGGGTTGACAAACCGTACAAAATGTGCGGCGCTTCGCGCCCTTGATTAACAAGGTATCTTTCGTTCCGGCACAGCCGGTACAGACCTTTTGA
>CAJTEM010000045.1 GCA_910575255.1 Lachnospiraceae bacterium | reverse complement strand
CTAGTATAACCCGTTTTAAATACCTTTCTGTTTCGGCAAGGATACTTTTCCGAGAGTGCAGAGGGAAAAGCGGAGGCGTAGTGGGGCTACGTTGAGCATTTTCCCTCTGTGCTATCGGGAAAGCAGACTGGCGAAACGGAAGGTTATTTAAAACGGGTTATACTAGTACAGCATTGCTTAAATTCCTTTCCATTTCGTTGAGGATGCTTTTTCTTTGTGCTATCGGGAAAGCAGACCAGCGAAATGGAAGGTTAATTGATGTGGGTTATACTAGCCCTGGAGGAAGGGAGGGAGCCGGCCGATCCGCCCTGAAAAAAGCTTCTGCATCCGAAACCCGCAATCCGGGGAAGCTTTTTTCAGGGCGGATCGGCCGGCTCCCTCCCTTCCTCCAGGGCGTACCTTTCGAATTTCGCCCCAGCCGGTCTTCAGGATTGAGCACGGATGTTGTCGTTTTGCATATAAAAACTGATTAAATAGATGCCGCACAGACCTACAAGACCATAAATGATTCGGGAAAGCCAGCTCATACCGCCAAACAGGGAGGCAACCAGGTTAAAATCAAAGAATCCGATCAGTCCCCAGTTTACTGCGCCGATAATGGCGAGAGTCAGTGCTGTGTTGTCTAAGGCTTTATTTCTCATAATGCCACCTCCTTATATAATGGGTAGCAATAGTATGTGCGAGGATTGGAGTATTATACAAATCAAACTCAACTAATTCGATTTTACTTCTTTCCACAGGTCATTATAGATTCCATCCACTTCATCCCCAAGATAGCGGAATACCTCACAGTTCACCAGCGATTCCGTGTCCGGGAATACGGATTGATTATTCTGCAGCTCTTCATCCAGCAGATCAAAGGCGCCTTTATTCGGTGTCGGGTAGGTGATATACTCAAAGTTCGCTTTCGCGATTTCCGGACGGCAAAGAAAATCGATCCACTTTTCTGCGTTTTCTTTATTTTTGGCATTTTTCGGAATCACCCAGGAATCCAGCCACAGATTGGTGCCTTCCTCGGGAAGAACATATTCCAGTGTGTAATCCAGCCCAAGATTGGCTACTTCCTCCTGGATATAGAGCATCTCTCCGGAATAAATCACCCCGACAGCAGCCTCGCCTCCGATCATCTTGTCACGGACCTGGTCAATGACATAGGCCTGCACCAGCGGCTTCTGATCGATCAGATCCTGTTTGGCCTTTTGAAGCTCATCTTCGTCTGTGCTGTTCATGGAAAAGCCGTCCTTTTTCAGTGCCACCATGAAGGCATCCCGGACGCTGTCCTGCATCAGGATCTCACCGCTCAGCTTTTCATCCCACAGATCAGCCCATTTGGCAGGCGGAGCCACGCCCAACTCTTCCAGCCGCTTTGTGTTATAAAGAATGCCGACCGTTCCCCAGCAATAGGGGACAGAGTATTTGTTGTCCGGGTCAAAAGATTGGGCCATCTCCATATAGGCGGGATCAATCTGATCGACATTAGGAACATTTTCAAAATTAATCTCTGCCAGCAGATCATTCTCTATCATCTTCTGAATCATATAATCTGACGGACAGACGACATCATAGGTGACGGCACCGGCCTCGATGATGGGATACATCTCCTCATTCGTCTCAAACAGATCGTAGACTACCCGGATTCCGGTCTCTTCCTCGAACCGGGTGATCACTTCTTCATCAATATATTCCCCCCAGTTGTAGACATAAAGTTCATCCGAGCTGCCTGCACCATCCGGTTCCGGACCGGCAGCAGAGCTTGCCTCCCCTCCTGCAGAGCCGCCGCAGGCGGAAAGAAAGAATGTGGCAGCAACTGTCGCCAGAGCATACAAAACGAGATTTTTTTTCATAAATAATTCCTCCTATTTTTCCGATTTTCTTCGAGGTACAAAGTTCGTGAAGATCAAAAGCGCCAATACTGTCAGGAAGATCACCGTGGACAGGGCATACATGGAAGGCCGGATTCCCCGGCGGACTTCGCTGTAGATCAGGGTGGACAGGGTATTGATCCCGGCCCCCTTGGTAAAATGAGTGATGATAAAATCATCCAGTGACATCGTGAAGGCCAGGAGAAAGCCGGACAGCACTCCGGGCAGAATGTCGGGAAACACTACTTTAAAAAAGGCATACACCGGACCGGCTCCCAGATCCATGGCGGCTTCATAAGTGGAGCGGCTGGTCTGCTTCAGCTTGGGCATCACACTTAAAATCACATAAGGAATATTAAAGGTGATATGAGCAATCAGGATGGTCTGAAAGCCCAGGGAAATTCCAAAAGCAATGAAGGCAAGCATGAGAGAAATACCAGTCACAATATCTGCATTCAGCATGGGAATATTGGTAATTCCCATGACAATAGCTCTGGGTACGGTCTTCATACTGTTGATAGCAATGCAGGCAGCTACTCCGATGATTGTAGAGATCAGCGCAGACAGAAGTGCGATCAACAGCGTGTTGTGCAGCGCTGCCATAATATTGCGGCTGGCAAACATATCCGTGTACCACCGCAGGGTGAAGCCGCCCCACTGGGTGCGGGATTTGGAAGAGTTAAAGGACAGGACCATCATGGTGGCAATTGGTGCATATAAAAAGATCATGATCAGTACCAGATAGAAATCCTGCCAGGTTCGTTTTAAAAAGCGTCGCAGCCGGCTCATTAAAATGCACTCCCCTCTCCATTTTTGTCATATTTGGCGATCACTGCCATACTGATGAGGATAAAGACCATCAGCACCAGAGAAAGCCCAGAGCCCAGATGCCAGTTGCTTCCCCGGGTGAACTCCTGCTCAATGACATTGCCGATTAACAAAATCTTGCTGCCGCCTAACAGGTTGGAGATGACAAAGGTAGTCAGCGCCGGGACAAATACCATGGTAATTCCGCTGATGACTCCGGGAACACTCAAAGGGAACCAGATGCGCAGCAGGGTCTGCACGGAATTCGCGCCCAGATCGCGGGCGGCATTGATGGTGTCATCGTCGATTTTGCAGAGCACGTTGTAAATGGGCAGTACCATAAAGGGCAGAAAGTTGTAAACCATGCCCAGGATAATCGCGCCTGCTGTATTGATCAGGCTCTGGGTGGGCAGATGCAGCAGGGAAAGGATGCCGTTGATTACGCCGTTTTTCTCCAGAAGAGTCTGCCAGGCCATGGTACGCAGCAGGAAGTTCATCCACATGGGCAGGATAAAGATAAAAACAATAAAACTTCCCCGGCCGATGCCGCGGTTTCTGAGGATCATGGCCAGAGGATAGGCAAGCACCAGGCAGATGGCAGTGCTGACCAGAGACAGCCACAGAGACAGCCAGAGAGCTTTGACATGTTCCGGCGTCCCGATGGAGGCGACATTCGCAATGGTGAAGGCTCCGTTTTTGTCTGTCAGCCCGTAATATACGATCAGGGCCAGGGGGATGATAATAAAACCAGCCATCCACAAAAGATAAGGTGCAGCTAATATTTTTTTACTCATTGATCCCCACGGCCTCCTCGTCTTCGGATGCAGGTTTGTTCATGATCTGGATATCAAAGGGATCCACGTGGATTCCGACCTCTTGGCCAACCGGACAGAGATCCGTGCTGTGGACCAGCCATTCGAATCCGTCAGGGGTAGTAACCTCCATCTCATAGTGAACTCCCTTGAAGATCAGATGCGTGCATACTCCCGTAAGGGTTCCGGCGGACGGATCCACCAGATCGATATCCTCCGGACGGATCACCACATCTACCGGCTTGTTGTTGCCAAAGCCCTTATCCACACAGGCAAAACGGGCGCCGAAAATCTCCACCAGCTCATCGCGGATCATGATGCCGGGTACGATATTGCTCTCACCGATGAAGTCTGCCACAAAGGCATTCTCTGGCTCGTTGTAGATCTGCTCGGGAGTGCCCATCTGCTGGATATAACCCTGATTCATGACTACGATGGTATCTGACATGGTCAGCGCCTCTTCCTGATCATGAGTCACATAAATGAAAGTGATGCCCAGTTCATTCTTCAGGCGTATCAACTCATATTGCATATCCTGCCGCAGCTTTAAATCCAAAGCACCCAACGGCTCGTCCAAAAGAAGCACCCTTGGCTCATTGACAATCGCACGGGCGATTGCAATCCGCTGCTGCTGGCCACCGCTTAAAGAACTTACGGAACGGTTCTCATAGCCGTCCAGATTCACCAGCTTCAGAGCATATTTGATTTTATCCTGAATGTAGGATTTGGATTTGCCCTTGATCTTGAGCCCGAAGGCGATATTCTCTGCGATGTTCATGTGGGAGAACAGGGCGTATTTCTGGAAGACGGTGTTCAGCTGGCGCTTGTTGGGCGGAAGCTTGCTGATGTCCTCCCCGTCGAAAATGACCTGTCCCTGGTCAGCAGTCTCAAAGCCACCGATAATCCGCAGCGTTGTGGTTTTGCCGCAGCCGCTGGGGCCAAGCAGGGTCACAAAGGTATTCTCTGCCACAGCGAGATTCAGATCGTCCAGAACAACAGTTCCGTCAAAGCTTTTGGTGATATTTTTCAAATCAATCAAGGGCTGGCTCATAGTATGGTTCCTCCTGCGTAATCAAAACATGTATTAAAAGCTTGGCGGTGAGCTGATCCATAAAAGGACAGCGCCTGCCTTGCTGGACAGATAGTGCTTTTTGTCCGGAATAAAGTAGAAGGATTCTCCTTTCTTTGCCCGGAAAATCCGGCTCCCGATATGAATGGCGACAGAGCCATGCAGGACATAGCCGAATTCTTCTCCTTCATGGGGATTATCCGGATAGGTCTGTCCGCCGGCCTCCAGTGTCAGAAGAATGGGTTCCATCACATTCTTCTGGGCATTAGGGATAATCCATTTGATCTCATTTTTCAGTTCCGGGTCATATTTTTCAAAATAATCCGCTTTCCCGAAGACAATCTGTTCGTCAGGGCTTTCGTTAAAAAACTCACCCAAGGTCGTGCCCAGGCACTGAAGAATGTCTGTCAGGGTCGCGATGGAGGGAGAGGTCAGGTTCCGCTCGAGCTGAGAAATGAATCCCTTGGACAGCTCGCTGCGGTCGGCAAGCTCCTCCTGGGTGAGTCCTTTCAACACCCGGAGTTCCTTTAATTTTAAACCGATATCCATATGCTTTCTCCTTATAAATGAAACCTGCCCACTGAGGGTAAAGTTTACAAATACTAACTGATTGTAAAAATAAGTAAAAAGTTTAGTAATAATAAACAGCGCAGCAACTATCATTATACAGAAAAATATTACCATGTCAATAGATTTTTTCAGAAATATGTGGTATGATGTGTATAGTTCGTAACAGTTCGGATTTGCGGCGAAAGGTACGTTCCGGCGTTGAAAACCGCGGGGACAGTAATGCATGAGGAGGAGCAGATTATGGCGAAGTATATGGCGTATGTAGGGTCTTATTCCTACACAGGCAAGGCAAAGGGAATCACGGTTTATGATGTAGATGTGGAGAACGGCAAATTTGTGCAGCGTTGTGAGGTAGAAGTGGACAACTCCTCTTATGTGATTGCGTCTAAGAACGGGGATACCCTGTACTCGATTGCGGATGAGGGTGTGGTAGCCTTCCGGATTCTGCAGAACGGGAGCTTGTCCCGTCTGAACAGTGCAAAGATCAACGGTATGAGAGGCTGCCATCTTTCTACGGATACAGGAGATAAGTACATCTTTGTTTCTGGTTATCACGATGGCAAGACTACGATCCTGAGGCTTCGTCGAGATGGCGGTGTCGGTGAGATTGTGGATGGTGTGTTCCATAAAGGCATGGGCAGTGTGGCAGAGCGGAATTTCCGTCCCCATATTACCTGTACGCGCAGAACTCCGGATCACAAATATGTGCTGACAGCGGATTCCGGTATGGATCAGGTGCAGATCTACCGCTTCAACGAGAAGGAGGAGCGGCTGATTCAGGTGGATGCGATCCGGTGTGAGCTGGAGTCAGCGCCGCGGCATTTCCGATTCAGCGCGGACGGGAAGTTTATTTATCTGATGTATGAGCAGAAGAACGTGATTGATGTATTCACTTATGCAGGAAAAGACCGGGTTCCGGTGATTGAGAAGATACAGACCATTTCCACCATGGGACCCAAGCATAAGCAGATTGCGGCTGCCTGCTGTATGAGATTTTCCGCAGACCAGAAGTATGTATATTGCGGCAATGCGGGGGATGAGACAGTGTCTGTATTTAAGCGGGATGCAGAGACCGGAATGCTGGAGCTTCTGTGCAGCCTGCCGGTGAGCGGCGAATACCCAAAGGATATTGCTGTGTTCCCGGATAATAAACATATTGCAGTGATGAATCATGAAAGCGGCAATATCACATTCTTCTCTGTAGATTATGAAAAGGGACTACTGGTAATGTGTGCGAAGGAGCTGAGATGCAATCAGCCTAACAGCTGCGCGATCGTGCGGGTGGCGCCGTAGGGAGAGGTGCGTGTGGCTGGCGGTAAGTTTAAGGGAGATTAAGGAGGGACTATGGCAGGCTCAACCCTGGGAACCATATTTCGGATTATGACATGGGGGGAGTCTCACGGAAAAGGTGTCGGAGTCACAATCGACGGCTGTCCGGCGGGGCTTTCCTTGTGTGAGGAGGATATTCAGCAATATCTCGACCGGCGAAAGCCAGGGCAGAGCCGTTTTACGACTGCACGGCAGGAGGGAGACCGGGTTGAGATTCTGTCAGGTGTGTTTGAAGGGAGAACGACAGGAACTCCGATTGCGCTGATCGTGAGGAATCTGGATCAGCGTCCGAAGGATTATCGTGCGATTCAGGACATTTACCGTCCGGGACATGCCGACTATTGTTTTGAGGCCAAATATGGATTCCGGGATTATCGGGGCGGAGGCCGTTCCTCTGCCAGAGAGACGATCGGCAGAGTGGCGGCAGGGGCAGTGGCACATCAGTTTCTGGCACAACAGGGAATTCAGGTGGATGCTTATACAAAAAGCATCGGAGAGATCGAGCTGGATCCCGGGCGTCTGGATCTGTCGCTGCGTGATAAGAATCCTTTATATATGCCAGATGATATAGCTGCGGCCAGAGCAGCAAGGTATCTGGAGGAGCTGATTCAGGAACAGGATTCCTGTGGCGGCGTGGTGGAATGTGTAATTCATGGAGTTCCTGCCGGTGTGGGAGAACCCGTCTTTGATAAGCTGGATGCTTGTCTGGCGAAGGCGGTGATGTCGATCGGAGCAGTCAAGGGATTCGAGATTGGAGACGGCTTTGCGGCGGCAAGGAGCAGAGGATCTGTGAATAATGATGCCTTTTATACAGATGCGGAAGGTATGGTCAGAAAAAGGAGCAATCACTCCGGAGGGATTTTAGGAGGGATTAGCGATGGAAGCGATATCGTGTTTCGGGCAGCCTTTAAGCCAACTCCGTCGATTGCACGGCAGCAGCAGACGGTGAACCGTGACGGCAGGAATGTGGAGATTCAGATTCAGGGACGCCACGATCCGATCGTAGTTCCCAGAGCAGTAGTGGTGGTGGAAGCAATGGCGGCCCTGACCGTGGCAGATCTGCTGCTTCTGAGTTATCGTTCGCGTCTGGAACCATAGTTTGCGTGGAATCTGGATTGAATAGAAAAAGCTTCCGGGAGGGCCGGATGTAGGAATGGAGGAAAGGATGAAGATTGCAATTGCCAATGATCATTCTGCAGTGGAGATGAAGCAGGTGATCCGGGAACATGTAGAGGCGAAGGGATACGAGGTGATTGATTTCGGAACCAATTCCGGCGAAAGCTGTGATTATCCCTTGTATGGGGAAAAGGTGGGGCGTGCCGTGGTCTCAGGGGAGGCCGATTACGGGATCGCCATCTGCGGAACCGGTATTGGCATCGGCATTGCGGCCGGCAAGGTGAAGGGGGTGCGGGTATGCACCTGCAGTGAACCGTACAGTGCGCGGCTTTCAAGGATGCATAACAATACCAATGTATTGACCTTTGGCGCACGGGTAGTCGGAACCGAGATGGCCAAAATGATCGTGGATGAATGGCTGGACAATACCTACGAGGGTGGCCGTCATGAGCGGAGGGTAGCACAGCTGAGGGATATCGAGAATCGCTGAGAATGCAGACAGAAAAGGGATGCAGCGGCAAGGCCGTCGGCATCCCTTTTGATTAGGGGAAGTTTAAAGCAGAAGCATGTTATTTTCCAGACAGACCCGCCGCATCTGCTCAGGCCATAAGCTGGCCTGTACCTCTCCGACATGGGCACGGTTTAAAAGCAGCATGCAGAGACGGGACTGGCCGATACCTCCGCCGATCGTGCAGGGGAGCTCACCGGCGAGAAGCATTTTGTGATAGGGCAGATTCCTGCGGTCATCGCAGCCGGCTTTGGTGAGCTGTTCGTCCAGAGACTTTTCGTCAACCCGGATGCCCATGCTGGAGATCTCCAAGGCACAGTCAAGCAGATCGTACCAGAAGAGGATGTCTCCATTTAACTGCCAGTCGTCGTAATCCGGTGCCCTGCCGTCATGAGGCTTGCCGTTTTTAAGTTTCTCTCCGATCTTCATCAGGAATACGCAGCCATGCTCCCGGGTAATCAGGTTCTCCCGCTCCTTGGGTGTCTTGTCGGGATAGCGCTCCTCCAGTTCTTCGGAGGTTACGAAGGTAATGTCTTTTGGCAGATGCTTGACGGCATCCGGATATTTGTACCAGACCTCATGCTGCATGTGTTTGATGATCTTGAATATGGTGCGTACAGTCTCTTTTAAGGTCTCCGTATTTCTCTGTTCCCGGGTGATGACTTTTTCCCAATCCCACTGATCCACATAGCAGGAATGGAGATTATCCAGTTCTTCGTCCCGGCGGATGGCATTCATATTGGTATAGAGTCCCTCGCCTGGCTGGAAGCCGTACTCTTTGAGAGCCATGCGTTTCCACTTGGCAAGCGATTGAACGACCTCGATATTTTCGCCGGGGAAGGCTTGCATGTCAAAGTTTACCGGGCGTTCCACGCCGTTAAGATTATCATTGAGTCCGGTGGACTGTGCCACAAACAGAGGGGCAGAGATCCTTTCCAGATGCATCTCGCGGCCGAATTCCTTCTGGAATGTGTCGCGGATATATTTGATGGCCTCCTGCGTCTCGCGGACTGTCAGATGCGGGTCATAGTTTTGGGGTATGATCAGTCCCATGTCTTTTTCCTCCCGAAAAGATTTCTTCTATAAATAAATTTATCCTGCCTATCGTATCATTATTCCGGGAAAAGCACAAGAGGTTTTGAAAGGACTCCCATGGTAAGAGCAAGCTTTTAGGATTCGGAAGGTACGCCCTGGAAGAAGGGAGGGAGCCGCGTTATCAGCTGCGTCGGTCTTCTACCAGGAAGGTCTGGATGGCATCCGGGGACGGATTCCAGTTCATGAGATACAGGGTGTAGATGCGGTTGGCGCTCAGATTGACTGGCACGGACAGCAGCATATTGCCGGGACGCTGAGGATGGCTGATCCGCGCCGTATAGTTACCGGCGGAGACCCTGCTGAAGGACGTGACATCCCTGAATGGAACTGAGGAGAAGACTACATTGCCGAGCCCGACATTGATATCACCGCTGTAGTAGGCCAGATTGGCTACACGGATGCAGGCACTGAAGGAGTTGGTGGCGCAGGCAGTATCCGAGATGGGCAGCACATCCAGTCCGCTGGCTGAATTGATGATGGCAATAGTTGTCATGCCGTCTCCGATATAGACTGACTTTTGGAGATAGATATATCCGTTGGAGCCAGACAGGGTGACGGTCTGGTAGCCCTGGTTGATCTGGCTGTAGCGAGTGATGGCTCCCTGGTCGAGATTTGTGGCCATATTGACGTTGCCGACACTGACAGAGAAGGGATTGTAATTGACAGCAGCATTCAGGATGCGGACGCCGGCCGGCATCCATTGATTAAAATTGCAGAAGCGGCAGTTGTTGTTTACCTGTGGAAGTAAGACGTCATTCATAGAAAGTTCCTTTCATGGGCTGAATTATAGTGTATGATATTCCGTGGGATTTGCTGTGTGTGTCAGCAATAGTCAAAATCACCAAAAAAACAATCGATTGCAATAAGAAAAAACTTAATAATTAGATGGAATTCACAAGAAATGAAAAGCCCCTTGCCTGGCTGCGGCAAATAAGGTATAGTAAAGCAAAAGAGCAGAAAATATTGAGGTGTTAAAGGACGTGACGATTTACGATATAGCCCGGGAGGCCGGAGTGGCTGCCAGTACGGTATCCCGGGTGATTAACAACAAACCGGGGATCAAGCTGGAGACCCGGCAGAGGGTGCAGGAGCTTTTGAAAAAGTATAATTACATACCGGACGCGGCGGCGCGAGGGCTGGTGATGCAGTCTTCTCGCCTGGTAGGTATATTGATTGTGGATATTCGGGTGGCACATCATGTTGACAGCGCTTTCGTGATTGAACAGGAGCTGACCAGGAGGGGATACTGCTGTATCATCATGAGTACCGGGCCAGAGGATGAAAAAAAGGCAGAATATATCCGCATTTTGGAGCAGCGTCGTGTGGAGGGTGTGATTCTGATGGGTTCCATGTTCGGTACGACGGCAGTGAAGGAAAGTATCCGGAAACACCTGCCGAAAGTGCCGATCGTGATGGTGAACGGATATCTGGATTTGCCGAATGTCTCCGGGGTGATTGTGGATGAGGACGCCGGGGTGGCGAGATGTGTGGATCTGCTGTATGGAAAGGGAAAAACGAAGATTGCATTTGTACTGGATTCGGTCTCTCCGGCTAATGGGCATAAGCAGCGGGGGTATTGCGAAGGAATGATCCGGAATGGAGCAGGGGAGGAGAATCTGTGGCTGTATGATATGAAAGAGAGTTCTGTCCGGGGCGGTTATGAGACTACTTTGCAGATTCTGGAGGAACACCCGGATGTGCAGGGAATCATCTATTCGATTGACCTGGTGGCAGTGGGTGGAGTGCGTGCGGCACATGACAGGGGAATCGAGGTCCCAGGCCAGCTGGGGATGATCGGGATCGATAACAGCATATATGGTGAGATCTGCATGCCGAAGCTGACAACCCTGGATAACCGTCTTCAGGCTTTGAGTGAATCGGCGGCGACGATTCTGAGAGAAGGTCTGGAGGGGAAGGTTCAGAGCAAGAAGATGATGATGTTTTCGGAGATTATTGAGAGAGAGAGTACCTGATGCAATCAGGAACATGCCAGTGCAGGCCGGGAACGGGCGATGAGAAGCTGTCCGTTCCCGGCCTTTTCTGCTGCAAGGAAATGCGAACAGAGAAGACTGTGACAGGCAGCAGACATACTTTGGAAAGAGCGAAACCTGCTTTTTTGCCGTACGCTTCAGGGAAGGGGCCGGTGAACACGGGCTTTCGCAAACGGGAAGAAGGGAGAAATAAGAAAAAACGCAAAATGCAATCGATTGTATTTTTGGAGTTTTAGATTCGGACTCCGGAAGAGAGAAAGGAACAAAAAAAGAATAAAATTGTTATGTTTGCATAAAATATTCAATCAAAAAATGTGAAATAATACAATAAGATCATACTTGAAAATGTATAATACCTGTGTTATGATAAATATACAAATCGCAATCGATTGCGAAAATGAGGATATTATCATGATTTACGGCCACATTTTAGCCAGGGAGACAGAACGGGCTTATGCAGCGCCCATCCGGGAGGCCATCCGATATTGCCGGGAGACGGATGTCTCAAATATGGGAGAGTGCAGGATGGAGCTCAGAGGAGAGGAGATGATCGTCCAGATCTGTGACCGGGTGACAGGAAGGAGAGAGGAGAGGCTTCCGGAGGTGCATCGTCGGTATGCAGAGCTGCAGTTTATGGCAGAAGGCACTGAGTATATGGGGTATTATCCGGACAGAGGCGATAACAGGGTTTTGGAGGACTGTCTGCAGGAAAAGGATACTCTGTATTATCAGGAGAATCCGCTGTCAGAAGAAAAGATGCTTCTGATGACACCCGGGACTTATGCCGTGTTCTTTCCGGAGGATGTACACCGGCCGTTCTGCCAGACAGAGGCGCCGGCCAGGATTAAGAAGATTGTAATCAAAATGGCAGTAGATATTTTGTGAGATTGCTCAGGCATGTCAAGTGCGGCGGAATTCGCCACAGAGGATCCTGCTGCGGCAGAGTGGCGGAATGCAATGCCTGCGGAGTGTATACAATTCCCGGGAGAAAAAGAAAAGACTGGAAATTTCGTGCATTTTTGACATGGGATTTATGAGAATACTACAAAAAGACTGACTGCATTTTGTGCAAATTAGTGAGAAAAATGCGGTTGAAATGAGAAGTGAATTGTGATAAAATTTAGGCACAATCGATTGCAAAAATTGTAGATGCAGGAAATGTGTCAAACGTATTTCTATCAAAATTAAATCAAAGAAAGGAAATGATTAAAACAATGTTAAGAGTCAGCTATGAAGAACTGTTGAAGGAGTTTGAAAGAGTACTGATCAGCAGAGGTTTTAATGAGAAGAATGCATTGGATGCAGCCACAGTTTTTGCACAGAACAGTCTGGATGGGATCTACAGCCACGGGATCAACCGTTTCCCCCGTGTGGTAGAATACCTGGATAAGGGAGAGATCAATCCAGATGTGGTAGCCACCTGTGAGATGTCCATGGGAGCCATCGAGCGGTGGGAAGGGCACAGAGGTTTTGGTCCGCTGAATGCAAAGCAGGCTATGGATCGGGCGATTGAGCTTGCCGGGCAGTACGGCATCGGAATGGTGGCGCTTGGCAACAGCAACCACTGGATGCGCGGAGGCAGCTATGGATGGCAGGCGGCCAACGCAGGCTGTATCGGCATCTGTTGGTCCAATACCATGCCGAATATGCCGGCATGGGGCGGAAAGGACAGAAAGATCGGCAACAATCCGCTGATTCTGGCTGTGCCTAAGAGTAATGGGGATCACGTGGTCGTAGACTGCGCAGTGTCTCAGTTTTCTTACGGCAAGATCGAGGAAGCAAGGCTGAAGGGCCAGCAGCTTCCGGTACCGGGTGGTTATGATGAGGACGGCAATCTGACTACCGACCCGGCTGCCATTGAGAAGACCTGGAGAGTTCTTCCTATGGGATACTGGAAAGGCAGCGGAATTTCCGTGCTGCTCGATTTGATTTCCACCGTACTTACCAATGCCAACTCTGTTCAGAAGATTGGAACCTTTGGGGACGAGATTGGGTTGTCCCAGATCATGATTGCCATTGACCCGGGTAAGTTCAATGATGCCGAGACTACGGATCGGATTGTGGACGAGCTGGTGTCTGATATCAAGTCTTCCATTCCGGCCCAGGAGGGCGGCAAAGTATTCTATCCGGGTGAGATTGAGATTAACAACCGGAGGGATAATATGGAGAACGGTATCCCGGTGATCGAAGAGAAGTGGAATGCGATTCTGGCAATGTAAGCCGGAACGTCTGCAACCGTCATGGATTGCAGAAGGAAAGCTGCATGAAATCTGAGAAGACAAGAGCAGCTGAGCTGTAGTTACAGCACCGCTGAGGGGAAAGGCGGGGCATGAAAATATTTAGGAAAGAGAAGGGATATTTATTATGAAGAAAAAAGTATCATTGTTATTGGCAGGCGCTCTGGTAGCAGTATCTTTGGCCGGTTGCGGACCGACTCCGCCCGCAGCAGCGCCGGCGGCTCCCGCGGCAGGCGGCGAGACCACAGCGGCAGCAGGCGGCGGTGAGGCAGCAGCACCGGCAGCGGATACCTCCAACGCAGAGCTGAACCTGATCATTGCTTCGAACCAGACCTCCTTAGACAACCCCTACTCCTATGGTATGGATAAGTTCAAAGAGGTGTTAGAGGATGTCTCCGGCGGGAAGATCTCCGTAACCGTACATAAGGGAACTCTCGGTGAGAATGAGAACGAGCTGATCGAGAAACTGGAGATGGGAGCCGCGTCGATGGTAGTTGCCTCCCCGGGTTTCATGACTGCAATCGGTGTTCCGGAAGTGGACATCTTCTCCCTGAACTATCTGTTTGACAGCTTTGACCACTGGGAGAAGTGCTTGGACGGCGAGTTCGGTGACAAGATGAAAGCGACCGTTAGCGAGAAGACCGGCAATAACTTCCGCATTATGGCTTACTGGTCCTCCTCTGTGCGTGACTACTATGGAAAGAAAGATATTACCAAGCCGGATGATCTGAAGGGCATGACTATCCGTACCCAGTCCTCTCAGGTACAGCAGGATTTCTGGAAGGCATGTGGAGCAATCCCCACTTCCGTGGCATGGGGCGAGCTGTATCAGGCTTTGCAGCAGGGTGTTGTGGATTCCGCTGAGAACGACTACACCAGCTTTATGTTAAAAGAGCATCACAAGACGGACAATGGTAAGCACATTGCCGAGACCCATCACGACTACACCACCCGTCTTCTGCTGATGAGCGGTCATTTCTATGATGGCCTGACCGATGAGCAGAAGGGCTGGATTGATGAGGCAGTTGAGGCTTGCACCAAGGAAGAGCGTGAGGTTGTTTACCGTATGTTCAAGGAGTCCAAGGAGAAGGTTATCGCTGACGGTGCGATTGTAACCAACTTTGAGGATCTGGACATTGATGCCTTCAAGGCTCTGGCTCTGCCGATTCAGGATAAGTTCGCGGCTGACAACAACATGACCGCTGAACTGGAGATGATCCGCGCAGCAGCCGGCAACTAATAAAACCATAAGATCTAAGATTTTCAGGACGCGGCAGTCACCTGGGAGACTGGGTGGCTGTTGTTCCGTCTAAAGATGCGTAAAGAAACTGTTAAAAAATGACAGCTGAGAGGGTACAGGCAGCTGAGAAAGAGAGTTTTAACAGAAAAGGAGAAGAAAAATGAAGAAAGCGATTGAGATGATGCAGAAGATCCAGGTTGCGATCGGTGGATTCTTCCTGTGCATATTCCTTCTCACGGTTGTATTCCAGATGCTTTCCCGTTACATCGGGATCGCGGCTACCTGGACGGAAGATGTGTCTATGTATTCGTTTATCTGGGCTGTATTCATGGGGGCAGGCGCCATGGTTTACGAGAAGAGGCATTTTGCCTTTACGTCCATCAGCGATATGATGAAGAATGAGAAGGCAAAGGGGATTCTGTCAATAGTGATTTCTCTGATTATGCTGTATTTTGCTGTTTTGATGGCTTACTATGGCTTTAAGGTGACCAAACAGTTCTGGAATTATACCTGGGTGAACATTCCGTCCTTCAAAAGAGGACCTACCTGGCTGTGTCTTCCGCTGTGCGGCATTACTTCTGCAATCTATCTGGTATACCTGATTTTTGAGGATATTACCAATCTGGGGAAAGGGGGCAATAAATAATGGGTGCAATTTTAGTCATTATGTTCGTTCTTTTTGTGGCGCTTGGCGTGCCGATTTCTTTTGCCCTGGGCGTGGTATCTTTTACCGGTATCGCATCTCTGGCACAGATTCCGAATACGGTCGTTTTCTCCAAGATGTTTAATGGGTTGAACAGTTTTACCCTTCTGGCTGTACCCCTTTTTATTCTGGCGGCAAACCTGATGAATGAGGGGGAGATCACTGAGAAGCTGATCGACTGCTGTAATGCATTGGTAGGCCATTTCCGCGGCGGTCTGGCTTATTCCAATGTACTGGTGTCCATGATCTTTGCCGGTATCTCCGGCTCCTCTCAGGCGGATACTGCCGGTGTGGGTAAGATATTCATTCCGGCTATGGAAAAGCAGGGGTATGACAAGGGAACTTCGGTAGGCGTTACGGCGGCGTCTTCCACTTTAGGCTCCATCATACCGCCGAGTATTACCATGGTGGTATATGCGGGTATCGCCAACGTCAGTACCGGTGCGCTGTTTATGTCCGGCCTTGTGCCAGGGATTCTTTTGGGCCTGGCCATGATGACAGTGGTAAAGTTGTATTCCAAGAAGAAAAACTTCCCCCAATGTGAGAGGGTGTCTGCCAGGGATGCCATGAAGCTGGTTTGGCAGTCCATGCCGGCGTTGCTTACCCCGATTATCCTGATTGGCGGTATTGTTTCCGGTCTGTTCACACCCACAGAGTCAGCTGCATTTGCCAGCATGTATGCACTTTTAGTTGGCCTGTTCTTTTACCGTACCATTAAGGTAAAGAACCTGCCCAGGATCCTGATCGAGACCATGAAGATGTCTTCTTTGTCCCTGTTTGCACTGGCAACGGCCAATGCTTTGGGTGAATTGCTCAGCTATTATCAGCTGAATGTGATCGTGCAGCAGTTCTTTGCCAACATGGCAGGCGGCTGGCTGGTATTCCTCCTGGTAGTGGTGGCATTCTTCATGTTTGTAGGTACCTTCATGGATGCGGTTCCGGCCATGATCTTGTTTGTGCCGATTATCCTCCCCGCATCCAATGCCCTGGGAATCAGCCCCATTATCCTGGGCCTGATCATCGTGGTTACCCTGGCTTTGGGATTGGTTACCCCGCCCTACGGCCTGTGCCTGCTGATTGCTTCCTCCATCAGCGGGATTACCATTGAGGATGCGTTTAAAGGGACGCTTCCCTATTTCCTGTCCTCTATCGTGGTGCTGATGCTGTTGGTATTATTCCCGATGGCCTGGCTGGCAATTCCCGCCATGCTGTTCCCGGGACTGTTCTAGAAGAGCTACAGGAATGTATCTGATCGTCAAGAAACTTAGGCTTCAATGGAAATGGCCGGCCCTTCTGTCAGGGGCCGGCCTGTTGACGTTTTGACGTAAAAATCAAGTTTAGCAGACCGTTTTCGGTTGCTTCTCGTCCCTTTGCCTTGGCGGCTTTCCTGATTTCCGCGGGTTACTGAAAGTGTCTGTGAAAATGCTGATTTTAGAAAAATAAACAAAAAAGGCATAAAAAAGAGGTTGCATTTTTGGAAAAATGATGATATACTGTAAAAAAGCTAGTAAATAGTTGTACACATTGCATAGAGAAAAGAGAGCGGCGCGATGATGTAAGTATTCCAGGATCTCCTGCATGGAGGTGGGGGAATATTATATGATGGCGCCTTTTGTTTTGCCCGGATATCCCCTTTGCAGTGTGTATCCTTATTTGCAGACGTTCCCGGCGATTGTGCCGGAGGACAGAAACCATTTTATATTTTGGAGGAAAGAAGATATGAAAAGACGACTTGCATTATTACTCAGTGCGGCCATGCTGACAGTCTCTCTGGCAGGATGCGGAGGGGGCAATTCCAGCAGTTCCGGCAATGCCGGCAGCGGGAATGCTTCTGGCGAAGCGGCAGGTGGCGGAGCGGCAGGTGGCGGAGCGGCAGGCGGAGCAGCCGCGGGCCACAAAGAAACTCTGATTATCGGAACAGATACGGATATCAACAATCTGGATCTTCAAAAACAACAGGATCAGATCAATAATATTATATTGAAGAACACCCATCAGACCCTGGTGTTTTTTAACAATGGTTCCAGCGGCGATGTGCGCTTTGATCCTTGTCTGGCAACTTCCTGGGAATTCGTGGATGACACCCATATTGAAATGAAATTGAGGGACGACGTTTATTTCAATGACGGCGCCCAGACTCCCATGACTGCAGAGGATGTGAAATTCACTCTGGATATGGCTATGGACAATATGGTTGCTTCCGTTCTGACCGGCTATGTACAGTGTACGGTGAAGGATGAGCATACCATTGAGATCGAGATTGAAAAGTACAACAATGAGTTTGTACAGTCGCTGGCTTCCCTGCCTCTGGCTATCCAGTCCAAGAAGGCCTATGATGACGGGGTGGAGAATCCCTATTATATCGGCACAGGCCCCTACAAGTTTGACGAGTGGGTTGAGGGAGAGTACTGCCGCCTGGTTAAGGTGGAGGATTACTGGGGGAATGAGATTCCGGCCAGTGAGAACCTGGCTCCCGGTGTGGCAGAGGTTCTTGAGTTCCGTCCCTACATCGAGGCATCCTCCCGTGTGATGGCTCTCCAGGCCGGTGAGATTGACGTATGTATCAATCCGCCGATCAATGAGTTACAGTATCTGGAGGAGGACGAGAATATCACGGTCTATGAGCAGACCGGAACCCGGCTGTTCTACTTTGCCTTCAATGTGGAGAAGGCGCCCTGGGACAATCAGACCCTGCGTCAGGCAGTTGCCTGTGCCATTGACCGGAATGCTGTCCTGGAGGCGGCTGTGTACGGAAAGGGAACCCCTCAGACTACGATCCTGAACCGGGGACTGTGGGGCTTCTATGATGAGATGGATGGCTTTGACTATGATGTGGAGCGGGCGAAATCCCTGATGGCGGAGGCAGGGTATCCGGACGGCGGCCTTACCACAACCCTGTCCTATGCTACCGGGACTCCCTATGAGCAGATTGCAACCATTATCCAGGCAAATTTAGCAGACATTGGCATCACGGTGACCTTGGAGCCCATGGAGACGGCGACCCTGAAGTCAGCCTGTGTGGACGGCAGCCAGGAGTTGTTCCTGTGGAGATGGAACGAGGACTCCAAGGTAGACTTTGTGTACCGTGACCTGTTCTATACCGGTTCCGGTTCCAACTACCATCATTATGGGGATCCGAAGGCGGATGAGATGATTGATATTGTGGCCACGGAAAAGGATGAAGAAAAACGTCTGGAGACTGCCCGGGAACTGCAGACCTATCTGGTTGACGCATGCCCCCAGGTTCCGCTCTATATCGCGAATTTGGTGATTGCGTACAATAAGGATTTGCAGGGCCAGTATTTCTACGGCGGCGGTAACCATGACTGGCGTCATGCTTATATTGCCCAGTAACAGACATCCTTACAGGCAGGTGTCAGGAGGCGCTCCCGGGTATCCGGAAGCGCCTCAGCAGTCAAATAGAAAAGGAGTGACAGGCAAATGCTGAAATACATATTAAAACGTCTGGTAATGCTGATACCGGTTATCATGGTGACCTCATTTCTGATTTTCTGGGCCATGAGTCTGACCGGTGGAGACCCGGCGCTGATGCTTGCCGGGGACAATGCCAAGCCGGAGCAGATTGAGCAGATCCGGGAAGAGTTAGGGCTTAACGATCCTTTTATCGTCCGTTACGGAAACTATATGAAGGGAATGATTACCGGGGACATGGGACAGTCCTATGTGACCAAGCGGGATGTGTTTAAGACCTTTATGGAGCGTCTTCCCAACACCCTGATGTTAGGCGGTGCGGCCGTGCTTATTGCGGTGGTGGTGTCCCTTCCTTTAGGAATTTACACGGCCATCCATCAGAATACCTGGAAGGATACGGCGGGGATGATATTTGCCTTGTTCGGCACCTCCATGCCCAACTTCTGGCTGGGGCTGATGCTGATTATCCTGTTTTCCTTAAAGCTGGGGCTGTTCCCAACAGGAGGAAAGGGAGGGTTAGACAGCCTGGTGCTGCCGGCGGTGACCGTGGGATTTGGCTTGGCGGCGCTGATTACCAGGACGACCCGTTCCTCTATGCTGGATGTGCTGCGCCAGGATTATATGACCACTGCCCGGGCAAAGGGCTGTTCCGAGAAGCAGGTGATCACGGTTCACGGATTGAAAAATGCTTTGATTCCCATTATCACGGCTATCGGACTGCAGATGTCTCTGGTAATTACCGGCTCTGTGCTGGCGGAAACCGTGTTTTCCTGGCCGGGTATCGGGCGCTTGGTGTATGATTCCATTTCCAAGCGGGATGTTCCCATGGTTACCGGGGCGATCATCATGTGTTCGATTCTGATGTGTGTCATCAATCTGGTGGTGGATCTGATCTATGCGTTCTTTGATCCGAGAATCAAGGCGCAATACAGCAAGAAGGGGTGATAGGATGGGTCAGGCAAGCGATATTAAAAATCAGTATAAAAAACGTACGTTGTTTCAGGAGACCTGGCGGCGTCTGGTGAAGAACCGGGGCGCAATGCTGGGGCTGGGATTTCTGGTGCTGCTTGTTTTGGCTGCGGCGCTGAGCCCGGTTATCTTTAACTATGAGGTGGATGTTATCGGGCAGAATATGCAGGATCGGCTGATGGGTCCCTGTGCCGCCCACTGGTTCGGCACGGATGAATATGGCAGGGATCTGTTTGCCCGTGTAGTCTACGGTGCCCGCTATTCCCTGATTATCGGGGTGGGTTCTGTGATGCTGGGACTGATTGTGGGAACCATTTTGGGCTCTCAGGCAGGATTCCACGGAGGGATCACGGATTCCATCATCATGCGGGGCATTGATATATTCTATTCCATCCCCAACATTATGACGGCAGTGGTAATTGTATCCCTGCTGGGGCCAAGCACGGTGAATCTGATGATCGCCCTGGCATTTTCCTGTGCCAGCAGCTTTGCCCGTATCGTCCGTGCATCTGTGATGACGATCCGTGACCAGGAGTATGTGGAATCCTCCTATGCCATGGGGCTGCCTACCTGGAAGATTATTGTTAAGCACATTCTTCCCAACTGTTTGTCTCCGATTATTGTGCAGATTACGCTTCTGATCGGAACAACCATCATTTCCGCATCCTCCTTAAGCTTTCTGGGAATCGGTGTTCCGGCCCCGGCCCCGGAGTGGGGAGCGCTGCTCTCTGCAGGGCGCGGCCATATCCGTGATGCCAGCTATATGTGTATCATCCCTGGTCTGGCCATTATGTTTACGGTGCTGGCTCTGAACCTTTTGGGAGACGGCTTGCGGGATGCGCTGGATCCGAAGCTGAAAAAATAGGAGGAGGTATTTAGTATGGCTGAAGAATTAGTTCTTGACATAAAAAATCTTGTGGTTCATTATGAGACGGAGGATGCAGATGTCCATGCGGTCAACGGCATTGACATTGCCATCGGCAAAAAGAGGACTCTGGGGCTGGTGGGGGAGACCGGCGCAGGAAAGACCACCACGGCTCTCTCCATCTTAAACCTGGTTCCCAACCCGCCGGGGGTGATTAAGAGCGGGGAGATCTATCTGGAAGGAAAGGATGTTCTTAAGATGTCTCCGGCAGATCTGGAGAAGATGCGGGGCAATGATGTGGCCATGATTTTCCAGGATCCCATGACAGCCTTAAACCCGGTTATGACCGTGGGCGACCAGATCGGGGAGAGCATTGCCATCCATCAGAACCTGTCAAAGAAAGATGCCTTTGAGAAGGCCAAGGAAATGCTGAAGATGGTGGGCATTGCGGAGAGCCGTGCCTATGACTATCCCCATCAGTTTTCCGGCGGCATGAAGCAGAGGGTGGTAATCGCCATTGCCCTGGCCTGCAGCCCTCAGCTTCTGATTGCAGACGAGCCGACCACGGCTCTGGATGTGACCATTCAGGCTCAGGTTTTGGAACTGATGAAGCAGCTGATCCGGGAGAAGGAGATGTCCATGCTGCTGATCACCCATGACCTGGGAGTGGTTGCCGAGGTGTGCGAGGACGTGGCGGTCATGTATGCAGGGAGAATCGTGGAGAAGGGGACTGCGGACGATGTGTTCAACCATATGCGCCATCCCTACACGGAAGGACTGTTTGACTCTCTGCCAAACCTTAAGGAGCGGGGGGAGGAACTGGTGCCCATCAAGGGGCTGATGCCTGACCCATCGGATCTGCCGCCGGGCTGTGCCTTTGCACCCAGATGCCCCTATGCTACCGATGCATGCAGCCAGGGGGTTCCTGCATTGACTGCGGTAGACGGCAGTTCCACACACTTTGTGGCATGCAGCGCTTACAATAATCCGGAATTCGGCTTAAGGGGGAATAAAGATGGCAGGTAAAACGATTCTTGAGGTGCAGAACCTTACCAAATTTTTTAATACCCCGGGCGGCCAGCTTCATGCCGTGGACGGTGTGAGCTTCACCATTGAGGAGGGGCGTACCCTGGGGATTGTGGGAGAGTCCGGCTGCGGTAAGTCCACCACCGGCAGAACCATATTAAAGCTTTTAGAGCCCACCGGGGGAAAGATTTTATTTGACGGCCAGGATATTACCGGTTACAGCCGCAAGCAGATGCGGCCCCTGCGCCAGGAGATGCAGATGGTGTTCCAGGATCCTTTTTCTTCCCTGGATCCCAGACAGACGGTGATGCAGCTGATCAGTGAGCCTATCACAGAGCACAAGCTTTTGAAATCAAAGAGTGATATTGAGGAGCGTACCCTGGAGTTGATGCGCACCGTGGGCCTGGCGGACCGGTACATGAATGTGTATCCCCATGAGCTGGATGGGGGAAGGCGGCAGAGAATCGGCATTGCCCGCGCCCTGGCAGTGAACCCGAAGCTGATTGTCTGTGACGAGCCGGTGTCTGCCCTGGATGTGTCCATCCAGGCGCAGATTTTGAACCTGTTAAAGAAGCTGCAGGCGGATCTGGGGCTGACTTACATTTTCATCACCCATGATCTGTCGGTGGTGAAGTATTTCTCTGACGATATTGCGGTGATGTATTTGGGGCAGATGGTGGAGAAGGCGCCGTCGGATCTTTTGTTCCAGAATCCGCTGCATCCTTACACCAAGGCTCTGCTTTCTGCCATCCCCCTGCCCATCGTCGGCAAGGATAAGCCGGAGCGGCAGCTGATTAAGGGAGAGATCACCTCGCCGGTGAACCTGCCGGATGAGTGCCGCTTCTGGAAGCGGTGCGACTGTACCCAGGACAAGTGCCGGAAGGGGAATCCGGGGCTCCGGGAGGTGGAGCCGAATCATTTTGTGGCTTGTAGTTGTGTGTAGGAAGAGGATTGATCCGAAAGATTGGGCAATCAGAAATGGAGTCCGGAAGGGCTCCATTTTTGCCTGTATGATGGGCATGCTGTCAGTCTGTGGTGAAGGTTCAGGTGGAGAGTCCTGCATGGCAGAAGAACATGGGTTACATGAGCCGCACTCGTTTAAACAATATCAGCAGTCTCCGGCCAAAGGGCATCTCAGGAAGCTCCTCCTCAGTAACAGCCCGGAAGAGCACGATCAGTATGGTATAGACAGCCATTGCCAAAGGAACGCTGATCAGCATGGCAAGGGAATTAAGACCGGTCAGAGCAAAGATTCCCTGATACGTGCCCCAGGCAGCTGCGCCCATGATGGAAGCGGCCAGCAGTGGCAGCAGAAAGGAGGTTTTAATCTCCTGTCGGTAATGCAGAGCTTTACCAATGGAATGCCAGTTGAGGATGCAGACTACCAGCGCAAAGGTTACATTGCCGATTACCAGGCCATATACATTCCAGTCAAGATATTCCAGCATGATATAGACCAGGACGATATGCAGTCCCAGAGAGACGGCAGAGTGGGTAACGGATTTACGCATACGGTCGATACCCTGCAGCACGGCATTGGTGACAGTTGAGAGGGAGAAAAATACCACAGCAAAAGCGCCGATCCGCATCAGACTGGCAGAAAGCCGAGAGCTGTCATGAAAGATCAGCTGCATAATAGGGCCAGCCAAAACAGCCATTCCCACAGAACAGGGAATAGCAATCAGCATATTGAACTTAATGGTCATGTGTATTTTATACTTGACCTCACGGAGGTTGTGACAGGTTCTGGATTGCACAATGCTGGGGATCATGGAAGCCCCTAAAGAAGAGGCAATAGCCACCGGAACATTGGACAGGAGCCGGTATTCTCCGCCATAGACACCAAGCAATGTGGCACGTTCCGCTTCGGAGAGACCCTTGCCATCCATAATCTGACCAAACAGGGAATTATCCACCGAACCGCTTAACTGATAGACAAATTGGCTCAGAATGATGGGAATAAGGGTGAGAAACAAAGCTGTGTACACATGGGACCAGGACTCTACAGGAATCTGCTGGCGACGATATAGATTTCTGGTGTTATATTTTCGGTAAAGGACCATCATGAAAGTCAGGTAAAGGAGTGCAACTACAGCGCCACACAAAGTACCCAGGGTACCTCCGGCAGCGCCATAGGACCTGGGATTGTTCTGGTTGGCAAACCATTCCATAAAGGCATAGGAAGCGGCAATGCTGACGATTGCATGGACAACCTGCTCAAGGATCTGGGAGACAGAGGTGGGAATCATATTTCCCCGCCCCTGGAAATAACCGCGGATCACACCCATAATGGAGAAGACAAAAATGGTTGGCGCCATAACCTTCAGGGGCAGGGCACTGCTTGGACTTTTGAAAATCGCAGCAGTTATAAAATCACCACCCAACAGGAGAACCAATGTCATCAGTCCCCCGGCGATTGCACTGAAGGTCATACCGCTGACATAGATCCGCTCCACATCCTGATATTGTCTGCGGACCCGCCGTGCGGCAATCAGCTTGGACATAGCCAGAGGAAGGCTGTAGGAGGACAGAATCAGCCCGATATTATAGATCTCATAGGCAGTATTGTAATAGCCCATACCTTCCTGCCCCAGGATCCGGATCATCGGAACTTTGTAGAGAAGTCCGATGAAACGGACAAGGATGCCGGCAACAGCCAGAATACTGCCCTGGATCAACAGGTTGCCGGTATTGGCTGCTTTTTTGCTTCTGCTGGATGGATTTGCCATGGGGAAAGTCTCCTTGGATAGCTTTATCGTAACAGTTCCATTTGCATCAATGCTTGTATCAGTATAACGTAGCTGAAGAAGAAAGGCAAGGGATGGAACAGTATCAGCGTTTATGAATTAATATCTGGTTTTGATGCCTCTGAGAAGGAAATAATATCCTCGTTCTTTCTCATAAACAGCAGGCCAAAGGATCCGGATCCGCAGTTGCAGGCGATGGCAGAGGATGCTTTCTGCACATAGACTCGCTCAAAGGGACAGTATTGCTGCACCAGCTCCTGGATATACTGAAGTTTATTGCTGTCCATCCCGGCATAGGTAATAAAGAGGATGCGGCGGTCTATGTTTCTGGTATTTATA
Organism: Lachnospiraceae bacterium; assembly: GCA_910575255.1. GTDB lineage: Bacteria > Bacillota > Clostridia > Lachnospirales > Lachnospiraceae > Brotaphodocola. Next base: position 6,582 of record CAJTEM010000045.1, on the reverse strand, counting down.
AATATTTTTCGCACATAGCGTTTTGCAACATGGGTAAAGCTTCCCATCTCCATACCGCCAACGGCTATTTTGCTGTTGCGAAGTACAATAACCGGATGCAGCAGCAGGGCATCGCAGAGAACCTGCACACGCCGGGAGATTTTTCCGGACTGGCACATCATATGGGTACTGTCAAGGACGAAGGCAGAGGAGATATAGCGTCTCAGCCGTTTCACGGTTCGGATAATTTCTTCCTTTGTGGCGTGGTTTTCCGCTTTATAGGCAGCGTACAACACCACCAGCCCCATGCTGCTGGAAAGATGGCCGGAATCCAGAACCGTGACATTTTCAAAAGATTTTGCTGCTTCAAGGGCATTTTGGTATCCCTGGCTGGCGTGCATTGCCATGGTAATATGGATCACATTCTGGGCTTCCGTCAGCTTCTCTGCAAAAAATCTTTCATAATCCTCCACGCTTGGCGGCTGGGAGGAAGCGTTTTTCCCAATTGCCACATGGGAGAGCAGTTCGTCTGCTTTTAATTCCAGTTCATCCAGGAAACGTCCGTTGTCTGTGCAGATATAATAGGGGCACACAGAAAGGTTAAATTCTTTTTTCAGTGACTCCGGAAGATCGCATACGCTGTCGGTGGTTACCATGAGGGACATCCGTTTGGTCTGTTCAAAGATCAGAACATCCTTTCCGATCTCTGACTGATTGGTTGTTTCATTCAGCTTAACCAGTTCTTTTGGAAGGATGCTTAAGACGGCGGCTTCCAACAGGGCTCCGCTGACCGGCTTTGCCAGATAACCGCTGAAGCCCTCTTTCCGGTAAAGCAGCTGGTTGTCGCTTCCGGCATTGGCGGTCAGTGCGATCACAGGTACATCCTGACACAATCCAGCCGGCTGTGTGCGCAATGCATGGAGACATTGGATCCCGTCCATTTCCGGCATCAGGTGATCCATCAAAATGGCATCGTAATGTTGGATCTGGGTCAGCCTCAGACAATCAATGGCGCTTAAAGCCGTGTCCAGATGAATCTTGGTGGCTGAAAGAAGCTTCCGCACTACCATCAGATTCATCTCATTATCATCAACAACAAGAATGTGTGCTTCCGGCGCTTCAAAGCTTTGCCGGTATTGTTCTCCCTCGTGAGCTTTTACGCGGGAGGCCAGAGTAAAGGTTCCCAGCGCTTTATCATCAACAATATCTTGTTCCAGCATAACAAGAAATGTCGAGCCTTTGGTGTAGACACTGTTGACGCTGATTTCTCCGCCCATCAGCTCCACCAGCTGGTGGACAATGCTGAGCCCCAGCCCGGTACCTTCAATGTGGCGGTTTTTTTCTTCGTTCACCCTTTTAAATGCATTAAAAATATAGGGCATGTTTTCCTTTTTCACTCCCTGCCCGGTATCTTCCACAGAATACCAGACACGTACCCGGTTCAGACTTAAGCGTTCACACCAGATGGAAAGGCTGACAGAGCCTTTGCTGGTATATTTGATGGCATTGTTCAGCAGGTTGATCAGGATTTGTTTGATACGCATCTCATCGCCACAGAGCATACTTGGGATGGAAGAATCCACGTGCAGCTGAAATTCCAGCCCCTTTTCCCTGGCTTTAATCCAGATCATATTAACGATTTCTGAAAAGAGGGCGCCTGTCTCATAGGAAACATTGACAATCTCCATTTTTCCGGACTTGATTTTAGATAAGTCCAGGATATCGTTGATAAGGGTAAGCAGCATTTTGCTGGCGCTCTGGATATTCCTTGCATTTTCGGCAACGTCATCCGGGATATCTCCACGGAGGATGATTTCATTCAGCCCGATGATGGTGTTGATGGGAGTACGGATCTCATGGCTCATGCTGGAAAAGAAATTATTTTCCGCTTTGTTTAATTCCTCAATCTCCTTTTTCTGCTGTTTGGAAATCTCATTTTCTTTTTCGTAAAGCCTGGTTACAAATAAAAGCAAAATGCTGATTAGCATACCTACCAGGACAACGGAGAATGCGGAACAGAAATATGAGTGGCCCAAGGTATTTTGGGAGGTAGTTTCCGGATAATTATATGCAATGTAATAGCACAGCATGGTTTCTGCTGCGCAGAACAGGAAAAAGGTTGCTTTCCTCCTTCCCTGCAGGGTAATGCTGATATAAATAAAACAAAGCACGAACCATTCAGGCACTCCGCTGAAAAAACCGCCTGCTGTAAAAAAGCTTATGGGAAAAAGCAGGAGAAGCAGCATCGCAATAGCTGTGGAACCTGCATGGATACATTCCTTTCGGATACTGATCCGCACAATCGCTGTTATACAGACAAGGCTGGCTGCCAATATCAAAAGGTTTATGAGATTCCTTCCCATAAGGAGAATAATGATCAGCGCGACCATGCAAATGCCAGTAACCACACGGAACATGCGTTCCTGAAGGCTGATTTTATGGTCAAAGATTATTTCATACCACTTTTTTAACACACCAGTACTTCCTCCTGTTTTTCATTTATAATCCGGCAAGGATATCGCAGAGCTCGTCATACAGGCGCAGCAGTTCGGGATGGCTGTGCCGGATGTATCCGAGATTTCCTTCTTTTCCCGCCTGTTCCAGCAGCTTTGCCTGATTGGCCAGTTGTTCCGCCCCAATGGTCAGGGAGGTGCTTTTCAGTGCATGCACTTTGACCGTATAGTCAGTCCAGTTTTCGGTGTCATACAGGGAAATGATTTCTGCTTTCTTTTCCTCTGCCTGGGAACAGAACATCCGCAGCATTTCCAGATAAAATTCTTCTTCTCCACAGCAATAGTCCAGGCCAAGCTGTACATTGACGCCGATTTGGAAAAGAGAGTCATAGGGAAGGCGTTCAGAAGTGGCGGCCTCCTTCTCTGGATAGCTCGCATCTGCCGACACAACCGGCTCTGGCGTTTCATTTTCCGGATGGTTCTCTGTTAAAGCTGGCGTTTCCACGGAAACGGCAACGGCAGGGACGGCATTTTTCTTTCGTTTCTTCCTTTTTTTCTTTTTGCTCACAGGAGCGGCGGCGGCAATCGGAATTTCTTTTGGCGATTCCTCAAAAGCCACCGGCGCTTCATCGTACCGAACCTGATGGATGGGGAGAACCTTGCGCAGTACACGTTCTAAGAGGGCGCGCTCGATGGGCTTGGGGATAAATTCTGTAAAACCCTCGTTTCGGAACATTTCTCTGGCGCCGCTTATGGTGTTGGCAGTCAAAGCGATGATGGGCAGATCCTTATAAGCCCCCTCATTGATCTGGCGGATCTGTTTCAGGGTTTCCACACCGTCAAAGCCCGGCATCATGTGATCCAGGAAAATGATATCATAGGGGGTAACGGCACACCGCTCCACGGCTTCTCTGCCGCTGAGGCAGGTATCCACCTGGATCCCATAGCTGCCCAATACCCCTTTGGCAACCACAAGGTTCATTTCTTCATCGTCAACAGCCAGAACCCGGACACCCTCACAGGAGAAAGGCTTGCGGCCTGCGGCCTGTGCTTCTTCAAACCCGTTTGCATTCACTTCTCCGTTCAGCAGGTTTACTACAGAAAGGGCAAAGAATGGTTTGTGGATCACCAAAAGCCTGCTGTCCCGGTTCAGCAGAAACTCCCGCTCGGCAATTACAACAACCTGAAGCTTGCCGGCAAGGTCCTCATAATAGGAAGTGTTTTCTTCATATTCTGTCTGAGCGATGAAAACATGAGTCACTGGGTGGCTGTTCAGGAGTTTTTGCAGGCCTTCAAAGTTGTGAGCCTGGTATCCTTCAAGGTGAAGCCCCTGTATCATGTGCAGAATCATATTGTCGTAGTATCTGCGCACTTCATCGCTGCTGAATTTCTCCGGACGGAAGTAGCATGCAATGCATAGCTTATCCGGCCGGGAGAGGAGCATGGCAGGAGTTTCATCCGCCACGCCCTGGGGAATGGTGATCTGGGCCTGAAGTCCCTGCTGATCGTTGCTGTCGAAGTGGACGAAGCCGCCCATGGCATGGAGCAGGCCGCGGGCAATAGGAAGCCCAAGACCAAGCCCTCCTGCAAAGCGGCTGCTTCCGGAATCCGCCTGATAAAAGTCATCACACATCTGGGCAATCTGGGAAGCGGTCATGCCGATGCCGGTATCACGGATGTCTATGATCATATTGATGCCATAATGCTCTTTCCGGAACTGGATACAGATATTGATTCCGCCTTCTTCTGTAAATTTGATGGAATTTTCCAGAAGAATTTTGAGGATATGGGAAATTTTTTCCACATCCCCGATCAGGACGGATGGCATTTTCGGATCCAGGTCAAATACCATTTCCAGCTGATGCTTGCTGTTTTGCATGGCAGTCATGGTAACGATGTCATTGAGAAGTGAATTGATCTGATATGGCTCATTTGCCGCAGTCAGAGTTCCTTCTACGATCTCCGTGTAGTCAAGCATATTGTTGATCTGGTTGGACAGGCGTTTCCCGGCCATCTGTATGGACTGCATATCTGTCCGTATTTCCGCGGAAATGTCTTTTTCCAATATGACGTCACTGATTCCAAGCACCATGTTAATCGGGGTTCTGAGCTCGTGGGATACATTGGATAAAAATTCCGCATTCTGCCGTCCGGATGTCTCCAGCTGTGCAAGGGTATTGTCATACCGTCTCCTTGAATCCCGCCTTCTGTTGATCCGGAATATGGCAATTGCCATTGCGCCGGCAATCACAGTGGCGCCCATGACCAGGCGCACCAGGTTCTCGGCTCCCATGTCATAAGTAATGGTATGCAGGATAAAAAAGTGATAAATCAGCTCCAGCACATACAAAGCGGCAGTCATATACAGCAGCCGCCGTTTGTCAAACATGGAAAAAACCAGGATAATCATGCAGGCTACAGAAGGAATATCAAAGAGGGTAATCTTATGTACTCCAAAAAAGAAGAAACCAACCATCAGCAGCCCGGAACATAAATTCTCATAAAATGTTTCCGAACCAGCTCTTCCTATATGAAGGCACCATACAAGGGTATTGCCGATTAAAATTACGGGAACCATCCATGGTTCCCATGACAAGGCTAATGTTATCAGAATCAGCATTACGCCAAATATAGTGACAATGCTGGCCAGAAGCAGATGTAAACTTGTCTGACCCTTTGTTCTCATTGCTCCTCCAGTCCCATGGACACCCGCTTAAGCAGCTCCTGCGGGAAGAATGGTTTTTTAAGGTAATTGACCGCGCCTAAGCTGATGGCAGTGCGCACGTCATCCTCATATCCGGATGCTGTCAGGAAGATTACAGGTATATCTATATTGGCTTCTTTCATAAGTTTAAAGGTTTCAAGTCCATCCATCATAGGCATCGCGATATCCAGAAGAATCAGGTCGATTTTCTCATATTTCAGCTTTTCGAGAGCCTCTCTTCCGGATTCTGCGAGAAGTATATTGTAAGACTTCTCCAGAATCATCTGAGTTCGTTTCAAATTCATTGCGTCATCATCCACTACTAAAATCCGTTTGCGCATAAAAACAGCCTCCTTGTATACTCTTGGGATTGCCCCAAATCCTGTTAAGATATATTTTAAAGCAGTATCATAATAAAATCAAGTCGAATGTTACTTGATGTGGAGAATTTGTAAAACGTTATAAATTGCTGATGGCATTTTGTTATGTTTGATGCTATACTGTTAAGAACCGTTCAAAAACAGGCGGGAGATCAGACGGATTGAGATTAGAAGGTTTTGTTTTGAAAGGGGAAAGAGATGAATAAGTTTTATCAGAGATTCAGGAGATGGCTGCGGGCAGGAGTGTTGATTTTGGCGGCCTTTCTTGTATTTGGATGCGGGGGGAATCTGGCTGGGTCTGGGGATATAGGTGAAGGCAGCCCGGCAGCAAAGAGCATACAGGAGCAGACTGTCATACCGGGAGAGAATGAGGAGACGCAGACAGAGCCGGACATCCGGACAGGCGGGGAGCTCCAGGCAGAACAAGGATCCCAGGATCAGGGTGGAACTTTGGAGGAGGAACAGTCTGGAAAACAGGAAGGGGATTATACCAAATCAGAGATCTCGGGGAATGGGGACCGGAAAGAGACAGAGGGTGAACCGGGGAAGCCGGCAGTTTCAGAGGACGGAGAATACATATCAAAGGATGAGGTTGCCTTTTACTTGCATGAGTACGGACGTCTTCCCGGAAATTATATTACCAAAAAAGAGGCACAGGAGCTGGGATGGGACAACAAAAAAGGAAATCTCAGTGAGGCTGCGCCTGGCAAGAGCATTGGGGGAAGTCATTTTGGTAATTATGAGAAAGCACTGCCGGAGAAAAAGGGACGGAAATATTATGAGTGTGATCTGGAATATCAGGGGGGCTATCGGGGAGCAAAACGATTGGTTTACTCTAATGACGGATTGATTTTTTATACAGAAGACCATTATCAGACATTTGAGCAATTGTATCCCCGGGAGTGATAATTTCTGGCAGCAGCGAACGGACCGGGACAAAAGGAGAAAGGATATTATAGGCTCTCGGAATCTTGAGCCTGCCGACCAAGGTTCAGCGGTCGGCTGAACTTTGAAAAATAAATATTATCCGGAATGGAACAGATGTAATAAATTTTGAGAAAAAAGG
>CAJTEM010000044.1 GCA_910575255.1 Lachnospiraceae bacterium | reverse complement strand
CTCGTTGATGAAAAGATAGATGAACTGGTTGAAGCATTCATCAGCACTTTGCCATCTCTTCTACAATCGCAATTAGTTGCGGCATAGCGGTATAAAAGACTGTTCTTTGATAATTGAATCATTGCCAGATATTGAATTTTCAAGGTGCATAGCTAAAATCTATGTGCGAAGTTTGAGTTATATAAATATCCTTTTCGGATGTAAAATTAGATACTGACTAAGAAAATTGACAAGATGTCAGTGCCCGCAGGATATAGAGAGCATCGGATAGTTATAGTCACAGTCTTAAGAGCAAGTCTCGAAATAAAAGTATAAAAATATCGAATAATATGTTATACTTTATATGTTGCTCACCGATACCCGCAACAGGGAGGAGGTGTCTGCATGGAAGTTGTGATTTCTTTTTTAGTTGCTGTTTTGGCTGGTGTAGTTTGCCACTACATCATCAAATGGTTAGACAGTGACGATAAGAGCAACAACTAACCTAGTGGGTGCTTGGCCACTATAAAAGAAAAGAAGAATCCCCAAACTGTGCTGCAACACGGTTTGGGGATTTGTTTCTTGTCCGCATGGACTTGTGATTTCTTTTTGCCTATTGGCATTATAGCATATGCAAAAACTTTTTTCAATATGCTTTTTAATCTGAAATTTAACTGCTGAAATTTAACCGCAAAATGAAACTTTTTGGTACGGTTATGATGCATACCAAAAGACAGGAAGATATTGATTAAGCAGGTACTGAAAATTTTTATGTGTAAACCTATCCCCCTTGGGTAGTCCGGTAGGCTGAAAATTAAAGATGATATGTGGGAAGATCAGATACATACTTTCACGAATTAAAGCATTAAAAACAAAATATAAACCTACCGGGGGTATACCTTACCGCCTGCTGCTATATCCCCATCATATAAGCTCGTTACAACATATTTAGCAGGCTTCTACAATAGATTTATGGTTAGTATCCCTTACAGCCAGTAAGGAATTATCCATCTTGTTGCTTAAGCTGTTAGAATGATAAGGGCAATCGGTATATCGGAAACCTCCTTGGACTTCGCGTCCGTACGAAAGTCTGATAACCAGCTCCTCATTCGCAGCGTTCGTTTTATGCAGGTTGAGCCGCCCTCTCGGTGCGTTCGCGTCACACCACAGTAGATTGAATGGGCAATGAGTAAAACTGGCACTGACCAATTGCAATCTTTATTTAGGAGTGACATTTTTATGAACATGAACGCAGTAGGTATTGATGTTTCCAAACGAAAAAGCACGGTAGCAATCCTCCGTCCTGGTGGGAAGGCTGTTGGAAAGCCCTTTGATGTTCCTCATCTGTCCGCAGATTTCCAATCTCTGATAAAGCGGATCCGGGAGCTTGATGGTGAAACTCGCATTGTCATGGAATGTACTGGCCGCTACTATGAACCGGTGGCACGTGAACTTTCCCAGGCGGGCTTTTTTGTAAGCGCTGTGAATTCCCAGATCATCCGTAACTTCCAGGGACAGGACAATCCTCTCCGCAAAGTCAAGACCGATAAGGCAGATTCCGTAAAAATCGCCCGCTATACTCTTGACAGCTGGGCAAATCTGAAACAGTATAGTCTTATGGATGAATTACGTTCCCAACTTAAAACCATGAACCGCCAGTTTGATTTCTACATGAAACACAAAACCGCCATGAAAAACAATCTGATCGGTCTCATCGATCAGACCTATCCAGGCGCCCATGCCTATTTCGACAGCCCTGCCCGCGAGGACGGCAGCCAGAAATGGGTGGACTTCATTGACACTTACCGGCATGTCGATTGTGTTCGTAAATTGTCCCTGACTGCTTTTATTGACCACTATCAGAAGTGGTGCAGCCGTAAGAAGTACAACTTCAGCAAGTCGAAAGCTGAAGAAATCTACGGAAAGGCCAAGGAGCTCATCCCCGTACTTCCAAAGGACAGCTTTACCAAGCGCATCATCAAGCAGGCCGTAGGGCAGTTGAACGCCGCGTCACAGACTGTTGAACAGCTGCGCTCGCTTATGAATGAAACTGCCTCTAAGCTCCCAGAATATCCGGCTGTTATGGCGATGAAAGGCGTAGGGCCGTCTCTGGGCCCTCAGCTCATGGCTGAAATCGGAGATGTGACACGTTTCACTCACAAAGGAGCAATCACGGCATTTGCCGGAGTAGATCCAGGCGTGAATGATTCTGGAGATTATTCCCAGAAAAGTGTACATGCCTCCAAGCACGGTTCGCCAGCGTTACGCAAAACCCTGTTCCAGATCATGGATGTACTGATCAAGACCAAACCGGATGACGCGGTATATCTGTTCATGGACAAGAAAAGGGCACAAGGCAAACCTTATTACGTCTACATGACAGCGGGAGCCAACAAGTTTCTGCGCATTTACTATGGGAGAGTGAAAGAATATCTCGCCGCTCTTCCCACGTCAAACTAACCATCACACAGCACTCTTTCAGACCGGCATATTCTGGCGGTCTAATTGTAATACCCATTTTTCAACCTTATGAAAAGGGACATCGAAAAAGCTGTTGCCGGAGAGCCGGAAGCGGTAGACGCAGTATTGAGGCACTATACCGCACACATCAAGTACCTGTCTATGTACAAGGGGCATATCAATGACGACACGCAGGACAGATTAAAGGCAAAACTGGTTGAAGCCATATTGAAATTCCGCTTCGTCTGATAGGAAGTAGCAAAGACGTGAAAAGCTGTCAAGGGTAAACTTCGCGCTACGCGCCCTTGACAGCTTTTCACGCCTTTGCTAATGGGCAGTCAAGAGGACGAAATCAGTAGACTGCTTTCGCCCTCAATTTATTATGGGGATTGTTACGCAGTAGGGGTTATTTTGTCCTTAATTTATGCGGCTTTGCGAGCGTTGAAATGACGAGGCAAGGGGTTTTATAAGTCTGTCCTCAAAAACAGCGTCTTATTGCGTAACTGGCACTAAAGTGGCTTTATACTTAAAGATTGTATTTCGAGCCATTGCGATAATATATTTGATATTCGTTTCATTTCTAATACAACAGAATCTTTAAGGTCTTTATAGCCCATTCCGTCAAAACAAGTTTCTACTAATCCAAAAAGAGGTTTCTGTCTTTCACTAACAATCTTGTGTATTGATTTTAGCTGAAATAAATAAAAACTGCAACAAAAATAAGTAGGTACAACGTAATCTGTCATACCTACCTATATGCACCTGTTTGTCAGCGTTGATGATAAGTTGTTGTAAATACTTTCTTATCACCGTAAAATCAAGGATTTCCATGATTTTTTGTCAGGGCAATAAAAAAATGCGTCTGAGAGGAATCGAACCTCCGCACATGGCTCCGGAGGCCATTGCTCTATCCACTGAGCTACAGACGCATCTCCTTTATTATACACGATTTTTTTAGAATTGCAAGAGGATTTATTGATTTTCGCTGCTTATTTTGCTATGATAGGACGAAAGCTGTTATTGTTTACAGGAGTATCATAAGTTCTGTATGGCAGGAGATCATTTCGGGAGGAGTGCTGAATGAAAAAGAAATCCGGAAATTCGTCGGGGAGAAGGCTGAATCAGGAGCAGAAAACATTTCTGCAGATGATGGCGCTTCCGGCGGTTGTGGTGATATTGATTGTGGTTATAAGAATCATGGAGCGCCCAAAGGAGGAATCGGAGGAATCCGTAGAGCCGCCGACAGTGGCAATGATGGAGACAGGGATAACAATTACCGGAGGGCAGCCGGACTGGGAGGATGAGCGCCTTCCGGAGGAGCCTGGAGTGGAGCCGGAGACGATGGAATCAGAGGAGCCGGAGACTGAGACGGAACCAGAGGAACTCGATGAGTTTGCCACAGAGAGTTTTCAGAAAGACGGCGTACCGGAGCTGCTGGCATTGATGGAGAGGTATTTTCAGGCCAGAGAGCTGGCAGATGCATCAGCGATGAATCAATTGTATGGCATCAGTGGCCTTACGGATCAGGAACTGGAAGCACAGAGTGCCCGTATGCGGAATAATTCCAAATATGTACAGAAATTCGAGAATATAGTTACTTATGTAAAAGAAGGTCCGGATACGAATTCCTGGCTGGTATATGCAGTGGCGGATATTAATTTTTATTCATCAAAGACCAGGGCACCGATGATCCTGTGGTGCTATGTGACAAAGGATGGCGAGGGGAATTATGTGATTAAGAACAATCAGGATTTTTCCCCGGCAGAGCAGCAGTTTATTAATGAAGCGAATCATTCCGACGAGGTGAGGAAGCTGGCGGCAGATGTCAATCACAGGCTGAGAGAGGCTTTGAGTTCGGATGAGAATCTGAACCGGGTTTATGGTGTTCTAAGAGAAGGTTCTCCGATCTGGGAAGGGACGGAAGAGTCGGAGCCGGAGGTTGTGATCGGCAGCACAGACCCGGAATCAATGCCGGAGCCGGAAACATCAGAGGCTGAAGTGCAGGTGCAGGGAACGGAGGCACCATAAAAAGCGCAGGTGCGTGAGAAAAGGAATTGAATTCTGGAGAGGAATGAAGAAAAGTATGAATGTAAAGGATTTTTATTTTGATCTGCCGCAGGAACTGATTGCACAGGATCCGCTGGAGGATCGGGCATCATCCCGCCTGCTGGTGCTGCATCTGGAGAATGGTGAGCTGGAGCACCGGACATTTCGGGATATCACAGAGTATCTGCATCCGGGAGATTGTCTGGTGATTAATGACACCAAAGTGATTCCGGCAAGATTATTGGGAGTCAGGGAGGAAACCGGGGCGAAGATTGAAGTCCTGCTGCTGAAACGGCGCGAGAAGGATATCTGGGAGACTCTGGTAAAGCCGGGAAGAAAATGCCGTCCCGGCACGGAAGTGGTATTCGGAGAGGGATTGCTGAGAGGAACGGTTCTTGATGTGGTGGATGAGGGAAACCGGTTGTTCCGGTTTCGGTATGAAGGGATTTTCGAGGAGGTTCTGGATCAGCTGGGGCAGATGCCTCTGCCTCCGTATATCACTCATGAGCTGAAGGATAAGAACCGGTATCAGACCGTCTATGCCTGTCATGAGGGATCTGCGGCAGCGCCTACGGCAGGACTGCATTTTACCGAGGAGCTGTTGGAGAAGATTCAGGATATGGGGGTGAAGATCGCACGTGTAACTTTACATGTAGGGCTGGGAACTTTCCGTCCGGTGAAGGCGGAAAATGTTCTGGAACATCATATGCATTCGGAGTTTTATGAGATAGGAGAAGCAGAAGCAGAGAAGATCAATCAGACGAAGGCATCCGGAGGCCGGGTGATCTGTGTGGGCACCACCAGTTGCCGGACTCTGGAATCAGCAGCCGGAGAGGATGGAATCCTGCGGGCAGGGAGCGGGTGGACAGAGATCTTTATTTATCCAGGATATCGGTTCAAGATTCTGGATTGTCTGATTACGAATTTCCATCTGCCGGAGTCTACCCTGGTGATGCTGGTATCAGCCCTGGCAGGGAGAGAAAACGTGCTGCACGCATATGAAGAGGCGATCCGTGAGAAATATCGGTTTTTCAGCTTTGGGGATGCTATGTTCCTATATTAGCCTTAAAATCGCACATTTGTAAGGGAGTTACTGACATTGCCCATGAACAGTAACCATTCGTGAGCAGGAAGTGGGGTATGGCAAAAAATTTTATTGAGGATAAAGGTAAAAACTGATATAATGGCAGGAAGAAAAAATTCTGCTATTGTGAATGGCACAGAAAGGAACCGGGATGGAACCGATCCGTTTGAACAAATTTTTAAGCGAACAGGGCATTTGCTCCCGCAGGGAGGCGGATCGTCTGATTAAAGCCGGAGCAGTGACAATTGACGGCAGGACGGCAGTCATGGGGGAGAAGGTAAGCGGCCGGGAGAGGATTGTATGCGGCGGGAAAGCAGTGGGCAGTGGTGTCGGAGGAAGAAAGGCAGGGCCTGTGCTGCTGGCAGTGAATAAGCCCAGAGGCGTGGTCTGTACGACCTCGGACAAGGATCGGGCTACGAACGTAGTGGAGATGGTGGGGTATCCGGAACGGATATATCCGATCGGGAGACTGGATAAGGATTCGGAAGGGTTGCTTCTGATGACGAATCAGGGAGAGTTGGCCAACCGCATCATGCATGCCGGGTATCTTCATGAGAAGGAATATCTGGTAACTGTGGACGCGCCGTATTCTGAGGAATTTCTTAAAAGAATGCAGGAAGGTGTGGAGCTGAAGGAACTGGGAGAGACGACACGCCCCTGCCGGGTGAAGGCGGAGGGAAAGTGCACATTTCGGATTGTGCTGACACAGGGCCTGAACCGTCAGATTCGCCGGATGTGCGAGACACTGGGCTTTCGTGTGGTGGGTCTGAAGCGGGTTCGAATCATGAATATCCGTCTGGGCAGGCTGAAGGCAGGGGATTTCCGCAGGGTGACACCCTCAGAGTGGGAGGAGCTTGTGAGGGAACTAGTATAACCCGTTTTAAATAACCTTCCGTTTCGCCAGTCTGCTTTCCCGATAGCACAGAGGGAAAATGCTCAACGTAGCCCCACTACGCCTCCGCTTTTCCCTCTGTACTCTCGGAAAAGTATCCTTGCCGAAACAGAAAGGTATTTAAAACGGGTTATACTAGAGCGCGTTTGAAAATTCATTCCCATCAAAGCACGCCCCACTTTGCAGGAGATTTGGTTCTCATTCGGTCAACGTAGCCCATTACGCCTTCCTCATTCGAACCAAATCTCCTGCAAAGTGTGACGCACATCTGACGGAAAGCAATGCTGTACTGGTAAGAAGGCACAGAGGAAGAACGCGGGGAACCGGAAGAATCGATAATGGATGCAGGAGTGTGGAAAATGACCAAAAACAAGGATGACAGGATATGGAGGATGAAGGCGCTGCTGGCAGAGCTTTTGCCGGCAGCACGGGCCTATTATCAGGAAAGCCGGGAGATTATAAGCAATCTGGAGTATGACCGGCTCTATGATGAATTATTGGAGCTGGAAAAGGAGACTGGAGTGATCCTGGCAGGAAGCCCGACCCAGAGAGTGGGTTATGAGGTCTTAAGCGAGCTTCCCAAGGAGGCGCATGAGTCTTCGATGCTGTCTCTGGATAAGACAAAAGAAGTGGCTTCCCTGCAGGACTGGCTGGGAGATCAGCCGGGAGTGCTGTCCTGGAAGCTGGATGGGCTGACGATTGTACTGACCTATGAAGGGGGAGAGCTGGTAAAGGCGGTTACCCGGGGAAACGGGGAGATCGGAGAGGTGATTACCAATAATGCCAGGGTATTTGTCAATGTGCCTCTGCGGATCGCCTATGAAGGACAATTAATCCTTCGGGGAGAGGCAGTGATTAAGTATTCGGATTTTGAGCGCATCAATGAAGAGATCGAGGATGTGGATATGCGTTACAAGAATCCGCGGAATCTGTGCAGTGGTTCTGTGCGCCAGCTGAATAATGAGATTACAGCCAGGCGGAATGTGAACTTTGAGGCCTTCATGCTGGTGAAGGCCAAAGGGGTTGACTTTCATAATTCCCGGAAAGAACAGTGGGAATGGCTGCGCCGGCAGGGATTTGATGTGGTGGATTACCGGGAGGTGACGAGGGAGACGCTTCCCTCGGCAGTGGAGGCATTTTCCAGGGAGGTTTCTTCCAGTGACCTGCCCTCAGACGGTTTGGTATTACTGATGGATGATATTGCGTATGGAGAGTCTCTGGGACGGACAGCCAAGTTCCCGCGCAATTCGATTGCCTTTAAGTGGGCGGATGAGATTCGTGAAACACGGCTGACTGAGATAGAATGGAGCGCATCCCGGACCGGCCTGATCAACCCGGTGGCGATTTTTGAACCAGTAGAGCTGGAAGGGACTACCGTGAGCCGGGCCAGTGTCCACAACATCAGTATTATGGAAGGGCTTGAGCTGGGAGAGGGAGATACCATTACGGTCTATAAGGCCAATATGATTATCCCGCAGATCGCAGAGAATCTGACACGCAGTGGGACGATCCGAATCCCGGAGATCTGCCCGGTCTGCGGCGGACAGACAGAGATTCGTCAGGTCAATGATGTCCGTTCTCTGTATTGTACCAATCCAGGATGCCAGGCAAAGAAGATCAAGAGCTTTACCCTGCTGGTGAGCCGGGATGCCCTGAATATTGACGGTTTATCCGAGGCGACTCTGGAGAAGTTTATTGCTGCCGGATTTATTCATGAATATGCGGATATCTTCCATCTGGACTGCCATCAGGAGGCGATTGTGGAGATGGAGGGCTTTGGACAGAGATCCTTTGACAATCTGATGGCAGCGATCCGCACAGCTTCTCAGACAACACTGCCGCGGATGATCTACGGACTGGGGATTGCAGGAATCGGTCTGGCCAATGCCAAAATGCTGTGCCGTACCTTTCACTCAGACTTTTCAGCCATGAGAAGCGCAGAGAAAGAGGAATTGACAGAGGTGGACGGGATCGGTGAAGTGCTGGCAGATGCCTGGATCGGGTATTTTGCATCAGAGGAGAATAACCGCCAGGTAGATGGTTTGCTGGCAGAGCTGACGATCGAGCAGGAGCCGGAAAGCCAGGAGGAAGCGATATTTGCAGGAAAGGTCTTTGTGATTACCGGCTCCGTGGAGCATTTTGCCAACCGGAAGGAGCTGCAGGCGGAGATTGAGAAGCGGGGCGGTAAGGCAACCG
Source organism: Lachnospiraceae bacterium (assembly GCA_910575255.1). Classification (GTDB taxonomy): domain Bacteria; phylum Bacillota; class Clostridia; order Lachnospirales; family Lachnospiraceae; genus Brotaphodocola. The sequence continues at coordinate 26,684 of CAJTEM010000044.1, read as the reverse complement.
GCTCCGTGACAACAAAGACAAGCTATCTGATCAATAACGATACCACATCCAATTCTTCAAAGAATAAAAAAGCAAAGGAGCTGGGAATTCCGATTATTTCCGAGCTGGATTTCCTGGATATGCTGGGAGGGAACGAACATGCCGATTAAAGTACAGAATGATCTGCCGGCCAGGGCGGTTTTAGAGTCAGAGAATATATTTGTGATGGACGAAAAGCGGGCTCTGAGTCAGGATATCCGTCCGCTGCAGATCCTGATTCTGAATCTGATGCCGATCAAGGAGGAGACAGAAACGCAGCTTTTGCGGGCTTTGTCCAATACGCCGCTGCAGGTGGACTGCAGCTTTCTGATGATGTCCACTCATACCTCAAAGAATACTTCCGCGAGCCACTTAAACAAGTTTTATGTATTCTTCCAAGATATCTGCAGGCGGAAGTTTGACGGAATGATTATCACTGGCGCTCCGGTAGAGAACCTGGAATACGAAGAGGTTAACTATTGGGAGGAATTAGAGACGATTATGGAATGGTCAAAGGTTCATGTGCACTCAACTCTGCATATCTGCTGGGGAGCGCAGGCAGGACTCTATTACCATTACGGGATTCCCAAATATAAAAGGGAGAAGAAGCTGTCAGGCATCTACTGCCATAAAGTTTTGCATCATAAAGTGCCGCTGATCCGCGGGATGGACGATTATGTGATGGCCCCGCATTCCCGGTATACGGAGGTTCGCCGGCGGGATATCGAGAGACATCCGGATCTGAACATTCTGGCGGAGTCCGAGGAGGCTGGAGTACTGCTGATCATCAAGGAGGATGGAAGCCAGGTTTTTGTGCAGGGGCATCCGGAGTATGACCGGATGACTCTGAATAATGAATACCACCGGGATCTGGAAAAGGGGCTGTCGCCGGAGGTTCCCTGTAATTATTATGAGGACAATGATCCATTCGGAAGACCGGTTCTGAGCTGGCGTAATGTATGCAATACGCTCTATGCCAACTGGCTTAATTATTACGTCTACCAGACGACAAATTATATTCTGGATGAGATTCCGGAAGAAGGCGTCTGAAGGAAGGACTCAGTTTTCCTGATTGCGTAAGTCAAACACGCTCTGGCGCAGCAGCATCAGGGAGGAGACCGTCAAAAAAGGAAGCAGCAGAAAGATAATCGGCTGAGAAAAAATCGACAGAAGGAAAACCTGTCAAAACCTGTCAGGAGAGAATGGATAGAGGGAGATTGCGATGATTGCAGAAAAAACGATAGGGAAATGGACAGAGGAGCTGGCGTCAAAAGAACCGGTGCCGGGCGGGGGCGGCGCTTCCGCTCTGGGCGGCGCTTTGGGGGCAGCGTTGGGGCAGATGGTTGCCAATCTGACCGTGGGCAAAAAGCGGTATGCGGATGTGGAAGAGACCATGCAGCAAAGCCTGATTCATTTAAGAACGCTTCAGGAGGAGCTTCTGGCTCTGGCCGATCAGGATGCCGAGGTGTTTGCGCCGCTGGCAAAGGCATATGGAATGCCGACAGAGAGCCCGGAGCAGAAGACCGAAAAAACCAGAGTGATGGAGGAAAGGCTGCTTGCGGCCAGCCTGGTGCCGATGCAGATGATGGAGAAGGCCTCGGATGTGCTGAATATTCTGGAAGAGCTGGAAAGGAAGGGGAGCCGGATGGCAGTATCCGATGTGGGAGTGGCAGTACAGTTTGCCCGGGCCGCCTTGCTGGGGGCAGTCATGAATGTCTATATCAACACAAAATCCATGAACAACCGGGAAAAGGCCAGGGAACTGAATGAGAAAGCCAGACAGCTGATTGCGGAGGGAGTGAAGAAAGCGGATGAGGTCTATCAGCGGGTGCAGGAACGCCTGATCGGGCAGGAACGTTGAGCGAAGCGGCCGGGAGGGAGGACTGTCGGCCAGACGGCAAATACGGTATCGCAGGAAGCGTCAACCGGAGATGTTTCAAAATACGGATTGTAAGGAGGAAATGCATGATTGTATTAAAGGGGGCAGAGGTCTCTGCCGGAATCAGGGAACAGGTGCAGCAAATGCTTGCCGGATTCGAGGGGCCGGCGCCAAAGCTGGCGATTGTCCGGGTGGGGGAGAATCCGGATGATCTGTCCTATGAGCGAGGTGCGAAGAAAAAGCTGGAAAGCTTTGGGCTTCGTGTGCAGTCCTATGCATATCCTTTGGATATCAGCGATGGGGAATTTAAGAAGGCCTTTCAGGCAATCAATGCGGATGACGATGTGACAGGGATTCTGCTGTTACGTCCGCTTCCCGGGCAGATATGCGGGAAGGATATCGAACAGATGATAGACCCGGACAAGGATCTGGACGGGATTTCTCCGGTCAATATCGCGAAGGTGTTCGCCGGGGACGAATCGGGATTCGCGCCCTGTACGGCGGAGGCAGTGGTGGAGGTCCTAAAGCAAAAGGGGATTGCGATTTCCGGAAAACGGGTGGTGATTGTAGGCAGGAGCATGGTGGTGGGGAAACCTTTGTCCATGTTGATGCTTAAGGAGAATGCAACCATTACAGTCTGCCATACACGCACACAGGACCTGAAGGGAACATGCCGGGGAGCGGAGATTCTGGTGGCAGCAGCCGGGAGGGCGCGGATGCTGAACGCAGAGTACGTGGGGGACAATGCCATTGTCGTGGATGTGGGTATCAATGTGGATGCAGATGGGAAGCTTTGCGGAGATGTGGATTTTGAGAGCATTGAGGAAAAGGCAGCCATGGCAACACCTGTGCCGGGAGGCGTGGGCGCGGTAACGACGGCAGTGCTGGCAAGGCATCTCGTGCAGGCGTTTTTTAAGGATAAAAAAGTACTCTAAAAGCGAAAGGGAGGAATGAAGATGGCAAAGATTCTGCTGGTGAACGGAAGTCCGACGGAGAATGGCTGTACCTATACAGCCTTATGTGAGGTGGCGTCGGCACTCAAGGCAGAGGGCCTTGAGGCTGAGATTTTCCAGCTGGGCAAAGAAGGGATCCGGGATTGTATCGGGTGTCACGGTTGCCGGAAGCTGGGACGCTGCGTGTTTCAGGATGATAAGGTGAATGAGTTTATTGAGCTGGCAAGAGAAGCGGATGGCTTTGTGTTTGGGACGCCGGTGTATTATGCACATCCCAGAGGCCAGATCCTTTCTTTTTTGGATCGGGTATTCTGTTCGGCAAGCAATGTGTTTGCCTATAAGCCGGGAGCAGCGGTGGCTTCTGCCAGACGGGCGGGAACCACCGCTTCCATGGATGTGCTGAACAAGTATTTTACCATTGCACAGATGCCGGTGGTTTCCTCTAACTACTGGAATATGGTTCATGGAGAAAAGCCGGAGGATGTAAAACAGGATCTGGAAGGAATGCAGATCATGCGGGGAATCGGCCGGAATATGGCGTGGATGGTCAGATGTATTGCAGCCGGCAAGGCGGCCGGTATCGATTATCCGCAGCCAGAGACAAAGGTGCGGACGAACTTTATCCGTTAAAGCATGGATTGTGGAAAAAGAAAAGGCCGGGACAGCGTCAGCTTGCTGTCCCGGCCTTTTGATAGGCAATCCGTTCACCGCCGTTTCGGACGTAAATGATTCCGCACGGCCGGAAACCGTTCTTTTCCAGCATTTTCTGCATGGGAATATTGTTCCGGTGCGTGTCGATTCGGACATTGCCTCCGCTTTGCTCAAGGCACCAGCGGACGCAGAAGGATGCGACACCCCTGCGCCCGCTGGGAGATGCCACGCGGTGCATTACCCCGTAAGGCTGGTCATTGAGCCAGGTGCCTTCATAGATCTGGGCATAATCCGGGTCATTTTCCACGGCAAAATAGAAAACACCCAGAATTTCGTCCTCCTCGCAGCAGAGATGGCAGCAGTTTTTTTGGATATCCTCAATAATCTGCCCGCGGGGAGGATAATTGTCGCCCCATTGATCCGGATTGCCGTTTTCCTTCATGAACCGGCGGGCCTGGGCGTAAAGATCGAATACGGTGTCTAAGTCGGACATAGTTGCTTTTCTGATGATCATGGCAATCTTACCTTTCTTTGTCAGAATAATCGTCAGACAGCCGTTTGATGGAAATCCCGGTAAAACCGTAGAAAATGCTGACAAACGGCGTCAGGTAGAGGAGGAACAGGAAGGGGAAGAACGTGGCCCAGGCAACCCCTAAGGTTCCTGACATATAGACACAGTAGCCATGCCAGGGAATCATGGGGCCGGCAAGGGTTCCGGAGTCCTCCAGGCTGCGGGAAAGAATCTCCGGCGCGATATTTCTCTGCCGGAAAATCGGAGCCATCAGTCTTCCGGTCAGTACGTGTGCCATGGGCTGAGAGCAGCTGATCAGGCTGGTCACATAGCCGGTCAGGAGAGTGAAGAAGATCAGGGAAGCATCACTCTTTATATGTCCCACAATGGCATTCAGGATGTTGTCCAGCACTCCCAGCTTGTCCAGCATGCCGCCCATGCCGACCGCAAAACTGATAATGGCTACATACTGCATCATACTATTCATACCGCCCCGGTTTAAAATGGTAGTGAGGATCGGCTCCTCGATAGCAGTCGAATACCCGTTATAAGCCACCCGGATGATCTGCTGCAGAGGAATGCCCTGATAAAAAAGGGAGACAGCGCCAGCGGCAAAGCCGGAAAGTCCCAGAGAAATGACGGCATTGACCTTGCACAACAGCAGGATAATGATGAAAACGGCCGGAATCAGGGTGATCAGTCCCAGCCTGAACTCACTGTTTAATGCTGCGATATAGGTGTTCAGGTCTCCCAGAGAGTATTCGCCGCTGGTCTGCCAGATTCCTAAAACAGTAAAAAGCACCAGGGTGACGAGAAAGGTGGGGACGGTAGTCCAGAGCATGGAGCGGATATGATCCCCCAGATTGGCTCCGGCAGCTGCCGGGGCGAGATTGGTGGTATCAGAGAGCGGGCTCAGCTTGTCTCCGAACATTGCTCCGCAGATAACGGCGCCGGCTACCATTCCCGGATGGATTCCCATGGCATTCCCGATGGCCATCATGGCTACACCGGCGCTTCCCACAGAGCCGTAAGAGGTTCCGGTCACCAGACTCAGGACAGCACAGAATATCAGAGTCAGGGGAAGCAGCCAGGTCGGATGGATCATCTGCAGGCCTCCGACAATAATGGTGGCAATGGTTCCGCTCTGTAGCCAGGTGCCGATCATGACGCCGATAGCCATCAGCAGGCACAGGGTCGGCACCACCACACGGATAGAATCATAAGCGCCCCCGATTACGGGCTCAAAATCAATCCGCAGGATTTTGCAGAACAGATAGATGATGACCCAGCTGGCAAACAGGCCGATCATAGGCCCGCCGGTTTTCAGCCGGATACATACTGCCACCGAAAGCACGATCAGCAGAAGCAGGATAAAGGACTGAAGCAGATTCAGTGCTTTTGTCGTGGCTGTCTTTGATTCCATAACAGAAATCCTCCCAAACGTAATGATTTAATGGTTCAACGCTTTAAATCTCAAAAGACAAACTCCATTATAAGGGAAGAGAGGGGAAAATGCAAGAGGATCCGTGGGTAATGCCACGGTAAATGCGGCTTTAGAGTTTTTGCATCCGAAACCTGCAATCAGGGGAAGCCTTTTTCCAGGGCATATCTTTCGGAACTCCGCCTTGTGAAATGTATCTGGAAAAGGTTATCTCTGGTTATCTCTACAAAATCTTTGCAAAATATGTTCTTATGTTGTAAAATAAAAAAGGCATCACTGCTTTGTGAAATGCTTACAAAACAAAGTGCTGCAACAGACAGGCATTCCTGGAGCTGGCAAGTGAAGCGTGGCGGCATGTGCTGCTATCTATTACAGGAGGAGGAAGGATTATGAAAAAAGTGATTACTATCAGCCGTGAATTTGGGAGCGGCGGACGCGAGATCGGATTCCGTCTGGCGGAAAAGCTCAGGATTCCTTTCTACGACAAGGAGATCATTTCCATGGCAGCAGAAGACAGCAACATTGCAGAGGAGGTGTTTCATGCTCATGATGAGGTGATTCACCAACAGGAAAGGGTGGATCATGAGTATCAGTCCGTGGATCCTTTTTCTGTACTTTATGAGATTCCGGTGCAGGATCAGCTGTTCATGGCGCAGTCTCAGATTATCCGCCGGTTAGAGCAGGCAGGTCCCTGTGTGATTATCGGCAGATGCTCGGACTTTATCGTGGAGGATGGTTTTCATGTATTTATCTGCGGAAGTATGAAAAAGCGGGTGGAGCGTATGCAGAGTCTGAAGGAAGAGAGCGCCAGAAAGCTGGAGGCACGTATCCGGGAGATTGATCAGAGGCGGCGGGATTATTACCAGTATTACAGCGGCAACGAATGGGGCAATCCCAGGAATTACCATCTGAGCATCAACAGCAGCAAGCTGGGAATCGGGCGCAGCGTGGAGATGATACTGGCATGCCTGAATGTGGAGGAAATGCAGGAAGGGAAATAGGCAGAACATAAAAATCCAGATATCATATGCATGAAGAATGTTTTGATATCTGGATTTTTCAGCAAGTGTGAAAGGAATGCCGGTATCAGAAGCCCAATTCCTCGCCCACTAAAACCACCTTGATCTTTCCGGCGGGCCGGCAGAGCCGGGTGCGGACCATGGAGGCGCAGATGCTGGTTTCGCTCAGACAGTCTGCGCAGGTTCCGGTAATGTTACACGGAGTCTCATTCGGGAAACGCTGGGCATTGATGGGGGCAGCGACTGTGCGGGCGCGGACTTCGGCGTCTTCGATGGTTTTGGTGACCTTGTTCATGCCGGCGGCGACAATGACGCTTTTGGGGCCAAAGATCAGGGCGGCTGCCCGATTGCCGTTGCCGTCGATATTGTAGAGCTGTCCGTCTTCGCTGATGGCATTACTGCTCATCAGATAGGTGTCGCAGAGAAGGGCCTGGCGCATCAGCTCGCGGCCTTCTTCCGGTGTGGAGGCAGTGGCACGGTCAATGACAGGATTGGTCTGCTTTACCCGCTCGAGGATTCCTAACTGTGCCAAGGTCAAAGAGCCGCCCCAGGCGACCGTATCTGTGGCGGGAATCAGGGACAATATCTTTTCCAGGGCCTCTTCTTTTGTGGGACAGTAATAAGCGTCAAAATGACGTCGTTTCAGGGCCTCTGCTACCCGGGGACCCAGCTTATCAAAGCGTTTTTCCAATGGATTGGTACGTTCTTTCATATCTTTATTTCCCTCCTGTAACAATATATTGGTACGCGCTGCTGCGCGTTACCTGCAGCTCGTCGAAACGGACGCACACCTTTTTAACAGAAGCTTTGTTTTACAGGCGTTCTTTCTGATAATTTTCCCGAAGCAGGGAGATTTCTGCGGCGTAGCCGTCCAGGTCATTGGGAGTCTCCAGATAAAAAGGGAGATCCCGCAGCGCCGGATGATTGATAATTCGGATCAACGCCTCTTTGCCGATCTGTCCTTCCCCGATCTTTGCATGGCGATCCTTGTGGGAACCCAGCGGGTTGAGGCTGTCATTGAGATGGACTGCCTTTAGACGTTGCAGGCCAATCACCTGGTCAAACTCATGGAGAACCTCATCTAAGTGACTTACAATGTCATAGCCGCCGTCCCAGACATGGCAGGTGTCCAGGCAAACTCCCATATGCTCTGACAGGCTGACCCGGTCAAGGATTTCCCGTAGCTCTTCAAAGCTGCGTCCGACCTCGCTTCCTTTCCCGGACATGGTTTCCAGCAAAACGGTGGTATGCTGCTCTGGTTTCAGAATCTGATTCAGCATATCGGCAATGTAGGCAATTCCTGTCTCCGCTCCCTGCTTTACGTGGCTTCCGGGATGAAAATTATAACAGTTGCCGGGCGTGAATTCCATCCGGCGCAGATCATCCTCCATGGTTCGGCGGGCAAAATCCCGAAGATGTGCGTCGGCGGCACAGGCATTGAGGGTGTAGGGCGCATGAGCCAGTATTTTGCAGATATTATGTTCCTCTGCATAAGTCAGGAAGGCATTGATATCTGCGGGGTTCAGTTCTTTGGCGTTGCCTCCCCGGGGGTTGCGGGTAAAAAACTGGAAGGTATTGGCATTGATATTTACGGCCTCTTTTCCCATGGCCAGATAGCCTTTTGAGGAGGATAAATGACATCCGATTGTAAGCATAAAAAATCCTTTCCGGTTAATGTGTTTCAGAGCTTTTGCTCCTAGTATAACCCGTTTTAAATACCTTTCTGTTTCGGCAAGGATACTTTTCCGAGAGTGCAGAGGGAAAAGCGGAGGCGTAGTGGGGCTGCGTTGAGCATTTTCCCTCTGTGCTATCGGGAAAGCAGACTGGCGAAACGGAAGGTTATTTAAAACGGGTTATACTAGTACAGCCTTGCCTAAATTCCGGTGAATCAATCACCTGCTATCAGCGCCCTCTGCACGCCTGCGAAGCTAGACGTAGGTGCCACTACGCCGTCGCTTCGCAGACGCACAGATGACACCGATATCAAGCAATTGATTCACCGAAATTTAAGCAATGCTGTACTAGTCTTCTATAAATATATCGTAATTACCGGGAAAAGTAAATGTTTTTCTGAATGGTTCTTGCCGGACAAGCGCCAAGGAGTTATAATCAGAAGGTCAGAAAAAACAGGATAGGGAACGGAGGAGCCAGATGATAAAATGTTGTATATTTGATTTGGATGGAACACTGCTGAACACTTTGAAGGCACTTGCTTATACCACGAATCTGGTGCTGAAGCATTTCGGGCTGGGGCCGGTTACGGAAGAACAGATGAAGCACTTTGTCGGGGACGGCTACCAGATGCAGCTGAGACGGGCGCTGCATTCCTGTGGGGATGAAGACGAGAAACATCTGGAGGAAAGCTTCCTCCTTTATACCCGTCTGTTTGCAGAGAATTGTCTGTATCAGGTGCAGCCCTATGAAGGAATTCCCGAACTTCTGGCCGGACTGAAGGAGCGGGGAATCAAGATAGCGGTGCTGTCCAATAAACCGCATGCACGGACGGTGGAGAATATCGAAAGCGTTTTCGGAAAGGAATATTTTGACTATATTGCCGGAGAACAGCCCGGGATTCCCAAAAAGCCGGATCCGGCCGGGGTGATGAAAATCCTGGAAGCATTTGCGGTAAAACCGGAGGAATGCCTGTATCTGGGGGATACGAATACGGATATGAAAACGGGCCTGGGGGCAGGCCTGGTTACCATTGGCGTGACCTGGGGCTTCCGGGACAGAACGGAGCTGGAGGCATTCCATCCCTATGATATTATCAGGCATCCGTCAGAGCTTCTCACCAGGATATTAAACGGAATTTGAGAGCCTCCTTTGTATTTTTATACATTTCCACTTGATAAATTCCGGAAAATATGTATAATGAATAAAGTCGGAGCGTTTTTGCACTCGATTATATTTATGCACGGTATCCGAACCGCAGAATACCGGCACATTGAGGAGGAGATTCTATTATGAAAAAGAAGATTTTAGCATTAGGAACGGCAGTATGCATGGCTGCTTCTCTGGCAGCATGCGGCGGCAGCTCTTCTTCCCAGACAACGGAGGCAGCTACCACTGCGGCAGAGACGACAGCAGCGGGAAGCGAAGCCGGGAGCACAGAGGGAGAGGCTGAGGAGACGGAGGCAACAGAAGCAGCAGCGGCTGCCGAGGTGGAGACGGTTGCAGAGGGAAAGCTGACGGTAGCTACCAGCCCGGATTTTGCGCCGTATGAGTTTTACGCGATCGGAGAGGACGGAACCCCGGCGCTGGCGGGCTTTGACATGGCTCTGGCCCAGTATATTGCCGATGATCTGGGACTGGAGCTGGAAGTGGTTACCGTGGATTTTGACGGCGTTTTGAGCGAGCTGCAGACCAAATCCGTGGATCTGGGCATGGCAGGACTTTCTCCGGATCCCAAGAGGGAAGGAATCATGGATTTCTCTGATCTGTATTACATAGGCGGACAGTCCTTAGTGACGGTAAAGGACAATGCAGAGACTTACAATTCTTTTGAAGCAATCAATAAGCCGGAGGTTTCCGTGGGCGCCCAGATCGGTTCCATCCAGATGGATCTGGCTACGACAAACAGCCCGGACGCGGATATCGTACCGCTCCCGAAGGTGACAGATATCATCACTGAGCTTTTGTCCGGAAAGATGGATGCTGCTTATATTGAGACAGATGTGGCAAAGAGCTATCAGAAGAACTATCCGGAGCTGGAGATCGTGATGGAGGTTCCTTACGACCAGGAGGGATCCGCTATCGGAGTCTGCAAGGGGAATGAAGGCCTGCTGGCAGCAGTTAATGCTTCCATTGCCAAGGCGATTGAGGATGGCTCGATGGAGAGATTCATAGCAGAAGCCAATGAGCAGGCATCCGGTGAGAAGTATGAGGGCCTGCTGAACGAGAACGGACAGGTTCAGGAATAAGGAAATATGATCCGTCAGGAATCGGTTCCTCCCCGATATTCAGGGGAGGAATCCCTGTTTTAAGGAAAGGAGCACCCCATGGGTCAGTTTATACAGTTAGATAATTTTTCAAAAATCGCGCCGTATGCACAGCTGTTTAAGCAGGGAATGCTGGTCACGGTCCTGTTATCCCTGTTTACAGTAGTGATCGGCTTTTGCATCGCGCTGGTTCTGGCGCTGATGCGGATGTCCAACGTTCGTCCGTTCCGCAGTCTGGGGCTGGATGAGAACGGCCATTTGCGGGAAGGCGGCTTTTTGTCGCTGGTCAGCCGGTTTAATCCGCTGAGTTTTCTTGCCACGGCTTATGTGGAGGTTCTGCGTTCCACCCCGGTGCTGGTGCAGATTTTTATTATCTATTACGGGGTGTTCAGCCTGATTAAGCTTCCGTCCTTTCAGATGTTCGGCTTTATCAAATTCGACCGTTTCTTCCCCGGCGTAGTGGCATTGGGGATGAATTCCGGCGCTTATCTGTGTGAAATTATCCGGGCCGGAATCCAGTCCATCGACGGCGGCCAGACAGAGGCGGCCCGTTCCCTGGGATTATCGCAGACCCAGAATCTGCGTTATATCATTCTGCCGCAGGCACTGAAGAATATTCTGCCGGCGATTGCCAACGAGTTTGTGGTTATTATCAAGGAATCTGCGATCACCTATACGATCGGCGTCCAGGATATCATGTCAGCGGTCAATGCAGTCAAGGGTGCGACATTTGTGATTGTGGAGCCGCTTCTGGTGGCAACGGCAGTTTATTTCTGTCTGTGCTTCCCCACCTCCAAGATCATTGCCTACTTTGAAAGGAGAATGAGCCATGGCGACAAACGATAGCCTGATCCAGGTGACAGATTTGAGGAAGCATTACCACATGGGTGCGATCAAAGCCCTGGACGGGGTGACGGTTGATATTAACCGGGGAGATGTGATGGTGGTAATCGGACCCTCCGGATCCGGAAAATCCACTTTTTTGCGGAGCCTGAATCTTTTGGAGGAGCCGACGGGCGGAGCCATTGTATTTGACGGGGCGGATATCACGAAGAAAAAGTATAAGGATGCGTCCGGGAAAACCGTGAAGCTGGATATCGACCGGCTGCGCCAGAAGATGGGGATGGTATTCCAGCATTTTAACCTGTTTCCGCATAAGACGATTCTGGAGAATATGACACTGGCGCCGATCAAGGTGAAGGGAATGAGTCAGGAGGCCGCGCGGGAGAAAGCCCTGCAGCTGCTGGACCGGGTCGGACTGAAGGACCGTGCGGATGCGTATCCCATTCAGCTGTCCGGAGGGCAGAAGCAGAGGGTGGCAATCGTGCGGGCTCTGGCCATGGAGCCGGAGGTGATGTTGTTTGATGAGCCGACCTCCGCATTGGATCCGGAGATGGTGGGTGAGGTTCTGGATGTTATGAAGGAGCTGGCAAAAGAGGGCATGACCATGGTGGTGGTTACTCATGAGATGGGCTTTGCCAGAGAGGTCGGCAACCGGGTGCTGTTTATGGCAGACGGTATGCTTCTGGAACAGGGAACGCCGAAGGATATTTTCGAGAATCCGCAGAGCCCCCGACTTCAGGATTTTCTGGCAAAGGTATTATAAATGATGGGAAGCTTATGACAGGCCAGCCGTATGCGGCTGGCCTGTCGCTGATTCTTGCGGGCAATGAGCCAAGTGCAGTGCTTGCACGAGCGTTTGGCGAATGCTGCGAGGGGTGCTATGCGCCAGTGGCGCATGACCAGCATCGACCGAAGCGGAGCGCAGACCGCATACAGGAAAAGAAGATTGTCCGGAAAGGACTTGCAGCCTGGGGCGGATTCAAGAGAGAGTCCCCGGGCAGGAAAGGAGAACAAACATGCAGAAGGAAAAACAGGCGGCACTGGCTGCGATTGAGGCAAAGCGGGAGATGATTACGGATGCGGCAGATCGTATCTGGGAGTTTGCGGAGCTTTCGCTGATGGAGCAAAGATCTGCACGGCTTTACTGTGAGCTGCTGGAAAAGGAGGGTTTTACGGTTGAACGGGGAATCTGTAAGATTGAGACTGCTTTTTCGGCAAGCTTTGGGAGCGGCAGGCCAGTGATTGGCCTGCTGGCGGAATATGACGCACTGTCAGGGCTTTCCCAGAAGGCAGGGAGCCTGGTGCGGGAGGAACTGAAGGCAGGAGGAACCGGACATGGCTGCGGCCACAACCTGCTGGGGGCGGGAGCTTTTGCGGCAGCGCTGGGAGTAAAGGCATATCTGGAAGCTGCAGGCGGCTCGGGTACGGTGATTCTCTATGGCTGTCCCGGGGAGGAGGGAGGTGCGGCGAAAGCATTTATGGCCCGGGACGGCGTATGGAAGGATTTGGACGCGGCGCTGACCTGGCATCCCGAGGACGTCAACGAGGTGCGGACCGGATCTTCGAATTCCTGTATTCAGGTACAGTATAAATTTACCGGAACAGCCTCTCATGCGGCGGGGGCTCCCGAGCGGGGGCGCAGTGCGCTGGATGCCGTGGAGCTGATGAATATCGGGGTACAGTTTCTCAGAGAGCATATGAGCGATAAAGCGCGGATTCATTATGCGATTACGGATGCGGGCGGCTGCAGCCCGAATGTGGTTCAGCCGCGGGCCAGTGTGCTCTATATGGTGCGCTCGAATCATGTCGCGGAGGCAGTGGAACTGCAGGAGCGGGTGGATCGGATCGCTCAGGGCGCGGCGCTGATGACAGACACGACCTTTGAGCGGCAGTTTATCGACGGACTGGCGGATACGGTGAGCAACCATGTGCTGGAGCAGGCATTGTATGATAATTATCAGGAGCTGGGCGTGCCGGAATATACCAGGGAGGAATATGAATTCGCAGATGCGCTGGCCGTGACATACCCGGGAAGTGATGCCGTTCCGGGAATCGCGGCTCGTTATGAGGAGAGGGCAAAGGAGCAGGTGAGGGCGATGCAGGCACAGACTGGCCATGCCATGAATGCATTTCTGGCGCCCCTGTATAAGGGGGAAGCATTTCATCCAGGTTCCACGGATGTGGGAGACGTGAGCTGGCTGACCCCGACGGCACAGATTCATGTGGCTGCCTGGCCGAACGGCTGTCCGGGGCACAGCTGGCAGAACGTATCGTGTGACCGGACGGAGATCGGACACAAGGCAGCGATCCATGCGGGCAAGGTCCTGGCGGCAACCGTAGTGGATCTGCTGGAAAAGCCAGGTCTTCTGGAGGCTGCAAGGGAGGAGTTTGAGAGGCGTACCGCCAGCGGGTATGTCTGTCCGATTCCGGCGGATGCGGTGCCGGTAGTGCCGGACTGAAGAGTGCGGGAAAGAAGAGTGCCGGACTGAAGAGTTGCGGGAAAGAAGAATGCCCGGACGGAAGGGTGCAGGAAGGAAAAAGAAAGGAATATCGATGATGGGAGGGGAAAGGGTTCGGGGAAGATCCCGCCATAAAAAAGCAAGGCCAGGAATACAAAGACAGAAATGTTGCATTTCTTTTTGCCTTCTTCTTGTGTTGTTGGCAGGGATATGCGTATTCTTCGTCTTCAGGAACGGGAAGACAGAGACTGACAGGGTTCTGGCAAAAGAGAAAATGCCCCGCGAGGTCTCCCTGGAGGCCCGGGATATAGAAAAATGGCAGGAGCTTTTGTACGAAAACCGGATTTCGGAGGAATTCCGGGAAGGGCTGGAGAGCTTTGCTTTTGAGAGTGCAAGCCTTGTGCTGAGGCAGGAAGGGGGAAATGTCAATTACAGCCCCTTGAGCGCCTCTTATGCCCTGGCATTGGCCGGGTGTGGGGCTTGTGGGGAAACAGAGGCAGAGATTCTGGCGCGGTTACATATGGACAGCCGGGAGGAGCTGGCGATACAGTGCCAGAAGCTCTATCAGTGGCTCTATTATTCGGAGCAGTGGGCGAAAAAGAGAAGCGAACGTTATGGCGGGTCGGGATCGGATGAAGGAGATGCCATAACCATAGGCAATTCTGTCTGGGTATCGGATTCGGCGGCCATAGAGAAGGAATATCAAAAGCTGGCGTCCTGCCAATTCTTTGCCCCCTGCCTGACCGTGGATTTTAAAAGTCCGGAGGTTGGGGCGGCTATGGGAGAATGGATTGCACAAAAGACAAACCAAACTCTTCCTGCGCCGGTGAATCCGGATCCGGATAACCGGATCAGCATCCTGAATACCTTGTATTTTTATGGGGGCTGGCGGAGCCGCTTTGCTAAAGATAATACCAAAGAAGACATTTTTACATTGTCAGACGGTGAACGCTTGCCCTGTCTTTTCCTGAACCAGACCATGGAATCCGGGAGATTTCGGGAGGGGGACGGATTCCGGGTGTCTTATCTGAAAACGGCGGACAGCCAGGTTATTTTCCTTCTTCCTCATGAGGGGAGAAGGCCGGAGGATTTTCTGGGTTCGCCAGAGCTTTTGGAAATTGCCATGAATCCGGACGCGGGAGAATGGAAGGAAGGGGAAATCACCTGGAGGATCCCCAGATTTTCTGTCAAAAGTTCCATCAATCTGGTTGGTTTTTTGCAGGCCCTGGGGACAGAGAGGATGTTTGGGGAAGCCGCGGAATTTGGCGGCATCTCGAAAGACCCTCTGTGGATTTCGGATATGAGGCAGGAAACCTTTATCAGCATGGACGAAAGCGGGGTGGAGGGGGCAGCTTATACGGTGATGGAAACGGAAGCCGCGGCTATCGAAAGGGAGAAGCCTGCGCATGTGGATATGATCCTGGATCGTCCGTTTCTCTATGGAATCCGCACGGACAGCGGAATCTGGCTCTTTTTAGGGATATACCGGCAGCCGGATCAAGAAAACCCTTAACCTTTTTAGAAAGTATTTAGAATATTTTTAGAAGAGCGAGGTTTAAAAAACTTCGCTTTTGTTGTATACTGATAAGAACATTGATTGAAGGAGAATATGGAATGGGTGTGAAGAATGAAGAACCAAAGAAGCCTTCGCCAAAGAGCTGGCTCTATTATTACTTTATTGTACTGGTTGTGACGATGCTTTTGAATGCGCTGGTCTTTCCTTCCGTGCTGGAGCGGAAGATTCATGAGGTTTCCTATGATCAGTTTCTGAATATGGTAGAGCAGGGCAGGGTGGAGCAGGTGGCCATGCAGGATAACCAGATCAGCTTTCTGGGAACGGATGAGAAGGGAGAGATGGGAGCCTATAAGACGGGGCTGTGGCCGGATGAGGAGCTGATACAGCGCCTGCGCGACGCAGGGGTGGTGTTTGCCAAGGAGATTCCGACGCAGGCCTCTCCCGTGCTGACATTTTTTACCACCTGGATCATGCCGATCCTGATGTTCGTGGTGATCGGGCAGCTGCTGAGCCGGATGATGATGAAGCGGATGGGCGGCATGGGCAATGCGATGACCTTCGGCAAATCCAATGCCAAGATTTATGCGGAGACCGAGACCGGGAAGACCTTCGCGGATGTGGCAGGTGAGGAGGAGGCCAAGGAAGCGTTAAAGGAGATCGTGGATTTTCTGCATAATCCGCAGAAATACGCGGACATCGGGGCAACTCTTCCGAAGGGCGCCCTGCTGGTGGGGCCTCCGGGAACGGGGAAGACCTTGCTGGCCAAGGCAGTGGCAGGGGAAGCGCATGTACCCTTCTTTTCGATCTCCGGCTCGGAGTTTGTGGAGATGTTCGTGGGCATGGGTGCGGCAAAGGTGCGGGATCTGTTCAAGCAGGCGAATGAGAAGGCGCCCTGCATTGTGTTTATCGATGAGATTGATACCATCGGCAAGAAGCGTGACGGCGGCGGTATCGGGGGGAATGACGAGCGGGAACAGACGCTGAACCAGCTGCTGACAGAGATGGACGGCTTTGACGGGAAAAAGGGCGTGGTGATTCTGGCGGCGACCAACCGTCCGGATTCTCTGGATAAGGCGTTGCTGCGCCCGGGGCGTTTTGACCGGCGGGTTCCGGTGGAGCTGCCGGATCTGAAGGGCCGGGTGGCGATTCTGAAGGTTCACGGGAGGAACGTGAAGCTGGGAGACGGTGTGGACTTTGATGCCATCGGACGTGCGACCTCCGGAGCCAGTGGCGCGGAGCTTGCCAATATCGTCAATGAAGCGGCCCTGCGGGCAGTGCGCCAGGGGCGCGCCGTGGTTTCTCAGGGGGATCTGGAGGAAAGCGTGGAGGTGGTCATTGCCGGATATCAGCGCAAGGACGCGGCAGTGTCCGAGAAGGAGAAGCGGATTGTGGCCTACCATGAGGTGGGACATGCCCTGGTGGCCGCATGTCAGAGCCACAGTGCGCCGGTTCATAAGATTACCATTATTCCGCGTACTTCCGGTGCATTGGGCTATACCATGCAGGTGGAGGAAGGGGAGCGTTTCCTGATGAGTAAGGAGGAGGCGCTGAATAAGATTGCCACTTTTACCGGCGGCCGGGCGGCGGAGGAGTTCATGTTCGGTTCCGTTACCACCGGGGCGGCCAATGACATTGAGCAGGCCACCAAGCTGGCCAGGGCAATGGTGACCCGTTACGGTATGAGCAAAGAATTCGGCATGGTGGCGCTGGAGACAGTGAACAACCAATATCTGGGCGGAGACACGTCCATGGTCTGCTCTCCGGAGACGGCCAGGATGGTGGATGAGGAAGTGATCCGGATCGTGAAGGAGCAGTATGACAAGGCCATGGGGATTCTGAAAGAGCATGCGGGGAAGCTGAATGAGATTTCCGGGTATTTGCTGGAGAGAGAGACGATCAGCGGAGAGGAATTTATGGAGATATTGAACAGTTGAATAGATTTTGCCAGAGTGCTGCTGCCCGGCCTGTTCTATGGCTGATGGCTGCGAGTTGGCATAAGAAAGGGAAGACCGTTGTGGGCGTTGTGCCTGCAGCGGTTTTTTGTATCATAGAAAAGTGTGTCTTATGATACGAAAACCTTCGTAGGATGCGCACTACGCGCTAAGGAAGGTGGCTGCTGCCGTAGCTGCGCTTTGGAGAGAGTCCGGCAAGCCGGACTCTTTATTCGGTTGTGCGCGATAAGCTTAGCGATAATTATTGTGCATTATGCATAAAATATAGCCTGAAATACTAGAAAGAATATGCAATCAGGAAAAAGAAACAGCATTAGAACGTGGAAAACCTGCAAAAATATTCCACATCCTCCCGGATATTTATGGATATAATAAAACCATGATAACAGAAACAAAAAGGCCGCTGATCTGCAGAAATGGACTGGAGGAGGATATATGAAAGAGAGACAGCTACAACTACTCCGGCTTTTATATGAGGAAGCGGGTTATATCACTGCAAGGGAGCTGGCCGGGGAGCTGGGCTGCTCCGAGAGGACGGTAAGGGGGGATATATCGGAGCTAAAGGAATTTTTGGAAATCGGGTTTTATGGCTCCATACAGGCGAAGGGAAACAGAGGATATCATTTGGAGACGGAGCCGGATGGCTGGACTCGTTTCCTGCGGGAGCATGAGAGGGAACAGAAGGGGGATGCTGTCTGCCTGGAAGGATACTATGCGGTGCTGGAGCAGCTTTTTCTGCATGACACAGTGAAAACGGCAGCTCTGGAGCAGAAATGCTTTGCCAATTATAAAAATGTTTCCCAGTATGTAAATGAAACAGAGGAATGGCTGGACCGTCAGGGTCTCCTGCTGCAACGCAGACGGGGAAAGGGCCTCAGTGTGGAAGGGGAGGGCTATAAGCTGCGGTTGGCATTCCTGGCATTTTACTGTGAGGTCAGACGTTTCTGCCGTCTGCCGTCGGAGAAGCTGATGCAGAGCCTGCTGCCCGGTATCCGGCTGGAGGGGATACGGCAGGCCACGGAGCGGATTGAGGAAACATATAATTTCCGCTTCAGCTATGATGGCTACGAACGGTTTTCCTTTCTGCTGTTCCTGATGATATTTGACTACAGGAAAAAGCGGGTCTGTCATTTTCCGGAAAAAATGGGCCGGGCCGGGAGCTGGGAGTGGGAGGCGGCAGATATGGCGCTGCAGGATATGCGCAAATGGTATCAGGTCTCCTTCCCGGAGGAGGAGAGGGTATATATCTGCTATGCCATTGCCTCCAGCGAGATCATGGATTTCCGTACAGACACGGCCCTGAGGCGCAATGCGGAGGAAAAGAAGGAGCTTTTGCTGCTGGTGCGCATGCTGATACGTATGGTCGGGGCAATCCTGCAGCGGGATCTGACGGGTGACAAGGTGCTGGAAAACGGACTCCTCCATTACCTTGGGGCGCTGACGGCGGCTCTTTGCTTCGGGAGCGATACCTGCGTATACGGAAGCGCCATGCAGCCGGATTTCCACAAGGATATCACGGTGGCCTGCCAGAGCGCCAACCACCTGCTGGAAGAGTATCTCGGGATCCATGTGACGGAATATGAGATCGCGGTTCTGGCCTCCCATTTCGCGGGAGCGGTGGAGCGGAACAATATTGATGGCAGCGTTTATATCATCTGCAATTGCGGGGTAGGCGTATCGCGTTTCTTGTGCGAGCAGATGAAGCGAGCCTTCCCCAATGTGCAGGTGCTGGGGGAGCTGACGCCTCGTGACCTCATACGGCTGCATATCCCGGCAGGATCCTATGACCTGCTGGCCACCACCGTGGAGCTGCCGGGGTTTCCGGAAGAATCCGTGGTGCGTATCGGAAACAGCCTCCAGAGGAGGGATATTGAGAATATCAGCAAAATTCTGATGAAAAAGAACGGCCTGGCGCTGCAGAAGGGCTATCCGCTTTTTGAGGAAGAACTTCTCCTCCTTCCCTCCGGGAAACAGGAGAAGCAGGCGTTGATACATGAACTCTGCATGCTTCTGAAAATGAAGGGATACGTCAGAGAAGGCTTTGAAGAAAATGTACTGGTGCGGGAAAAAAGCTCCAACACCTTTCTTCTGGGAGGGATTGCCATTCCGCACAGCCTGCCGGAATATGTGCGGTCTTCCCGCATTGCGGCGGCCCTGCTTGACACTCCCCTGACCTGGAATACGGATGAAAAGGTGCAGGCGGTGTTTTTGCTGGCACTGAACTTCAAAAGTGCCGGGGGAGTGAAGGAGAGCGTGATCCTGTTTTACAGGAATCTCATAGACATGGTGGACGAACCCCGGTGGATCGAGGGGCTGCGGGCCTTAAAGGTTAAAAAGCTCATTGTGGACAAGCTGAATGAACTGATCCGGGAATATCGATAGGGAGGAAGAGCATATATGCAGGAGGAAAATTATCTTTCCATTATCAATGAACAGGCCGTGGAGGTTGGCGTGGCGGCCTGCGACAAGGAAACGGTGTTTGAGCATGTGGCGCGCCGCCTGGAACAGATCGGCGTGCTGACGTCCTCGGAACATTTTAAGAAGGATCTGTATGAAAGGGAGTCCCAGGGCCCTACAGGTATCGGCGGAGGCATTGCCATCCCCCATGGGAAATCACTTGCGGTAAAAAACACCTGTATTTCTATTGTGAAGCTGGAGCAGCCGATCCAATGGGAGAGCTTTGATGACGAGCCGGTGCAGATCGTCATCCTGTTTGCGGTGAGCCTTGCGGATAAAAACAACAAATTTTTGAGCATGATGGCGCAGGTGGCGAGAAAGCTGGCAAATGAGGAGGTCTGCCTGAGGCTGGCCGCCGCAGCCACGCCCCAGGAGCTGATCCAGGCCCTGGGAGCTGCCTGACCTGTCGGAAAGGTGAAAGGAGAGAGCATATGAACATTGTAGGAGTTTCCGCCTGCAGCGCAGGCATCGCACATACGTATATTGTGCAGGAAAAACTGGAGAAAACCGCAAAAGCAATGGGGCATAGCTGCAAGATCGAGACCCAGGGCAGCATCGGCGTGGAAAATCAGCTGACGCCGGAGGAGATCGCCGCGGCGGATATCGTCCTCCTGGCGGTGGACATCAAAGTCAGCGGGGCGGATCGGTTTAAGGGAAAGCCTACCGTCAAGGTATCCACGGAGGTAGCCACCAAAAATCCAGTGGGGCTGATAAAAAGTATGGAGAAGGCGTTAGAAAAGTAAAGGGAAAAGGAGCGGTTACATATGGAGAAAACATTGCGGAACATCAAAAATCACGTTATGACAGGCATCTCGTTTATGATCCCGGTGGTAGTGGCGGGAGGTATCCTGCAGGCCATCGGTGTCGCCATCTGCGGCACGGGCATTTCACAGATGGAGGGCGAAACGCTGATCTGGTATGTGTGGAAGCTGGGAAATCTGGGCATGTCCTTAGTGGTGCCTGTGATCTGCGCGGCCATCGCTTATTCCATCGCGGATCGTCCTGCCATCGCGCCGGGGCTCATACTGGGCTTTGTCTGCACCTATATCAACGCGGGCTTTATCGGAGGCATCCTGGCGGCGTTTTTCGTGGGGTATTTCATCCTGTTCTTAAAGAAGAACCTGAAAGTGCCAAAGACCATGCAGGGACTGATGCCGGTGCTCATCCTCCCGCTTCTGACCACGCTGGTATGTGGATTTCTGTTCTTTACGGTGCTGGGCAGGCCCATTGCGGCCCTGATTGCCTGGATCGTCAGCGCACTGACCAATATGCAGAGAGGATCCCGTTTTCTGCTGGGGGCTATCCTGGGAGCACTCTGCGGCGTCGATTTCGGCGGCCCCATGAGTAAGACGGCTTCCACCTTTGCCAACGGCCTTCTGGTGGACGGCGTGGCGGGGCCGGAGGCGGTTAAGCTGGTCTGCTGCATGATACCGTCCGTGGGACTGGCGGTCTCCGCCCTTCTGGCCAGGAAAAAATACACCCGCGTGGAGCGTGATTCCATCAAATCCGCCTTTGTCATGGGCATCTGCATGATCACCGAGGGCTGTATCCCGCTGGCCATGAACGATCCGCTGCGGGTGATCGGGGCTTCTGTGATCGCTACCACCATTACCGGCGGCGTGACCTATGTGCTGGGCATTGAGAATTATGTTACGGCGGGCGGGTGGTTCATCATCCCCCTGTCCAATAAACCCCTGCTGATGGCGGCCATGGTGCTTATGGGAGGCGTCATCATGGGCGTGATACTGGCGGTCTGGAAGAAGCCGGTGAATGAGGACGGCGGGGAGGCTGGGCTGGATATCGAGGGCGCAGCAGATATAGACATCGAGATCGAGCATTTGTAGGAGGAAGGCAAATGCGAAGCATTTTCAAAATGCCTTCCGACGATATGCCGCCGAACGTATGTGAGGGGGCGGAACATTATGACAGGAGGAAGGCAAATGCGAAGCATTTTCAAAATGCCTTCCGACGATATGCCGCCGAACGTATGTGAGGGGGCGATACACTATGACGAGGAGGAAGAGGGGGGAAGTAATCATGCTGTTGAATCTGGAACAGATCCTGGGACCTGCCCGGGAGCATGGCTTTGCGGTGGGCGGTTTTAATGTGACGGAAAGCACCATGTTCAAGGCTGTGGCAGAGCAGGCGGAGGCAGATAAAGCGCCTATGATCGTGCAGGTGTCGCCCAATGAATTTCAGTTTGCGGAACGGGAGCAGTATCTTTATTTTACCGCCCGGCTGCGGCGCAGCGAAAATCCCTTTGTGCTGCATTATGATCACGGAAAGACCTTTGAGGGCTGTGTAAGAGCCGTGCAGGCAGGTTTTACGTCCGTCATGTTCGACGGATCTCATCTGCCCTATGAGGAAAATGTTCGGCTGACCCGGAAGGTAGCGGAAATGGCACATGCCGCCGGGGTCAGCGTGGAAGGGGAAATCGGAAGCGTGGGGGAGACGGCGGATTTTGAGCGGGGGATTATAGAAGATATGGTCTACAGCACGCCTGAGGAGGCCTGCCGCTTTGTGCGGGATACCGGGATCGACGCCCTGGCGGTATCCGTCGGAACCGTGCACGGGCTGCTGCCAAAGGGCTTTGTGCCTTGCCTGCAGCAGGAGTTGCTGAAGGAGATCGCTTTCCGGACAGAGGTTCCCCTGGTTTTGCACGGAGGATCCGGCACGCCGGAGGAGCAGGTGGCCGAGGCTTGCAAAAACGGTATCAGCAAGGTCAATATTTCCAGTGAATTTAAGTGTGCTTACTACAGGCGTGTGAGGAGATTCATTGAGGAAAATCCGGCTGTGGTAAGTCCTACGAAGGTGCTGTCGGGGGGCGTGGAAGAGGTAAAAAGAGTGGTACATACAAAGCTGGCGGTGTTTGGGAGTGTCGGCAAGGCAGGATATTATGGGAATGGGGCTGTCGGCTGACAGCCCCGCATAAAAAGGAGGAGAACGGACAATGTATACGGATATGAAGACTATTTTGGACGACGCGGTGAAGCATCATTACGCGGTGCTGGCGGGAGGCGCGTTTAATATGGAGACGATACGTGGACTCATCGGGGCGGCGGATGCAGAGCAAGCTCCCGTCCTCATACTGCTGGGCCAGAATATGATCCGGCGTCATGCCCATACGGAGATCATTGCACCCATGATACGAGAGCTGGCGGAGGAGACCAACGTGCCGGTGGCTGTGCTGCTGGATCATGGCCGTGACTGGGACATGATCACCCAGACCTTCCGGGCGGGTTTTTCTTCTATGATGGTGGACGCCTCCGCCTATCCTATGGAGGAGAATATCGCCCGGACGAAAAAGGTGGTGGAGCTCTGCCATGCCCAGGGCGTACCGGTAGAGGGCGAGCTGGGTCATGTGGGCGCGGCGGCCACTCTGGATGGCTGTGACGAGAGCATGTACACCAGACCGGAGGAGGTGAGGGAATTTCTGGAAGCCACCGGCGTGGATTCCCTGGCCATCGCCTGCGGGACGGCCCACGGGAAATATCCCGATGGCTTTGTGCCCACGCTGAATTTTGAACTGATACGGAAGGTGCGCTCCATGACGGAGGTACCTCTGGCATTGCACGGAACCTCGGGGGCAGGGGATGACAATATCCGCAAAGCCGTGGGGGCCGGCATCAACAAGGTCAATGTGGCGACAGAAATCTTCTGCGCCTGCCGGGATTTTATGAAGAGGCGCATGGAGGAGGAGCCGGAGATCGAATATCTGCAGCTCTGTGTGGAGACGGAGCAGCACTGTAAGGAGTTCTGCCGCCATTTGATACGGCTGACGGGCTCCTCGGGGAAGGCGGAACATTTCAAACGGCAATACCGGTTTGGAAGGAGCGTGGACAGGGCGCTGCTGGATGGGGCGGAGTAAGATTGTCTGGAAAAGACAGAACAAATGTTTGCAAAATCATGGGAGGTGTGATAGAATAGAGCTGTTTCCGGATGAAGAAGCTGAGAAGATGCCGGGTTTCATGATACCCTCCGTGGATAAGGGTGCGTATCCCTTTGCGGAGGGTATGTCTGCCGAATCGCAGCGGGTGAAGGGCCATCCGGAGGAAAAGATTACAGGAAAGGCTGAGAACATGGCGAAGCAGTATATTAAGATACGTGGTGCGAATGAACATAATCTGAAGAATATTACCCTGGATATTCCGCGGAATGAGCTGGTAGTGCTGACCGGGCTGAGCGGCTCCGGGAAGTCTTCTCTGGCGTTTGATACGATTTATGCGGAAGGACAGAGACGCTACATGGAGTCTTTGTCCTCCTATGCGCGGCAGTTTCTGGGACAGATGGAGAAGCCGGAGGTGGAGAGCATCGAAGGGCTTTCTCCGGCCATATCCATTGATCAGAAGTCCACGAACCGCAATCCCCGTTCCACGGTAGGGACCGTGACGGAGATCTATGACTATCTGCGCCTTTTGTATGCCCGGATCGGGATTCCTCATTGTCCGAAATGTGGCAGGGAGATCCGCAGGCAGACCGTGGACCAGATGGTGGATCAGATTCTGGCCATGCCAGAGAGGACCCGGATTCAGCTGTTGGCCCCGGTGGTGCGGGGGAGAAAAGGGGAGCATGTCAAGCTCTTGGAGCAGGCTCGCCGCGGCGGATATGTGCGGGCCCGGATTGACGGGAATCTGTACGAATTGTCTGAAGAGATTAAGCTGGAAAAGAATATCAAGCACAATATCGAGATTGTGGTGGATCGCCTGGTGGTCAAGGAGGGAATCGAGAAGCGTCTGACGGATTCGATCGAGACGGTGATGAAATTGTCCGACGGATTGATGATTGTCGATGTGATTGACGGGGAGCCTTTGAATTTCAGCATGAGCTTTGCTTGTCCGGATTGCGGGATCAGCATTGAGGAAGTGGAGCCGAGAAGCTTTTCTTTTAATAATCCGTTCGGAGCTTGTCCGGATTGCTTTGGCCTGGGATATAAGATGGAATTCGACGAGGATCTGATGATTCCGGACAAGTCTTTAAGTATTTCTCAGGGAGCGATTGCCGTGATGGGGTGGCAGTCCTGCACAGACAAGGGAAGCTTTACTCATGCGATTCTGAAAGCTCTGGCTGAGGAGTATGAGTTCAGCCTGGATACTCCCTTTGAGGAATATCCTGCGAAGATCCACGATGTGCTGATTTATGGCACAGAGGGGCGCGAGGTGAAGGTTCACTATAAAGGACAGCGGGGGGAAGGTGTCTATGATGTGGCTTTTGAGGGATTGCTGCGCAATGTGGAGCGGCGTTACCGAGAGACCTTTTCGGAGGCGTCCAAGGCAGAATATGAGACTTTCATGCGGATTACCCCCTGTAAAGGGTGCAAGGGGCAGAGGCTGAAGAAAAGTTCTCTGGCCGTGACCGTGGGAGAGAAGAATATCTATGAGGTGACAGAGCTTTCCATTACCGTCTGCCGTGGTTTTCTGGAGGAGCTGCGTCTGACGCCGATGCAGGAGTCGATCGGCGCCCAGATATTGAAGGAGATCAAGGCAAGACTGGACTTCCTGCTGAATGTGGGGCTGGAATATCTGTCCCTTTCCCGGGCTACCGGAACGCTGTCCGGAGGTGAGGCGCAGCGGATCCGCCTGGCGACCCAGATCGGTTCCGGCCTGGTAGGCGTGGCCTATATATTGGATGAACCCAGCATTGGCCTGCACCAGAGGGATAATGACAAGCTGCTGGCAACCCTGCTTCGTCTGCGGGATCTGGGGAATTCCGTGTTGGTCGTGGAGCATGACGAGGATACCATGCGTGTCGCAGATTATATTGTAGACATCGGCCCAGGAGCCGGGGAGCACGGCGGAGAGGTGGTGGCAGCAGGAAGTGTGGAAGATATCATCCGCTGTGAGCGGTCGGTTACCGGAGCTTATCTGAGCGGGAGAATCCGGATCCCGGTGCCAAAGGAGCGGAGAAAGGCCGGCGGATATCTGACCGTGAGGGGGGCCGCGGAGAACAATCTGAAGAACATCGACGTATCATTCCCTCTGGGAGTGATGACCTGCGTCACCGGAGTCTCCGGATCCGGAAAAAGTTCTCTGGTCAATGAGATTCTCTACAAGGCTCTGGCGAGGAAACTGAACCGGGCGCGGACAATACCGGGAAGATTCAAAAAGCTCGAGGGTGTGGAGCTGCTTGACAAGGTGATTGCCATTGACCAGTCTCCGATCGGCCGGACTCCCCGTTCCAATCCTGCGACCTACACCGGCGTGTTTGATATGATCCGTGATCTGTTTGCCTCAACAACCGATGCCAAGGCACGGGGGTACAGCAAGGGACGTTTCAGCTTTAATGTAAAAGGCGGGCGCTGCGAGGCCTGCAGCGGCGACGGCATTATCAAGATCGAGATGCATTTCCTGCCGGATGTGTATGTGCCCTGTGAAGTCTGCGGCGGCAAGCGATATAACCGGGAAACGCTGGAAGTGAAATATAAAGGGAAGAGCATTTATGACGTGTTGAATATGACCGTGGAGGAGGCAACAAAGTTTTTCGAGAATATTCCGTCGGTTCACCGCAAGATCGCGACATTGAATGATGTCGGCCTTTCCTACATCCGGCTTGGTCAGCCCTCCACCGAGCTTTCCGGCGGCGAGGCCCAGCGGATCAAGCTGGCCACTGAGCTGAGCAGAAGAAGCACAGGAAAAACCATCTATATCCTGGACGAGCCCACGACCGGACTGCATTTTGCCGATGTCCACAAGCTGGTAGACATTCTGCGGCGTCTTTCCGAAGGCGGGAACACCGTAATCGTAATCGAGCATAATCTGGACGTAATCAAAGCCGCTGACTATATTATCGATATCGGCCCCGAAGGCGGTGACCACGGCGGCACAGTGATTGCCAGAGGTACCCCGGAAGAGGTGGCGGAGGATCCGGCATCCTATACCGGGATTTATGTCAAGAAAGTACTGGAGCAGTTTCAGGAACAAAAGTGACGAAAAAGCGTTGCTTTTCACGGGTCAATGTCAGTTAGTTAAGCTGTTCCAAAAGGTACGCCAGGGAAACGGGGAGAGCAGCCATCGAAAAGGGTCTGCGGATTTTTCCGGTTTCGAGATCAAG
>CAJTEM010000043.1 GCA_910575255.1 Lachnospiraceae bacterium | reverse complement strand
GGAATTGCCTCATCACCAACGGTTACATCAACGGAAAGCAGATATTTGGAGCGGCCTCTGCGTTTTTTGCACTGTTTGTAAATTTCTTTGATGTTGTATTTCCCATCCTGATATCCATATTTGATTTTACTGCTTTTCTTAACCATTGCGATTGTGTCTAATTCGCAGTCTGTCTTCAATGCAGTAATGGTCTTCGGTGATGAAAACCAGCTATCAAACAACACATATTTTGCAGAAATTCCGGATGACCGTGCTGCTTTGAGCAGGTCAATCATGACCTCTGTTGCTTTACGTCTGGATTGTTTCCGTCTTTTTCCGGCAAGGGAACGCCCATCGAAGTCTGCAGCTTTGCAGAGCAGATTTTTATCATCGGCTGCCGACATAAGACAATGGTTGATCGGAACAAAGGAGTTTCCATCGGACCATCCGAGCGTCAGCATACGGTAACCGTTCTCGTACTTCATGGAACAGTGGTCAAAGACTTTCGCCAAAAGTTCTGTTTTCTTTGAGCGGGAACGGTCAAACAGACTGTCATCAATAATGAAGACATCTTTGCGGTTCTCATCTGTAAGCGGCTTCATGAAATCATTGATGATACGGCTTGAAAGTAAGGTTGTGAACCGAAACCAGTTAATCTTTGCATTATTGAGGAAACGATAAACGGTGTTTTTGCAGAATGAACCGTCAAATGTGCCGGTTTTCCGCTGCATATACATGCTCCGATTCGAGAAAATGAGACAAAACAGGTATCGAAACACTTCGATTACCGGGATTCCTTTAGCTTTTCCGGCATTACATTTGAAAAGAAGCTTTCCGATTTGGAATCTATTCATAAAATTTGTGACTGAATTGAAAATCTCGTT
Organism: Lachnospiraceae bacterium; assembly: GCA_910575255.1. Lineage (GTDB taxonomy): Bacteria > Bacillota > Clostridia > Lachnospirales > Lachnospiraceae > Brotaphodocola. Next base: position 34,815 of record CAJTEM010000043.1, on the reverse strand, counting down.
TTCGTTTTCCTCAGAATGTGGTATACTTGACATGGCATAAATCTCCTTGCTGTGTGATTGTTTTTCGCAACTCAATTATACCATAAGCAAGCGATTTATGCCTTTTTTATGGACTAAAGTATTGATTTTTCAAGGTTCAACACACCAAATGGTGTGGGAAGTTTGAGTAAATAATCTATAATGGGCAGTAAAATACATTATTAGAGTACATCATAGGGGCTTATGAGTCAAGCGCTTCATCAATGGGCAGTATGGCGGAAAACTCTGGTGAAGACTTGTGCTACAACAGCGGCAGGAAATACATTACTCTGCAGGTTATTACGAATGATTTTGGTTATGGCAGGTTAGCGGAAATATGTTGCTTAAGAGATGAGTAATATATTTCCTGTTTGTTGTAAAGTTAATCAGAAAGCAAAATCGGAATTTGACAAAGGAGTGTGATTATGTGAGTACCTTTTTATGTATTGTTCTATTCGTTGCTTTTGCATTGGCTCAGTTGTTATGCACCAAAAACGCAACTCATAAAGTCATTCGGTATAGTCCAATGCTTATATCCGTCGTTGGCTGTGTGTTTGCTATTGGGTTGCACATTTATGCACTAATTACATACAGCATAGGTGTCGTATCCGAGAGTGTACTTGCTGAAAATCAGTATTTTGCCACATTTATTTTAATTCCTGCAGGAATATGTTTGATTGGTGCGGTTGCCGGTTTTTTGATCGGCAAAAAGGTTAAATAAATTCCTGTTTGCAGAAGTGTCGGTTTCCGGTGATTTAGGGTAAGTGTCGGGAGACAGCTGATTATTGTTAATCCCCCGTTCAAGACAGATGCGTACACCGGGATGCCTGTAGACTATACACAGAATGATATAAGGCTAATGCTCAAAATGAACCCGCGAGCCCCTATGGATCGACACAATGCGCCACTTGCGTGACATATAGATTTCTGCTATAATTGCGTTAATATACTTTTGCAAATTTTTAGAAAGAGAGCTTGACAAACATGATAACCTGTGCCATTCTCAAGCAAGCAGGGCGGTACTATAACTATATAGTTCCGAAGATTTGTCATGCTCAATTTTATACCGTCAAAAGTGGCGCTCTTATGTTCGCAGGAAACTGTGCGGCGGGGAGCGCCTTTTTGCTTTGAAAACCGGCGGCGTTCCATCCACTTATTCAGAATATGAATGCCTATATTTCAATTAGCCGGGAGGTGACAAAAATATTTACAAATTGGAAAAGAATATTTGTTGTTGGGATGGCCTGCCTGCTGACTTTATCGCTTGTGGGCTGCTATGAATAACGGGGACCTTATAGCAAGGCGGATGTAGAGGAATATCTGACAGGAAGATACCCGGATGAAACGATCAATGTCCGGCAAAGGGGGCTTCAGACCTGGGAGTGTTGGTTTGATGAGCTGCCGGAGGCGGTTTTCCAGGTTTGGGTAGGCGAGGGCGGAGGCGATCCTGTGCCGATGCTTTACTCCCGGCTGGTTTCCGATGAAGCAGAGGTACTCCCGGAATACTACCTGGAGAAATATCAGGATGAGGGAGGCAGCCTGGATGCCTGGGAACTGCGTGACAGCATTTTCTATACGCAGTATAGCTCTATGGACGATGCCGGCTCCGCTCTGGAACAGCTATCCGACTTTTTCGCCTGGACAGAGGGCAGGCCTCTGTCCCAGCTGGTGCCAAAGGGACAGTATAGCTTTCAGCCAGAACTGCCCTGGCGGACCTGGGCTCCACAGTTCAACAACTTTCAAGAGTCGGTTGTTCATGGACCACAGGACGAAACGGAAGCAGTGCGGGAAGAACTGGAGGATTCCGTGAAGAAATATTATGCCTTTTATTGCCTGCCCTGTGATGAATTTTCCCAGACAGAGCTGGACGAATACGCAGTGAACGCCTGGCCCTGGACACCGAAGCCCAGAGTCCGGCAGGGGGAGGAAGTTCTGCCGCCGGAGCTGCTGGCCGGCATCGGCCTGGAAAGCGGCGTTGTCAGCTATGGCGGCCTTTATACGCTGCTGGTCCGTCTGAATTTTGATGTGGAGGGTACGGCGGAGCATTTTACCGTCACCAGCGCAGATGGTCATTCCTACGAATTTTCTTACAGTTTTTGGGAGGAAAAGGAGATAGACTGGACGAATAATGAGACCATCACCCTGCCAGTATGGTATCATCTCCGGGACGGCTGCCCTGTTGGAATAGAGGATGAAACTGGCTGGATGTATCGAGGACCGGTGATCGGTCTCAAAGAAGGGTGGAACATTGACACCCATAATGGACACTTCCATTTTTATATGCCGTTTTTTGAAATTACCGGATTTAGTGCGTCCTGGGATACTGACTGACCTGTATCTTAAGATCCCGACCATGAAGATTTGGTTTGCGTCTGCGATGGAGGAAAATATTTTATTGAACAATGATTAGAGGTGAACTTGGTTGAAAAATAAAAGAGGACTTATCGGAGTTTTTTTGAGATGTGTTCTCATGATTTCTTTGGGGATGGCATTTGACCCGGAAAGGGATTATAAGTATTTGCCCTTTATGATCCTTATAGCTTTTGTGATGCTGATGTTCTTCCTTTTGACGATCAGCCGATCCAATTTGAACAGGCATCTAAAAACTGTTTTCTTTTTCTTTGTTTCACTGGCGGTGATGCTGTGGCTTGGATGGGTAGGCGTGACATTAAGCTGGCAGTTTACCCTGGGCTTTATGGGTTCAGTCTGTATCCCCTGGTTTTTAATAAACATCTTCTGTATTTATTTGCACCAGAGGCGTGTAGTCGCCCGATGGAACACGGCCTATGCAGCCTGGAAGTCCGGGGGCAGCGCGGAGGACTATCTGAAAGAGATGGAACAGTGCGAAGCGGAATTAAAAAAAGATACAGGCATCATGCTTGTATATGGCGGCATCCCCTTGAATGATTACATTTCGGTACATAAGATTTCCCTGCTGAAAGAAATGGGGCGGAACCAGGAATGCCTTGCCCTGCTGAAAAGCATCCAGCCTAAAATTAAGAATCCGGAGGTGCAGAAAGCCCTTGCAGAAACGGAAACAGAACTTTCCAGTTGCCCTAAAGCAAATGATATAAATATGATTGGCGGAGGTAACGAAAATGTCTTTTGAAGTACGGATGAAAAAGAGAACGAAAATGATTGTTCTGCGAATCTTCAGCGCCCTTATGGCTGTGGTGATGATATGGTTCATCAACCTGGATTTTATACGACCGGCTCTCATGCAGGATGGCGCCTATCTGCTTTTTATAGGCTTTATTGGAATCTTCCTTATGTTCTTTGCCTGGTCTTTCTATGCACAGAAACGCCCGCGCATTAAAGTGGACGGCCAGGACATTACATTTTATCCAATGTGGCGTCCATCCCAAAAAGTCACATTGTCGGCGATTACTGCCAGAAATGTGAAAGGCGATGCTACCGGGGAGAAAATAGATGCTGCTATCGGAGGCGCGTTACTGAGCCCCCCGCTGGCTGATGCCCTGGAACAAAGATATACTGCCGCTTTACAAAATCCCAATCCTAAAGATATGGTATACACTTATTACAGCGGGGATACAAAGCTGATTTCTGTTTCAACGAAGAACATGGAAAACGTAGAGCGTTTTGATAGAATGGTGGCGGACAGATTAGAGGGCAAACCTCTGGAACAGGAAATGCCTGCAGCAGAAATACAGCCTGCTAAAAAGTCAAAGTTCCCTCTTGCCCTGGCTGGACTGATTGGTGTTATATGTGTTGTGGCCGCAATCATGCTCGCCCCACGCAAAGCATCACAATCTCCGGATTTGCTGGCAGGTACTTCCTGGATTTCCGGGAACGATAACTCACAATGGGTATTTGGTACAGACAAGACATTCCACTGGTATCAGACAGAGGGTGAAACAGGCGACAATTATTTTGCGGGTACTTATGAGTTTCATGTTGGGCAGGATGCCATCAACTATTTGACAACAGAGTTTTCTGATTATGGTATAACAGAAAGAAAGATCAGGCAAGTGCTCTCCAGTAATTCAGAATACATGCTGGATAACTTTGTCTGCTTTTCCTGTGTAAACCAGTCCTTTATGCTGCGTGGCAAGGAGCAGCTTTCCGAAGATACGATTTCATCCTATCTCGGTTTCTTTTTGCAGGATGGCACATACCTTGATATTGCAAACATGACAACTGGCACTTATTACGGGTTCACAAAAGAATAAATTATCATGTGGATTGGATATACATTTTACTACTGCGATAAAAGTGGAATATCCCGCTGAACAATAATCAGAGGAGGAACAGAATGTGGACAGCAGATTTCCTCAAAAACAGAATACCAGTGAAAAACTGAAAGCAAGACAGTATGGGGCGGCAGGTTTCATCTGCCTTTTCATCGCTGTCGTTATGACCGTCATCCGCTTTATATGGGGAGGCGTTATGTTAGGGCGCGGGGGAGACCGGGTATCTTTGGGCATGGTTATTTTCCTGGTGCGTAACCTTGTGCTAATCTTTGGAGTTATAGACCTTATTTCGGCGGCTTACCATTCTATGCTCTGGAACCGAAACGGGCGGAAGTGCATGGATGACGATGATAACAGCTTGTTTTCTGGCTGGAAAAGTGGGGAGCGTTCCCCGGTTAAAGTTTCGCTGGCTTTGATAGCCTGCATTGTGGTATTGGCGTTGTTGATTGTCGTACAAGGATAAGGAAAATTAGAAAATGGAAAAGCCCATAACCGGGAAAAGCGTTTGCAGGAAATGGATATTCTCTATCTTGGTGGTACTTCTGCTGATTGCTGTACTTATAATGTGGCAATGTAAAAAGCAGGAAACAGAGTATTTCATTATACAAGCAATTATTGAAGAACTTCCACATTATCAGAGTGAAATTGAAAGCTGGGGATACGAAGTATCCGTATTGCCGAAAATGACCGAGGAGCCGGATAACGCAGGACTTATGCGTTACTATTGGAAGTCTGCCGGCCCGGTTTTGATACTGGAAAATCAAGATGGTGGAATGTACTGCTTTTATGTGGGTTTCGATCAATACATCAGCGAAAGCACTTACATAGAAAACATGATGCTGGCTCCGGTTAGTCAATATGCGGAGAAAGAATACGAGGATGTTCTGAAAACAGTCCGCCTGCAAATCTGCAAGAGGGATATAAAGCAGGAACCTCTTTTTGAAAATACAGCGGATGCGGACGCAAAAGACCGCTATGATGTGTCTGTCTTGATTGAAATCACAGCGGAGTCTCTGGTAGACGGGAACGAGGTATCTGTTTTTGGCGGCGGTTTCTTTGAAACGAATTATTGCAGTAACAATTTTGAAGAATGTCGTTTGTGGAATGGGATAGACCCCGCAAGCGCAAACCGCTATTCCGACCAGAATATCAAGCAGGAATATGGCGCTGCGCAACTATTGGAATATTACAGGCAAGGGCTGGAATTGCAAAGCCGATTGGTAGAATTATACCATGAAAGGCAGGGCGAAGATGGAAGGTAAAATAAAAGCAAGAATATGTTTTGCCAGTCTTATATGTGTGCTGGCGATATTGTTTACTTCATGTGATTTCCGTCTCAAATCCAAGCGGGAAGTGGAAAAATATTTAGAAAAGCAGTACGGCCAGGAATTTACGGTGCTTTCGTCTGAGTCTGTCACCGATGATTATTATGATGATGATGTATGGATGGTAAGGGCATATACCGTATCACCCAAAGACGACCCGGAAACACAATTTTTTGTATTCAACAAAGTTGAGGGAGAGAGTTTCGGTGTACCGGGCTTTCGTAACGGATTACAGGACACCTATTCACTTGATATTTTCGGCAAGGCGTTTGAAATACGGGCGGCTGATACAGATGTGCAATATTCTTTCGATTACTTTTATCCCGTGAAGTCATCATCTGTTTACTATTCTCGTTTGTGTGTGAACATCGAGCCGGTTTCTTCGGAAAATTTGGAAACTGTGTGTACGGTATTATCCCAAGCCTACGCAGATACATCCGAGGTAGTCAAAAACATACCCTATGGCGTGATTGTTGTGCTCACATATAGGGAACCTACATGGCCGGAAAATCAATCTTGCCTTATAAGGATTGACAGCTTTTATTTGAGTGGATTTGATACAAACACCGAAACCTTTGAAAAATATATTTTGGACGAGGTAAGTAAATATCAAAAGAGGCTACAGTAAACTGATCCATAAGGGCGTTACGTCCTTCGGTTTTACAGAGGAGTAAATTTTGGTATGGTATTTCAATAAAACAAGAAAGCAGGTGAGAAGCATGGGATTGGCGTATTTTTTCTTGTTTATTATGATACTGGGGGCAGCAGGGGCAGCGGTTGCTTTATTGGTGTTGGCGTGGATAATCTGGAAAAAATCTGGTTTCAAAATCTTTTCAGTCATCCCTGTGCTTTTGGCTGTGCCTTGCGCTGTTGCAGCATTTTACTTACTGGCAATCGTTTGGAGAGAGCCGCCCTGGGGGGTTCATTTCTGATGGGCTGACAAATATTCTTATAAAGGTTTGGGGAAAATGCCCCGAAGTAGGTGGCAAAAAATAATTACAGTTAGGAGCGTAGAACTATGGCAAAATTTCAACTGAATCCCGAAGAGACACTGATCGGCAGTGGAATGATGTCAATCTATTTGAAGCAGGGACTGAGCAAAAAGCCGTTTCAAGGGAACATCTATATCACTAATCAGCGGGCGTGTTTCAAAATCAGCATGATGCCCGGCACATTGGATATGGATTTACCGTTGGAAGACATCAGGGGATTTTCGGTGAGTGGTGTGGCGATATTTACCCAGGTAACAATCCACAGCCGGACAGGAGAAAACTACTCCTTTACGGGTTTCCCGGCAAAAAAGCTGCGGGGTTGGCTGATGCAGTTAGGCGTGCAGAAATTGTAAGGCAAAATCGGAACTGGAGGAATATTATGGTTCGTGCAACTTTAGCATTCGCTTTTTTAATTGGTATCGTCTTGTTACAAATTTTTCTGTCGCGGACAGAACGCAAATGGCCTGGACTTATTTTACCGATTATTTCTTTTTTGTTTGGTTTTCTTTATCCTTTTAATATGTCGGCCGGTACACTAATTTGGCATGTGTTTTTTGTATGGCTGTTGGGGAATATTCCTACCATTATTTTTCTTGCTATCTACTTTGCCTGTCGCCCAAAGCGAAAGCAAACGGCTGGTGAGTAAATGCAACTTTCAGTTTGCTATACTGGAAAATTGGAATATATGAGGAGATGAGTGCATGAAAAAGGTGATAGGAATTACTTTGTCAGTGATAGGAATTATAATGGCAGCAATAAGCCTGGTTTTCAAGGTAAATGAACAAATATCAGTAGCGAAATCAGTGTCCGTCATTGGCGGGGCAGATGGTTCCACTTCAATATTTGTTGCTGGCAAAATTGGAGGTGCTCCAACAATTACAGGAATAATCGTGGGAATTGTTTTGCTTGCGATTGGGATTTTTATTTTTGCAAGAAAAAAATAAATTCCATTTTGAGAGGGTGATCAGAATGAAAAAAATTATGTTTGGTAATAGTTTGATGCTTTTTGGTATCGCATTACTTATTGTTGCAGGATTAGAAATTATGCCAATATATGTTTTCTGGCCTGCTGTCATTCTTGTGTTGGCTGGTTTTATGATGGCTGTAATTGGATACTTTAGTAAAGGTAATAAGGAGAAACAGTAACATGAAAAATTTTAAGAACTATACACCGGAAAAATATGCAACATCTGATTTTCAAAAAATTGAAGAAGGGATTTACAAAACAAAAAGTCGATATAGCGTTGGCGATGAAGAGGTTTTTGTTACATCTCTCACATTTGAAATGGAGCCGGATTGTTATGGTGAAGAAGATGCGTCACCCAGAAATCTTACGCAAGTTCCGATTGAGGGGCTTCTGGATGAATTTAACCTTTTTGTCACAGATTTTTATGAGCAGTTAAATGAGACAAGTGAAACCATCTGTTATCAGGAGTTTGGTTCTTTTGATCTGGCGGATATTCAAAAGCTGAGGACTCTGATCGGAAAACGGTTTTATGCTGTACCATATATGGAGAATGGGGAAGAATATTATAACATGGTAACGGAATAATTCTGTTATCACCTGTCCGGAAGTAATGATTGGGGGAACCAACATGAACATAGAAATAACAGAAAAATATAAAGCATCTTTGATTCCATTCCCAAAAGAAACATTGGAACCGTTGAAACTGCCAACAGAGATATTTGAATTTTTAACAGAAACAGGGCTTCCGCTCCATGCGGGTTATGAAATTACTCCAAATGCATCGCTAACATTTTTGGATATGCCCTATATAAAAAAGCACGCCCATCTGCAAAACACTTTTTTGGACATTGCATCAATGGATATGATGGGGGAGCTGACGATTGATATGAAAACACAGGAAGTTTATCAAATACAAAAAGGGCGTGCAGACAGCTGGGGAAACTCTGTAGAAATACCAGTTTTTGCTAATGACAGCATTGGCCAGTTTATTGATTGTCTGGGGATATGGCTCTCTTTTTATCAACAGCTTCGGGATGAGGTTGATAAGAATCTGGCCATAAACCCAAAGTTCAGCCTTTTTGACCATAAAGAAATGTATGAGCCAATTTTAAATAAGCTGAAAGAAATTGATCCGGAATCTGTAAAATGGCGAAAATACTTCTGGCGCAGGATGTGTGAACCAGACATTTTATAAATAACGGGAGGAACGAATATGAAATATGACTTATCTGCTGTTGAAATGCTAAAAATGCTGGGTTATGACCAGCCAACAGGCGGGGAATGGCTTGAAAAATTAAAGCAGGAGAAACAGATAAGCCTGCCGAAAGCCTACACAGAATTTATGGAGCTGATGGTGGACTGTCCTCTTTTGGGTACGTCCAATCTTTGGATTGGGAAAATGGAGCATAAAACGTCTGCGCATATTCCTTGCACATTTTATGACCAGCTACAGGAAATGATAGACGACCGTAAAGACTGTTGGTCAAAGCGTCCTGGCAAGTATGAGCGCTCACTCTACGATCTTTTTCAGCTTCCGGCAGAAGAATGGTCCCAGACGGTTGACAATTATCTTGTGATTGGCAGTGATTACGCAGGCGGGATGGGCGAGTTTGGCATCCGCATAGAAGATCTGCAGAAAGACGATCCTCCTGTGTACTGGCACAAAGATGCAGACAGTTTTTCAATGTGGAAACTGGAACATGAAAAATTATCCGATTTTCTGCTGAACGTATTGATAGAAGCGCTTGCCTGCGTGGACTATCAGAGTGCGGAATACGAACTGGAAACAAAGGGGTGGCGGTATGAGGAATACTTTGATCTCAAAAAGGATGACTGGGTTGCAAGTAAGTCCGTGTTGAAACGGTATGGTATTGATTATGCTGCCATCAAAAAGTACAAAGCCAGCAGCGGAAAAGTCTTTTGCTGCTATGATGAGAACAGAAATGCTTTTTTTGTTGGTTCTACAGCCGAAGGGGAGATGTCCCTGTCTGCAATCAACCGTAGCGATGCAGAGCATATCTTTTTAGACCTTGACAGTTTGGAATATCTGTTTGAAGAAGCCAGGCTTTGCATAAAGGACAGGGAAAGGGAGGATGAACTAAGCCAATACTATATTTACACAAAAATCCCAAAAACAAAAGTTAGCCTGTCTGATTATTGCCAGGCAGATAAGCCTCCCCAGAAAGGAGAAAACGGGGAAAGCATTTGTCCTGTTACTGCAAAAAGAGAACCGTTATACGTTCTATGCAGCGGAGCTGATTTTATGGAAGTGATAACTGGGGTATTGCAGAAAAAGCCGAAAGCTATGAATGGAGAATTGCTGGAGGCTCTAAATGATTATCTGCAAACCAGGAATCTATGATAGACGGATTTTTCAATCTATTCTATGGGCGATAGAAGTGTTTATAAGAGACAATGAATATGGAAGAATTATATCAAAAAGGGATGGAACTGTGGGAAACCGCAGAACAGCTGATAAAACAGCACAAAATCGATTCTTCAGAGGGGTGCAGTGAGATGGTATCTTACCAAAAGCAGGCGGTTGAGTGTTGGCAGACAGCCGCTGAGCAGGGGGATGCAAGGGCACAGCACCAGCTGGGCTATTACTACTATAATTATAGGAAAAACAGCAACAAAAATAAAAAGGCATTTGAATGGTACAGCAAGGCCGCTGAACAGGGATATGCTCCGGCACAATATGAACTTGGTTTCTTATATTCCTATGGATTGGGAATTCCGATGAATTATAAAATGAGCCGCTATTGGTACGAAAAGGCTGCTGAGGGAGGAATGGCGTCTGCTCCGTGATTTAGGGCGTTTCCCGGACGCAAAGGAACACCTGGAGATATGGCTGGGCTTTTTGCGGGAACGGGAGGATTTGGAGCTGCTCCATTATGCCCTGCTGTCGGTTCCTTGTGTAAACGACTCTCGGTTACGGGAAGCATTGCTTGAGGTGCAGGAGGCATTTCCGTTTGCGCTGGAGCAGATCCATGTGGACAATTATAAGGACAAAGAAGCAATGGAGCGTTCTTTCCGCCGGGATGCGGAACGCAGGGTCTACAAAGGGGCCGACACGGTGTTAAAGGATTTGTTTTATGAAAGCATTAACCCGGAGAATCCCCGTTTTCCCCGCCCGTACCGTCTGGAGATGCCGGGAAATGCGCTGGCTGACCTTGGCATGTACCGGACACCACCGGCAGATGGGATTTTGCTGCATCCGCTGATTGCCCTTGCCATCCGGCAAGAATCGGACGGACGGCTGCCGTCCACGGCCTGGGACTGGGGGCGGAAGTTAAAGCAGATGAAAAAGCTGTAGCTTGTCCTGTCCGAAAAAACAGTCCAGAGTTGGGATGATGAAAGGCGCTATGCGTATCTTCGTGCGCCGGAGGAACATTTTCCCCCGGAACCTTACTATTATGACCTCCGGGGCTGGTCTGTTATCGGGCGTATGGAGAATTTACGGGAACTGCGGATCTGTGAAATATGTGTGGAGGATTTTTCTTTCCTGACAGAATGTAAAAATCTGCGGACGTTATCTCTCTATAATACAAATTTTACGGATTGCCGGTTACTGCTGAAACTGCCTAAGTTAAAATATATTGACCTGCGCTCATGCCGCTTGATACATAAAGAGGTTTTGAAGAAACTTCATGTGGAGTGTGAGCTATAAAATAAAGGAGATATGCTATGTCGGAATTATTAAACAATGTTCGTTCCCGCATTGAATCGTTGGGGATAGGCTTTCAATTTGTAAAAACAGTCAAAACCGGAACAAATGGAGCAGAACGGTAAACATGGCTTTTGGAATATGAGGGTTCCCAGTTTATCTTTGTACCTGGCAGGAAACATGTCACTTTGGGATGGGATACAGATCAATGTCCTCTGGGAGAAGGTGTATTAGAAGGTCTGCAGAAAGAATTTTCTTCCGGTCATGAATATTACTATGAGGAAGAAATGGAAAATCTAAAAGGTGACTATCAGGAACAGATCGAGGAAGCAGAAGAAAACGGCGATTCCGTGAAAGCCGATGAGCTGCGTGCGGAACTGGAAGAAGAATTAGAGCAGATGAACAAAGACATAGAAGAAAAAGGCTATGCAAGCTGGGAGGGCTTTCTGGCAAAGTGGAACGAGCATCTGTCCAGGTGCCTGTCTCCGCTGCGTACTGCCGATATTGGCGATATGATTGTAGAGGTGGACAGCCGCTATCTGGACGAGGATGCGCCATCCCTGGAACAGGCGGTTCTCTCCCTGAAACAAGGACCTTTTACATTACCGACAGAAGATGAATGGGAGTATCTTTGTAATGGCGGCACACGGACATTGTTCCGTTGGGGCGATACATTAAGCGATGTAATGACGGAGATCTTCCAGGTGGGCGCTGTTGGGGAAACCAGGGAAAATACAATATTGGAGCAGCCTAATATGCTGGGTCTGTTCATTGCGTATGATTCTTATAAAAATGAAATCATTGATAATACATCCTATACAAAAGGTGGGGATGGAGGATGCTCGCTTTGCGGCGGTGACGGAGCAATCTATGTCCTGCCCTGTTATACTGCTTTTTACCGTCATCCAGTCAACGAACGCTGTTCAGGTTTGCTGAAAAACTATTTTTGTTACCGGCGCATTATTCGACTGCCATAATAAATTTGATTATATAGGACGGATGTTATCTATCACCTGATTACTATGAATCTAAATAAATAGGGAATGACAGGGGGCAATATCAATGAAAAAATGTATACCACGTACATCTGACCGTATTATTACTGTTTTGGCGGCTGTTGTTTGTGCAGTTGCAGCATTTTTCGCTTGCCGGGAATTGCTCTGTGGCGGACAGCCTCCCGCAGTATTTTTCGCGATGACTCTTTTATTTGGCGGTGTAGCCATACATACAATCTGGCGCATGATCTATATGGGGAACTGGGGGTTTTTCTATGATGATGAAAAAATTATTTTTGCCCTGTCCCGTAAAGATCACCGTGAGTTTCGATGGGATGAACTACAAAATGCGAAGACGAACATTTTCTATCCATCCTCGCCTGCCGCATGGTATTTTTACTTTCAGGATGAAAAGAAGACAAAGAAGATCGCCGTTACGCCTCGTCTGGCAGGCTACAATGAGTTTGTAGATATGCTTAGAAAAAAAGGGTTTCCTGCCCAAAGCCCTGGTACTCTTAATTTTGATAAAAATACCGCTAAGGATATTTTCCGTGAGGTATTTGGAGAGGATTTTGGCAAAGGCAGCAAGAATGGGAATAAATAAGTATAGTTATATACGAAATTCCCTTTTCGGAATTGCAAAAGCGGAAAAGGAGTTTTACCGGAATTTTATCTGTGCATGGCTGGAGCAGGACAAGGACAGGTATCTGACGGCCATTGAAAAGATCAGCAAAGATATGCGGAAAAAGATATTTGCTGTGTTAAAAAGAGAAAATTTGTATATAGCTTAACAGGCATCTGCAACTTCAGGGGGTACATATGGGAAAACTAAAATCTATTATCTTTGTGGTGGGAATTATGCTGCTGATCTTAGCTGCGGCGATGGGTTATCTTTCCATCAAGTATCTGTCTGCTATCCTCCCCGCTGACAGTTACGAGGACAAAGGCGTTTATATCTTTTCACCCTATCAGGTACTGCCCGTCCAGGTGCAGAATACGGGAGCCAGCGGACGGGATCGCCGCATGAATCCGACGAAAACCGCCTATATGGTCTACTATCAGGACATCAGTGGGAGCGGCTATCAGTGGAGCGAGCAGGCCCTCACCCGTGAACTGGGCCAGAAGATTGTGGACGCAGGAGCAACAGTGGAGCGGCGGGTGCTGGAGATTCCCGCTGACCGCTCCTATATCACTGTGGAGCCGGATCAGACTGCGGAAAGCTACACAACAGGACTTCGGAAAAAGTACATCACTGCCCTCGTGCTGGCGGGTGTTTATGTCCTGTTGTATGTGGCGGCGTGGTGCGTGACAGGCGGCATGAAAAGGAGAACGGGGAAGATATGAAAATAAAAATTGTGCGCCATGTTGTTTCTTTATGCTGGGTAACAATGGTTGTTCTATTATTGACTGGCTGTAATCCAGCAGCAGGTGCAACAGAATATGAAGTAATATATCCGTCCGGTTATAGCAGAGATTCCTATGCTTATGATGAAAAATCTCCCATTGAGGGAAGTTCTTGTTATCTTCAATGGGAAAAAGCGGATGATTACGAGAAAACCTATGACTACGATATACATATCCTGGATGAGAATGATTCGGTATTGTATCGTTATCCCGATGTGGGAAGCAAGGCGATGCGTGGGAGCATACAGGAAGATGGTAAAACCTGGGTTTGTGCGGAACATTGGACGGCTCCCCACCACAATGGCTATGTGGAAGGCTGGCTGAAAGAAAGCGATCTGCTCTTGATTGATTTGAGTGATGGCGAGATACTGTTTCAGGACAAGGCAGGAGAAAATGAATTTTACATCACCACATATGGAACACGATGCTATTTCTATCTTCCTGGAAAAGAAGAAAGCGAGAAGCTGTTTGGATTGATAAAGATACCAGCGGAAAATGCGGTAATTTATTACCGGGATATTTCGGACTGGACACAGAAACACATGGTTTACACTTTTGATTATGTGGCAGAGCCTGATATTGATACGAGCAATGGAGTTAAAACGCGCGTTAAATTTTATATATATGAAAACCAGCTTAAAGTGGCATGGACATCCTTTGAACCTGTTGGTAATGGGCATTGGGAGTACCTGGAAAAAAAGGCTTATGAAATCCCAATTACTGAAAATGCTGACGAGTGAGCCAAAAGCGCAGATGAGGTGATACAGACTATAGTGGACAAGTTTAGTCAGTGAAAAACTATTCCCCATAGGAACTGTTGAACCAGATGGTATAACTTGTGCTGCTGAAAGCGGAAACATTTATACGCTATTTGATGACAGTATTTTCTTGTCAGGTGATTGTATAGAAAACTATTTGAATATGTTGTTTATCCACGGACGAAAACCGAAAAAGTTAATGTAACTTCAAAATGTTAGACCGATATCGGTCTAACATTTTATCCAGGCATTGACTGGGCAGAACAGCTCTAAGCGGAATAGCAGAGGAGAGGATGATGAAAAGACCAACGGATGATATTGTAAACTGGCGATTACAGCAGGAGAATACATCAAAGCCATTCCCATATGTTTTCCCACAGATGCCGCCCCAGTTCCGGCGATGCTGTGCCTTTGCGAAAGCAGTATTTCTGATACAATGGGGATGCTTTGCCACTTCTTGTGTTTGCAGTATGGTGCTGTTCATTCCCATGGTTATTTGGGGCAGGAACATGAGAATGAGCGCCATGATAGAGAACAGACCATTTTTGGCGTTTTTCATTGTGGTGGCTGCTATATCACTTCTGATTTTTTTTGCGGCTGTTCCGTTTGGATTTACCCCAAAACTTTTTTGGCGGTGTCCTTGCTGCGGGCATTCATTTCCGTATTATGTTCCGACAAGAGGGGATAACCTGAAAGAAAAGGAATGTTTGCGGAGTATGGAGGGGCGGCATATTAAATATGTGAAGCTGAAATTTTGTCCACTGATCATTCCGTCAGTCTGCCCGGAGTGCAAATGTAAGTTTTTTGAGATGGCTGATAATCTACAAAATGCAGGGAAAAATTGATCAAGAAGAAAAACGGGATTCAAGGAGAAGCCTATGTGCGAAATATGTGAAAAAGTAAAAACAGTTGATTTCTTTCCCACTGCTAAAGCATATCTTGACTGCCTAAAATATATACAATCTCTGGTGGATAGTGGAAGTTTTCAATTTGAATCGAAGGATTGTGACACAGATAAAGTAAAAGATGAAAATGGATGTTGGATAGATGATGTTATATGTCATGTGATTAAATGTAAAAATTGCGGTCAATGTTTTACTTGTGGTGTTGTCACATACCGGGGAAGCGGAAGTTTCAGAAAAGGAAAATAATTAAATTTTCGGAAAACTAATCAAAAAGCGAAAGCGGGAGGCACCTTCTGTGGATTTTGATAAAGCAGCAGTTGATACAATTATGGAAAAACTTCATATACAGTGCGTTGGAAATGGTTATGTAGACATGATTTGTCCTACACAGAATATTGGTGAATTTATTGATTATATGGAGGAGTTGGGTATAACTATTAAAGGTTTCGCTTGGTGGTGCCATGTTCGCGACGGTCATCAGTCATGTGGTCTTGGAGGACCTCGAAATCAATAGGGGGATGGTTGGTTTAGTGAAATTCCTATGAACAAAGTAATTTGCTTTGAAAGTAATGAAAAATTAAAACATTATTTGTTGGTAGACTATCCAAACAGTCATGAATATAAAGAATGCTATGTGCCAGCGTTTTGGCTCGATACTCTTTAACGAATGCAGAAATATATTGACGAAGAAGATTTGATTTATAGGAGCAAGAATATGAGATGGATTGACGGTAAGGAAATAAATATCAGACAATTTACAGGCGAAACTCTATGCGAAAAACTTGCAACTGATTTATGGAGTAATGATTATGATCAGTGGCTGAAATGTGCTGGCTTTATTCAAACAGCTTCTTTCTTAATTGCATTTGATACAGAATTGACTATGGAAGGAATTTTCGCCCTTCTTGAAAATTCTATCGGTCATTATGCGCCTAACATTATACAGGCATTTAGAATAATTGGCGACAAGAATGATGCGGATATACTTGAAAAAATATGTCAGATTGCGCTGCCCGATATAATGAGAGGAGAATTTTTAAGCGAGACTCAACAAGAGTATGATATTACCACATTTAATGATAATCACGAACTAAACGAGGAAGCTGAGGCAAGAATTGAAGAACTTAATAAGCAGCTGTATCTACATAGTGGAATTGATATATGGTCATTACTTTTCACATATTTAGACGAACAGATAGAAAATCTGTAACTTCCGATTGTAGAACTGAAAAAATCGCAATTTATGCGAGGTGATATATTTTGGATAACAACAGACTTACTCAACAAAAAGATTTGTTAAAAACAGTCTTAGAAGTATCAAGTATTTTGAAACAACAGCGACGAGATTTGGATATAATAATTCGCCAACTTGCAGAAGTTCAAACGGTGCTGACCAAAGATGATTTATCAAGTGATGATTTGAAATAGATTTACGAGGCGATTGGATATTTTCGCCATTTCAAATGTTTATATGATTTTTGCCCATTGGAACTTTTGGACAGGGAAACTTCTAATTTATATGGGGTGATTATATGAAAAAGAAGGCATTATTTGTTCTTGCAATAATCATGATAGCTGTACTATGTACATCTGCCTGGTTCTATGGATATTACAACCGAAAAAGTAATGATAACATTCCGTCAAAGGAATTGATGGTTTCTTATTACCAAAACAAAGGTGCAGAATATGCAACAGAACAATTACAGGGTTACAAGAACACGCAGTTAATGGAAGTGTGGGGAGAACCGGATAGCTGCCTGTCAGGAATGTGGGGCGATATTTGGGAAACCAATAACACATATCACATCATTGTTTATTATGACAGCAACGGTGTTATTGAGAATGTTAAGGTTATGAATAAAGAATAACAAATTCTGCTTGCAGAACTGGAAAAATCGTGATTGGAGGCAGTAAATGAACACAAGTAATATTTTTGGCTTTGAAGAAACAGAAAAGATGGGCCTCAGAAAAGGCGTCGTTCTTTATTTTAACGATTGGATTGACGAAAAAATTATTTCCATATTGGAGGAGATTGTAGAGCAATTTCTTTCCCTGACACAAGCGCAATTTACAAAGAAACGCAGTGGGGAGAATGACGCTTATGTCAATCGAAGAAATATTCGCGGCGGGTGGAAAAAAGTTTTTCATCGAGCGTTTGACAATTTTGACGACTCAGATATTTTGATATTAGACAACTGTACATCCTAGCAGTTACAGACAATTTATACCTGTATTAAGCCGACTAATTATAGAGGTCCGTCCCATTTTGTGTACAGCTATCTCTATTTTCAGTTCCCTCTGGATGTAGAGTGGTCAACTGTCTATCAGTTTATGGAGTATGTAAACAGCAAACTGACGATCCGTTACGCCAGAGCGGGATATGAGATGGCATTCAATGACCTTTGTCCTAAAGCTTCAGGGTACGGCGTGAGAGCCTTGAACCAGCTAAAGTATGTCAACAGCGAATATACAGAATGGGACGATCTTCGCTTAAGTACACGTTTTGGTGTTCCATGCCCGAACTTTATACAAATCCTATGCTCGGAATTGACGCAAAAAATGGCATCTGAAATTCCTGATGAGCTACATGGAAAATTAGTAAATACCAATCTGTTTCTTGACATCCTTGATCGGAAATCTGAAAAAATGCCTGAGCCGGCATTGGAACAGATAAAATCCCGGTATCAAAAACTGTATTGGCTGCTGAAGCCACTCCTTGTGTCGCCCGAACGATCTATGTTTATGAAAAAAGAGGATTGGGAGAAGCGTCTAAGGAGGTTTGAAGAAATACAATCATAATTTCAAGTTTACAAGGGAGTGTGTTACATGAAAGTGAGTCATTATTTATCCGGTGCAGTAAGACAATTCTCGTATTGGTTTGTGCATGGGACATTAGGATATCCTATTTTAGAGGGAATTGATTATTTGAATGAATTAGAGGAAGACAGCAGCTGTATGGAACAGGCATTTTCGATATTTATGAATAACATTGAGTTAGATAATGAGGGAAATGTATTGAATTATAAATATTGTGAAAGAAGAGCCGCAGAATATATCCGAATATATTTTAATCCTGATTATAGCCTTGACAAGCCATTCGAGGATTGGGAATTAGAATTGCATCCGGTAAGTAAAGAATCATATAGCCTTTAACATTAAAATTTTCAGGGGTGGGCATAAATGACAGCAGAAGAAATTTTTTGTGATTTGTTCGATAAATATGGTGAGGATTTTAACTGGTATATGGTGCCGTTATCACAGTCAAACGGTGTATTTGTTGAAGAATTGAAAAAAGAGCTTGGAGAAGGGCATTTTTTATATCATAAAAAAGTCTGGGCAGTAGCAAAGTGTGAATCTAATGATGATGTTTTATATCTTACTGCTGGAGAGCAGGGTGGAGATACTTATTACATTTTTCATCTGACTTATTCAAAGCAGAATTTAGAGGGGTTTCCTAAGTATGAAAAATTTGCAGACATATATGCAGTAAAAGAATTTATTGAACAGGCATTTATTAAAAACTATATGTGATAAAGTAAACTGCCAGTCTATAGAACTGGAAAAACCAGGATTTGAAAGGGAGTGAACAGATGAAAAAATTGTTTTAGGCGGCTTCATTTTTGTGGGTGGGGCAGTTATGTTTTCTGTCGGAACATTAGGATTCGCAGATGTGAACGTACAGGCGCACTATATGCAGCTGCCGCAGTATATTGGAATGGCAACGATGATAGCAGGCATTGTTTTTGGGATATTAGGTTTGAAAGATGATAGGTGATATCGGAACAAAATAACAGATTGCACTGACACAACATAAAAGAAAAGAGGATGAAAAAAACATGAAAGCTGCTATGCAATATCAAAATAAAACTCCGGAAGAGATTGTTCGTCAACACAAAAAGAGACTTAGGGCCAAGCAGGGGCTTCTCATTCTGATCCTCTTGCTGTATGTTATTGTGGGCATCAGGGGAATCTGGTGGGGGGATGACGGCATTGCAGATGTCCTGCTCAAACTGTTGATTCTTTTTGTGATTACTTATCCAATCAGCATTTGGATCTCCCGGGATTTTATGCTCTTGAATCTGATCCTGAGCCAGGACTGCGATCCGGTAACCTATGTTCAGGTGATGCGCCTGCTGGAAAAGGTATATAAAAGAAAGTGGAGTATCCGGGCTATCCATATCAACGAGGCGGCTGGCCTTATGTGGTCCGGACAGTTTACCGATGCACTGGCTTTGGCTGAATCTCTATGTAATGACAAAGTAAGCGCTAATTATCAACTTGTCCTTTTGAACACCCGTTTTAGCTGTTATAAAAAGATGAAAGATCTGGAAAGGGCGATGCAGGTGAGGCAGGAAGCGGATGCTCTTATCTCCTCATCCACAAAAGCATCCGTACAGAAAACAGGGCAGAAGATGCTGAAGGCTATGGATGCCAGCCTGGCTCTGTGGCGGGGAGAGTATGAGACATTCCGCCGCATGGAGGAAGCCCGGAGCGCCGGATATACAGCCAAGCTTCAAAAAGTGGTTTCTGCCGTATGCCTTGCGGATGTGGATATTGCCTGCAATGAGTTAAAGAACGCCAGAACACATCTGGAATACGCGATCCGGGAGGGCGGGACGTTGTATGTGGTGGAAGATGCCCGGCGTATGCTGGCGGAACTGGCGCAAAAGGAACGAGTGGAAGGAGCAGGCCATGGGGAAGGAACAGTTGAGAACTAAAATAGAAGAGCAGCAGGCTGTTTACCAGGCTCTGAAAGCAGGAAATGACAACACAGTTCGCTATAAAGAATTTCATAACGGGGAATGGGGTACGGATGACGAGAATTATATTGACCGTCTCCGGCTGGCGTATTATCTTCTGTACTGCCATATCGATGACGAAGAGGCGGTTGCTTTCCTTTTTGAGGAGGAGCTGAAGGACAGGGAGCGGAATTCATTCCAGGGGATAGGGAGTACGCTGGAGATACTGACGCACCTGATCAGAAAATACAATGGGGATGGAAAATATGCCGGTTTACTGGAGAGGGCAAAGAACGCAAATTTTGACTGTGCCTGCGGCTATGACCCGGACGGAAAGATGGAGGATGACTTTGGGACAAACAGCCTGCTGGACTGTATCTATTTGTGCAGGGAAATGAAATATCGGGATGTGATGGGAAGTCTGGTGGATGAGTGGAAAAAGACTATCACAGAATGGTCCGATTCCAACCGCAGAGCGCAGATCGACTTTAACACATTTCTGGAAAGAAATGCGGAAAATGAAAAGCTTTATCAGGAACAGTTGGCGGAGGTTTTGTCGGCAAAAAAAAGCAGTACAAGAGATATTATTTCCGGTTATAAAAATCTGATCCGGTATTACATATATATATGCGATTATGAAAAGGCACTCTGCCTATGCGAAAAAGTAATCAAGACCACGGATTACGGACAGATCCGGACGCTCCGGCTGTTCAAGGATATCTTGGAAGCCTGTTTTGAGGTCACGGCAAATCATAGTAAGGCAGCAGCCGGCTTGTGGAAGTGGGCAAAGACGGAACTGCAGAAGGTGCCGCAGTCGAGCTGGTACGGAAATTTATATACAAAGGGGATTGCGGCGGCAAAGGCCATAAATGATCCTTATGGGAAGCAGTTGGAGCAGGAGTATGAAAATTTTCTTGCAAGTTTCCGGAGATAGATGACAGGGAGGCTGAATATGAGAGAATTCAAGTTTGCGAAGAAGGTGCCGCAGACAGATGCGAACTGTATTTTAAAAGATTTTGCAGAGCATTATGTGGATAAGGAAAAATTGCGGAATGTCAGACAGTTGCCGACTCTTTTGAGAATTTTATGAAAAAGATAATCAGCGAGGAGATTCATTTATAGAAAAGATGAATCTGGAAACGCATCTATTAGACAATGATAAGACCATCTATGGCATTGGGGAGGAATGAAGCCATGAAAAAGAATCCGTGCTTGGCCAGATTAAAACAAAGAACTGCAAAGCCAGGAGAGGTATATGCTTTTTATGTGGAAATGCTGGGGAAATACGGCGCCTGCCAGATCCTTGCCGTGGATGGCAAAAGCATTTGCTATGTGTTGCTTGATTATCTGGAGGATGACCTGCCCGGGGAAGATATTTTGGAGCGGTTACAACCGTATCACCGGGAATCCTTTCGGTATCACCATCAGATGATAAAAACAGGGATTGAAAATACTCCTGTTCCCAGGGATTACCGGTACATAGGCCAGTGCGGGCTCAAAAGCAGTCCGGTATGGGATTCCTACTCCTGGAAGTGGCCCACAGGGGAAGACTACTATTATGAAGAGCGCTGGAAGTCTTTTGACGAAACCGACAGGTCGGCATACAAAAAATATAGTAACAGCGGCGATTTTGTATCTGTACATGGCAGGATGTTCCGAAAGAATACCGGAGGACTGCGGGATGATCTTTACCAATGCCTGACAGAAAAAGATACGTTAGAAGAGTTTCCCTGTATCACCTATGCCGAATTGCAGGGGTATTCCGGTAAGCTTCAGAAGCTGCTCTCCACAGCGCCGCTGCTTCGGACACTGCGCCTGCAAAAGGCAGGTGTGGAGGTACTTGACCTTGGGAAGACCTGCCTGGACAATCTGGAGCTGGATATGAGCGGAATCAGGAAACTGGTACTTCCAAAAGATACCCACTTTCTGAAGCTGTATGGGAAGATCCGGCCGGAACTGCAGATTGACGACAGCCTTTGCAGTGGGAAACTGACCCTGGAAATATCCTTGAAAAAGGCGCTGCTTCAGAGATACGGACTTCAAAAAAACCGGGTCCCAAGGCTCTGCCTGACCGACATAAAAGAGCTGGATATGAGGCAGGCGGCAGAACAGTTTCCGGAGGCGGAATATTTAAACATAAGCGGAGCTCCCGGCACCGTAACCCATATGCAGGAGGCAGGAAAGCTGTCCGGGCTTCGGAATCTTTACTGTAAGGATTTGTTTGGATATGATGCGGTGGATATGGAAGCACTGGAGGGGCTGCAGGAACTGCGGGAGCTGGATTTTGACAGCGTTCCCAAAGAAGCGGGCCTGTACCTGAAAAAACACTGGAAAGGGAAGCTGGACAGGCTAAGTGTTACCCACCTGCGGGATGAAGGATGGCTTAGAGATAACATGGAGAACCCGCTCCGCCATTGGGACGGAAACGAGTTCATTCCTGAGGCGGCATACCGAAGCGCCAGAAAGTGTTACAAAAATACAAAAAAGCTGCTGACGGAGGCGATGGGCAGGGCGGCGGACAGAAAAGAAATCGAAGAGATTGTCCGCAGGTACACCGGGTATTTTAATAAGCTCAATGACCGCTATGAGGAGTTTATCGAGACAGAGGAACGGGAGGATATCTTTATGGCCATGCAGAGGCTTTACGAAGAGTGTATCCTGCAAAGAGAATACGGACAGGCGGACGAAAATGCGGCTCCGGTGACGCTTTCGGAAATTTGGAATGTCATGGATGAGGTGCGGGAGAACTGGTAATCGATGTCCGGACATGGAATGACTGGAAAGGAGGCAGATGCATATGAAGGTACGGAGATTTCGCTTTTATGCCAAACGAGAGGATCTGCAGGCTATCCTGGAAGAATTTCAGAGTAAGTTTGATGTTTATTATGTGCCCACATATTCAGATGAAGGCCCTGTCTTTTTCAAGGACGCTGCCAGCCTGCCAGACCTGGGAACTAATTTTTTCGGCTCCCATCAGGGCAATAAGCAGATCCTCGCATTTTCAGGAACAACTGCCTGTTCCTGGAAAGAATACAGATGGAGCGACCACAAGAAGGGAGGGATACGATATACTTCCCTTTGTGACGAAAATATAGAACGGATAGATATAGACTTAAACGGCGTGTACCAGGAAACGGCAATCTTTCCCACGGAGACAGCAACGATGCATTATGATAATGCAGCGGCAAAGAAGCTGTTTGACGGACTAAAAAAAATCGTGCGAAGGCAGTCTGTCAAAACTGTGAACGGCTGTTTTATTTGTAAAGGGGCATATGAAGACAAAGAAACATACAGGTTCTGTACAATCAACATAAAGTCGCCGGAAGAATATGACCTGAAAGTTGAATAAGCAGGAAAACGGAGCCGGCTGCGGGCAGGGATTTTTAATTAGGAGGAACTTTTAAAATGATGAAACAGTATGGAATCGATCCAAGACTTGTGATCTGGATTCAGAGAAACACAGGACATGACCTGCAGACATTCAGCGATCTGACGAAAATGAAAAGCCTGGACAGCAGAAGGAGAAATTTTTCGGCTGTTAAAAAAGTAGAGGACATACGTCTTCCTTCCTGGCTCATAGTAAGGGAGGACGATTTTTCTCTGATTGGGGAAATGACAAGGCTAAAGCAGCTGTCCCTCCATGATGTGGCAATTGACGACTATTCTTTTCTGGCCGGATGCAAAAGTCTAAATACCCTGGATCTGCAGGATACCAGCTTTTCAGACTGCCGTCTGCTGGCAGAGCTTCCGGCGCTGAAGAAAGTCCTACTGCCTCCTTACAGCCAGCTGAAACATAGGGAGGTGCTGGAACAGCTGTCCTGCCTCCAGGAGATAAAAGAAGAAAAAACAGAAGAACCAAAGGCGGCAGGGCAGCCCTGTGGAAAGGAAACTCTTTCTGAGGGCAGCCCTGCATCAGAGGAGCCGCTGCATCTGGGAGATACGGCGCATTTGAGTATTGATGGCATGGGGATTGTCCTGTTTTCCCCGGAGGTTATGGGATATGTTGTTCCGGGGAGCGACTTTTTGACAGCAGAATTCACGAATCCGAAACAGGTGGGGGAGCATATCCGAAAAGGGGATATCACGGCGTTCTGTACGGGTACGGGAGGCGATTTTATTCTCTGGTTCCGACCCGGCTATCCGGATTCCAATGGGGAGAAAGAGTTTCCGGTGATGATCCGGCTGGCGGTGGAGGTAAGGGGCGGTTTCCTGCAGTTTGGAGACCTGTTCTGGCTGAGTGACTGGAATCCGGACTTTCCACAGGACCAGGTGCTGTCTCTGCCGGACGGGTACTATCATATCACAGCCTGCACCAGAAGGCCGGAATCCGGATACTGGGGAGACGACCAGATCATCTGCCTCTATTTCAACAGGCTGGAAGAAATGCCAAAGCTTATGTGGCAGGGGGTTCCCTACCTGTTTACGGAAGAACGGGAAGCAGGGCCGCAGGATGCAGGCGCTCAGGGACAGAACCAGAGAGAGTATAGGGAAGAGATCCGGCAGCTGTATGGGGTGGAAGAACTGCAGGGATATACAGAAGAAGAGTTGGCTGTTGTGAAAAAATACTTTGCTCCCCTTCCTCCCGTGCTGGAAGAGTTTTGGAACAGGGCGGCGCGCACGGAGGCAATCCATAAGGTACAGGATAAGTGGATCAGGCCGGAAGATTTCGATCAATGGGACTGGTTAAAGGACGGCGATTATCTGGTAATCCTGATTGAAAATCAGGGGTGCTGCCGGGCGGGAATCCGAAGAAAAGACCTGACCAAAGCGGACCCTCCGGTTTATGTGGCTGCGGATCAGATCAATGACCACAGATGGACCCTGTGCGCCGGAACGCTCAGCGGATTTCTGAGGGCTGTCCTTGCTTATGAAGCAGTATTTGCCTTTCCTTTCCATGGGGAGGAGATTATGTACCGGCTTACAGAGGAAGAACTGGAAACCGTCCGGTCAGGCCTTGAAAAACAACCCTTTGGGCTTTCTGGATGGCTGGGGATGGATATGAGTTTTTACAGTAATGCATCTGACAATATGGCTGTGGTCATGGAGTGCGGTGACCTGGAAGTGCTTTATGGAGCCGCCAGCGAGGCAGGGTATAAGAAGCTTATGGAAGTCATGGAAGGACTTGGAGAAGCGATATAAAAGAGAACGGAAATCGAGCAGGGTATGAAGGCAGGAAGTTTTGCGCAGGCATTGATGTGAATGACGAAACAATCCTTTTGAAATAGAAGATATCCTGTGCATCAGTGAAGGTGCAGAGGAATGGCATATTGACCGTGGAAACAGTGAAACCCAGATATATAAACTTGTGTCGGATGTGTATGAAGTGACAGAAGAAAGCCCTGACAGCAATTATGCAACCATAATGCATGTGCCGGAAGATTTCATGGCCCAACATGAAGGCGCCTTGTACATACTCAGCCGGAACCGGGAAACAGGGGAAGTAAAGCTCGTGAAAGACATCCCGCCAAAGGAAGAACTGGATTTGTTGCCAGAGGATGAATTTGACAGAGATTATAAGGTACATTCCAATGGAACATGCGGCATGAGCGCAGGCTTTCAGTATGCAGTGGCGGAAAGAAAAGGGGAGGAAGAATAAGGATGGGATTTCAGGACGTGATGAAACAGATGTTTCTGCGCATTGCGGCAGGGGACGTGGAACCGGAGGAATGGGAACAATGGTGGAACAGCAACAGGCTTAAGCTGGAAGAGACCCTGACCCGGGGAGACCGGGGACGGATTATGCCCGCTTTATGGAGTGCAAACTATTACTGGATGACGAAGACTCAGGGCGGTGTTGCCTATTATTTCCATATCCAGGGGCGCCCGGTGAAGACATCCGGTTATTATGCGGAAAAAGCACAGGAAGAGAAGAACCGTGACAGACAGAAAGCCATGGAAGCCTATCACAGGAAAACGGCGTCTGTCAGGCGTTCCTGGGAAGAATATCTGGAGCGACATCCGACAGAATCCGTCACCTTTGACTGGAAGAGGCTGTTGGGAATGCCGCCTGGCCAGAAACCGGCGAAAGCTTTCAGCTATAAGGAAGCAAGAACAATCGAACAGTGGAAAGAATGCGGGGAAGAACTGAAACTGCGCCTAAAGGAGAATCTGCAGGCAAAGATCGTTCCGGCCGCAAAGGCATATGGCATGAAAAAAGCAGGCCCCAAAACCTTTGTGCGGGAAAAGAACGGCCTGGTATCCCGGATTCAGTTTATCGGTTATTTCAGGGGAGGCGGATATGAGGCCATGATCTGTTATCTCTGTCCCATATATGCCATACAGTACGGCATCTTAGGGGTGCCGGGCCATGTCAGCCAGGGAGAATATTTTCAAAAGATGCATAATGGATGGGGCGTGATCGAGTATGGTGGGGAAGCCGTGGATGCTGCCGCAGTGGAGAGCATCAACGGAAAATTTGATGATATCCTGACCTTCCTGGCCGACGGCATGTTGCCGGAGTGGCAGAAAATCGACAGCCTGGAGACCTACTTTGCAAAAGAGCGCCAGGATTATCTGAAAGCTACAGAGAAAGGCCCAAACGATCCGAGAACTGGCCGGCCTATGTGGAATCCGGATGGGGAGGGAAAACCGGACCCCTGGAGAGCGGATGACTATCTGTTTGGCGTATGGGATCTGCTGACCGGAAAGGAGGCGGAAGGATATGCGCGCCTTGACGAATGCGTGAAATATAATTCCGATTATATGAAAGACCACCTGAAGGAGTTCCCCAATGCCTACAATGATCCAAGAGACCCCATAGCAGTGATGTACCGTAATGCACAGCTCTTTCTGGAAACAAAGGAGATTTCAGACGCGCAAGAACGCCGGAACGCAATCCGGAAAACCTATGAGGAAGTATGCCGGTTCATGCGGTATTACCACGGCCTGACTAAAAAGACGGAGAGATCCTGATAACAGGACGTTAAAAGGCTTGTATACAGCATATAAGAATGAAAAGGAAACGGAGATTTTTTGATGATGGATGAGAAAAAAGAGCAGCTTGAAAAGGTTCGCAGGGCATTCCGTGATTCGTACCTGCGGGGATGGATTCCAAACTATCTTTTGACAATACTGGAGCAGGGGGAGGATACCGAAGATACCCTGGCAAAGATGGAGCAGGTCATGGCAAAATACTGTGCTCCCCGTAACTATGCGACGGAAGAATTGCAGAGCCTTGACGAAGGGAGCGAGAAACAGAACGACTGGAGAAGCCTGCTGTTTGAATTGAGCCCCACTGTCAGGATATTCTGGGCGGAAAGATATAACCGTTATATCAATCCTAACGGGAAATATCAGGCACTTCTGGGATTTACGGATATGCGGGAACGGTTCCTGCAGGTGTCCCATGAAAGCAGCACGGAGCTTCTCTACCGCGTTGGATGGAAGCCGATGGATACCATGTGCGCTTATCTGCTGGGGATGACTACAAACCGCATGTACAACCTGTCTCCGGATGCAGTCAGGGCCGCTGTCCGAATGGATCGGGAATCGACAGTCCGCCTTCTTGACAAAAAAGTGCTCGGAGAGGTGATTGTTCATCATCATTCTTCTTATCAGACGGAATGGCAGAGAATATGGATGGAATTTCTTTACCTGTTCTGCGGGTTTGACGATCAGACATTCCTGCATGAAGAGCATAAATTAAAAAAACTGAAGCAGCAGTGCCAGGTCATCTATGAGAAACTTGCGAATCCGGATTATGAGCAGCTGGAACTGGAGAAAACGCTGCGTGCCTGCGCTCTGCTTCCTGTACAGGAAGAGAAAGGTGATGTTTCCGATAAAAAATTCATAAAAAGACAGAAGGCGGCTCTTTTGCGTGCCTTTGTCAGCAGCTACCTGTGGCATTGCTCTGATTGGAAGAAAATGAAGGAGTATCCGGCAGGCCGGGCAATGGCGCGAAACCTTCTCTGGGGAAATTACCGGGATGGGGCGCTTCAGACCGCATTTGCCCTGAAAGAAGACGGAAGCGTGATGGACGAGAAGGGAGAGACTATTTCTCTGGAATCCTTCTCTGGTGAAACAGGCAGGATCGGGCTGGTGCATCCGGAGGAACTGACAGAAACAGAGCGGAAATTTTGGAAGAAATATGCAGGAAAGGAAAAATGGAAACAGCCGTTTCCGCAACTAAAAATACCTGCCTGTCAAGGCCAGTATGATCTTTCGGCTTTTAGCGGTATACAGGTAACACAGCTTTTCATGATTACTGCCGCAGGGAAATGGGGACTGTATCAGGGGAGCGATAAGAACCAGTATATGTCGTATCATATGGCGGATTTGCTCCATGGGTACGGCGCGCAGCTTATCTTTGACGGCATCTGGAGAGGACCGGAATATGGGCCGGAGATCATCACCATAGACAAAGTGATTTTTTACCGGTTCCGGCATTTTCTGACCTGGGATCATGTGCCGGAAAGCTTGATTTGTACACCGGAGGAACTGCCGGCACGATTTGTATCCACCGCACTGGCGGCTTTCCGGGCAATCATTGGAAACAGTAAAAAAGAATAATAAAGAGGCTTTGAAACGCTAAATGCGGATATGGACGGAAGGGGGAGCGCAGATATGAAATGTTATAAAGTAATCGGATATTATATATGTGAACTATGCGATACCCCAGAATGGCTGCAGGGAATCAGCAGACAGATCCTGTCGGTCAGCGGCTGCATAGGGGAGCAGTATCCCAGATGGGAATGCTTTATGGGCGGATGGGGCAAAGAAGCGGTTCGGGAATATCAGGAAAAGCTGCGGCTTAATAAAGAACAGTACATAGAGTTTTCGGAAACGGCAAAGAGGATTTTTGATGCCGGGAGTCTTGATTTGGACAGCAGATTTTTACGGTTCTCGGATGCCAGGGATTTTTATGAAAGATTTTGCCGGGCTGTCTCCTGCCATGTGGTAAGCGTCTCTACGACAAGTGAGTATTATGAGATTCTGGCAGGTGAGCTCAAGAGCAGTAACAGCCATGGCCGGATGAATGGGGAGGATGACCGAAGCCCATGCCTTGGAAACGATATTCTTGGCTGGGATATCAGCGGATTCCACTCGTTTCTCTGCAATTCCTTACAAAAAGAGCTGCCGGACATAAAATTTAACCATATGGGACTGCTGGATCACGATTTCCAGGAGGTGGCACATTTTGCCAGCCAGATCAAAGGAAAGGGAGAACCGGTGGAATGGATTCCCTGCAGAATCGGAGTATCTGTATGAGTGGCAGGCTTTGAATAGAAAATCTCTTATAATTAACATTAGATAAACATTGATTATGGGAGAATGTGGACATTCCCCTGTCCGTAAAAGAATTTGACATTCTTTTGTATCTTGCCGAATGTTACCCGAAAGTTGTATTCAGCGAGGAAATCATAGAGCATACGTATAACGAAGAATTTGATCTGTTTTCATCGGTGCTGCGGGTACACATTTCGAATCTCCGTAAAAAGCTGCAGGCAGCCAGCGGACAGAACCTGCTGGTGACTGTAAAAGGAAAGGGATATCATTTATGGAAAAATTCCGAAAAATAAGGTTTCAGAATTATGCTCTGTTGTATTCCATGTGCCTGATAGGGGTATTCCTCCTTATTGCGTTCGTCTTTGTCCTGAATATTAAAATTGATATACCAGAACAGATACAGGGATATTATGTATCTGTTGACGGAGCAGTGCTTACAGAGAACGGCTTAATGATTCCGTTGGATGAATTAGAAAAAAGCGTTGTCACAGAATAGGAAATCCATTCTCTTTTTATTCCCTATTATGTGGCAATCGTCACCCGCACGACCCTGGCTGCATTTGCCATCTCATTGGTATTGTCTTTTGTGTTCGCACATATTTTAACCAGCAGAATCATAAGGCCGATTGAGGAAACGGCATATAATCTGAAAAACAGGAATGTGAAAGCAGATACTTTGCATGCCGCTTTTCCAAAAGAATTATCCGAGATTGCGGCCGCTTTTTTGGATGTGAATGAGGAAATATCCTGTCTGCGCGCAGATTTTGAAAACCTTAGTTCCTTCATTTCCCATGAACAAAAAAACTCTCTTGCGCTGTTGCGTGCCGTAATGCAAAATGAATGCTCTTCTGTTGTGGCAGAACGGACAACGGTGCAGATTGACCATATGGTAAAGAACCTTGACGATATTTTGAGCTTATCTGCAAATGAGAGCGTACTTGAAAAAGTGGATCTGCCCCTTGTCTGTGGGATGGCAGTGGATGAATACAAAAAAGTGTATCCTGATATTTCTGTTGATTTTGACGAGGATGCGGCTTTGTATATTGCAGGGCAGGAACTGCTGGTATACAGAGCAGTCTCAAATCTGATTGATAATGCTGTCAAGTATGGACAGGACAAGCCTGTTGTGGTGTATGTGGGCATACAGAGAGACTGCCCTTATGTATCCGTTGAAGACTTTGGGATCGGTATCCATATGGAGCAGCAGGAAAAAATATTTGAAAACCGTTTCAGAATTGGGAACAGGAAGAAGGATGGCTACGGGATAGGGCTCAGTCTGGTCCGCCATGTGGCGGAATTGTGCGGTGGATTTGTCTGGGTAGACAGCAGGGAAAACTGTGGGTCCAAATTTAAAATTGTTTTTCCGGCCTTTACGCTGGATTTAAGAAAGCTGTTTACCCTTATGGAACCAGACGAAAACGGAATGTACCATAATCCTGAAATCACAACGGAACAGTACATTGCGTTTTCCAGATCGGATGCTGTGAAAAGCACGCTCTTTCAAGGTTCACGCCAGACGTACAGCAATCAGCTTATCGGATTGGACCAGGGTGGAGAAGAAGAAAGCTGGGAGTCAGGAACGGACAATGTTTTTTTGACAGACACACAAGCTGTAACTCATGTACAAAGGCAGGCCCCAAACACCACTGTTGTAGGCTATTCAGATAATTCCATGATGGAAGATTTTACTTTGGGACTGCGTGAACTCGATGAGGGCAGACTGTTTGCGGCTTCCGGCGAGTGCATGGTAAGCCGTGACTTTGCTGATCTGAACGGCTTGAAACTGGGCGACCAACTCGAACTGCAGGATGTGAACAGCACGGATGTGGAGACGCTCTATCTGACTATCTGCGGAATTTATCTGGATATAACGACACCGCAGCCAAATGGCGATAACTGGGCAGTCAACAATCGGCGCAATGAAATCCTCACCAGCTTTTCCACTCTTGAAGAGCATAGCAATGCCGGGCTTGATGTATGCAGGGAGGGAACGATATCCTATAATGGTGAAAATCTGAAATGCATCAACAGAGACAAATACAGGACATTAAACATCGGTGTAGTTTTTCGGAGCTATAATCTGCTGCTGAATGCTTCTGCTGTTGAAAATGTTGTCCTTTCCATGAATTTGAGTGGGGACAGGAGCAGAGGCAAGAAGCAGTCGGCATACAGGCTTTTGGAAAAAGTCGGAACTGACCGGGTGACTGCAGACAGGAAAATATTGAAGCTGTCCGGAGGCGAGCAGCAGCGGACAGGCATAGCCAGAGCCCTCTCCCACAACCCGGATATTCTGATTGCAGACGAATCCACAAGAAACCTGGATGAAGACACAGAGGAAGAAATTATGCAGATTCTTACAAGCCTGGTAAAGAATGAAGGGTGTTGTGTCATTCTTGCCACGCATTCCCACAAAGTTGCATCCTATGCAGATGAAGTGTTGGGCTTGTCAGACGGCAGACTGGTAACGGTAAACCAGAGAAGCGGATTAGAATGATTGCGATAGAATGGAGAATATGAATCATGGGAAAATTGTCTAAGATTATACTGTCATGTGCCTGCACTGTCTTTGCTATTGCCATAATCGGATTTTGTGTTTGGAAAATAACAAACACACCTTCAGCAGCCAGCAGCCAGAACAACAGTATGGATATTACGGATAGCGAAACAGACAGCATAAAAATAACTGCACCTGACGGAAGTGAATTCATTATTGTTAATCCTCCTGTTCCAAAAAGCTTGTCTGTCTCTCTATTCTTGCTTCTCAGTATGGCCGCCGGGTTCCTGCCGGGCCTGCCCTTGTGGGGGGATGCCCTGCCGGCTGCTTTGCACATTGTGCTGGGAATTGTTTCCAACAATAGTAAAACCACCGCCTTTCTGACGAAAACAGCCGTCTCCCGGAATGGAAAACGGCTGCTTTACATATTTTTGACTGTACCAAGTATAGCATGGATGCCTTTACGGGGAAAGAGCAGAACCGTGCCAATGTTGTGCCGATGATGTGCCAATTTAAAATTGGAAGGAATTTTAAATTTCAAAAGCGGATTGTGAAAGTTACCGTTGTTGTCAGCAGGAAAGCAAATTGTAATTTTCTTATTTTTATGGTAAGATAAAAATCAGCCCCTGAAAAACATTGATTTTACAAGGTTTTTCAGGGGCTTTGTTGCAAATATGCTACATTTGAACTTTAAACTTTGATAAGTTCAACAGTTGCTTTTAACTCGTCTATTGTCTTGTGGTTGTATACCCGGTTGCCCGTATCCTTGGAAACGTGCCCCATGAGAAGGTCAATGCAACGGCGATTTCCTCCGGCAGCATCGAGCAAAGTTTCAAAGGTGTGGCGGCACTCATGTGGGGTATGCTGCATTTCCAGCTTGTCCATGATGTCCGCCCACAAAGCCCGGTAAGCGGTGGTTGAAACGGGCTTGCCCTTATGGGAAATCAGCCGGGGCGGGTTGCTGGCAAGGCGGGCTTCTATGAATCCCCTGATTTTGGTATGTATAGGGACAATGCGCCCTTTTCCGGCTTTCGTTTTTGTGCCGCCCTTCATAGTTCCGGCTTCCAGGTCAATATCTACTGGGGCAAGTGCCAGTAGTTCAGAGATACGCCAGCCAGAATAAATAAAGATCAGGACGGTATCAACCCATGGATCTGTTTGGTGTTCCCATAACCGGGCGATTTCTTCACTGGTGAATGGCAGGCGGCTTGTTTCCGGTATCGGTTCAGAAGTCAATAACTCCGAATACCGGGAAGAGGATATATCTAATTCTAAAGCGAAGCGGTCAAGATGCCCCCAAAGGTTTTTGATTGCTCCTTGGGTAGATGGTGACTTCCCGCAAGTGTCTATGGTGTCCTGCATCTGGTAAGCCTTGATCTGCTTAAATGGCACATCAGCCAGTGGGGCGCAGTAGTTAAAAACGGACGTGAGGGATGCCCGGTTTGATTTTCCCAGCTTAGGGGCTTTTTTCTCTTTCCAGAGGTCAAATAGTCCTTGCAGCGTGATTTTAGCCTTGTCTATGTCCCACGGGTTGGCGTTGTATGCTGCCAGCATGGCAAGCCCTTCTTCCCGGCTTTCCGCATATCCGATAATAGCGCAACCCCCGCTCCCTGTTGACTTCCGTACAATATAAGGCTTGCGGCGTTTGCCTGATAATTTGCTGATAGAGCCGTAGTTATTTGGTAGTTTCATGATGCCATCCTTTCTTGATTTTCAGGCCAAAGGATGGTATACTGAATAAGCCATCCAATGGTGCTTTGCTGGTGTCCTTGGTTGGTTCGCTTTTCGGAATCCCTGGTATTGCAGTACTGGGGATTCTTCTTTTTGCTTATATAGCCGTTTTTGCCCTTTAGATGGTAGTTTATAGGGCTATGCGGTCAAAACCGCTATATAGGGCTTATATGAGCGTCACCGCCTACCATTTGCAGATGATAGGGCGGCTATTTCTTTTGCTGCTCAAATACTTTCTTGTAAAACTTTCCTTCTATTGCATCTCTTGCTCCATTTTCTAAATCGGAAAATTCTTCTTGAGTAAAAGTTACTGTATGTCCTTCCTTGGTTAAAATTGATTCATATTCATCAGGAACTTGTATTTTTCCGGAAGGACTATTGTCATCTTCTTCATAATGGTATTTACTGGGAACGTGTTGAACAATAAACCCTAATTCTTTTAAATATAGGTCTATTGCTTCGAGTTCCTGGGTTCTTCTATTTAGTAACTTCATACTTGTTTCGTCAAATTCTTCCCACATGGAAGTATCTGCCAAATCCCGCAAATGAACACCCAAAGCCCTAGCAATTTTAATTAGGGTATCCTGGGGGGCGATTCTTTCGCCGCTTTCATATCGTCTAATACTCATTGTAGATAAGCCGGATTCTTTGGCGAGTTCCTCTTGTGTCAATCCTTTAATTTTTCGGTGTTGCCTTATTTTTTCACCAATAACTTTCATATTCAAGTTAATTCACCACCTTTCTAATAGTAAGTATAACACATTCGGAACGAAAATGGAACAATTTTTTCAAAAATTTATTGACACGGAACAAAAACGGTGCTATTATAATAAATGCAGGAACGAAAACGGAACAATTACAAAGAAAGGACGGTAAGAAATATGAATAAGGTTTTAGAACAGTTAAAGCAAGAAGCCCTTTATGCACAGCGTTCTTTTTCCAAAGAGTTGTTATATCAGACCTACGGAAAAGCACAGATGGCAAGACAGCTTGAAGCTCTGACACAAGCGGAGTTCATGGAGATTAACCACATGACGGTTTACTTTATGAACACTGACCGGGAATATATCAAGCATAAAAACAAGGAATTTTTTGAAAATGCCAGATTTGCGGCGATTTAGGATGAAGTGATTTTGATATAGATGGGGTGCTGCAACACCCCGCCGTAATGCAGCTTTCAGGGCAACACAAAAATAAGTCCCTGAAAACGGTCACAAGCCCGTGAAAATGCAGAGTGTGGCAACTATTGAAAAGTTAATTTCAAAAAGGAGCTTCCTGTATAATTTAAATATAGGAAATTCCAAGAAAGAAGGTTGAGAAAAAAATACCTCAGAGTAAAATAAGATTACTGACTTTAGGCGGTTAGTAAAAATCTTATTGAACA
>CAJTEM010000042.1 GCA_910575255.1 Lachnospiraceae bacterium | reverse complement strand
ATAGCAATGTTTTACGCATTTTGTCATAATTGGAGTATTGTACTTTGTGAAACGAAATCCAAACTTTTTCCGGCAAGAATCCCCAATTATCAAGCTGTTTTCAGAAAAGTTTGGATTTTATATAAGTTTGGATTTGTGGGAATGTGTATAACTGCCTTGCTCATGGAGTTGTGGGAAACGCTGTTTGCAGGACGTGGGAAAGCTGCACTTTGCTTTTCCATGTGCTGTGAATGGCGTTTTCCATGACGGAATAGGCTGTTATGCACATTTCCATAACGCAAAGCCCTTTTCCCTGCGTCTTTTCCCCTGCGCCACATATCCCCCGGCTGATTTGCAAAAGGGCGGCTTATCTGCCGTCATTGTTGCGGGATAAGCCCCCAGCGTGTGACATACTCCGTTGCATACATACGGTTTTCTGCGTCCCGTTCCTGCCAGTATTCCCGCAATGCGTTTTCTGCGGTTTCCGCAACATTCATCAGAAATCTTTCAAGCTGCTTTTCTTTTGTTTCAGCGTTACGTTTTTTCATGGTCTGTGTCCTCCTGCAAATCTGCCCCGTCAATCTCGTAGAGGTCGAACGGTTCTTCCGGCTTGATAACTGCCGGGCGGCGTTTTAGATATTTCTCAATGTCAAATACATTCTTTTTGTCAAAATCGGAAAGGAATTTATATCTTGGGTGCTTGGTTATATCGAACTTGTCACTGAAAAAGGGGCGTGCGCCCCTTACCTGCAAGATACATTTGCCGCCGTTCATGACGGAAAGCTCGTCTTGTGTCATAAGCTCTTTGCCACATTGTCAAGTGAAGAATTCATTCTTTTTGGCTTTTCGTGTATAGAATCTTGTAGACACCCTATAAATGTGCTAAACTAAACTCAGCAACAATCGAAATTTGGAGGAAACCTATATGGTTGATTTTATTGTTAATCTATTTGCGGCGATTGCTGATTTTTTTTTCACTTTTTGGGTAGACAATGTTATTGATAAGTTTGCCAAAAGAAATAAGTAAATCGAAATTTACGGAGGTTAATGCTATGGGAAATATAGTTGGAGCGATTGTATTAGGTGTAATAGCAATTATATGTTTTGTATTTAGTTACTTGCAGTTTAATGAAAAAGGGTTCTTGTTTAACAATGCATATATTTATGCATCAAAGCAGGAGAGAAAAAACATAGATAAGAAACCACACTACAAACAATCGGGGATTGTCTTTCTTTTAATTGGAATTATATTTTTGATTAATATAATTGATATAATTTTACAAACGATCTGGCTGGTTTATTTAGTAATAGGAGTTGTAATAGTTGCGATTGTATATGCGATTGTGTCATCGGTTATGATAGAGAAAAGAAAAAAGTAAAATTCCGGTTTGTCGGGCAAAAGAAATTTATGGAGGCATAGTATGAAGATAACTGATAGAGATATAGATAACGGAAAACCTTTTGATTGGGGGAAAACCTCTTTAGATTATGCATAGTTCCGTGATATTTATCCAAAAGAATTTTATCAAAAAATTGTTGACCGCAAATTATGTATAGACGGACAATCTATCCTTGATGTTGGAACAGGGACAGGGGTTCTTCCCAGAAATATGTACCAGTATGGGGCGAAGTGGAGGGCTACCGATATTTCAGGAAATCAAATTGAACAAGCCAAAATCCTTTCAAAAGATATGGATATAGATTATTACGTTGTGCCAACAGAAGATATAAGTTTTTCAGATAATTCTTTTGATGTAATCACAGCCTGTCAATGTTTTTGGTATTTTAACCATGAAATTGTTATGCCTAAGTTTTATCGTATGCTTAAAAAAGAGGGAAAGATTCTTGTTTTATATATGGCATGGCTTCCATTTGAGGATAAAATTGCGGGAGCAAGTGAAAAACTTGTATTAAAATATAGTCCTAACTGGAGTGGTGCAGGAGAAACGATACATCAAATAGACATACCCGATTGCTATAAAGAAAACTTTGAACTTGTACATCACGAAGAATTTACTGTAAGAATACCATTCACCCATGAAAGCTGGAATGGAAGAATGAAAGCGTGTCGTGGAATTGGTGCTTCGCTTACTGAAAAAGAAATTTCTATGTGGGAACAAGAGCATAGAACACTCCTTGAACATATTGCGCCTAATGAATTTGATATTTTACATTATGGTGCTATTGCCGAACTAAAAAAGCGTTAAATTCCAGTTTGTTGATATAGTAGAGGTGTTAAGATGAAATTTGGAGCAGATAAAATAGGATATGAAAACGATAAAATTATCGTAACTGGAACTACAGAGATTGGAAAACTTAAAGGCGTGTGGAAATATAGGGAACAACCTGTTGTAAAGTATACATATTTCATCGAACTGTCATATGAGAAATTTGAAAAAAAGATATCTCAAAGTCCAGTACATAATTTTGGCACATTTATATGTGATGATATGGTTGTTTTTAACTGTCAGGTTGAAGATATAGACGAGGATATATATTATGTACGGTTTGCAACGGATTGGCTTGACATGGTTGAGATTGAAAGTAACCGTGTTCAGATTGATAAAGGAAGTTTTGCGTCATTTACGGTCAGATATGAGGATATATGGATATATCCGTATGATTAACATTGAGATACCAAAATTCAAATTTGAAAGGAGTGACAGACATGGAATTTCCTTTTTATGATTCACCCGATACTGCTACGATTATCTGTTGCCATATATTGGAACATCAGGCACCTATTCTATATGTATCACATGATGAAGATGACGGAATGTGGCAATTTCTATGCGGAAAAACACACGAAACAGATGAAGCAAAGCTAGTATCTTTAAAATGGGTTTTTGATTTAGATAACTCTGTCAGTACTTTAAAGGATATGTCTTGCGGTTACTATGCAGAAAGAAAAACCCAAGATGACGATTGGATTATTAGAAAGCGATAACTTCCAGTTTCCCATGAAAATGTACATAAAGAAAAATTGGAGTTATCCCGGAAGCCGGAGAATAGCGAACCCGGCTTCTTTTTCCTATGCAGGCAAAAAGAAAACCCTTCCCAAAAAAGAGAGAAGGGCATTGCCGTTATTCTGTTACCGCTGGGATCTCCCCGACAAAGTTATAAATGATTTTGATTTCCTGAAACTTCTCCCCGTCAACCTTTTTCACCTCACCCACCAGAATCCGGCTGATAAGGCGGTTCAAGATACCCTCGTCCAATTCCTGTATCGTGGCATACTGCCGGATTTCCCGGATAAAGGTGCGGACATCGCTTTCCTGCTCATTTGAACGGCGCAAGGAGAGGGTCAATTCTTTTAGCCGCTTCTGGTTTTCCTCCTGTTCCCGCTCCATCGCCGCCGTCAGCTTCACAAACCGCTGCTCTGGGTTATGGTACTTCTTTTGCGGCTGACATTATAAGGGAAGCGAAGAAACTTATGATTTCCAAAGGGCATACATACTACCAGTCCCGGAAATTAGACCGTGTACCGAGGGAAGCCGTGGAGGAATTGTTGGGTATCAGATTTCAAGACGGGCAGGCTGAATGTACTTCTTGCACACCAATGTAAGGAGTGCGATTATGGCAAAAGACCCAATTAAGAAAGCAGATAACGGAACTTATTATTTTAGAGCAAACTTAGGCTACAATCCGATAACAGGTAAACAAATCCAGAAATACCGAAGCGGCTTTAAGACAAAAAAGGAAGCACGGGAGGAATATTCAAAACTTGTCCTCACTTCCACCGAAGAACTGACCGCCAAAAAGGACACGGTTTCTTTTCAGACGTTCATTGAAGAAACATACCTGCCGTGGTACAAAACTCAGGTAAAGGAAAGCACATACCTAAACCGCCGTTCCACCATTCAGAAGCATTTCGCATACTTCTACAAAATGGCAACGGACGAGATAGAGCCTATCAACGTGCAGAACTGGCAACTGGAACTTGCGAAAGAGTTCAGCCCTAATTATATCCGTATCGTACAGGGTATGCTCTCTATCGCATTTGACCGGGCTATCGTTTTAGGGATTGCAAAGAAAAACCCGTCACGCATGATAGGCAACATCAAGAGCGAAAAGACAAAGGTTGACTTCTGGACGTTGGAGGAATTTCAAAAAGTGATTTCCCTGCTCTACAAGGGCGATTATTATGAACATTACCTTTTCATTTCCTTTTGGCTGCTGTTTATGACTGGCATGAGGATAGGCGAAGCCGCCGCCCTGCAATGGTCTGACATTGATTTTGAAACCGGGCTTTTAAGCATAACAAAAACCCTGTACTATAAATCAATGGACGATTACAAGTTTGTTGAGCCAAAGACGCAGGCAAGCGTCCGCACAATCTATATCGACACGGACACCCTAAAGGAGTTGCAGGCATGGCGTGAGGTTCAGCAAAAGGTACTGAAAGGCTGCAATCTGGTGTTGAGCTACAACAGTATTCCGACCAGTAAGCACACGCTTCCAAGAGCCTTAGAGAAACTTGCCGGGCTTGCAGGCGTACACCGTATCAAAATCCATGCGTTAAGACATTCCCACGCTTCCCTTTTAATCAGCATGGGAGAAAACCCGCTTTTGATTAAAGAACGTCTGGGGCATGAAAAGATACAGACCACTTTAGGAACATACGGGCATTTGTACCCGAACAGCAATCTTGAAGTTGCCAATAAATTAACGGGCGTGCTGACATACACACCCGCTTCACACAGCATTGCAGATTACACAAGCAATCAGCACACCGCAATCTATCACAGAGAGGTTGAATAGAAAAATGCAATCGTAATGCAATGAGAAAGAGAAAAAGCCGCCAAACCCTAGTGTTTACGGGCTTTGCGGCTTAGCTCCGACTACTCGAACTCTTTTTCCAGTTCGTTGCAAGTCCTGTTTTACATTGCTTTTTCTTGCAAATTCGTATCATTTTGATGCGTTTCTATTTCTCATTTATATGGTTTCAAAGCTGGTGTACCCAAATTGTACCCATATACCTTTTACTAAAGGTTATATACCATCACAGTATCTTAAGCGAATTTAAAATATTTATAGTAAACTTGATTTACAGATTCAATATATACTATAAAAGAGGGATGTGTATTATCGTTCCTTTGCAAATACAAGTTCTTTTTCTCAAGATATGTACTCCTCACTTCACCCCATAAATGATTTAGCTTTATAGCATACACCTTTTCTTCCAACCATCTTGAATCCGGAATTTCATTCCAATAATATCTGTCATAAACAGTCCAACTGGTTTTTTCATGAATCAACTTATGCCATCCAAAATTATTCTTAAACGTAATCGCAATGTCAATACTAAATGCTGTTTTGTTACCTCGCTTAAAAACTCTTTTTTCTGTAGTAAATGCAGAGGTTGAATCTTGGCAATCATTCCAATCGTTCGCTTTAAGAACATTGTTAAACTCTTTTCGAATATACTCCTTTATATCACGACCATTATTAATGTTAATAGATTTAGCATCTAGAATGCAGATATTATAATCTAAATCTATCGGGCTATTTGCATTCTGTGTTACAAGATTTTTGGCTC
Organism: Lachnospiraceae bacterium; assembly: GCA_910575255.1. Classification (GTDB taxonomy): domain Bacteria; phylum Bacillota; class Clostridia; order Lachnospirales; family Lachnospiraceae; genus Brotaphodocola. The sequence continues at coordinate 31,191 of CAJTEM010000042.1, read as the reverse complement.
CGCTTCCTACAAGACAAGCTTTCACTGTCATGACAGAATCTTTGTTAATACTTTGGACTAATTGATTTACAATATCAGAGCAAGTGCTTTTTAGGCGCTTCTGAAAATCCTTGTCCTGAATATAATGGTACATAAGAATCCTCCTTCTCGCCCATGCCGCCCACACAATTTTAAAATTGTATCATTATAGAATAACATATTATACACTTTTGTCAATTTCTATTTTTCAAAACTTCAGAACCAAATTCCAGCTTTATCTTGCATATGTTTACCCAATACTGCACAACATTCTGCAAAGGCAAGTTGCTGATACTGTACATCTATTTCCTCTGCACTTTTAAGAAAATCGTCTAATTTCTTTGCACAATCTGACACCTTCCATATTTGCTGATTATGATACTGCTGTTGCCTTTGCTGCAGTTGTGCCTGTATCTGTTGTTGATTAAAAATATTGTATATTTGATTTTGATTGAACACTTTGACACCTCTTTCTTAATAATAAATTTCTACTTTTTCAGTATCTTCTCTCATCATGACCACATCATAACCAAAATGGTCATGATATGGTCATGAACTTAATCAGGAATAGTATTTTTGATTTTTACTTTTGGGCTTATCCGGTAACGTCATTTTTAATCTGCCATCTTTTACCAATTTATTTAAATATTTTCTCCTAAAGCTTGTCCGGCTATCAAATTCAAATTGTTCCATGATTTCCGGTATAGATCTTGCTTCTTTACAAAAATCTAAAATCATCATAACCACATCATGACCATTTTGGTTATGATCTTTTTCACTATGACCAAGATGCAAATCATCTTTATCATTTAATAACTCTAAATACTTATCACACGCCTTACACAACACCATAATCCCTGATGCGTTGATATTGTATTCTGGTAACCGCCCATTGTACTTTTCACACGCTTCTTTGATTTTGTCAAACCCTCTACCCCATGCTTCTATCATACCACTCTTAAAGAAAACATTTGCCAGTTTAGGATTATACGGTTTGGAAGAGTGCTTTTCAAACAGTTTCTCTGTTGAGTCCAGATCGGACGGCATTTCACCATCATTCCAAATATATATTTTATCCTCGTATACGCTGATCTGAATTGGGTTACAGGCGCTATAATCCTTGTGAACCACCGCATTCAGCAAAATCTCACGAAATGCCTCCTGCGGAAACATAAACTGCTCAATCCGCTGAATCCCATCATAATAAATTAAAGCTTTCAAATATTTCGTGTAAACCAAGTCAACCGATTTATCAATCTGTTCAATCAGGGAGCCATGTACCTCATCCTGATATTTCAAGTCGGCATCTGATTTCCCAAAACAGCCAATCTTAATATAAGAACCTGTAACCCATTTCTCTGGATCTTTATAGAATGCCAACATTGCTGCTCTTATCAGATAACCATCTTCATCAATTAGGTAAAGATTTTCCATCAATATTGTATCATCAACCTTTGTTTCTTCCTCTGTCAGCCTTCCTCTTCTTATCGCCTTTTCTTTCAGTAAATCAATTGCTTCTCTTCTTAAATCTGTCACTTTCAACTTCGGAATCGGCATACCGTCCCAAGTTCTACCCTGTGATTTCAGAATTGCTTTATCCAGTTCTTTTCCTGTTATTGTTCTCATTGTACTGCCGGAACGGTAAAAATATTTGCCATGATAACTGATGAGCGAAGGGTACTTGTCCACAATAATCTCAATGTATTGCAAGTCATTTTCATATAGCAAATTGACATCCGTTACAATTCCCATTGTATCTGTAATCTTATTTGGAATAGACTCCAATAGCTTTTTCCTATCTTTATCACTTAGTCCAACAACATCTCCATTATCATTCTTGCCAATATAAAGCGTTCCGCCATAGGCATTTGCATATCCGCAGATCCACTCTAAAAATTCATCATGCCACGATTCTTTGTATTCTATTGTCTGATGTTCTGGCATACTTTCTACCTGCTTTCTATAGACATTTATTTACTCTTTAATATATTATTGCTAATTTTACCAGTTCTGCAATAACATTTTATATTGCGCTTTATATTTTGTTTCCAGAAAGTTTTTCCAATAATTGTATCTACTTACTTGACTGTAGTTCAATACCATTTTCTTGTTGGATGCATCATTACTATATTTTCTTAACGCAAACAATGTAGATAAACACAGATTATCACATAACCCATCTAACATTTAAACCTGAATCCGTGAAACTTAATTTGGCTAAGATGCGGATAATGCCTGTATTTGCAAGTATTGCATAGCTTTTTCAGTCTTAAATTTTCTTCACCCATTGGGTGAAAGATTTTTAGTCTGCCAAAAAACCGAAATCCGTTGTGAACACTGGAATTTTAGGCATTTACATACGCACGAACTTCACGGATTCAGGTTAAAGTAATTTATGCATTTATTTCAAAAAATGAAATGATGTTTAGCCAATTCATTACACACATATATGTATCACTTTTTTCATTATTTCTTGCTTCAATAGTGCTATATCCATGTGATTATTTTTCGGTTCAATTCTATCTAAAACTTTCTTTTCAACAGATTGCGTCCAATAGATTTTCAGTTTTTCCCTTGCCCTTGTTATAGCAGTGTAAAAAATACTATGCGTTATTAGCTCGTCAATATCATCTGTTATTATAATCTTAACAGAATCATACTCTAACCCCTGTGCTTTATGAATTGATACCGCATATGCTATTTGAAATGGCACCACATTTTTTGACACATTATCATCATCCTCATCTGTACTTTTATTTTTATAAACCTCAAATCTGATTATAGAGTTTCCCTTCTCTGATACACCTACAACTTGAAAATCTATATTTTCGTTATCCAAGTTCATCAATGGTCTTTCAATTTCTATATCAAATTGAATTCGTTCCGTTATTTTACCAGCTTCCAAAAGCCTAAAATCAACAATCTTCCCCTTCATATTGTTATGAATAATAGGAATTTGATCCTTGCTTTTTGTAAAAAATGCATCGGCTGAATCGTTAAATAAAATTGGATCCCCAACTTTATACCTCTGTATTCCTCTCCGTATTTCTTTCCTATTGTTGTTTTCTTGCATAAAATGATTTATATTGTTTATTCCATATAAACCACCATAATTTAAACACAAAATAATCTCGTTTTCTGATGCGGGACTTAAAATAGAAGGATCTAAATTAGCCGAATACCCTCCTGCTTGTAGCCGGTCTAAAATATCATCCTCCATTTTACGAACATTATCCCATAGTGCCTGCAACTGCTTACTATTACTTCTATAGGGTTTTACTAACTCACATATTGCAGTTGTCGGCAGAAAACCACGTATTGCATCAAACCAATTCCCAAATTCTATTGCCTCTATCTGATAAGTATCCCCAACTAAAACAAGCAATTTAAACTTAGCCAGTTCCAAAAATTCTTTCATTTCCCTATTACTAATCGTACTGCACTCATCCATGAATATAATATCGTATTCTCTCTTTATATCATCATTGTATTTATTATTAAACTTTGAAATAGTCAGAAATTCATAATCCGATGTTGCCGCAACCTTCCTCTTCAAATTATTAACAGCCGGATTTGTATATGCTAAATACAATTTTGAATATTCTTTCAAAAAACTAGAAATATAATTAATGAATGTAGTTTTTCCTGTTCCTGCCGCTCCATATATTACTGACACATGAGATTTATCAAACATTGTTCCCAGTGCTTTTTTCTTTTCTTCTGATATATTATAATCATTATTTTCAATCCAATGTGTTGCAGTATTTGAATAATTATCCACACCACTTTGAGTCAAACCTTTAATGGCATTAATTATATATACGGTATCATCTCTATATGCTTCAATAAATATATATCCTCTATCTATAATCAATCTACGTGCTTGTTGTTTCTTAGTATTCGGTAGTTTTTTATTATATACATTTTTTAATGTCTCTACATCCTCAAAATTATCAAGTCTATACTTTTCTCCCACCTGTTCCAACTGAGTATACAGCATTCCCTTTTGTTCTGTATTATTTTTTATAACCCTTGCCATAAATTCATGTTCACGTCCTGCTGCATCTAATGCTATTAATAAATCCGATAAACTTGGAACATGTTTCTTCAAGCCCGAACAAAATGGCATTGTATCAAACGGAAGGCATTCATTTGCTAAATATAAATTAGACATCCAATTATTTCCACCCAAATATTCCCATCTTCCAGTATAATAATCCTTCTTATAACTCTCGTGATATTGCTCTTTAATAACGCGATTATTCAAATGATGAAGCAAATATCTTAAAACATTGCAACCTGCTTTTTGCTTCTTAATTAGTTCTCTACAATAATCTAACAAATCAAAAAAATGATATGCTTCTGTATTCGGCACAATCTGATTCCGTACATTATTATATATTTCATCTGAATAAACAACTATCTCCGCTAAACTCCTTCCTGTTTCTGTCAAATATTTAGCAAGATTACGTTCCTCCGCTTTTCCAATAGCTTTTGACTGATTATTTATTAACTTGCTAAAATTTTTAAATTCACATGGTCGAATGCTTACCTCCCAATCTAAAATAATTCTTATAGGCATATACTTATCAAATATTTCTATATAATCATCTTCTATAGCCAATTTTACAGCATAAAAATCTGTTATCTCTAATTCCGTAAACGCAATTATCCTATCTGTTTTACTTACTTTATCATTCGCTGGAATAAATGCCACTTCATAATATATTTTATTATTGTAAAAAAACGGCTTTACATTTTGAATGTAAAAGCGATCATATTTAAAACCGTTCCTTGACGCCATTTTATATCCATTAACCTTTTGAGCTATTTTAAAATAATACTCATTCAAACTCTCATCCGCCGCAATCGGAAATTCTTCTAAATTAGCTAAAACATCAAGAGAATATTTATCATGTAATAATATTTTAATTCTAAGAAGATATTCGTAATATTTCAGCATTAGCCGCTCCGAGTTCTCTTCCTCCAAAGTCCGATGTGATACAGCCACCTGCAAAAAATGATGAAATCGAGATAAGTGTCTCAAAAGCTCTTCGCTTTTAGCATATTTTACAGCCTGTTTAACATTATCTTGTGTGTCTTCAATATCGCCACCATTGGCATATATTTTCAACATAATATGTTCAACAAAATGTCTTAACTGCGACAATATATCCTGAGAGATTTCTCCTCTTGTTGAATTGCTCAAATTACTTATATGTCTACATATAACCTTGTCAATATTTAAAATTTGCTTATCAATTTGCAGAATTTTATCCATAAACTCACCTATCTCTTTCTCCAAAACATCTCCCTCAGAACTCCACAAGTGTCAGAACTCTGGTTTTTCAACATTCACATCACTAAAATCACTATCTCTCGCCACAAGAATACCCACATCTTCTATAAAGAACCGAATAATCTTTCACATCTTTGATTTCAAATATTGTTTCATCCACTATATGCTCCCTATTTTGCTTTAGATAACCCTTTTTACTCTTGTTCAACAATCCCCTCTCCTAATATATATCCCAATAATCATAAATCACAATATCATTAACTGTCACCTAAGCTGTATTTTGGGCATTCCTACGCTCCTTCCAATTCGTTACACAGTGTGTAGCGAATTCATAATTTATTCCTATAACATTTTCCTAATATCTTAATAGCTATTTTTCCTCTCTATTTCCATAATACGCAGAGGGTTCCGCAACCATCATCAATTCAGTATTCTCATATTGATATACAATTCCTTCTCTCGCTTCTTCTCCATTCCGCAAACTATGATAAGTATCACTCAAGAACAATCCCAGCACTTCATGTTTAATTTCATCGTTCTGTAAAAGCAGGGTAAAGAAGTCCTGATTTTGCTCCAGACCATCTATCAGCGCATCATCAACATGATCAAAATATGCAAATTCAAAATCCTGTTCCGAATTATTCTTTGCGCTGGTTTTTAGTTCCTCGGACTTTTTCATTATATCCCGAATCTGCAATGCTGCCTTGATTGCAACATCATTGTCATATTGTCTGCCCGTCCTGCTGTTTATCTCTCTGATAATCTGTGAAAGGCGCTCTTCCTTTGTAGGACTCAATACAATATCATATGCTGTGGGCAGCTTCATTACAGGGCTTGCGGTTATATTGCTTTTCTTGTGTTCCTCTCCTTTTTTCTGGAGAAACTCAGATGCTTTAATCATGCCATCAAGATTATAACCTCCCCCTCCATGATTAATTCTGATATATGCTATCAAATAGGACAGGAAATTATATTTCTTATGCAGTTCCACATCCTCAAAGCAGGAAGCCTGTAGCAAAAATTCATAAAACCTGATAAAATGCCTGATGTCTAATGCGATCTGCCCTCTTTTATCGTCTGCAAAGCCGTCTATCACACCTTTTGCTTTTTGCAGATAAAATGTCATCTGCTTTTTATCCTTCGCAGTATGTGTCGATTCATACAATACTTTATTAAAGGATTCCACATCGGCAGGGTCTAAGAAAAAGTATCCGACTATCTTCGCTTCAATATCATAAATTGCGCGGGGCGTAACCGAATTGGAAAGAACTGTCTTTGTGTAATATTTGGAAAAAGCCGCCACGATATCCTCATATTTGTTGACAAAATCCAGCACAAATGTCTTCTTCTCATAAGGTGGGCAGATACGGTTCAGTCTGGAAAGTGTCTGTACCGCAGTCACCCCATGCAACTTTTTCAGGATATACATGGCACACAGTTTCGGCTGGTCAAATCCTGTCTGGTATTTATCCGCAACCAGGAGTACCTGATACTCGTCCTTGTCAAACTCGTCAGGCAGATTTTTCTCTGATATGCCATTCATTCCTACTTCTGTATATTCTTTATCCTCCAGCGTCACCTTGCCGGAAAACGCCACTAAAGCACGAATATTCGTATAACCTTTCTTCTTTGTATAATCTTCAAAAGCTTGTCTGTATTTGACCGCCCCTGCCCTTGATTCTGTTACAACCATAGCCTTTGCGCGTCCACCCAACTCCTGCATGACCGAGGTTCTGAAATGCTCAATAATAATCTCTACCCTCTGCCCTATATTTACTTCATGGAGCTGAATAAACCGGGCAATCTGTCTTTTGGCTTCATTTGTCTGCAAGGTAGGATCTTCCTCAATTTCCTTATTCAGCTTGTAATAAGTTTCATAATTTAAGTAATTATCCAACACATCCAGAATAAAGCCCTCTTCTATCGCCTGTTTCATCGTATAAAAATGAAATGCCTCTTTCTGTCCCTTTGTATTCTCCCGTCCGAAAAGCTGTATTGTTGTAGGCTTTGGCGTTGCTGTAAAAGCAAACATGGAAACATTCGCCTGTTTTCCTTGTTTGGAAATCTGGTCAACAATCATATCCTCCGTATCATATACCAATTTATCTCCATTGCCGAGCGTCATTGTCACCGCTGCCATATTCTTACCTGCAGTGGACGAATGAGCCTCATCTATAATAACTGCAAACTTTTTATTTTTCAGCCCCCTTACACTGTCAACAATGTACGGGAATTTCTGTATTGTAGTGGCGATAATTTTCGTATTTCCCTGAATCGCAAACGCAAGGTCATTGGAATTGCACTTTTCATCCATAACCCGAATCATCCCTGCCTTATGTTCAATTCCCATTACCGCCTGCTGGAGCTGCCTGTCCACAACTACCCTGTCTGTACATATAATAATATTATCAAATATGATTTTATTTTCTATATCATGCAGAGATGCCAGTCTGTGCGCCAGCCATGCAATGGAATTGGTCTTGCCCGAACCAGCGGAATGCTGTATCAGATAATTTTGGCTGGAACCCGTTGCCGCCACCTCTGCCAACGTCTTTCTGATGACATCCAACTGATGATATCTTGGAAAAATAACCGTTTCAGAGCGTTTCATTTTATCTGTCAAAGGGTTTTTCTTTTCCTTGACCTCAATGAACATAAATTTTCCAATTATCTCAATCAGCATGTCTTTTTGCAGAATATCTTCCCACATATAGGACACGCTGTACTTACCTTCATAAATCGGATTCCCTGCTCCTGTATCAATTCCCTCTCCCTTTCCCATGTTAAAGGGCAGGAAGAACGTTGATGCTCCGTCCAGCTTCGTAGTCATATAGACCTGTTCCAAGTCCATTGCAAAATCCACCAACGCCCCTGCTTTCCACCTGAAAAGCCTTGTCTTTGGGTCGCGCTGTGCGCGGTACTGATATATTGCATCCTGATAGGACTGCCCTGCTGCGTTGCATTTCAGTTCAAATGTCATGATTGCCAGACCATTTAAGAAGATTACAAGGTCTATCCTTTCATTGTCGCTTGCCCAGACTTCTTCGGATACGGAAAAAATATTCTGCTCATATAGCTTATTAAGCACAGGATTGAATGTGGTTGCCGGTTTTGTATACATAAGCTCCAACTTGTAGTTTGCAATCTCTATCCCATGTTTTAATACATCCAGTCTGCTTCCTCTTGTCTTCGTTTCTTCCGCATTGATAACGCCAATAATCGTGTTTTCTAAATCTGACTTATATACTTTTCTGAGTGCATCCATCTCATCAGGCTGTGTTGTATTCAGAAACCGAAAAAGCGCCTCCCTGTCTATTGCGAAATAACGGTCATAACTGGCAGACGGCTTTATCTCATACCCATTTTCAAAAAGTCGTTCCAATATGTATTTCTGGTATTCTTTTTCGGATAACACATCATTTTGCATTTACCGCTTCCTCCTCAAACACTTTTATTCGGTCCTCAATCTTTTTATCAGTTGTTTTGCAAACATCAAAGCTATTTCATCAGTGGAATACTTTTTAGAATCTATTGCTTGAATGTCCGCCACTGACGAATATTTCTGCTGTAATTGCTCCAGTGTTATACTTTTGAGTATGGGAAGTATTAGCTTCTGTCCATTCCTGTTCTGCCTCGATAATAATTCTTTAAGTTCTCTTTCTGTCCATTCTCTGCCAAAAAAATTTTCCGATATGACAATAATAGCAAACTCGGCTTTTTTTACACCATTCAATATCTTATCCTTCCAGTTATCTCCCCACTCAATAGATTCTTTATCATAAAATATTTGTATTCCCAACTTATTTAACGATTTATATAAATCTTCTACCAGTTCTTCCTTATCTCCATTTGCATGGGATATAAACACATCATATTCCGGTATTTCTTTTGCCTGATATTTAGGCACTAAAACTTCCTGCACTCCGTTTATTTTATCAATAAATTTCCTGTCTTTGCTCACACTTGTAAGCGCTGCCACTAAATCCCCATATGCACCCAATCCTCTTTGGAATAATAATGTCCTTATCCTATTTCCCAACGCATGCTCTTTAAGATAATTATCGTAAAAAATCTGCACATCATTCATCCAAATCTCGCTGGGTTTATTATATTCATCCTTACTCATATTAGGTGGTGCAGCATTAATCGGCGCTTTGATATTTTTTGCGCGTTTCAGAAGCTCATTAAGTTCTCTTTCAAACGGAGTCAGTTCAGCATCCTTCTCTTCTTCCAAATGCTTTTCATACAAATAACCATCTTTTAGTATAGTTATCAAATACGGATAATTATCTGCATATTCGGCATTGATAAGTCCATTTTCTCGTAATTCTTTAAAGCATCCCCTCAATACAATATCATCACGATTTGACAATTTATCAAAACGAATTTTCCAGTAATTACCATCGTGTTCATGCTCCAATATTTCCATTAAGACTTCCTCAGCCTCTTTTGAAACTCTTATCGACATCAAACCACCTCTTTCTTCCCTGTTACATACTCATAAATAATTGCTTTTTTATATTCATTAAGAACCGTTAATTGCTCCTTTTTTGTTTCGATTATAGAATCTATTTCTGCACATTTTTTGTCAAGATATAATACAATCTCTTTTTGCTCTATATCCGGCGCAATATAAACCCCTATATTTCCAAGTTCATCCTGATTAATCTTAGGCATTTTTACTCTGTCTTGCATTATAAGCGTGACTTGCTCAACAAAATGCCTTGATAGCATTGCATATAATAAATATTTACTATTGATTTTTGCTTCTATTGGGTACATATCAGCGCTACACAATCCATCAAACGGGGCTATTATTGCTTTATTAAGGTTTGGGCGAATTTTAGAATATATAATTTGCCCTTTATAAAACAAATGATTGCCACTGATTATGCCAGAATCCTCTACAGTCGAATATGATAATAATTTTCCTGTATTCTTAGTTATGTTTTCTGGTGATACCTGAGGATATTCTAAAAAAAATGTTGGTGGTACTAAATTAGCTTTTACAGTTGCAATATATTTAAATCTCACTTCCTTGTGTTTACTTTTCCCACTTATTCCGCACCTCAACACTTCATTTATAATAGACATTCTATATTCCTCTAATGAGTCAATCTCTGATTGAATATCCATAAAGAGTGCATCTATCTCAGAACATTTAGTATCTAAAAACGCTACTATTTTTTCTTGTTCATTTAAATCGGGCATTGGTATCGTAATTTTCTTCATGTCCTGCCAGTTTGTTGTCCACAAATCATCTACTATACCGTGTCCCCACTTATAAAATTCATCGCCAAATTGTACTGTATGAAAGAGCCAGTCATAATAACGTGGATTCATCTCTCCCAATGGTGCAAGAATTGTATTTATCAGCGACACAGACCCCTCATATGATGAGATACCGCACGAACCTCTCCTATCGGAACGACTATTGATAGCAAAGTCACCTTTCTTTACCAGCTTTCTATCATCATGTGCATTAGTTTTTGCTGCTGTTTGAAGTTGAGGAACAATTCCTTTGTTCGTTACTGAAAGAGGGGGATATTCCTTATCACTAACTTTTGTATTTCTCAGCTCATATACACTTCCTATACGTGATAATCGCCACGAATCTGGAATCTCCCCTAACCATTCAGTTCCTCTGTCCTTTAATTCTGCCATATTATATACCCCCAAACAACTTAGCCACACGTTCACTAACCAACCGCTCCAATTCACTGAATTTGGCTTCCAGTTCCTCACTCGGTATCGACTGCTGATACTTATAGAAATACCGCGTAAAAGGAATCTCCGCACCTGTCCTGATAACAGGATTCTTCGCTTCAAGATTTTCTTCCCAGAATGCTACTGCATCTGGCATATGAGGCAGCACTTCCCTTTCCATATAAGAATCAATATCTTCTTCCACCTTTACGATTTCAGTATCTTTCGTAGACTTATCAAACAGAATGTTCCCTTTCTTATCCTTCTGAATTACCGCTTCCTTGTCCATAACTGAAAGACCATCCGCAATCTTCTGTATTATCTTATTATCTGCTACATTCAAAAGAATTTTTGTTACCACTGGCATAAATTCATCGGGAGAAAGCCATTTTTGATTGGATACCGATGATTGCAGTGCATCAAGGATTGCATCATACACTGGCTTGTTCTTATAAAAATTATCAAGCGCTTTCTGTTCTTTCCCTGTAATCGCAGTTCCCAATTCCTCCAACTGCGCCACTTTTATTTCATCCCACAGATTTTTTAGTGTACCCTGCCGCAGCATTGCCTGTATACTATCCTCTGTAATAGAATAGCTCCTCTGTAAAGGCTGCATTATTGCATACTCTTTGTAAATAAACTCCGTATTATCATAAATCTTGCTGTACTCATTTTCTGTAAAATCGGCATATAACTCTGTTATCTTCTTTCTGTCCTCCGGATTAAATTCATTTTTCTTGTTGCCCAAAGGCTTGCGCAGTTTATGGCAGATACCGGAAGCGTCTATAAGCTGAATCTTTCCTATTCTCTCTTTTCTTTTGTTTTTTGACAATATCCACACATAAGTGCTGATGCCTGTATTGTAAAACAATTCCGTAGGCATCTGGATTATAGCCTCAATCAAATCATTCTCCAATAACCATCTTCTTACCTGTGATTCCCCTGATGCTGTACCTCCTGTAAAAAGCGGAGAACCATTTTCAATAATAGCTGCCCTTCCCTGTTGGTCATCCAGCTTTGCAACCGCTGACTGCAAAAATAAAAGCTGTGAATCACCACCGCTTGGAAGACCTGCACCCCATCGTCCATGAAATCTTTTCGCATATTCGGCATTTACAGCATCTTCCTGCCCTGCCTTTGCGTCCTTTCCAGACCACGGTGTACCAAAAGGCGGATTCTCAATTAAGAATCGCATTTTTGTACCTTCAAAACAGTCCTCTTTTAAGGTATCAGCATGACGAAAGTTCTCGGCATTCTGTCCTTTAATTAGCATCTCCGCCAGACCTACCGCATAGGATTGCCCCATCATCTCCTGCCCAAACAACCGCACATCCGCAGAGGGATTATAATGCTTGAGATAGCTATATGCTGTTGAAAGCATACCACCTGTACCACATGCCTGATCACAAACTGTTATAATCTTTCCCTCATCAAAAATATCATTGCATCCCTCCGAAATCAGAAGCGATACCAACAATTTAATAATATCCCTGCCCGTATAAAACTGTCCGGCATCCACATTCTGATAGAATCTGCCTATCAGGTTTTCAAATATGTACCCCATTTTGATACTGTCAAAAGTTCTGGGGCTTAAATCCAGTTCTGAAAATGCTTTGACTACCGAATACAGGCATCCATCCTTGTCCATTTTGTTGATATGCTGCTCCATTTCCAGCTCTTTCAAAATATCCTGCACATTTGCAGAGAATCCTGCTATATATGCCTTAAAATTTGCTGCTACATGGTCAGCATCATTACAAAGTTCCTGTAACGTATAATCGCTGGTATTATAAAATTGGAATCCCGACTTCCTGAACAGCGCTTTTTCAGGATAATTCGGATTCTGTCTAAAAGTTTCAATGACATCTTTTCTTTTCGCTTCATCATCGAGCAAAGCACATTCAAAACGCCTTATAATCGTCATAGGGATAATAACGTCACCATATTTATCAGGCATATAAGACCCTCGCAATTTGTTCGCAATACTCCATATAAAGTTTGCCTCTGCTGTAACATCCACAGGGTTATCATCCCACATCACATCTATTGCTATATTCGCCATTTATTTTTTCTCCTCAGTCATTTGCTTTTTGCCATATCTCAAATCAACAGGTTTTTCGGCATCCTTTGGTATCAGCCACATAGGACCCTTTTTCTCTGCACCTACTATTCTACCTTCATTACACAATGAATTTACTCTTCTTCCGGAAATACCCCACTTTTCAGCTATTTCTTTTACTGTTAAGTATTCCATACCCGTCCTCCATGTTTACAACTTGAACTAATATATAGTATATTCCAACCTTGGAACAATAGCAAGCATATCCTAACGCAATCTTATATAATATTCTTATCTTAATACAACAAGGTACAACTACACGCTGTACCTTGCTCTCTACTACAATATATAAATTATCTCTTCCCTTACAATCTCCTCTGCCCTCATCCTAATGCTATTCATTTTCTTAACCCAAAGCATCTGATCTTGTGCTTTTAACTGCTCCGTCACTCCTTCACGCTTCGCCATCTGCTCCACCAACAGATCAAATCTTTCCTCTGCCTGTTCCTGTATCATAAGTAGATGCTTCTTTAGCTTACCTGATAACAGCAGTCCCGAATAAATACCCCTCCTGTGATTTTCCAGATAGGATTTTCGCATCAGTCCAAACTTTCTCAACTCTCCCTCTGGCTCCGGATCGGGGATTAGATTCGGAATTAAATAATCTCCACATTTTTCGTAAGTTATATCCATTGTCTGTTCCTCTCTTTCCTTAAAAATTTACATTTCCTGCTGCCACTGCTTATTCTTTCTTACTATGTCCTGCTGGCTACGCTTTCTTTGCTGGTTATGTACCGCGGCATCCTCTTTTGCCTCCTCCAGTTTCTGTTTCATGGTCTTGGGCGCAAGCGATTTTATAAATTCCACAAACGCCTCCCCAAGTCCTCTTGATGCTACAAACCGTTTTAATTTTTCGATTTGCTCGGTAAGCGCAGCTACCTTCTTTTCCAAATTCGATATCTTCTTCTCATACTTCTCCAAGAGATGATTTCTCGATACCGCCTTACTGAAAGCATCCAGCATTTTATTCCAGTCGCTTTTCTTTACGTTGACATATTCCTCACTACCAAAAAGATTTGTCACTGGAACAGCAACTCTTTTCATATTTTTTGTTTCTGCCGTCACTTCCTTTGAAATCATTTTAAATGTTTCCGCCCTCAAATCATGTTTAGCAAGAACCTCCTTCGCCGCTTTTCCTTTTTTCTCTGCTTCCTCAATCTGCTCTGTGAGTTTCTGTGCCTGTAAAACCAACTCATTGTTTTGTACCTCCATTTCTTGCACCTGTCCACGAAGTTCTGCTGTTTTCTGCGCAAGATCATCATTCTGTTGCTCAAGAGCCTCATTCCGCTTATCCAGCACCACCGCCTGTTGTTCCAACTCCTCCACTTCTCGCATTGCGGCTTTATATTCCGGCAGTGACAGATTATCCCTCTGTATGCCAAGGACTTCTATCTCAATCCCCTGTTCCCTGCACAGTTCTGTCAGATATTCCCTCTCTCGTTCCTGCCATGCGACAGTTTCATTCTGCTTTCTACTGACTGCTTTTGCAAATCCCATCTGCTGGAATGCCTTTGTCAGACTGTTGCGTATCTTCATGCCATTTTTATATCCATGCGCTACCGGAATATAGTCTATATGTAGATGCGGTGTTGCCTCATCCAGATGCATCACACAGTTGAATAAATATAGATTCGGATTGCGCTCCTGAAAAGTCTTTGCATAGCGGTCTAGGACTTCTATTGCCGCTTTTGCCTCCTCTGTCAGCACTCCGTTTTCGTCCGTAACTGGAGTATCTGTCTTTTTACCTATCTGTACGATATTTTCATAAAAAGCCTTTTCCTTATTGCCAGAATTTTCAATCTCCTTCAAATAATCGTCTTTCTGCCTGTCCTTACGCTTCTGCGCCGCATTATAATCCCGAAGTGCCTGTCCGAAGCATTTTTCATAAGCATCTTTTATTGGTTCCTGTATGTAAATCCGGTTCCAAGCTGTTCTTTCCGGCACCACATTATTGCAGATAAATTCCCTGTTATTGTGCGTAAGATGACCTTTCCCTTTCGGAAAAGAAATTGTTTTTGCCGCCAACGCATCACTCTCTTTCTCATATTTTTATGTATACATACTAACTACGGTTTTGTTACTTTTGTCAAAAGTAACGCCTTATTACTTCTGACGCATACGCATCAGAAGTAAGGCGCTCTCCGAGGGTAGTGTTTGCCGCTTGCAAACACCGTCTGCCTGACGGCATCCGTGCTCTGCCGGAAAAACCATCCGACAGACTGCTCATTCCGGCAAAGTACAGCCGTCATTCGTTTTAGGCAACAGTACCGAATTTAAGCTTTTCGGTACCGTTCCATAGGCTTCCTTTTCAGAATTGAGTACCGAATATAAAATTTCGGAACCGCCTATTCGCCCATTGCAAATGCAAACGCCATCATATCCTCAGATAATTCCGACTCATGCATCTGCCCCATTCTGTCTGTATCAGCAGAAGCATCCACACCAGAATGAAAATCAGAAACATATTCTCTAAAAACTCTGCTGATTTGCTCTGCAAAAGCTTCTTGTAATTTAGGGAGCATCTCATGGAATTTTTCTTCTAACACCCCGTCCAGCATCTTCCCCAAAATATCCGTATCCTGCCCTGATAGAATAGCGGAATCACGCACCACACTATCAGTTTCAAACTGTACATGCCCGTCACGAACCGCTACAAACGCATCAGAAAGTATCTTTCCATAAGAACCATCTTTTCTTGTCATTCCCTGCAAATATTCCCATGTCCTGCGCTGGTTTTCATCTTCCATGCAGAATTTTATATTACTGCATTTATAGGTCTTTCTCATTCTATAACCCCATTTCTATACCGCCTGTCTGCGCTGTTTCTGCATTGCAAGATATTCATACCCTTTTGCATTGGCGCAGATATCCTCAATAAATGTTACATTCCCCTTCGATGCAATATCACTGTAATGCCTGAGCAGGCAGCCGCCCCCGCCAATCACATAAAGATGCACCAGATTTTCCTTATATCCATAATCAATTAACCTCTTTAAAATATCTCCTGCATATCGCTCCGCAATCCGACCAACTATTTTTGCAACGTCATCCGTCCTGCCCTGTAACCCATTTATCAGCATCGGTTCAATCATAACCTCCGGTATACTTTCCCCTGCTGATTTTGACAGTTCTTTTTGTATTTCCTTCATACAGATCGAAACACCGAATTTATCCGTCACAAGACTTTTCTCTAATGGTCTGCCGTCAATAATCTGCATCACGTTCATCGTGCCATTTCCGATATCCGCTATCATATTAAAACCTTTCATCAAACCAGCATTGCACACCGCCGCAAATCCCTGCGGGAACATTTCAACTCCGCATAAATGCACCCTGTAATTTTCTTTACGGAATGAGAAGAACAACTCCTGCTCCTGCATCAGATATTTCTTAAAATCCGTTGCCTGACTTTTCGCCCAAGCAAGAGGAAGTCCGACAGCCAGCACCACTTTTGCCTCATGCAACCCCCGGAATTTCAGTTCCTCCGCCAAACCTGCCAACGTAAGGATAAAGAAATCCAGAGAATCTGTCTTGTTGCCCTGATAAATCAAATGGTTTTCCCCTATCACATAATACTTATCCTTATACTTGATATAATTCATGCTGACAATCGGTTCTTCCTCAAAACATTCTACGCCTGTCCTGAATATCCTGTGCGCTGTCTTAATATTTCCGTAACCATGATCCAGCCCAATAATGATTTTTGTGTTGTTGCTATATTTCTGCATCATAAATGTCCTCCATATTATTGTTAATCTTGTTATTGCGTTTTCAGTTTTTTCTGTTTACACCGTTTACAAATGGCTGAAAGCCTTGATTTTCTTATATTCCGCTGTAAACTTACCGTTTACAAAATGTAGACGCGCCCTGTAAACCGGATAAAAAAGAGTTTAAAATATACTGCCGCTCTTTCTGATGTCTGGGTAACTTCGTTATTCTCGTTTTGTTCTGCCAACCAATTTGTTGGCATACAGCAAATCGAAAATATGAAGATACCCAAAGTACAAAAAAACCCATTCTGTCATTTATTCCTTAAAAGGTGTCTTCGCATTCTCCGGCAACGGTGAAAATCCCTGCATATTGGTTCTTCGTTTCCAGCCACGCTGCAATCCATACTTTCCGAACCTGTGAGAACTGATTTTCTCCCACCCGTCAATACAGATATTCATAATGCTGTTAATTTCCTTAATCTCCCATTGTTTTGGTTCTTCATACTCATGCCTCAACGCTTCTCTGTAAATCATTTCGCTGCAAACATATTCTTCCGTACAATCGTCCAGCCACGCCTGAATAACGCCCACCTTTGTATCTTCCGGCATAAACTGCTTCTGCATCTCCTTCAGATATTCTTCCATTTCCTTTGACAGTTTCAACTCATGTGAACAGTTATTATAGATAACCATAGCCTCCGCCCATGCCTGCACAATATATTCCCTCGACTCCTTTTCGTCCTCAAGGATGTGTTTCTCCACACGCTCCTGATGAACCAAAACAGGCGCAAATCTTCTGTTCCCTGTCCTGTCCAGCGGAAGAAAATCAAGGTTGTTCGATGTGCCGACAAAGATACACTGTCTTGGCCTGTCCTCCGCATAAGTCTGATATGGAATACGGTAGGTTTCTTTCTGCCTGCTCAGAAATGATTTAATATCTTCAATACTCTTTGCATTGACAGTGGCAAGCATTTCTGACATCTCAATAATCCAATGCCCCTGCATCTTGCTGTAAACATTTTCATCATCCATACGCTTCAAATCATCTGTAAACCACTCATCATTGACAGCAAGAAAACGGAAAAATGTAGACTTTCCTGCACCCTGACCACCCACAAGGCAGACCATAATCTCAAACTTACAGCCCGGCTCATAAATCCGGTGTATTGCCGCCATCATCAAAAGCCGCATGATTTCCCTTGTATATTCATTATCATCTATTCCAAGAAAACGTGGAAGCAGACTTGAAATCCTGCTTTTTCCATCCCATTGCAGATTTTCAAGAAACTCTCTGATTGGATGGTAGCTTTTTTCACTTGCTGCAATGCTGACCGCCTTATTAATTGCCTTATCGCTGGAAATTCCATAATTTGTTTCTATGTAACGCTGAATTTGGAACATATCTACGTCTGTAATGCATCTTCCATTCCGTTTCCACAATAGCTGCTTTACAATATCAATTTTATTAGTCAGCTCATTTTTGCATATGGCATCTTTTAACAATGGATCTCTGTATAAAATAGTCATGCAGTTTTCGATGGAAGATTTCACATTCCCTTTCTGCGTTCTTGCAAGCGAATCCAATACGTCCTCCACTGTACTCATTTCCATATCAAGCGCTTCCCCGACTGCATCCCATAATTCGTTTTCTGCCTGTGCAGACTTTTCCTGCAATTTCCTCCACCTTCTTCCTGTCCTTTAAGAAAAAATCCCGCCTCTCTGAAACTTCTCCCACGCACAGAATATCCAGCCAGTAATTGATGACCGGCTCTGCATGGAGCATCTGCGCATAATCTTCCGAAAAAATAATATCCGGCGGTTTCCCAATAAGAAAATGATTTACACTGTCAATCTCGGAAATGCAGTTTTTCAATATATCAACAGTCTGACTGCACCATTTTTCAAACCGTTCCTGAATGTGCATAATTCTCTTTTGCTCCGCCTTTTCTTTACGGATACGCTCTTTTTCCTGCGCATTCAGTCCCTCATTTTTCTTTACATCAACAGGCAGAACAAAATCCTCTATCAGCTTTAACGCCGCATCATACTGTGACAATCCAAACATCCGGGAAACATAATCAATCACATCTCCACCCACACCACAGGCAAAACAGTGATAATTTCTGTCAATCTTCATGCTTGGGTGCTTATCATCATGGAACGGACAACAGGCAGTCCCATTTCTCTTAACTTTCAGGCCATAATATTCTGCTGCCTGCCTTGCAGTCAGATGTTCCTTTACTTCTGAAAAAATATTCAATTTCCCCGTTGCTCCTCCTTTTCTTCCGGAAAAGCCTCTGCTATAATAAATCTGCAAATATGTATAAAGAGGCTTGTCCTTTTTATGCTAAGATTAGATTGCGCCAACAACCTAATCTGTTTCTGAAATGTCCCTGTTACCAGCAGGGGCATTTCCATTCTGTCCAATTTCTATTAACTGCTTTACTAATTCCAGCAGTAATTTTTCATCTTCCACATTCCCATTTTTGAAATTTTCCAATATCTGCTCTAACACTTTTGCAACTCTGTTAGACATATAATTTCCGGCAGTTACCGTCACTTCCTGTCCCAATATAGCTTTGCGGTAATAATCTCCTTTGGGAAGTCCCGATAATATAATCCTTGCTTCCACTTGGGCTTTTTCCTCATCACTCAGCCAGAATGCGATTGTATTACGCCGAAACCTTGCTTCACGCTTACACGCCACTTTCCTCACCCCTTTCCACTTTTCCAAGCCTGTCCGCAATTTTTATCTGTGCGTCCATAGATTGGTGACAGTAGGTTTCAATCGTAGTCGTTACTTTCCCATGCCCTAACCTTTTTGCAATCTCAACAGGACTGAACCCCATCTGCACGAGCATACTCGCATGGCTGTGTCTGGTACAATGGACAGTTATCTTTTTTACGCCTGACAGCTTAATCCCCCGCTCCATTTCATGCTCAAAGAAGCTCTTTGTCCGTCCTGCAAAAAGTCGTGTGCCCGCCCTTGCCCGATAGAGTGTTGAAATATACTCTTTGATTACCTCCTGTAATTCCTTATGTATGGTAATTACCCTTATGGAACTCTCCGTTTTCGGAGGCGTAATCAAATCCTCTCCGTCAATCCTCGCAAGGGATTCATCAACAGTAATCGTGCCTTCCTCAAAATTTACATCCTTTACCTGAAGCGCAAGCAGTTCTCCCAAACGCATCCCCGTCCAAAATAAAATCTGAAATGCAACCCATGAATCCTGCTTATCCATAATCGCATCGGAAAACTTCTGAAATTCCTCCAAAGTCCAGTATGGTCTTTCATCCGCCCTGCTCTTCCCCATACTTCCCGCTTTCCGGCATGGATTGGATCGCAAATCGTAAAAATTGACTGCATAATTTAAAATTGCGCTGAGCTGGTTATGGATGGTTTTCAAATAAGTCGGCTTAAAGCCTTTCTCCATCATTTCGCCCTGCCACTTCCTTATCATGGGTGCAGAAATTTCATTGATTGGCGTACTGCCAAAATAAGGCAAAACCTTATCGTTCATCACATACTCTTTCTGCTTCATGGTAGTTTTCCGCAGGCGCTTTTCCATATCTGCCTTATAAATCTCCCAAAAGTCAGCCAACGTCATTGTTGGATCGGAGGATTGTTGCAATAAGAAATGTGCATACCATTCTTCCGCTTCTTTCTTTGTTTTGAAACCTCTTTTCTGCGATTTCTTTTTTGCGCCAGTCCAATCCGTCCAGCGGTACTGTATCCGCCAAGTACCGTTTGGATCTTTCTTCGCATTACAGCTCATACAACCGCCTCCTTTGCCGCCCCGTACCATTTCTCCCTGAAATACTCCACAGGAATTTTCCCTGCAATCGTAAGAAATCCCCTGCCTGCCAAATCCCTGTTCATCTCTCTGAGAATCTTGTAGGATTTTCCCATGCTCACACCGAGCATCTTGGAAATGTCCTCCGCATTGTAGTAAATCTTTTCATTCATGCTTTTTCCTCTCTTTCTCTATATTTGTTTCTATATAGTATCATTATGTTTCGTTTTTATCTTATCGTAACTTTTGTTTCTTGTCAATATCTTTTTGCTTTATTTTTCTCTCCTTATGTGATATGATTGATTTAGTGAAGATACACAGTTTAAATTTTAGGAGGCAGACTTATGACTGTTGGAGAAAATATCCGCCGCATCCGCAAAGAGCGTGGTCTTACCCAAAAACAATTAGGTGAATTGGTTGGTGCAAGCGAAGCCTATATTCGTGCCTACGAAAGCGGCAGGCGCAATCCCAAGCCTTCATCACTTGAAAAAATAGCAAATGCCCTTGCCGTCAATCCGGAAGTACTGGAAAATTCCGATTTTGACATGATTAAAGCCATGCACCGCCTATTCCAGATTGCCCGGCAGTACAACGGACATCTTTTTGCGTGCAAAGACGATGAAGGCAATGATACAGTTGGTATACGTTTTGAAACCCTGACACTGATGAACGCATGGTGTCAACGTTACGAGAAATTTTTAGAAGATGTAGAAAAATGCAATGAAATCAAAGATGCAAAAAAACGTGGGGAGGCTCTCATTAAAGCCGAAACGGATTATGACCGCTGGATGGACACTTATCCCGAACAAAACGGAAATACTTTTTTCGACCTAAGTATCCAGCATCTCCACGACCAAGTTATGGAGGATACAGAACACCGTTTGATAAACAATAATCTGGATTAAAAAATCTGTATCCAAATCGTACCCACCGCCAATTAGAAAATCCCCGCAAGCCTTGATTTTTCAAGACTTGCGAGGATTTTACTTCTCACTCGAACTCTATCGTCCCCGGCGGCTTCGAGGTGAGGTCATAAAGCACCCGATTGATCCCTTTCACTTCATTAATCACCCGGTTCATCACCTTCACCAGCACATCAAAAGGAATCTCCGCTGTCTCCGCTGTCATAAAATCAATGGTATTCACTGCCCGCAGCGCCACAGCATAATCATAAGTTCTCTCATCCCCCATAACACCCACGGAGCGCATATTGGTCAACGCCGCAAAATACTGTCCGATACTCTTATCCAGGCCGGCCTTTGCGATCTCCTCCCGATAAATGGCATCCGCGTCCTGCACCATCCGCACCTTTTCTTCTGTCACCTCGCCCACAATCCGGATTCCAAGTCCCGGCCCGGGAAAGGGCTGACGGTAGACTAATCTCTCCGGAATCCCAAGCTCCAGCCCGGCCCTTCGCACCTCATCCTTGAACAAATCCCGCAACGGCTCAATAATCTCTTTAAAATCCACATAATCCGGCAGACCGCCCACATTATGGTGAGACTTGATCACAGCCGACTCGCCGCCCAGGCCGGATTCCACCACATCCGGGTAGATCGTTCCCTGCACCAAAAAGTCCACTGCACCAATCTTTTGAGCCTCTTCCTCAAATACACGGATAAATTCCTCCCCGATAATCTTTCGCTTCTGCTCCGGCTCCTCCACGCCCTTTAGCTTTTCATAAAAACGCTGCTGTGCGTTGACCCGGATAAAATTCAGCTTGTACGGACCATCCGGACCAAATACCTCTTCCACCTCATTCCCTTCATTCTTTCTCAGAAGCCCATGATCTACAAACACACAGGTCAGCTGATCTCCCACTGCTTTCGCCATCATCACTGCTGCCACAGAGGAATCTACTCCGCCGGACAAGGCGCAAAGTACCTTTCCGCTGCCCACCCTTTCCCGGATCGAGCGGATACTGTTTTCCACAAAAGTATCCATCTTCCAGTCTCCGACACAACCACAGATCTCATATACAAAATTGGAGAGCATCTTCGTTCCCTCCACGGTATGTAGTACCTCAGGATGAAACTGAATCGCATACAGCTGCCTCTCCTCGGACTGAGCTGCCGCTACCGGGCAGTCGGGAGTATGGGCGATGATCTGGAATCCGGGCGCCGCCTTCTCAATATAATCGTTATGGCTCATCCAACACACGGTTTTCTCCGAAACATGATAAAACAGCCGGCTCTTTCCGTCTGTCGTCACTTCGATCTTACCATACTCGCGGACCGGCGCCTTGCATACACGGCCTCCTAACGTATGCATCATCAGCTGCGCACCGTAGCACAATCCCAGCACCGGAACTCCCATCTCGAACAACGCCGGATCGCAGGAAGCAGCTCCTTCCTCATAGCAGCTGCTGGGACCTCCGGTCAAAATGATTCCTTTCGGTTTCATCTCCTGAAGCTTCCGTAAATCCGTTTTATATGAGTAAATCTCACAGTACACATTGCATTCACGAACCCGACGCGCCACCAGTTGATTATACTGGCCGCCGAAATCAATGATCAATATCCTCTCTCGTTTCACAGGCTTCCTCCCGTTCCTTATCTCAATGCTGATTTTATCCCCTATAAAGTTCAAAACAAAAAACATTATACATAATCTTCTGTTAATATACAAGACATGTGAAAAAAATATTTTTTTCGCCATAAATCCGACTTTTTCATCCGTATCTTATACAGAACAAATCATACATGCCGCCGAACGAACGCGAGGGGGCGCTACATTATGAGACCAGGGAGGATATCTATGATGAAAAAGAAGTTCCGAAAGACTGCCGTTTTTCTGCTCACTGCCACCATTACCGCCGGTTCCGTCGTGGCCTGCGGCAGCAGTTCAAAAAATGCTGCTGCCGAAACAACTGCTGCCTACAGCAGCTTCGACATGACAGCCCCTATGGCCAATTCTGGCAGCGGAATGATAGAGGATGGCTATTACGAAGAAGCAGAGATGAAAAGTTATGCAGTAGCAGAGACTGCCGCTGCGGCCGCAGCTGCACCAGCCCCTGCCTATGCTCCCATCACGGAAGACACCATAACAGAAAATGGCGCCCCATACGGCACCTCACAGGAGACACCGTCCACTCCGGTCGATGCCCCCTCTTCCCCGGCTGACAATACTTCCACCGGGCAGGCTGCCATACAGCGCAAGCTGATCCGTACTGTCAGCCTGGATGTGGAGACGACAGACTTTGACACCCTCCTTCCCTCTATCCGGCAATCCGTAGCCGCCGAGGGTGGTTATATTGAACAGTCAGATGTCAGCGGCACCAGTATTTCCACTGCCGTCGACCGGAAGCGTTACGCATTCCTGACCGTCCGTATCCCCTCTGCTAAGCTGGACAGCTTTCTCGCTCAGATGAGTGACCAAAGCAATGTCATCAGCCGCTCTGAGAATGTTATGGACGTAACTTTACAGTATACAGATATCGAAAGCCGCAAAAAATCCCTGACCATCGAACAGGAGCGTTTGTGGGCATTGCTTGAGAAGGCCGATACCCTGGAGGCTGTCATAGCCCTCGAGGAACGTCTTTCTGAGATCCGCTATCAGCTCGAGGGATTCGAATCCCAGCTGAGAACCTATGATA
The DNA here is from genome assembly GCA_910575255.1 of Lachnospiraceae bacterium. Classification (GTDB taxonomy): domain Bacteria; phylum Bacillota; class Clostridia; order Lachnospirales; family Lachnospiraceae; genus Brotaphodocola. The sequence continues at coordinate 6,950 of CAJTEM010000042.1, read as the reverse complement.
ATCAGGTCAATTACAGCACCGTTCATATCAGCATCCAGGAAGTCGGCGTATTCACCCCCACTGCCCCGGATTCCGTGGGAACCCGCATCCAAAAGGGCTTTGTACGCAACCTGGAAAATGTAAGTAACAGCCTTACGGATCTTCTGGTATGGGTAATCTCTCATTTACCTGCCCTGGTTCTTTTGGCTGTTGTCGCCGCAGGGATCCGCACAATTGTGAAAAAGCTTCTCCGCCGAAAAGCCCCGGATGCTAAAGAAAAAAACAGAAAGGATTGGACCGAAACGAAAAACCAAAGCAACGCCGAAGACAGTACAAAAGAGAAAGACTCAGGCAGTGATTCTTCTCTTTAAAACAGCTCTTTAAAGCAGCCATTACTTTTTCCAGATTTTCCTTGCGCATCCGCCTGTATCGGGCGTATAATAGCATCAGCTGCCGGTTCCGGAAGGAGTGCGGCTTCGGCCGTATCGGAGGTGTCCGGTCTCACATCGATTATCCCGGGAACACGCTCCGGCCGGCAGCTATCCATTCTGTGTCCTTACTGATTTCACCATTGGGTTATACGATGCACCAACGTGTGTATTTTACATGATGATCTCTGACTGGAAGTACTGCTCCTGGAATCTTACCTGTTCCCGGATTTCCTTTTCGGTAAGAATAAGCTTCTCCGGTGCAACCACCAGTTTATCTTCTATATCATCCAGACGATGGACAATCGCGATGACCCTTCCTGTAAATTCCTTCACAGCCTCATATACGCCAAGAATATAGGCGTCCAGTTCCTCACCATCCGGAGCCATAATGCCTTCAATATATCCATAGTTGACAGGATAATACAAGTCTTGATGTTCCGGGTGACAGCTTCCAAGCGGCCTGTCTACAATAACCCTTACCGTCTGTCCGATCATAGCCTTCTCCTTTGTTTGTTTTTGTCTGCACCGTCAGGAGGCATCCTGTGTGATGGGTCTGGTTACCTCAGCTGCCCGTATCCCTGCAATCGCCCCATCCGCAACCGCGGTCGCCACCTGCCTTATCTTTTTTACACAGATATCTCCGGCAGCGAACACTCCCGGAATCTCTGTCTGCATCCATTCGTCAACCGGTATATATCCGCCCTCCAGCCTCAGTTCCGTATACATCCGGGTGTCAGGAACAATGCCGGCATAGACAAATACCCCACATTCCGCATCCTTCACCACCCGTTTCTCTCCTGTTCTGTTATCTGTGAATTCAAGCTCCTCAGCCCTTTCCTTGCCATATACTGCAGTGAGGCTCGCATGTGGCATGATTTCTATATTCTGACAGGCAGCAGCCTTATCTCTGAACTCCTGTATACATGCAAGCTCATCCTCCAGGCATACAATGGTAACGGTTTTCGCGATTCCTGCCAGATAAATGGCTTCTTTAACAGCGCCATCCGCTCCGCCGATCACATAGAGATTCTTCCCCTTATAAGCGGGACCGTCTTTTGGCGCATTCAGCCGAATGCCCTTCAGGTGCTCTCCCGGAATTCCCAGCATGCGGCCGGAACCGCCATTCGCCAGAATCACAGTTTTGCCTTCATAGCCTTCCTTCTCTGTCACAACTCTTTTAATCTCACCGGCAAGTTTTACCTCTGTTACCCTTTCATAACGAATCTCCGCACCGGCGCTAAGAGCCTGCTCCTTCATCCGTCCGGCAAATGTCCTGCCGGATTCTTCCTTCATAACTGCCGTATAATGCGTAACCGTTGACACTGCTCCAATCAGGCCGCCCACCTGATTCTTCTCCAGCACCAGAACCTTCCTGCCTCTGCTTTTTCCATAGATAGCCGCACTGATACCGGCCGGACCGGCCCCAATAATGATCATATCATACATTCGCGTTTCCTCCTGTTTATCCCAGTCTGAGCGACATATTCTGATATCATCATATTTCACCTTTTTCGGGTATTCTATTCAAAGCATTGGCAGTTGTTTACTCAAAAGACACACAACTTCTATATTCCCGGTAGCCGGGAACATGTCCACGCAACATCCCCGCTCCACCCGATATCCATTTTCCATCAGCACCTGCAGATCCCGTGCTAAGCTGGTTGGCTTACATGATACATAAACCATCCTCTCCACGCCGAAATCCATAATCTTCCTCAGCGCCTTGGGATGAATCCCATCCCGGGGAGGATCCAGAATAATCAGATCCGGCTTGTCCTTAATATCCCCTATCACCTTCAGCACATCCCCGGCAATAAACTCACAATTCTCTAATCCGTTGCTTCTGGCATTTTCCCTCGCACTCTCCACGGCTTCTTCCACAATCTCCACACCTACCACACGGGCAGCTACCGGTGAAGTAATCTGCGCGATCGTCCCGGTTCCGCTGTAAAGGTCAAACACTACCTTGTCCTTTGTGTCACCGACATATTCTCGTACTGTCTCATACAGCACCTCTGCTCCCAGGGAATTCGTCTGGAAGAAGGAAAATGGGGTAATGCAAAATCTCATTCCCAGAAGCTCTTCATAAAAATAATCCCGGCCTGACAATATCTCTGTCTCATCACTCTGCACCACATCTGCCAGACTGTCATTCTTCATATGAAGAATCCCGGCGAAGCTTCCTTCCAGATCCAGCTTTTCCAGAGTCTGACGCCACCCAGACAGCAGCTCTGCCTCCCCTCTCTCCGGTTCGCCGCATCGTGCTGCCAGAACCTCTGTCTGTGTTGTGGTCACCAGAACAGCCAGAATCTCTCCTGTCTTTACCGCCCGGCGTACCAAAAGATGGCGCAGATACCCCACGTGCTGCAGCTTTTTATAATAGGGTACCCCCGCCTTTGCAAAATAATCCAGGGTAGCCCCCAGGATCTTACAGAAATCTTCATGCACAATCCGGCAGTCCCGGGTGGTCACCACATCATAAAAACTGCCTCGCCGGTGCATTCCCAGAGCCAGCGGGCCATCCTTATATTCATCGCCAAAGGAAAATTCCATCTTATTCCGATACCCCTCTGCAATCGGGCTGCCCTTAATTCCCTCCAGCCCCCAGTCCCCGCAGACCTCACGGATCAGGCTGTCGACCTGCTCTTTTTTCAGCTTCAGCTGTTCCTCATAAGGCAGGCTCTGGTACAGGCATCCGCCGCAGACACCAAAATGCGGACAGACATTCTCCCTTTTCTCCAATGCAGAAGGATCCAGCACCTCCAGAAGCCTTCCTTCTGCCCTTCCCGCCCGCTTTTTATGAATCGCCAGACGTATTCTTTGTCCTGGAAGCGCATTCTTGACAATAACCTTTTCCCCGTCTATCCTGAGCACTCCCCTGTTAGGATAATCGATCCTCTCTATGATCCCCTCCCGGATTTCCCCTTTTTTCATTTTTCTCTCCTTATTTTTTCTTCGCTTTTCCTGATTTCGTTCCGATCTGTCTTACAACGTGTTTAAAAATTGCTTTCTGTTAGATGTGCGTTACAGTTTGTGGGGATTTGGCTCGAACGAGGGAAGCGTAGTGAGCTACGTTGACCGAATAAAAGCCAAAATACCGCAAAGTGGAGCGCGCAGATGACGGGAATGAGTTTTCAAACTCCTATGAAAAAATAAAAGCGTGCCCCGCATAAAGGAGACACGCTTCTTGCTTTTTATTTCTCTTCCTTATCCTCATCGGCGGCGGTGTCATCGTCGTCCTCAAAAAAATCATCGTCAAAATCATCGTCAAAATCGTCCTCGAAATCCTCCAGATAATCCGGAGTGAAGAAACGATATACACCATAGGCAATTGCCGCAATCGCTGCCACTGCGCCGATGATCGCCAGCACCCAAAGAATGCAGGTCTTCTTCTTCTCCTCCTCTTCTTTCCTGTGCAGGAAATCATTCAGCTTGGTAGAATTGATAATCTCTTCTACACGGGTCAGCGCATCCTTGCTCATTGTATCAAACTTTCCCATCCTACTCACGTCCTTTCTATCATCCTGGCACACATCTCATGTGCATTATCTAGATTATACCATTTCTTTTCTTTTTTTACTATCCTATTTTATTCAAAAAATGAAAAAATATTATAGTTTTTGCAATTTTGCAAAGGATGCGAACATCTTTTTCACACCGAACCGGTCAAACTCCACAGTCACTTCAAAGTCACGTGCGCCATCCGCCACGGATCGTACGGTTCCCTCACCAAATTTCATATGCCGAACCCGGTCACCGGCCTCATAGTCCAGAGAAGTCGATTTCCGGACAACAAATGCTTTACCGAACCCAGGCTGTTTTCCTGCACTACTGTTTTGGCCCTTACCCGCAGTCTGCCCAGGACCGGACATCCCTTCCTCTTTGTTGGCTGCCTCCACGCTGCCTGCCGCCCCGGACAAATCAGGGGCATTTTCCAAAAATGCTTTTCTTCCGCTCCTCTCAAAGCCCTGCTCCAGATACCCTGCCGTAGATGATGCATAAGAATTCGATTTCATCCCGAACATGCTGACTCCCAGCTTACGCTGATTCCGATTCCAGGACGAATCTTTTGTCTCCCCCGATGCAGTTACATTCTTTGGTTCGTTCCTGCGTTCCGACTTTCCTCTTTCTATCAGCTCCTCCGGAATCTCCTCCACGAAACGGCTGATTCTGGAATAATGGGTCTCGCCCCTGGTCATACGCATCTTTGCTGCTGTGAGTGTCAACTGCTCTCTCGCCCGGGTAATCCCTACATAGCAGAGCCGCCGCTCCTCCTCCAGATCCGTCGGATCCTCTGACATCACAGATCGTGATCCCGGAAACAGCCCATCCTCCATACCGCTTAAATATACTGCCGGAAATTCCAGTCCTTTCGCACTATGTAATGTCATTAATGTCACACGATCCTCTGAGCTGTCCATCCGGTCAACGTCTGCCACCAGGGCCACTTCCTCCAGAAATCCGTCCAGACTTGGCATGTCACTGTCCTCACAGTAACTGATCGCCTTGGAAATCAGCTCGTCAATATTTTCCAGACGTTCCTTTGCCTCTTCTTCCCCTTCCTCCTCCAGCTCCTGTCGGTAACCGGTCTTTTCCAGAATATCCTCGATCAGCTCCTTTAAGCCATAGAGGTTATCCTGGAATGGAAGACTATCCCCGGATGCTTCTTCCCTGGCTCCATTCCTTCCTGCCTCACCTTCCTCTCCCTCTGCCTTCCTCTGCTGCTCCAGCTCCCAGCCCTGAATCCGTTGCCGGAACTCTTCCATCTGACTCACAAACGCCTGTATTTTACCTGCTGCTTTCCCCATTCCCGGCACAAAGGCAGCCTGAGTACATCCGTCATAAAAGCTGATCTCCTGCTGGGCCGCCCAGGTCATAATCTTTCCAATCGAGGCTGCTCCGATCCCCCTTCTGGGTACATTGATAATCCTCTGAACTGCCAGATCATCCCTTCCGTTGGCAATCGTCTTTAAATAGCTCAGGATATCCTTAATCTCTCTCCGCTGATAGAAATTTACGCCGCCCACCAGCCGGTAAGGGATATTGTAAGTCAAACATTTTTCTTCCAGCAGACGCGACTGGGCGTTGGTCCGGTAAAGCACGGCACTGTCCCGGTAAGGTCGCCCCTGAGCCAGTATATCCCGGATAATTCCTTCCGCCTCTTCATATGACTGCTCAAACTGTCGGAATCTCACCAGACCTCCTGTCTCATTCGCTGTCCACAGAGTCTTCTCCTTTCGCCCCCGATTGTTACGAATGACCCCATTTGCCGCATCCAGAATATTCTTTGTGGAACGATAATTCTGCTCCAGCTTGATGACCTTTGCTCCCGGAAACGTTTCTTCAAAATTCAAAATATTTCCGATATCCGCTCCCCGGAATTTATAGATTGACTGATCATCGTCTCCCACCACGCAAAGATTCTGATATCTTCTCGCAAACAGAGAAATCAGCTCAAACTGCGCCGCATTCGTATCCTGATACTCGTCCACCATGAGATAACGAAATCTTTCCTGATAATAATCCAGCACCTGGTCATTGACCCGGAACAGATCTACGGTTTTAAAAATCAGATCATCAAAATCAAGCGCATTATTCTTCTTGAGCTCAGCCTGATACGCCTCATAAACCTCAGCCACCTTTTTCAGCCGCCAGTCACCCTGTGCATTTTTCCAGAATTCATCGACCCCAATCAGTTCATTCTTTGCACTGGAAATGATCCGCAGCATGTCCCGCTCCCGATACTGCTTGGAATCCAGGTTCAGCTTTTTGAGTATCTGTTTCATCAGCGTCTTCTGGTCATCGCTGTCGTAGATCGTAAAATTGTTTTCATATCCCAGGTATTCGATAAAACGCCGCAGAATCCGCACACACAAAGAATGAAAGGTGCTGACCCACACGCTGCCGGCACCAGACTGCACCAGCAAGTCTACCCGCTCCCGCATCTCCCCTGCTGCTTTATTCGTGAAGGTAATCGCCAGAATATTCCAGGGATTGACTTCCTTTTCTTCAATCAGATAAGCGATCCGGTGCGTGAGCACCCGGGTCTTGCCGGATCCTGCTCCCGCCAGAATCAAAAGCGGTCCCTCCGTATGTAAGACAGCCTCCTGCTGCCTGGGGTTCAATGTATCATAAACTGCCATAAGTATCTGTAATCCTTTCTCGCTGATGCTCGCGCAGGTCAGCAGCCTCCGCTTCGCTCCGGTTGGTGACATTTTATCACAAGGAAGCTCGCTGATGCTCGCGCAGGTCAGCAGCCTCCGCTTCGCTCCGGTTGGTGACATTTTATCACAAGGAAGCTCGCTGATGCTCGCGCAGGTCAGCAACCTTCGCTTCGCTCCGGTTGGTGACATTTTATCACAAATTTTACGGGACAGCAAGAGCAGGGTCTGGCTCCCTGGAAAAATGGGCAGTGAGGGTTACTGTTCACACCCAATGTCAGTAAGTTAAGAAATCGCGAAACACAGTCAGGGAAACGGGGAGAGCAGCCATCGAAAAGGGTCTGCGGATTTTGACTTTGCAGAGATTTAGAAGTCCTTA
>CAJTEM010000041.1 GCA_910575255.1 Lachnospiraceae bacterium | reverse complement strand
GGTATGTTGTTTCTGAGCAATTCAATTATACCAAAACCAGAGTGTTTCATGCTATTTTATTGCCTGTTTTTATTGAATTTTCAAGGTGCATAGGCACTTATGCAAGTGCGAAGTTTGAGTATATAATATTATCAATAATAGTATCTTTATATTTTCATAACACTTTCTCTCATAATCCTGTTTTTTTAACGCCTTAAAACTCTACCAGCTTATATTCATCCATTCCAGGAATAAATATATTATCAAAAAAATCAAGAAAAATGCGGCGACATTCCTCCTGGGAACACATTTTGTAATATAAACATGTTCCTTCCTCCTCAATCCCCAATTCAACTTCAATGCCTTCATCATGAGTACATGCTTGGACATAGCGAACTTTATACTGTGCTTCAGGTGCTGTAAGTATCACAAATTGATCCGGTGTAATAAACAGATTTTCAAGATATTTCTCAATAGGTGCCGGGGGGAATAAAGCCCACATAAAATCCACAGGGGGGTGTTGGAGGGTGGAACACAGACAAAAAAGACAAAATTTTTATATATGGTATCCGTGTGTTTGGGTCTGTCCTGAAACCATAGACAAAAAAGACAAAAATTCTGTATACAGGAAACGGCATGGCTTTTCGTATGCCGCACCTCCTGTATCTATTATTTTATCTTTTTTGTCTTTTCTGTCTATGGCTATGGGGGCACCACCCCAACGCCACCAACCCCTGTGGTCTTGTATTATGTGGGCTTTGTTACCCTTCCGCACTGCTCCCGCGTTCAGACGTCTGAACCCTGCCCTGACCATGTGCCGGGATTGTCCGCGCACGGCTTCAGCTCATAGCCCTCCATCTCCGCAGCGGTCAGCGGATGTCGGTACAGCAGCTCTTCCCAGGCAAGCAGTGTCCCGCCTGCAACGGGCCTCCGCAGGTCGTCGCCGTAGTTCACGATTGCCAGCGGCGGGTTGCCCTGCGGCTTCGGGAACGTGCCGATGTCAACCGGGCGCTGGGTGGAATAGTAGCGGTAGCAGGCGTCACTGTCTTTGAATTTTTCCTCAATCCGGTAAAGCTCCCGGTAGGCCGCTGCCCGGCGCAGGTTTTCTGCGCAAAAAAGGGACCGGCATTTCACAGCCGGTCCCCATAGGTTCATTGTGTTTTCTTTGCCCGTACCAGCGTGCTCTTGCTGATGCCTGTCATCGCCTCAACCTGCTTGTAGGCGCTGACGATGATATAGCACATCATCCTGCCATATGCGGTCTTGTTCCGAATAGCCGCATAGACCAGAAAGCCCCATTCCTCCTCAAGTTCCTGAATCCGTTCCTGTTCAGCGGCATCCAGCGGGAAGCACTGGCCGTTTTCCATGTAGGAGCCCACTTTCCCGGTTTTCTGGAAGTCGCTGATTGCTTCCGGTGCAAGGCCGAGCATCTGCATACGCTCAATAGCTTCTCCCATTGCCTCTTTACGGTCAATTTTCTTTCTCATTTTCAAGTCCTCCTTATTTTTGTAAGGTATTTTCTTCCCTACCCAACGAGGGACTTTCTAATGATTTTTACGCCAAAGATACCAGTAAAAAAGTACGGGCAATCAAACGGGCGCAAGGACAGGCAGGCGAACATCTGACAAAGCCCCCTTACGGCTACATGGTAAGCCCAACTGACAAAAAGCAATGGATTGTGGACGAAGAAGCCGCTGCTGTGGTGAAGCGGATTTTTGATTTATGTATCGGTGGGAAAGGTTCCATGCAGATAGCAAAAATACTCAAGGAAAATAAGGTACTGACTGCCAAATCTCACAAACTGAAAAAGAGGATTCCAACCACAAAGGAACAACAGGCGATTTTCTATAATACCCATGAAGCGATTGCAGAGGACGCTGTTTTTGAACGGGCGCAGGATAATTGAATAGACTTTGCGATCTGGATGTGATACAATACTCTTATTTTAAAGAAGAGGAATAACGGAAGGATGCTTTCAGTATGATTCAAGCAGTAATCTTTGATATGGACGGCGTCATCATTGACAGTGAAATCGAATATCTAAAGCAGGATTTCGCCTTTGCCAGGAAGAAAAATCCTGCCATCACCCTGCCGGATTTATTCGGCATGGTCGGCTCCTCCCGGGAGGATGCCTGGAGCTGTATGGCACGTGCCGTCAACAACGGACAGACCTGGCAGGAGCTGCGAGATGAATTCCGGGCCGACCGGGATATCTATTCTGAGATGGATTACCGTAAGATCTTTCGGCCGGAGATCCCTGATATTCTCGAGCATATCCGTGCCCTGGATCTGAAGCTGGCGCTTGCCTCCTCCACCCAGATGGAGATTATTGAGCGGGTATTAAACGAGAACCAGATCCGCCCATACTTTTCTGTAGTTGTCAGCGGTTCTCAGTTTAAGAAGAGCAAACCGGAGCCGGAGATTTACCATTATACTGCCGCGCAGCTGAGACTTTTGGAATCTCAATGCCTGGTCATCGAAGATTCCACCTTTGGCATTACAGCAGCCTACCGGGCAGGCATGAAAATTGCTGCCCTGATCGACCGCCGGTTTTCGTTTGACCAAAGCCTGGCCGATTTCCGTATGGAAAGCCTCACAGAAATTCCGTCGATTATTCAGACTCTTATGAGCCGTTAGGTTACCCACAGTGGACAAAGAGACACACGTCCCCTTGTCCACTGTGGGTAACACCTCCGCTGCAAGTAACGGGACATCGAGCCTGCGTTGCCTGCAGAGCCACGAGGCATATGTTCTCGCGGTGATCCTTGCATGGTTTATCGGTCAATCCGGAAGCCTGCATAGGCGTTCATCCCATGCTCATGAATATCCAATCCTTCCAGCTGCTCCTGATCCGTCACTCTCAGCCCCAGGGTCTTATCAATTCCTTTAAATACCAGAAACATCGTCACTCCGGTCCATGCCAGCACACTTCCCACTCCCAGAAGCTGTTTCAACAGCAAAGCTGTTCCGCCTCCATAGAACAATCCCGTATATTCACTGGCCGGCGCTGAGGTTGTGGCAAAAAGTCCAACCGCTATCGTTCCCCAGATTCCGTTGCAAAAATGGACTGCCACAGCCCCTACCGGATCATCCACATGAATCACGTAATCACAGAACCAGACGCCGAATACTACCAGTATTCCAGCCACGGCACCTACAAGGAAAGCGCCCATAGCATCCATTACATCACAGCCAGCAGTGATTCCCACTAATCCGGCAAGGGAAGCATTCAGGCACATGGACACATCCGGCTTTCCGTATTTTATCCAGGTAAATACCATGCAGACAACGGTTGCCACTGCCGGAGCAATCGTCGTTGTGGCAAAAATGGATGCCAACTGAGGACCGCTTGTTGCTGCCGCTCCGTTGAAGCCGTACCATCCGAACCATAAAATAAAGCATCCCAGAGAGCCGATCACCACATTATGACCGGGAATTGCGTTTGGCGTCTTGTCTTTATTGTATTTTCCAAGGCGTGGTCCCTCTATCCAGGCGCCGATCAAAGCTGAAAAACCACCTACCATATGAATCGCACAGGAACCGGCAAAATCATGGAAGCCTAACGCAGACAGCCATCCGCCGCCCCAGATCCAGTGTGCCTCGATCGGATAGACTACAGCCGATATCACTGCCGAATACACACAATAGGAAAGGAATTTTGTACGCTCTGCCATAGCTCCGGACACAATCGTGGCGGCCGTGGCACAAAATACCAGGTTGAACACAAAATTAGACCAGTCAAAATTTGCATAATCCGTAATAATTCCCAGGGTCGGCAGCCCCACGAATCCGCCGAGGGTATCTTCTCCAAGAAGAAGCCCAAAACCCAGGAACATGAATACGATTGTACCGATACAGAAATCCATCAGATTTTTCATAATAATATTTCCGGCATTTTTCGCCCGCGTAAATCCGGTCTCCACCATGGCAAAGCCGGCCTGCATAAAAAACACCAGCGCCGCGCCGATTAAATACCAGATTTGAAATACTTCTCTTAAAATTTCTTCCATAATTTCCTCCATTCCGTGCCAGTCTCCTGCACATCTTTTTTTCATTTTCCGGCAAACCTGTTTTGGTGGGCCTGTCTTCTGTCCCTGTTCTTCCAGACTCCTCGTTTCTGTCAGAAGGCTAATAATAACCAAAAAAGAGACAATTGCCGCACAGACAATCATCTCCTTCGATAATCCAGACCCTTATATGATTTTGCCGGGCACTTCCCCTTCTACAAAGCATCCTCCCCACGTTCGCCGGTGCGGATTCTCACCGCATCCTGTACGTCGTAGATAAAGATCTTACCGTCCCCATAATTCCCGGTATTAATCTCATGAACCACACGATCCACAATAGCCTCCTCCTGTTCCCCGGAAACCACGGTCTCCACCTTGACCTTCGGCAGCAGGTTCACGGTATACTCGGTTCCCCGATACCTTTGCTTATAGCCCTTCTGATTGCCGTAGCCCATAATGTTACTGATCATGATACCACTCGCCTTGCAGTCCTCCAGTATCCCCTTCAGATCCTCCAGCTTTTCCGGCTTAATAATGATCTCCAGCTTTCTCATATAACGGTTCCTCCTTTTATAATAGAGTTCCTATGCACAAAAAGAACGAGGGCGCTTCCCTTTTGAAAACGCCCTCGTTCTTTTATACGCTTCATTATAGCGCCCTTTTTTCAAAAGTCAAATACATTTTTTCCCTGACTTTTTTATGATTTTTATCAAAATTCAACAAATTAATACGAATATCCACAAAATGAAGAAAAGCACTTGCCTATTTGAGTCTTCATGTATATAATATATTGTATACTGTTTTTATTATACAATATACAATAAACATGCAAAGTATTTTCAGGAAAGGAGTGACTCCTGCTATGATCAAACACCTCAGCCTGAAAGCCTATGGGAAGATTAATCTGGGCCTGGATGTTCTTCGCAGACGTGAGGATGGCTATCATGAAGTCCGTATGATTATGCAGACTGTTGGTATCTTTGACCGCATAGAGCTGAGCCGCGAGGAACAACCCGGCATCCGGATTGAGACGAATCTCTTCTACCTCCCCACCAATGAAAACAATCTGGTGCATAAAGCTGCCAGGCTGCTGATGGATGAGTTTTCTGTTTCCGAAGGTGTTTCCATTCAGCTCAGAAAATATATCCCGGTATCCGCCGGTATGGCAGGGGGAAGCAGCGATGCTGCTGCCGTACTGTTTGGCATCAACAAGATGTTTCATCTCGATCTCACCACCCGCGAGCTGATGGATCGCGGAGTACAGATCGGCGCGGACGTCCCTTATTGTATTCTGCGCGGCACGGCATTATCAGAAGGCATTGGTGAGATTCTGACACCGCTTCCGCCGGTTCCCCCCTGTCAGGTGTTAATCGCCAAGCCTGGCATCAATATCTCTACCCGTTCCGTCTATAACAACTTACATGCCAATGAACTCAAACCGGAGCAGCATCCGGACATTGACGGAATCTTAGACGGCATCCGCAATCAGGATATTTACCAGATTGCCGGTAAGCTGGGCAATGTTCTGGAGACCGTTACCATACGGGAACATCCCGTCATTCAGACCATCAAGGATAAAATGCTGGAGTACGGCGCGATCGGCTCTCTGATGAGCGGAAGCGGCCCTACGGTATTCGGGCTTTTTACGGATCCGGTTGCTGCCGGACAGGCTTTTGAAAAATTCCGTTCCGGTTCTGACTCGCATCTTGCCAGACAGGTTTATCTGACCGGCTTTTTCAATACTGTCAGAAACACTCCGGACAATACCGTACCTGAAATATAAAGCAAAAAGGAGAAGGAGAATACTCATGGCACATGAACTGAAGGTAAATATGAACGAATATCTGCCATTGCGGGATGTGGTTTTTAATACTCTGCGCCAGGCTATTTTGAAGGGGGAGCTGGAGCCTGGGGAGCGGCTGATGGAGATTCAGCTGGCAGACCGTCTGGGTGTCAGCCGTACCCCGATCCGGGAAGCGATCCGCAAGCTGGAGCTGGACGGGCTGGTGCTGATGATTCCCAGAAAGGGAGCTGAGGTTGCCCGCATTTCTGAAAAAAGCCTGCGGGAGGTGTTAGAGGTCCGCCGGTCATTAGAAGAGCTGGCTACCGAGCTTGCTTGTCAAAGGATGAACGGGGAAGCCTTGAAAAATCTCGAGGAGGCTCAGGAGGCATTTCGAAATGCTATCCAGGAAGGAGATCTGATGGCGATTGCCGAGGCAGACGAGCATTATCATGATATCATTTACCGAGGAACCGCCAACTCACGGCTGGTACAGATCCTGAATAATCTGCAGGAGCAGATGTATCGTTACCGGCTGGAATATATCAAGGATACTGCCAAGCATCAGATTCTGGTGGTGGAGCACGACCATATCCTGCGGGCCTTAAAGGACCGCAGGGTGACGGAAGCGAAGGCAGCGATTCGGGAACATATCGATAATCAGGAGATTACGGTTTCGCGCAACATTAAGGAACAGCAGTAACAAGACCGGCTTTCGTTCCGGAAGGTACGCTCCGGAAAAAAATTCCAAAAGGTACGCTCTGGAAAAAGGGTTCTCCGGACCTCGGGTTTCGGATGCAGAAACTCTAAGCTTGCAGAAATCTGCTAAAAGCAGTGTCAAAAATACAGAACTCGCTTCGCTCAGACAGCTGTATTTTTGACACTAACGCAGATTCCTGCAAGCTAAGAGTTTCTAGGCATCCTGCAAACGCAATCCGGAGAACCCTTTTTCCAGAGCTGATATTTGCCTGTCTCAGAAAACGTAGCCCTTGAAAAGCAATGATAAGCATTACCGTTCACCAACCAATATCATTCCCTTCTCCCATGGCGTACATCTCAGCTCCCATCCTGTGAAACAATGTCATTAAGTTAAGAGATCGCGAAACATAGCCAGGGAAACGGGGAGAGAAGCCACCGGAAAAAGCAGCAGACCCTTTCCGGTGGCTTCTCTCCTCGTTTCCCTGGCGTACCTTTTGGAACAGCTTAACTAACCGACATTGCCTGTGAAAAGTAACCATTTTTTGTTGAGGCCTCACGGCCTATATGTCTTCTTGTCCCCTTTTATCATTTCCCGTTTATCTGTTCCGTCCTCCTTTTGATAGCGGCAAAGCAGCTTTCCCTTTGTGACAAGCAAGGTCTCAATGATTCTGGCATGGCTGTGCCATTCCTGCACTGTATGGGGCCTGACCTGGTTGATGTGGATTTCATATTCGTCAAAAATGTGATAATCCACAGAGGTTCCGGTCTCCTTGTCCACATGGATGGCGTCGTGAGACGTCCTGAATATCAATGGCATCATGGCAGTCTCCTTTCCTTCACGAATTTTCCTCTCAACAGGGTTCCCCTCTGACCACTCGCACCATGCACTCCTTCTTCCAACAGGCAATCCCATATTTGATGATAATGGTCATCCCGTCCTCCTTAAGCCTTTTCTCATAGCCCGCTTCCTCGATCTGCTCAAGTGCCCTTCTGCACCCGGCCTCTAAATTCCCTTCATTCGCATATTTGACCTCAATCACGAGTCCTATGCTCCCCTCCTCAATCTCCACCTGGATATCACTGTACCCGTCCCCAGCTTCTATATTGGAATCCACATCCCAATCCCCCCGGTGGCTGAGCAGACCTAATAAAATGCTGTGATAAAAATTCTCCTTTTTCGCTTTCCTCACACTGGTATCCCGGATACTGATGGTTTTCTTTAAATAAGCTGTAAACAGCCTTTCCACGTTCCCTCCATCCCCCTTGGCAAATGCTTGGCAGAACTCATCCAGCATAGGTGTATCCTTCCTGGCCTCCTCCTGGAACCATTCCATCACCTGCTCCACAAATATCGTCCGAATTTCCAGGTTGGGAATCACCAGGGAATAGACATCCTCCCCCACAGCTTCCTTGCTGGTTAAATAACCGGTGGTAAAGAGTACGCTCCAAAGATTGTCGATATTCTCGTACAGTTCCCGATAGGTCAGCTCCTGGTTCACCCTCTTTTTCACGCTTTTCCCGGCAAGCAAGCACTCAACCTCCCTCCGGGTTCTCGGGGTTGCCATCTGTAAAAATCGTCGGATAATATGGTTCCCACTGCTGTTTATCCAGAATGCCCGGGGAGATGCTTCCGGCTCGGAACAGAATAAATCAATGCAATTAATCACATCCCACGGGCAATATACATCTGTCTTTCCAAATCTGTACCCGTCATACCACTCCTTAATCTGCCCATACTTATCCTCCAAATCGTAATAATTCAGCAAACCAGCAACCTCTTTTTCTGTAAAGCCAAAATATTCATCATACCTGATACTCGTGACAGACATAACTTTAAAATTATTAAGCCCGGTAAATATACTCTCCTTGGCAATCCTTAAGCATCCGGTCAGCACGGCAAATTGGAGGCTTTCATTGCTTTTTAACGCCTGCCCCAGCATGTTCCTTACCAAGCTGAGCATTTCTTCATAATAACCAAACTGCTGTGCCTTATCTAGCGGCACATCATATTCATCAATTAAAAGGACTACCTTCTGGTTGTAATGCTTCCCTAAAAGCTGGGTTAAGGTCAGCAAGCTATCCTTTATCACATCTTCCGGCATGACAAATCCTGGCTCTTCCCCCTTTCCTACCGTAATCAGCCTGCTAAACAGTTCTTTTTCCCCATTGGAAAGTTTGTCACTTTCCAGAAGAAAGGAATGCCTTAACGCCGCTTTCCCGACAATGGAAGCCAGCATCGCCCGCGCCCCCTCATAATCCCTTGCCTCTGCCCCTTTCAGAGTAATCGATACCACCGGAAAGCTGCCCATATACCGATCACATAACTCTTGCTCCTCTGCAATGACCAGTCCTTCAAAAAGCCGCCTGTCACAGCCATATTCAAAAAACCTCTTAAGCATACTCATATTCAGAGATTTTCCAAAACGCCTTGGCCTGGTGAAAAGATTGACCTTACCCCAATTCTGGAGCAACTCTGTAATGAGACCTGTCTTATCTACATAATAAAAATCTTCTGTACGGATTTCTTCAAAATCTTCAATCCCAATCGGAAGCCTCTTCTTTCTCACCATTTCTCCTGCTCCTCTCCACATCTTTCCCATGAGCATCTGCCAGCCTGTATCTTAATCTAATGTCATCTTACCACGGACAGTCTCCTTTATCAAGCAGGCTTGCAGCGGAAAGCCGATCATCTGGCGGGAAAGAGTTCCCTTTTCACGGGGTGGGGTGAGGTTCCAGAAGGTACGCCTTGGAACAAGGGGAGGGCCGCTGCGGCCCTCCCCTTGTTCCAAGGCTGAACATCCCGTCCCCCGTTCTTTCGGGTCTAATATATACCAGCTCTGGAGCCATCAAAAAAGCAGGGAATACAGATACGCAATCAGGGAAGCGGCATCGGTGATTTCTCCTAAAGCCAGCCGTCCTTTCCATTCCTTCTCGTCCATCCAGAAGCATTTCATGATTTCGTATTGAGGATTCAACTCTCCGTCCATATATTCTCCAAATACGATGTGGATCCTCTGGTCGCTGAGACCATTGGAGGGGTAAAAGGAAAAGGTCGCCGGTTGACATTGAATCTGGACTCCGGTCTCCTCATATACCTCCCGTTCTGCCGCCTGAAAAGGTGTCTCCCCCTTTTCGATCTCTCCCGCGGGGAACTCCAGCTGAACCTTTTCAATGGGATATCGGTAATTCTCTGTCAGAAGCAGCTGATCGCCCTTTCTTACCATAACCACAACCGATTCCCGCCTTACATGGACCACATTATATTTCAGGGTGACATTTCTGTCATCCGTCACAGTATCCAGAAACAACTTCAGCCAGTGGCTGGAAAATACTTCTTCCCTGTCCAGTCTTTGAAACATATCTTCCGCTCATCCCTCCACTTCTACTACCGAAAATCCCCGCTCCTTCAGCATGTCCTCACAAGGACTGTCCAGATGCATGCAGTATACCTGCCCCCGCTTTTCTCTGGGAATCCATTGCTCCATCTTCCCATAATAGCAATGAGAGGGATTCGGCAAATCCTCAGAAGCCGTGTCATGATAGATCCGCTGGATCTTTCCCTCCAGGAACTGCTCCCGGATCTGAGGCGGAAGCTCGGAAGAATCGCCGCTGTAGTAAACGCTTTCCTCCTTATCACTGAGGATATAGCCGTAGCACTTCATGTCCCTGGCATGCTTGACCTCCACCGGCTCTGCATGCAGGCCGGCGGCATTTTCCGGAAGGGTCTCCTTGTAAATATAACCGCGGGGATCAATTCCTTCCAGGGTCAGAAGCTGCACAACAGTCGTCTGCGGATGGACCACCACGACCTGCCTGCCCAAAATATGATGGAAGTAGGAGATCAGGCTCCCTAAGCTCCCCACATGATCCGCATGGAGATGGGTCTGGATTACATACACCCGCTCAATCTCATCAAAACCGACCAGTTCATACAGACGCTCAAAGGCTGTCTCCCCACAATCCAACAGGTACAACTCTTTGCCATAAAGCATATACGCTCCTGTATTTCCATATACCGGATAGAACGCGCTGCCTTTTCCCAGAAATCTCAAGTTCATATGTCTACCTCCGGTCTATTCCTTGATCCCGGCGCTCACAAAGCTGCTCATAAACTGCTTCTGTGCAACAAAGAAGGCCAGCAACAGAGGGATGATAATGATGAAAGCCGCAGCACAGACATTGGCCCACTGCATGTTGGCTTCCTTTGATTTTGC
This sequence comes from Lachnospiraceae bacterium, assembly GCA_910575255.1. Classification (GTDB taxonomy): domain Bacteria; phylum Bacillota; class Clostridia; order Lachnospirales; family Lachnospiraceae; genus Brotaphodocola. The sequence goes on along the minus strand of CAJTEM010000041.1, from coordinate 27,179 downwards.
AAATATGGCAAGCCCCACGGTCAGGGTGCGGTTTGCCGGGGAATTCGTCACGATCAGCGGCCACAGATAGTTATTCCAATGGTAGCTGACAGAAATTACGGCAAAGGAAAGATATGCCGGCTTTGCACAGGGCATATAGACTCTCCAGATAGTCTGCCAGGTGGTAGCTCCGTCGATCCTGGCTGCCTCCGCCAGGGCCCTGGGTATGGATTTGAAATGCTGCCGCAGAAGGAAGATTGCCAGCGCGCTTCCGTAGAAGGGCAGCATCATGCCGATCTTGGTATCCACCAGCTTCATCTCGGACAGTGTCATAAAGTTCGGGGTGATCAATACATCATTGGGAATGATGATCTGCATAAAGATCACCGCGAATACCAGGGCGGAACCCTTGAAGTCCAGGACCCCCAGCGCGTAAGCTGCCATGGTGGAAGTGACAAACTGCACCGCAAAGGTACATACCACCAGAATCAGCGTATTGATGTAATAGGTTCCGAAGGGAATCGCATTCCAGACATACTTGATGTTGTCCAGGGTAAACGATGTGGTGGGGAACAGCGTCATGTGAAAGGATGGCACCGAAAATGCCGTCCCGATCAGCCAGATCAAAGGAATCAGCCACAGAATCCCCAGCAGCACCGCAAATATTGTGATCATTGCACCGATTGTTTTTCTCTTTTTCACGGTCTTTCCCTCCTTAATTGTAGTGGATCTTCTTGTCCTGGCTTAAGAAACGGGGCAGGGCCACTACCATCAGAAGAAGCAGCATGACCGTTGTCAGAGCAGAAGAAACACCGTAGTTAAAGTTGGTAAAGCCCTGCTGGTAAATATAATACAGCAGCAAGGTGGACGCATTGTTTGGTGCGCCTTCGGTCATAATCACCACATGATCCACCAGCTTAAAGCTGTTGGTCAGAGCAATGGTGGATACGAACAAAAAGGTCGGAGCCAGCAAAGGAAGCGTGATCCGGCGGAAGATGGTCCAGGAACCGGCTCCGTCAATCCGTGCCGCCTCATTGACCTCCTCGGAGATACTCTGAATCCCGGACAGGAAGAATACCATCAGATATCCTGCCTCCTTCCAGACATACATGACTGCCATAGCCGGGAGCACGGTCTTTTTGCTGGACAAAACGTTCATGGGCTTTCTTCCCAGGCTTACCAGGAACTGATCCCAGAGACCGTTCTTGGCCATGTAGATGAACATCCAGATGCTTGCAATCGCGATCATCGGCATAATCACAGGGTAAAAATAAGCAGTACGCACAAATCCGGTCAGCCGGCTTTTCCGGTTGACAATCGTCGCCAGAAACAGGCCTACCACCATACTGGGTACGATTGTGATCAGGGCAAAGAATAAGGTATTGCCCATTACTTTCCAGAACAGGCTTGACTGAAACAGATTCATATAGTTTTCAAACCCGATCCACTCCGGTTTTGCCATACCCATCCGGTATTTGGTCAGGCTTAAATAAATGCTGCGGAATATCGGCCATACAGTAAAACATGTCATAAAGGCCAGGGAGGGCGCCACCAAAAGCCAGCCCACAAGATTTTTCTTTAATTCCCGCTGTTTTCTTGTATATGTTTTCATAACCATTCCCTCTGAGGACTTTGGATGCTGCCCGATGGAACTGACAGCTCATTTACAGTAATAAAAGTTTTGGAAAATACGCTAAAAGATTCTCCTGATAGTAGAGGAAGGAGCCGAAGCTCCTTCTCTCATTCTGCCTGGTGCCTGAAAAGTTCTGCGATTTATCCCGTCCCACTTTACTGGTACTCTGCCAGAACCTCGGTCGCCTGCTCCTGGGCTGCCTTTAAAGCCTCCTCCGGAGTTGCGTCGCCAACTACTGCAGACTGGATATTATCATTTAAGATTCTCCAGATCTCAGCCGCATTGTAGGTGGTGAGCTCAGGCTTTGCAATATCGATCTGCTCATAGGCAACCTTGGCCTGGGGCAGCTCTTCGTAATAATTCTTCATCAGATCTGTCTCAAAACAGGTCTGTCTGGTGGCTACATAGCCGGTATCCAGGGACCACTGAGCCGCTCTCTCCGGTTCGGTCATAAAGCGGATAAATTTCCATGCCGCCTGCACCCGGTCCTCAGAGAGGCCGTTGGAAATATAGAAATTACCGCCGCCGGTGGGAGCCGCCTGACGCTTGCCTCCGGGCAGGAAGCAGGTGCCGAACTCAAACTCTGCATTCTGGCTGATGTTTGCCATATTGCCGGTGGTGTGATAAATCATAGCCACTTCCCCTGCCAGAAACTGGGTGGGAAGATCGGTCCACTGTACGATGCCGGGAGCCATGATCTCATACTTGTTCTGCAGATCGAGCCAGAACTGAAGAGCCTCAATATTCCCTGGGGTATCAAACATGACCGCCTTGCCGTCCTCTGTCATCAGGTTCTCGCCGTTCTCGCTGTTCTGCAGGCAGAAACCGGTAAAGGCCCACTGTGCGGAACCGGAGTTCAGTGCAAGTCCTACGCCATAGCGGTTATCATTGGTCAGCTTCTGTCCGTACTCCACAACCTCATCCCAGGTTGTCGGCGGCTTCTCCGGATCAAGGCCCACTTCCTTGAAGGCATCCTTATTATAGAACATGACCATGGTGCTTCTCTGGAACGGAATGGAATAAATCTGGCCGTCCACATAGGAATCCTCCATGAATCCGGGAAGGAAATCATCGATATATTCCTGGCCGTCCGGATCCGCGGCAATCAGGTCATCCAACGGCATGGCCATCCCGGTGGAAGCCATGGTAAAACGCTGGGTTGCCAGACTTACGAACACCTCAGGGGGAGTGCCTCCCTGTACAGCTGTCTGCAGCTTGGTCACTGTATCGTCATAGTTGCCGGTATAGACCGGCTCTACTACGATATCCGGATTCTCTGCATTAAAATCATTACACAGATTCTCGATCAGCTGCGCTGCGGATCCGCCTACATTGACCGGATAGTAAAAGGTCAGATGAAGAGCCTCTTTGCTGTCGCTTCCGGCATCCGCGCTCTCTGCTTTCGCCTCTGTCTTCTCAGCCCCTCCTGCTGCCTGAGTCGGCGCTGCCCCACCGCCGCCACAGCCGCTCAGAGCAACAACCGAAGCCAGCAGGCTGGCTGCTGTTAATAATGCGATTTTCTTTCTCATGTTTACTCCTCCTTGTTTTTTGTAGGAAATCTCTTATTTGAACTGATAAGGGGATTATAACACCTTTTTTGAAACGTGTCAATTCTTATTGCGTATTTTTTACAAGTTTCTCCCTTATTTTTTGCAACATTTTGCTCCTGTTTTTAATTTAATTTTGCCGTCTTTTATCACTTTTGTCAAAAATAATCTCCTCTTCCCCTGCATCCGTCGGCTTTTTTATTTGAACACTGTTCAACAACCTTGTTTTTGATGATTTTTATGATTGCCATTTCATGGCGTACATGATATCATAGGAATAAGAATCCTGCTCCGCAGGATTCTCCGCCTGCGGCGGACTGCGGCAGCGACACAATTCCTTTCTGCCGCAGGCATTGGCTCACTTAGCGAATGCAGTGAGCTTAGTGAACAAGCTCACACCGTGTTGCGATCCTCACGGAACGTTTTTGTATCATAGGACGCACTTTCCTATGATATAAAAATGGGACAGGAGGAAACTATGGTTACAATCAAGGATATTGCCAAACTGGCAGGCGTTGCTCAGGGAACCGTTTCCAATGTTCTCAATGGCAAGGGGAATGTCAGCAGTGAAAAGATTAAAAGAGTGATGGAAGCTGCCAATCAGCTGGGATATGCTCCCAACGAACGGGCCGCCCTGCTGCGCAAGGGACCAAGCAACTCTCTTGCCGTAATTATGCCGGATTCCCGGGCCCGGCAATATGAAGATTTCTATTCTGCCTTCAAGAGCTACGCCCGGCACAAGGGTTTCTCCGTAACCAGACATCTGACCAATGAAAATGCTCCCGGCAGCGAGGAAGAAGCGCTTATGGAGGCACGTCCCCTTCTGGTCAAAGGAATCGCCTGCCTTTCGGTGGTGGCCGGAACTTCCTATGAAGAAGCTGTCTATAAGAGCAGGAATTCCTCGCTTGCAGATGAAGAACCGGACATTCTGTTTGTAGAACACCGTCCGTCCTTTTCCGCCGATTTCATCGGCTTTGATTATCGAAATGCCGGCCATGAGATGGCAAAGAATGCCCGCGCAAGAGGGTTTGACAATATTTGTCTTGTGACCGGGAACCTAAGCCATTCCAATGAATCGGACTTTTACCAGAGCTTTCTGGAAGTTATGGAAGGTTCCGACTGCCAGATCACCCACATACAGACAGACTTTTTCCGGCGTTATCAGAATATTATGCAGATTTTCAGTCAGCCGATCCCACAGGCTTTTTACATCTCCAACTATGGCTTTGCCGAGGGTGTCAAGGATCTCTGTCTGAGCTTTTATGATTCCAAATATCCGCTTGAGATCTGCACCGTATCTCCGATATTCACCATGCCGGAGAATGACTTTGTCAAATACGAGATGGATTACCGTCTTCTGGGAAAGCGTGCTGCCGAACGCCTGATCCGCAGGACTCTGTCCCAATCCGGGGATACCGGCAAGACCACCTATCTGCAGGGAAGCGGCTTCCGCAACTGGCATGCCAATATCATTGCGCCCGGAAACTGCCAGGCCCTGAACGTCATTACACTGGACAGTCCGGAAGCTTATATTATGCAGAATTTTACCCGGCTTTATACAAAAAAGAGCAACATTCCGGTCAATATCTGCATTTATTCCTATGATGAGATTTACGAAGCCTTCAATGCCCTGAACGCCGGCTCCAGCTTTGATATCCTGCGTCTGGATGTGACCTGGCTTTCCTGGTTTGCCGACAAACTTCTGATGCCGCTGACGGAAATTGACCCGGATATCGGCTCTGGCCTCTCTGCTTTTTTAAACGGTGTTCCGGAGCAGTACAGCCGGATCCACGGGCAGATCTATGCACTGCCCTCCACTCCCAGCACCCAGCTTCTGTACTATCGAAAGGATCTGTTTGAAAGCCCGATTTACCGGCGGATCTATTACGAGCAGCACAGAGCCGAATTAAAAACGCCGGAAACCTTTGAGGAATTCAACCGGATTGCTGCATTTTTTACCAAATCCGTTCATCCCTCCTCTCCGGTGGATTACGGGGCCACCATTACCTTAGGTTCCACGGGCGTTGCCGGCACGGAATTTATGACCCGCCTGTTCAGCCATCAGGATAACCTGTACGATGACCGGGAAGAGATCCACCTGGATTCCGAGATCTGCCTCCAGTCCCTAAAGGAGCTTCTGGAACTCCGCCGGTATACCTCTCCCTCCTACTGCAGCTGGTGGGTCGACACTGCCCGAAGCTTTGCCTCCGGCAGCTTTGCCATGTCGGTTCTTTACAGCAATTTTGCCAGTGATCTTCTGGCACAGAATTCCCATGTGGTCGGCAATATCGGCTATACCATGATGCCGGGAGCCAATCCCATCATCGGCGGAGGCAGCCTGGGCGTATCCCGCTATTCCAGACACCCGAAGGAGGCTCTCTCCTTTATCAAATGGATGTGCAGCGAACCCATCTCCTCCGCGGCAGCACTCTTAGGCAGCACCTCTCCCTGCAAGAAAACTTACGAGAACTATGAGGTTGTCAATAATTTCCCCTGGATCAACCTTACCGAGCGATGCTTCCCGCTGGCCAGAGGAAGACGTGTCCCGGAACGGGAGCTGACTCCCTTTGATGAGAGAAAATACCTCAATATCCTGGGAATGGCCGTCAAAAATGCCTACAGCAATATCTGTTCTCCGGAAGAGGCGCTCAAGAATGCACAGGAATTGTTCGAGAAGCATTTCCGCTGGAAATTCTAAGCATGAAAACCCCGGAACCCGGCTTTTGTCATTGCCGGATTCCGGGGTTTTCTTTGCCTTACTTTACCAACAGGGACAAGACCTTCGGTCTGGCTCCCTTCTCATACCGGAAGCCAAGAGCCAACCGGATAATCTCGGGAAGATAATATTTCTTATCCGATATTTTCAAGAATCCCTGTCCCTCCAGACGGGATATCTGCTCTCCTGTTAACTCTATTTTATCCAAAGTCATTGGCAGGGTCTTTTTTTCACTATCCATGTCCATAAACTTCTGAAGGATCTCATAGATATTTTTCATTTCTGACTTAATCTCCTCCAATTTGTCTTCCGAACAGGGCAATATTGCATTTCTTATTTCCAAAGGCATGATCAGTCTGTCAGGATATACCATATTCATGCCTGCATAATCATTCGTTGCATACTTTAAGAATCTGACAATATCCCTTGCCTGAAGCTGACCGGAAAAGTCTGACAATGCAGCCATAATCCAGCGGTCGGAAAATGCCTCTTTGGAGTTTTCCCTGCCTAACTTTAATCCCCAAAGCCTGGTCAGCTTTTCTGCCAATACCTCTTTCGTTGCGTTCGTAATATCAATCCCTTCTGACAGCATCGGATAAGCCCTTGCCGCCAGCCACAAAACCAGCCGCAACGCCTCCGTCTGACTCCAGTTCAATTCATATTTGAGATAAATATTCCTGAATTGCTCGTAATTCGTATCAATTGCCTCGCTCAGCATATCCCTGCGGGCAAACACCAGAATCCCGATATTTCCATAATCAAGATTGTCCAGCTCATTAATTACATCCTGGCATATGGCACGAACCGCATATTTCCAGGTATCTGTTCTGGCAAGCTGTGCATCCATACAAAGATCTTCCAGGCCATCCAGAATACATACCATTTTCTTTCCCCGTCTTTCCAGGAATTCATCCAGCTCCGGTAATCCCTGAAATCCACCCCCTGCAGAACGCAAGATAGCCTGAATCCACATTTCTACCCACGGCCTTCGTGTAGTTGCTTCCTCCTGTTCCATAAAGTCTCTCAGAATCTTAAAATTCTCACTCACATAACTGCTTAACTCTTAATATTACCGCCCTTCCTTCCCCCCTGCCTCCAATAGCTCCAGCGGATGGTCTCTGCCCTCCCCCTCCTTCGGCATGTACCTGTCAAAGATTCCCACAATCACATAGGAATTGAGAAATGCAAACAGGGGGAATCCGAACAAGAACAGCAGAGCCTGAAGCATCGGCAGCACAAAGACCGCCGCCATCACCAGCAGGATATCCATCAGTATCATCCCAACCGTATGCCCGATATGGCGTACCGACATGAAAAACGCATTGAACAGGGTTCTCTTCACAGGATTATAGAAACGTGCCTGCAGCGGGAATACCAGCATCAGCACCAAAAGATATACCATCAGAAAGCCGCCGAAAACTGCCAGCATCACCGTACGCAGTGCGGATGCTGTACGCTGTATTGCCAGGAAAAAGTACAGATCAAAGCCCAGCAGGCTGCCTGCTGCCAGCATAATCAGCCAGATGATGGTCGCCTGTCTGAAATTCTCCTTAAAGGATCTGAAAAAGGAGCGGATCGTGGGGCCCTCTTCATCCCTCACCAGCTTCAGGGTCACATAATAAACCGCTGTAGTGGAAGCGCCCATCGTCACAACCGGAATGCTGCACAGCACCCAAAGCACATTCAGAATCATAACGTCGCAGAACTTGCCGATAAATCTCCAGAACGGATTATCATAATTAAAAATTCCAGATAACATAAACTTATTCCTCCTCATAGCTGCCGTCTGTTGCAAAAAGCAGACAGATTCCCAAAACAATCCGCCTGCTCTTGCCTCAAACTCCTATACTCTCCACAACCCCGCTGCCGTCTACTGCGGCTTTTCCACCTGCACAATCGCCGCCTTCTGCATGGGAATCCGGCAATGCCGGTCGCTGCCGAATTCCACGATCACCGTATCATCGGTCATATCAATGATCACACCATAGAATCCGCTGCTGGTCAGTACCGTATCACCGATCGCCACACTGGCCATCAGTTCTTCTCTCTTCTTCTTTTCCTTCTGCTGCGGGCGGATCGCCATAAAATACATCAGCACGATGAAAAAGATAATATAACCGAATAACAGGGACATCGGCATTCCGCCGGTTTGTGTTGCTGTCAACATAAGCACCCTCCTCACAGACCACCCTGTCGCCTCGCCGGATGTCTGCTTCTTCTTTCTTTGTGATAGTTATCGGCAGAATCCGTTCTAATCCTCCTGCGGTCCTGCCTCCATCCCGCTAAGCTTCTTTGCTTTATATTCTGCATAACGGTGATCTTCGATTGCGTCGCGAATCTCTTCCATCATTGTATTATAAAAATACAAATTGTGCAAGACACATAATCGCATTCCCAGCATTTCTTTCGCCTTAAACAGATGGCGGATATAAGCCCTGCTGTAGGAACGGCATGCCGGACACTGACAGCCCTCCTCGATGGGCCTGGAATCCAGTTCATATTTCTGATTCAGAAGATTCAGCTTTCCCTGATTCGTATATACATGGCTGTGGCGTCCGTTCCTGGACGGATACACACAATCAAAGAAATCCACGCCCCGATCCACGGCTTCCAGAATATTGGCCGGGGTTCCCACTCCCATCAGATAGGTCGGTTTGTCCTGCGGCAGATGCGGAACCGTCACATCAAGAATATGGTACATCTCCTCATGACTCTCCCCCACAGCCAGACCGCCGATTGCATAGCCATCCAGATCCATCCCCGCAATAGTTTTCGCATGCTCTATGCGGATCTCTTCCACCACACCGCCCTGATTGATCCCAAACAGCAGCTGTTTTCGGTTAATGGTATCCGGCAGAGAATTCAGCCTCTCCATTTCCCGCTTGCATCGCTCGAGCCATCGGGTCGTCCGTTCCACCGAATTCCTGATATACCCCTCCTCGGCATGGCTGGGCGGGCATTCGTCAAAGGCCATGGCAATGGTAGAACCTAAGTTGGACTGGATCTGCATGCTCTCCTCTGGTCCCATGAATATCTTCCTTCCGTCGATATGAGAGCGAAAATAAACCCCCTCCTCCTTGATTTTGCGCAGGCCGGCCAGGGAAAATACCTGGAATCCCCCGGAGTCTGTGAGGATCGGCCGGTCCCAGTTCATAAAACGATGCAGTCCCCCGAGCTGTCGGATCTTCTTGTCTCCGGTCCGGACATGCAGATGATAGGTATTCGAAAGCTCTATCTGTGTCCCGATCTGGCGCAGGTCATCCGTGGATACCGCGCCTTTGATCGCAGCTGCGGTCCCCACATTCATAAAAACCGGTGTCTGGATTGTGCCGTGCACCGTCTGAACCTCTGCCCGCTTGGCGCGGCCTTCCGTTGTAATCAATTGATATCTCATGCTTCATCCTTTTCCGAATTCATTTTCGTATGTGGCTTATGCTGATTTTATGACTTTGGCTCCGCAGAATTTCTCCCTTTTGCCATGGTCATCACATACCAGAGTGCACCGGTCACACAAACCGAAGAATAGGTTCCGCACACAATACCGGTCATCAGCGGAAGCGCAAACTCCCGGATGGAGGATACTCCAAGCAGGAACAGCACAAATACCATAATAAAGGTCGTCAGAGAGGTATTGATACTGCGCGTGAAGGTCTGGGTAATACTCCGGTTCACCAATTCCTCCATCTCCTCTTTGGGCGCCTTATTTGCCAGGTTCTCGCGGATACGGTCAAAGATAACAATCGTCGCATTGATGGAATAACCTACTATCGTCAGCATACAGGCAATAAAGGTCGAACCCACCGACCATTTCGCCACCGCATAAAAGGTCAGAACCACCAGCACATCATGCACCAGCGCCAGAATTGCACTGGTTGCAAAACGGATATCCTTGAACCGGAACCAGATATACAAAAGCATCAGAATAGTCGCCAGCACCACGGCCACGACCGCATCCTGCTTCATCTCCTTGCTGACCGCTGCGGAAATGCTCTCTGCCGTGATCAGTTCCTTCTCCACGCCGAAATTTTCCACCATGGCATCCTCCAGCGCCTGCCTCTGATCCACAGACAAGGTCTGGGTCTTAATAATCACCTCATTGGTGCCCTCCACCTTCTGGGTCTGCACATCTGCATTGCCGGTAATCTCAGAAACCACCGGTACGACCCGGCTGGAGATATCCTCCAGAGAAAGGTTCTCATTAAACGTCACATTTGTCGAAGTGCCGCCGGTAAAATCCATTCCATAATTGAGCGCTCTCCCGGTCTGGCCATTATTCAGAAGCATTGCCGCCCATCCTGCTGCTACCATCACAATCGAAATGGCAAAGCATACCTTTCTCTTACCGAGAAAACCGATTACCCTTCCTTCCTTTTTCACGCCATAGAACTTCGGGCTCTCGATCCCGATGTTAAGCAAACCATAAATAGCAAAACGGGTCACGAAAAGAGCCGTGAACATCGACAGGATAATACCGATTGCCAGGGTGGTGGCAAAACCTTTGACTGTACCGGAACCGCGGAAATAAAGCACGGCCGCCGCAATCAATGTGGTTATATTGCCGTCCACAATCGCTGAAAGAGCCTTGCTGAAACCGGTTTTGATCGCTGATCTCACGACTTTGCCATGCCCGAGTTCCTCCTTGATACGGGTAAAGATGATAACATTGGCATCCACGGCCATACCTACAGAAAGGATAATGCCAGCAATACCCGGCAAGGTCAGCGTCACCTCAAAGGCTGCCAGCAGAATCAGAATCAGTCCTACATACATTGCCAGAGCCAGCACGGCAGCCACGCCCGGTACCAGATAGACTGCAATCATGAATACCGCCACCAGGGCAAAACCGATTGCACCGGCCTTCAGGCTGGTCGCGATCGCCTCCTGTCCCAGCTTGGCGCCCACCACATTGGAACGCAGCTCTTCCAATTCCAGGGACAGAGAACCGATCCGGATGGTCGAGGCCAGATTATTCGCCTCATCGTATCCGTCCATACCGTCGATCTGACATTGTCCGCCGGTAATCGCCTCCCGCACCACCGGACTGGAAATAACGGCTCCGTCATAAATAATGGAAATGCGTTTACCCACATTGTTCGTCGTCGCTTCCGCAAAGCTGGTAGTTCCCTCCGGAGTGAAAGTCAGGCTGACCACATAGGAACGGATTCCGTTCTGTTCCATCTGTCCCACCTTAGCCGTCGCCACCTGATCCCCGGTCAGGATCACCTGTCCGGTCTCATCGATAAAGATCAGAGACCCCGGCTTTCCCAGATCCTGCAAGATAGCATTGGCATCCGAAACACCGGGAATATCGATATTAATCCGATTGGATCCCTCCCGGTATACCTCTGCCTCTGTACTGTAATTCTGTACCCTCTGCTGCAGCTTGTAGACCGTGTCCGCCATATCTTCATCCGACGGATTCTCCTCTACTGCCTGATAAGTGATGCTGACGCCGCCGGCCAGATCCAGCCCCAGCTTGATCTGGTCCATGGTATCATAGCCGAAGAACCCAAACAGCCCCACCGCAAACAACAAGACCAGCAGGCCTAAAAGTCCCTTTCCCTTACTGTTATTCATTTTCTTTTCTCCTTTTTTGTCCATGATTTTTGGACATCTTGGTATCCCCGAAGGGGGTTTCTCCTTTTTTGTCCATGATTTTTGGACATCCTGGTATCCCCGAAGGGGGTTTCTCATGTCTCCTCTGCCAACGCTGCCTGAATCATAATCGCGCATTCGATCCGCTTTTTCTGCATCTCACAGCCGATCTCATAGGCGTCCGTAATGCTGCCGTGAAAATGATAAGAATTCGCTGCACAGCCTCCGCTGCAATAGAACCTTGCAAAACAGTCCCGGCACCTCTCCTTGGCATACACATTGCAGAGTTTAAACTCATCCCGGATATCTGTCCGGATAATACCCTCATCCACACTCCCCATCCGGAAATCCTCCTGCCCCACAAACTGATGGCAGGGATAGAAATCACCCCAGGGAGTCACTGCCAGATATTCCGTACCCGACCCGCAGCCGGAAAGCCGCTTGGCCACACAGGGTCCCTGACTCAGATCTATCATAAAATGGAAAAATTGAAAGCCTCTTCCTTCCTTCTTCCTTTTAATGTACTCCAATGCCAGCTTATCATACTCTTCCAGAATCCGGGGCAGATCCTCCTCACGGATGGCGTATGGCTCTTCTGGCGGCGCCACCACCGGCTCAACAGACATCTGGTCAAACCCCAGATCTGCAAAATGCTTCACATCCTCGGAGAAATCCAGATTACAGCGGGTAAAGGTCCCTCTCACATAATAGTCTTTCCCTGCACGGGACTTCGCAAACTTCTGAAATTTCGGAACAATGATATCATAGCTGCTGCCTTTTCCATTGCGGGTAGGGCGCATAAAATCATTCACCTCACGGCGTCCGTCGAGGCTCAGCACCACATTGCTCATCTCCCGGTTGCAGAATTCCATGATCTCATCATTCAGCAATACCCCATTGGTAGTCAGGGTAAACCGGAAATGTTTTCCACAGGCTTCTTCTTTCGATCTGCCGTACTCTACCAGCTGCTTCACCACATCCCAGTTCATCAGCGGCTCTCCGCCAAAAAAATCCACTTCCAGATTCCTTCGGTTGCCGGAATTGGCAATCAGGAAATCCAGAGCTTTTTTCCCCACCTCAAAGCTCATAAGAGCCCGCCGCCCATGGTACTCTCCCTCCTCGGCAAAGCAATAGCGGCATCCCAGGTTACAGTCATGGGCAACGTGAAGGCACAATGCCTTGACTACTGTCTTGCGCTTTTTGAACTCCGTAACATATTCCTGATAAATATCCTTGGTAAACAGCTCCCCGGCATCGACCAGCTCCTGGATCTCCCCCAGCGCTTCGTTGATCTTCTGATTGCTGAAGGAAGCTGCCAGCTGCTCCCTCACCCGGGCACGCAGCTCTTCGGAAAGCTTCTCTGGTTTCTCCAGCTCCCCAAGCTTCGGCTCCAGCAAGGCAATCGCATCATATGCCACATCATCCACCACATGTACGGAACCGCTTGCCACATCCATCACGATGTTGTAGCCGTTATTTCTATATTGATGAATCACAAATATTCTCCTTTATCCTCCAAATGCAGCAAAAATCCTGCTCATAACGAAAAACCCCTACAATCGTGGACCATAGGGGTCTTTGCCTGTTCTCTGACTATTCAAATATTCATCTGAAGTGGCTGGATTACCGGTTTGCATTCTCACAGCTTTGATTGCCTACCGTGCAGGATGTCTTGCATGCAGACTGGCAGGATGTCTGGCACTCGCCGCAGCCGCCTTTCTTCATGGACTCCTTCAAGGTCTTATTGTTCAAGGTTTTTATGTGTTTCATACCGCTTTCGTCCTCCTGTCATTTTTATCTGCCGCGATTATATCATATGTCTTTCTTTCCCGCAAGTTTTTTATTGCCGGGATTGTAAAAGGTTACTGTTTTTTGCCTCAGCCAGCAAGATCTCCTTCTCATTTTTTTGGGGACATTCCAGCACTGTCTCCAGAAGCTTCTGCAGAAGCTGTCCCAGCTCCTTTCCCGGCTGCATCCCGGCCGCAATCAGATCCCGGCCATCGATTGCCAGCTGCTTTAGCCCCAGGCAATCTCCCCTTGCCCGGATCTCCTCTGTCAGCCGTTTAATCTCCTCGCCATATCCGTTCAGTTCCATCAGCGCATCCCATACCTCCGGAGCCATCCCGCTCATGATCCTGCGAACCGCAGCCGCCTCCGGCCTGACCTCTCTGCCGGCCCAGGCCGCCAGAGTCCGCACCTTGCTTATGGTATCATTGTCCAACTTCAGATCCTTAAGAACCTCCGCCGCCCGTTCCGGGCCTGCCAGGCAAAGGAATGACGCCCAGCGCACATATTTTTCAGTCCCAAGTTCCTTTCGCGCCTGAAAGTCCCTCCAGGGCAGCCTGGCAAATGCCGGAGAAATATATTTGCTGATTCCTGTCTCATATACTTCCCGGATCTTCTCCGGATGGTCTGAGCACAAAAGCTTCGTTAACTCTACCTGAATCCTTTCCCTGCTGACCTTTGCAAGATTGGGTGCAATCCGGGAAATCGCCTCATAAGTCTTTTCCTCAACCGCAAAATCCAGCTGAGCAGAGAAACGGATCGCCCGCAATATCCGCAGGGCATCCTCCCCGAACCGTTCCATGGCATTTCCCACACAGCGGATTCTCCGCCTGTTTAAATCACCCATGCCGTCAAAGGCATCCACGATCCCGGTCTCATGGCTGTAGGCCATGGCATTGATGGTAAAATCCCTTCGCCTCAGATCCTCCAGAAGCTCTGAAGTAAACGCCACCTCCTTCGGGTGGCGCCCATCCTCATACTCCCCATCAATCCGATAAGTCGTTACCTCATATCCGCTCTTATCCATCAGAATTGTGACTGTCCCATGCTGGATTCCGGTGTCAATAGTCCGCCGGAACAGCCGTTTCACCGCTTCCGGACGGGCTGAGGTCGTGATATCCCAGTCTCCCGGCTCCCGCCCCAAAAGGGTATCCCTGACACAGCCGCCTACCGCATAAGCCTCAAACCCGGCCTGCCTCAGCCTTTCAATAATTCCCTCTACCTGCGGCGGCATCGCGATGCGCTGTTTTTTCATACACTCTCAGCCCTTTCCATCTGTTTTTCCCTGTGCTCCTGTTCTTCCTTTCTGCCTTTAGGGCCTCAGCTTTTCCTTTTATCCGTTCCTCTCTCCAGGGAACCTCTCGGGAAACCCGACCCCCGCTTTAGTATGCTCTTCCCCAGTATACCATCTTAGCAGCCGGCTTCCCACAGCAGACGCAATGATCGGACAAATGCTCCTGCGCAAAAGGCATGCACCGTGAGGTTGCGCCGGTCACTTCCCGGATCTTATCCTCGCATTCCCGGTTTCCGCACCACATAGCCTTCACAAATCCGGGCCTTTCTTCCACCGTCCTGGCAAAGGTCTCAAAATCCGTCGCCTCATAAGTGTGGGAATCCCGATGGGCACGGGCACGTTCCAGCATTTCTCTCTGTATCTGTTCCAGCAGTTCTCCTGTCTTTGCGGCAATCTCATCCAAAGCCACCACCAGCTTCTCATGGGTATCCCGCCGCACCAGGACTGCCTGGTTCTGAGCCATATCCTTGGGTCCGATCTCCACCCGTACCGGAATACCGCGCATCTCGGATTCACTGAACTTCCAGCCCGGGCTCTTATCCGAATCATCCACCTTCACCCGAAAATCAGATAACGCGTCCTGAATAGCAAATGCCTTCTCCAGTACCCCTTCTTTTTTCTGCTGAATCGGTACAATCATCACCTGTGTCGGGGCAATCCGGGGCGGAAGCACCAGCCCGCTGTCATCCCCGTGAACCATAATGATGGCCCCGATAATCCGGGTGGACATTCCCCAGGAAGTCTGATGCACATACCGCAGAGAATTATCCTTTGCCGCATACTGAATCTCAAAAGCTTTGGCAAACCCGTCACCGAAATTATGGCTGGTACCGGACTGCAGCGCCTTTCCGTCATGCATCAGCGCCTCAATCGTATAGGTAGCCTCCGCGCCGGCGAATTTCTCCTTGTCTGTCTTCTGTCCGCGGATGACCGGGATCGCCAGCACCTCCTCACAGAAATCCGCATATACATTCAGCATCTGTTCGGTACGCTCCTGAGCTTCTTCAGCCGTGGCATGCGCTGTGTGCCCCTCCTGCCACAAAAATTCTCTCGAACGCAGGAAAGGACGAGTGGTCTTCTCCCATCTCACCACAGAGCACCACTGATTATACACCCTCGGCAGATCCCGGTAGGAATGGATGTCCCGGGCGTAAAAATCACAGAACAGCGTCTCGGAAGTCGGACGCACGCACATTCTCTCCTGCAGCTTTTCCATGCCTCCATGTGTCACCCATGCCACTTCCGGAGCAAATCCCTCCACATGGTCCTTCTCCTTCTGGAGCAGCCCCTCCGGAATAAACATTGGCATGTATACGTTCTCCACGCCCGTCTCCTTAAAACGCTTATCCAGTTCTTTCTGGATATTCTCCCAAAGGGCATACCCTGCAGGCTTGATCACCATACATCCCTTCACACTGGCATAGTCGCACAGCTCTGCTTTCTTTACCACATCCGTGTACCACTGGGCAAAATCCTCGCCCATGGATGTGATTGCCTCCACTAATTTCTTCTCACTGGCCATGATCTTCCTCCTTGACTGTCTTTTTTCTCCCCCAATGCCTGTGGCAAACACTGTCCCATGTCATAGGACGCTATTTCCTGTGAAACAAAAAAATCCGATCCCCTGCCACCTGCGACAGGGGACCGAATCTGCTTATCCGTTCGGCGGTACCACCCCAATTAGCTGCCCTCATCGATAAAACGGGAAGCCCTCTTAATCTCCGTTAACGCCGGATCCTCACGCTGCACTTTCATGCAGAAACTCCGGGGCCGGTTCAGCCTTCAGTGACATGGAAGCCTCGCACCCTGCGGCTTCCTCTCTGGACATGTATGGCAGCTTACTGTTCCCCTTCCTCGTCACGCTTGATTCTACGTCATTTTTCAGGGTTTGTCAAGCCGTTCTCTGCCCGATCCAGCGCAGCACATCCCCAATCACTTCATCCTTGCAATACTCATTAAAGATCTCATGAAACAGATTCCCATAGATCTTCATCTGCTTATCCGTGGAGGCTGCCTCCCCAAAGAAGCGATACGTATCCCTTACACTCACCAGACCGTCCTTCTCTCCATGAAGCATCAACACGGGATAGGCAAAATTCCTCACCTTCTCCTCAAACCAGGCAAGGCCGTCACAGATCGCATAACAAAGCCCGGTGGTAAAGGTCTTGGTGTTATAGGGATCTTTCCCATACCAGTCTACCACCTCAGTCACAGAGCACACACCTGCTCCCAGCTCATTAGGCAGCTTGGTATGCACATCCTGCCCCTTCGGCACCCCGGTAATCAGCCCTCCGAGGTCATAGGTCAGCGCCCCGCTTGTCACGATTCCCCGAAGCCTCTGATCCGGATACTTGGCCCCATACAGGGATACCGTGAATCCGCCCATGCTGTGCCCGATCAGAAATACCGGAAGATCCGGATTCTCTGCAATCGCCATGTTTACCACCACATGAGTGTCATCAAGCAGCTCATTAAAATCCGTATAAAACGTCCGTTCACCCTCTGAACGTCCGTGCCCCCGGTGGTCGAAACGGTAGGTTCCGATTCCTGCCTGATGGAACTTCTCTGCAAAGTAATCATACCGTCCCTGATGCTCGCACAATCCATGTACAATCACTGCCACTGCCCTGGCCTGTGCCGGAACCTCCTTATTCAGAAACAGCTGCGTCCCGTCAAACGAAGAAAACATTTCACCCATTCTGTAACCCTCCTCAACTTAATTTTATAAAAAAGAATCCTGCTCCGCAGGATTCTCCGCCTGCGGCGGGTCGCTTCAGCAACATGATTCCTTTCCGCCGCAGTACAGCCTGCCTTCGCCACGCTGCAGATTTTCCTCTCAGTCATTATCCGGCAGCAGCTTAATCCGGATCATAATCTGCCTCACAAAGCTTCCCTCCGGCAACTCCATATCCTCTGCATGAGTCTGTGCCGGAAATTCTCCCCCTTCCTCCAGCTCCACTGCCAGCCAGTTATAGGCAGCCTCTCTGGCCTCCTCCAAGGCATCCTCCAGATCCGGCCCGTCCGCCTCGCAGCATTCCAGATCCGGAAACACCACATGATAGCCGGCATCCTCCTTGTGCGGGGTAAATACCGCAGGATAAGTAAAGGTCATAGTCTCACGTCTCCATTCTTCCTGTCGCAGCCAAAGGCTGCTTTTTCCTCCATTATAAATTCCCTGAATAAGGTTGTCAATTCCATAAACCGGAAGGAACAGCGCTCTCTGCCCCGCGGTTACTTTTCACTGGCAATGTCAGTAAGTTAAGCGTTTCTGAAAGGTACGCCAGGGAAACGGGGAGAGAAGCCATCGGAAATGGTCTGCGGATTTTTCCGGTTTCGAGATCAAGAATTCCTAAAATTCCTGATTTTTGCTAAGAGCGAAACGAGTTCTGTATTTTTGACACTGCTTTTAACAGATTTCTGCAAGCTTAGAGTTTCTGTATCCGAAACCCGAGGTCCGGGGAACCCTTTTTCCAGAGCGTATCTTTCGGAACACCACCCTGTGAAAAGTAACTCCCACGAAAGACGACACCGCTCATCAGAAGATCTCCGTTCTCCTTCAGCCATTGCTTTCTCTCCTGATAGTCCGGAAGCACCTGTGCCACCAGTCTCCAGAAACGCTCCGAATGGTTCATCTCCTTCCGATGCGCCAGCTCATGAACCACTACATAGTCCAGAATCTCTAAAGGTGCGAGAATCAGACGCCAGTTAAAATTCAGATTCCCTCGTGTGCTGCAGCTTCCCCAGCGAGTCTTTTGATCCCGAATCGAAATCCTCTCAAAGCTTCCCCCCATCTGCCTGGCAAAATACTCTGCCCGCTCCCGCAGCACCCGCCCGGCCGCTGTTCTATGCTGCTGATAATCCTCCTGGCTCCACTCCGGCATACCTTCCCTTCTTTTTTCCCTCTCCCTGGCTCTCCTGCCAAGCTCCTCCTGCTTTTTGCAAATCCACGTTCTGTGTTCCTGCACAAAATCCTCAATCAGCTTTTTACTGCAGCGTTTCGGGACACGCACTGTCACTGTCCCGTCAATCCCGACCTGAATTGCCATGGTCTTCCTGTCGCTTTTGACCAGCTGATATTCCATCCTTTTGTCTGTTTCCCAAACTCTCACCTTTTGTCTCCCTCTTTTCTCCTTCTTTTTCATAAAGTGCAGATAACATTTCTGTATATTTATCAATTCCCCGCTTGCTTTCCCTGTCCAATTTGTTATACTTAATGATAATGTCCGCGTGGTGTGTTTACACACGGAAAATCAGCACAGATACGGCATGCATAAAAGCTTTTCAAAGTCTGTATCATTTAACGGAGGTATGCCATGGATTTAATCAGTCAGTTCATCGAAAATTACAAAAAGAAAATTCCCTTTTATGAAGCTGCCGGCAGACTGGCCGCCTCTCAGCTGGAGACTGCCCTGCAATCTGCCGGTATTCGTGCCATGGTAACTTCTCGTGCCAAGAATCCCGACCGTCTGAGAAGCAAGGTCACCCGCCGGAACAGTCAGCGGGAAACTCCCTACAAGAACATGCGGGAAATCTATGATGATATTGCCGATCTCTGTGGCATCCGGGTATCCTTATATTTCCCCGGCGACCGGGATAAGACCGGAGACCTGATCCGGGATCAGTTTGAGATCCAGAGCATCCGTCACTTTCCGGATCTGTCCAAGCCGCCCTCATACAACCGGCGTTTTTCCGGCTATTGGGCTACTCATTATCGTTCTCTGCTGAAAGAAGATACCCTGACTCACGCTCAGAAGCGATATATTTCCGCCCGTTTGGAGATCCAGGTCGCATCTCTGTTGATGCATGCCTGGTCCGAAGTCGAGCATGATCTGGTCTACAAGCCTCTACAGGGCCGCCTGTCCGAGGAGGAGCTCGCCATCATCGATGAGCTGAACGGCCTGGTACTGACCGGTGAGATCGCTCTGGAACGTCTCCAGAGTGCCGGTGATAAACGTATTCTCAACAAAAAGGCCTCCTTTGACAGCCAATATGACCTGGCCTCCTACCTGTACAATTATCTGAGCAGTAATTTCCGCAAGGAAGATGTCGAACTGCGTATGGGAGATATCGAGCTTTTGTACCGTCTGATCAGCCGCCTGGGGATGAACAGCGTCAAGGCGATTGAACCTGTCATGAAATCCGTAAAGTTCGAGAAGGACAGGCGGAATATCTCGCAGCAGATTATCGATCAGATCATCACGGGCAATGCCATGCATTATCAGACCTATCAGGATCTGCGCACAGTTAACCATACTTGTGATGAAAGCGCTGCCGCTGCGATCCAGCAGTTTCTTGAGAACTGGGTGCCCCTGGAGGATCTGCTGAACCATATCACCTACCGGAACTCTCCCAAACAGCGAGGCGCCTTTCACATCAATTCTTTAAAGCGCATGAATCTGCTGAGCCAGGACTGCATCGGAGCCATCATCTCTTTGCGAAAACTCCGCAATGTGCTGATTCATGACATTGAGATCCCGGAAACCGAGGTCATTCTCAAGCGGGCCAGAGAAGCACAGGAGCTGCTTCAAAAGCTGGAAACACAGTTTACTGAGGGCGGGACCGAAAAATCAGAGAATGCCGCCGCCCATGCGGCAGGGAATACAGCCAGGTGAGGAAGACCGGCCGCATCCAATGTTAGTCAGGTAAGTTCTGCCGGAAGGTACGCCTTAGAAAAAGGAGTGAGACGAAAGCTTGCCGGTCGAGATCTTTTTCCAGAGCTGGTATTTACCAGTCTCAAAAGAACGGGAAACGGGGAGAGAAGCAACAAAGTATCAGAGGATTCACGCAATCTCTTGCATTCGGTCATTGCAATTTGCGTTTTCCCATATTATAATTGGATTCACAGGATCAAACGTATGAGGAGAATAATTATGAGCTTCGAATTCATCAATAAGCTGCCCACCCCGGCAGAAATCAAAGAACAGTTCCCTCTTCCCATGGAATGTGCCCTGATAAAAGCCAGACGTGACGAGGAGGTCAGACAGGTCATGACTGGTGAGAGCAATCGGTTTCTGGTCATCATCGGTCCCTGCTCCGCTGACAATGAAGATTCTGTGCTGGATTATACCAGCCGTCTGGTCCGGCTTCAGGAGGAGACAAAGGACAGGCTGCTGATCATTCCGCGGGTTTATACCAACAAGCCCCGGACCACCGGAGAGGGCTACAAGGGAATGCTTCACCAACCGGATCCGGAAAAGCGCCCCAGCATGGCAGAAGGTCTCTATGCCATTCGCCGGATCCATATGCGGGTTCTGCAGGAGACCGAGCTTTCCACAGCGGACGAGATGCTTTATCCGGACAATGTAAGCTATCTTGACGATATCATGTCCTACATTGCCGTCGGTGCACGTTCTGTCGAGAACCAGCAGCATCGCCTGGTATCCAGCGGCTGCCATGTTCCGGTCGGCATGAAGAATCCCACCAGCGGCGATCTGACCGTTATGCTGAACTCTGTGCAGGCGGCTCAGAGCGGACACGAGTTCATCATGCGGGACTGGGAGGTCAAAACTACCGGCAACCCATGGACCCACACGATCCTCCGCGGGGCCGTCAACAAACATGGACAATGCTTGCCCAACTATCATTACGAAGACCTGATTCTGCTTCATCAGCTCTATACCGAACGGAATCTGCAAAACCCGGCCTGTATTGTGGATGCCAATCACTCCAATTCCAACAAACGGTATCTGGAGCAAATCCGTATTGTCAAGGAAGTTCTGCACAGCCGCAGGCATTCCAAGGATCTGCAAAGCTTCGTAAAGGGTGTTATGATCGAAAGCTATATTGAACCGGGAAGCCAGAAGATCGGAGAACACTGTTATGGCAAATCCATTACCGATCCCTGCCTCGGCTGGGAGGATTCCGAACGTCTGGTATACGAAATCGCAGAGGGAGTGTAACAAAAAGGGGCGGATTCGCCCCTTTTTGATGCCTTTTCCGAATCCTATGCCATCAAAGCAGCTACGGTAAAATAGGCAACTACAACGATCCCAAGCAGAATGCGGTAATATCCGAACAGCCGGAAATCATTTCTTTTGATATATCCCATCAAGAATTTGATGGAATATACGGATACCACAAAAGCAATGATCATGGCAGCAATCAGATAAAAGATCTCTGCGCCGGAAAACATGCGGTCAGCCTTTAGAAAGAATTTGACAATCTTTAACAGGCTGGCCCCGAACATAACCGGAATCCCCAGAAAAAATGTGAATTCCGCGGATGCCGCCCGGGAGCACCCCAGCAGCATGGCCCCGATAATCGTCACCCCGGAACGAGATGTCCCCGGTACCAGGGCCAAAAGCTGAAAACACCCGATGTATACCGCAGTCCGAAGATCGATCTGTGACACCCGCTGAACCGGAAATTCCAGATAACGGTTCCTGTTTTCCACCATAATGAATAATATACCGTAAACAATCAGCATGGCGGCCACCACAAAGCCATTGTACAGATGTGCATCCATCCAGTCGTCCAGCGGCATTGCCACCACTACCACCGGAACACAGGCTGCTGCAATCTTAAACCACAAAAGCATCGTATCCCGCCTCTGACGGCCGCTTTTTCCCCTGTCAAAGGGATTCAGCTTGCGAAAGTACAGCATCACTACTGCCAGAATCGCCCCCAGCTGGATCACTACCTTAAAAACGTTCCAGAAATCCTCCGTCACCCTTAAAGGAATCAGCTCCTCCAGCAGAATCATATGTCCGGTACTGCTGATGGGCAGCCATTCCGTAAAACCCTCGACAATACCAAAGACCACGATTTTTAAAAATTCGATGATATTCATATGGTGTTCTCTCTCCTAAACGTTCTCAATCTGCCAGTCGATCGGCGTCAATCCATTCTTTTCCAGAAATGCATTCGTCTTGCTGAAAGGCTTACTGCCAAAGAAACCGCTGCTTGCAGACAGCGGACTCGGATGAGGCGCCTTTAAAATCAAATGCCTGGGATTATTCAGCATGAGTTCTTTGCGCTGCGCCGGACGTCCCCAGAGAATAAATACGATCGGCCGATCCTGTTCATTCAGAATCCGGATCGCTGCGTCCGTAAACTCCTCCCATCCGATCCCCCGGTGAGAATTCGCTGCATGCGCACGTACCGTCAATACTGTATTTAAAAGCAGCACTCCCTGCTTTGCCCATTTTACCAGATAACCGTTGTTGGGGATCGTGCAGCCCAGATCATCGTGAAGCTCCTTATAGATATTCACCAGAGACGGGGGAATCTTCACATCCGGCTTCACCGAAAAGCAAAGTCCGTGTGCCTGCCCGACATCATGATACGGATCCTGCCCCAGAATTACCACCTTCACCTCCGAAAGCGGGGTGAAGTCAAAGGCATTGAATATATCATCGGCATCCGGGAATATCTGCCGGGTCTGATACTCTTCCTTCACCTTTTCATACAGCTTCTTGTAATATGGTTTCTTAAATTCTTCTCCTATCGGCCCCAGCCAGTCATTGGAAATCGCGCCCATTCGCCTATCCTCCTTCGTGTTTTTTATTCTCTTTGCTTCTGCACTCTCAGATCCGCACCGGCACTCCCCTCTTTTGCAGATAATGCTTCAGCTTTCGGATCTCCAGTTCCTTATAATGAAACAGCGACGCTGCCAGTGCCGCATCCGCCTTTCCCACTGTCAGTGCCTCATAAAAATGCTCCATCGTGCCCGCGCCGCCAGAGGCAATCACCGGAACCGACACCTGATCCGCTATCAGAGCCGTCAGCTCATTGTCATACCCTGCCTTTGTCCCGTCACAATCCATGCTGGTCAGAAGGATCTCCCCTGCACCCAGGCGGTCGGCCTTTCTCGCCCATTCCACGGCGTCCAGACCGGTATCCACCCGGCCGCCGTTCTTAAACACATTCCACCCGGAACCATCCGGACGCCGTCTGGCGTCAATCGCCACCACCACGCACTGACGCCCGAACTTATCCGCCGCATCCGAAATCAGCCGCGGTGTGTTAATCGCGGAGGAATTGACCGAGATCTTATCCGCCCCCTCCCGCAGCAATCTGCGGAAATCCTCCACCGTCCGGATCCCTCCGCCGACGGTAAACGGAATGAACACCGTCTCAGCCACCCGCCGCACCATATCCACCACGGTCTCCCTCTGATCAGAGGATGCCGTAATATCCAAAAATACCAGCTCATCTGCACCGGCCTTGTCATAGGCGGCTCCGATCTCCACCGGATCCCCGGCATCCCGCAGATTCACAAAATTGACACCCTTTACCACCCGTCCGTTGTGCACATCCAGACAGGGAATGATTCGTTTCGTAAACATTATGCCGCTCCTTATCGCCGTATTCGTAGCAGTTCCACTTTTTCGTCCGCCTGTTCGCATTCAGAGATCATCGGCATTGGACAAAATTCTTGAGAATCGCCAATCCTGTACTGCCGCTCTTTTCCGGATGAAACTGACAGGCAAACACATTGCCGCTCTCCACTGCCGCATGAATATGAGCCGTATACTCCGTCGAAGCCGCCACCTGTGCCTCATCCGCCGCCTTCAGATAATAAGAATGTACAAAATAGACATAGGATCCGGATTCGACCCCGGCAAACAACCGGCTCCCCTGCCGAATCTTCAGGGAATTCCATCCCATGTGGGGAATCTTTCTTCCTTCCCCTTCCGGAAGCCGCAGAATCTCCCCTTTCAGGATCCCCAGCCCCTCAACGCCCTTGCTCTCATCACTGCGCTCAAAAAGCAGCTGCAGCCCCAGACAGATCCCCAGAAACGGCATACCCTCTTTCACGGCCTGATGAATCACCTCCGCCATTCCATACCCGTGCAGCCGCTCCATGGCATCACCGAAGGAACCGACGCCCGGAAGAATCACACGGTCTGCAGCCAGAATCTCTGCCCTGTCCCGGGTAATCATCGTCTCCTCGTCCAATGCCTGCAGCGCCTTCTCCACACTGCGCAGATTCCCCGCATCGTAATCAATTATCGCTGTCATGTCAACCTCCGTCCTTTATCCGCACCGCAACCGCTCAGGCCGCGCCGGGATGCCCGTTCTTTGTAGTTTACCATAAATTCCGGGATTTCTCAACGGGTGGCTTCAGAAAAAGCACGGTTTTTGACTATAGGCCATTGGAATGTCTGGCACTGGAGGAACCCTTTTTCAGAGCATACCTCCCGGCTTCCTCCCTTCCCCCAAGGCGTCCCCCCCGAGTTTGCCACTTGAATAAACCGGTATCATAAAAAATTTCCTTATTTTGCAAGCTTTTCCTTACTTTTTTATTGATTTATGACATAATTATACAGTCAGTCTATAGGTCGTTTTCAATATCGCGCCTTTGGACCGCTTTGATGACAGACCGCCAGAGTCCTATTCCTGCACAGGACTATCATTTCTCTATAAAGGAAGGCAACCCTGACTGCTTCGGGCACCCCAAACTCTTCTCCTATGTCCTGCTGGAACGCATCCTTGAGGAACTGGGACTCAATACCTTCTTCTCTTCCTATAAGGGCTTCACTAAGCTGCAGTATGATGTCTACAGCTTCGCAAAGATGCTTATTTTCGGCAGGCTTTTAAATCCCGCTTCCAGGTCCGCCACTATGCGGCAGAACGAAGATTACTATGAGCCTGTCCTTGGTCCACACAACCCCGACAATGTCTTCGATACCCTGGACTTCCTTTTTGCCAATAAAGAAAAAATCATCCGCCGCATCAACACAAACCTTGTAAAAAAGGCTCACCGCTCCCCGCAGATCATCTAGAATCCCTGGAAAACAACATCGACGGCATGGATTTCTCCCGCTTTATCCTCATTGCCGACCGCGGAATCTGCAATTACCCAAACCTCCTGCATGTTTCGGATGCTGGAAACAGGTACATTGTTTCAAAGAGCCTGCTCAAAAGCACAAAAAAGGAACAAGAATGGACCTATAGTGAGGAAAGCTATATTTCTGTCAATAAGGATTTTAAATACAAATCCAGGATCGTTAAGAAAACAGTCAAAGACGAAAATAGCAATAAGCGTACCGTTGAAAAAAAGGTAGTGGTCTACTGGAGCCAGAAATTCCAGGCACAGGCAGAACAGGAAAACAAAAAATTTCTGGATTTCTAAAAAAACCGGAAGAACACAGGAAAATTTCCGGATTAGCGCCCATCAATCCAAAAGCCTGCGGAAGCTCTTCAAAAAAGAATGTGTCAATGAGAAGACCGGGGAAATCCTCGATTCTTCAAAAATCAGAGCATTTGTGGACTTCGAGAAGGTGGCTGAATATAAAAAGAGCCTGGGCTATTACCAGACCGTCACTTCGGAATTGACCATGAATGCGCGGAAGTAATCGAGAAGTATCATGGCCTGACACAGATCGAGGACCAGTTCCGCGTGATGAAAAGCGACCTGGAGACCCGCCCCTTTATGTAAGTACACCGGAACATGTCACGGCGCACCTTCTTATCTGTATGATTGCCCTTATCCTGATGCGGATTATACAAAAAAGAATCCGGGAGAGCGGCAGTGTTGCCATAGACCCGGATGCCTACTGGAGCAGCGGCCTGAATGCCGGGAGGATACAGACTGCCCTTAATAAATGGAAGGTAGACCTCCTTCCCGGAGATCTGTACCGGTTTATGGATGCGGACGACCCGGACCTGAAACATTATGCAAGCATAAAAATATGATTTTAATTATTCCTATCTAAGTGTATTACACTTTTTCCTAATAGTTTATATGGAAAATCGGTTTCATACCCTTCTTGTACATAAGTATATATGATATCCTTATCTCTTTTCAAAATAATCTCTGATCCATTCTCTAATAACATAAAATTTTCAGAGTTATCGTCTAATATTAAGGCCAGCATCATAAAAAGTATTCTAATTCCTTGATCGAACGTCTTTCCAAAAATTTGTAACCGTATACTTATATTACTCAAACTTCCCACACCATTTGGTGTGTTGAACCTTGAAAAATCAATACTTTAGTCCATAAAAAAGGCATAAATCGCTTGCTTATGGTATAATTGAGTTGCGAAAAACAATCACACAGCAAGGAGATTTATGCCATGTCAAGTATACCACATTCTGAGGAAAACGAAAACGAGATTTTCAATTCAGTCACAAATTTTATGAATAGATTCCAAATCGGAAAGCTTCTTTTCAAATGTAATGCCGGAAAAGCTAAAGGAATCCCGGTAATCGAAGTGTTTCGATACCTGTTTTGTCTCATTTTCTCGAATCGGAGCATGTATATGCAGCGGAAAACCGGCACATTTGACGGTTCATTCTGCAAAAACACCGTTTATCGTTTCCTCAATAATGCAAAGATTAACTGGTTTCGGTTCACAACCTTACTTTCAAGCCGTATCATCAATGATTTCATGAAGCCGCTTACAGATGAGAACCGCAAAGATGTCTTCATTATTGATGACAGTCTGTTTGACCGTTCCCGCTCAAAGAAAACAGAACTTTTGGCGAAAGTCTTTGACCACTGTTGCATGAAGTACAAGAACGGTTACCGTATGCTGACGCTCGGATGGTCCGATGGAAACTCCTTTGTTCCGATCAACCATTGTCTTATGTCGGCAGCCGATGATAAAAATCTGCTCTGCAAAGCTGCAGACTTCGATGGGCGTTCCCTTGCCGGAAAAAGACGGAAACAATCCAGACGTA